>JAQXOO010000024.1 GCA_029099685.1 Clostridia bacterium
CCCAGCATCAGGCAGCCGATCAGCGGAGCAGTGGACGGGAGGAGCAGGATAACAAAGATCGCAACAATGATCGGGAAAACGATCTTTTCAGCCTTGGAAACCGGACGGAGCTGCTCCATCTTGGTCTCGCGCTCTTCCTTGGTGGTGACCAGACGCATGATGGGCGGCTGGATCATGGGGATCAGGGCCATATAGGAATAGGCCGCGATGGCGATGGGGCCCAGCAGGTGGGGCGCCAGCATGCTGGCCAAGAAAATGGCGGTGGGGCCGTCCGCGCCGCCGATGATGCCGATGGACGCGGCCTCCGGCCCGGAAAAGCCCAGGCATACCGCGCCGAAAAAGGCCACGAACACGCCCAGCTGGGCCGCGGCGCCCAGCAGCATACTCTTGGGATAGGCCAGCAGCGGTCCGAAGTCGGTCATGGCGCCCACGCCCATGAAGATCAGCGAGGGATAGACGCCGGTTTTGACGCCGATGTAAAGGATGTCCAGCAGGCCGCCGTGCTTCAGAATGGAACCGTAGCCGATCTCGCCGGCGATGAGCTCATCCCACAGCTCGGGATGATACAGCCCCGCGCCGGGGATGTTGGTCAGCAGGCAGCCGAAAGCGATGCCCACCAGCAGCAGCGGCTCAAACTTTTTGACGATGCCCAGGTACAGCAGCACGCAGGCTACGCCGATCATGATGAGGTTTTTCCAGCCGCCCGCGGCCAGGAATCCGGCGAAGCCGGATTCTTCCAGCAGGGTGCGGAGGGTCTCCAGAATATTCATATTCCGCCCCCTTTTATGCCAGCACCACCAGCAACGCGCCGGTATCCACGGTAGAGCCCTTGTTCACAGCCACCTGGGCCACCGTGCCGTCCCGGGGCGCCAGGATCTCGTTTTCCATCTTCATGGCCTCCAGCACCACCAGCAGGTCGCCCTTTTTGACGGCGGCACCCTGGGCGGCGCTGACCTTCAGGATGGTGCCGGGCATGGGCGCGGTGACCTGTTCTCCCGCGGCCCCGGCAACGGGCGCTGCCGGGGCGGGGGCCGCAGCAGGCGCAGGTGCGGGCGCGGCGGCAGGGGCGGCGGGCGATGGGGGCACGGGGGCCATGGCCTCGTACTCGTCCACCAGCATGGCGGTGGCCTCCTCCACCTCCACCTCATAAACCTTGTTATTCAAAGTGACCTTATATCTCATTTTTCCTTGACCTCCCGGATGGATTTGAATCGCAGCTGGTTCAGGGGCTTGCCCAGCCGGTGCGCCACCACCGCCATGACCATGGCGGCCTCCCGCTCAGGCACATCGTGGAGCAGGACGGTACCGCCGGTGCCCTTTGCTTCCTGCGCCTTGGGCGCGGGAGCCGCGGGGGGCGGCGGCGCGGCGGGGGCCTCCGCCTGCTTTTCCTTCCTGCCGGCCATCATGGCCCGGCCCAGCAGCGTGACCACAGCCATCAGCAGCACCAGACCCACGAACACGACGGCATAGCCCATCAAAGCGGTGATGCCGGCGTCCAGAAGATTCATGTCCGAAACCGCCAGCGTTCTCATTGTCAGCATCCCGTCGCCTCCTTACAGTTCCTCAATGGTATACCGGACGGCCCGTTCCTCCCGCTCCTTCCGGCGCTGGAGGAAGGCTTCCGCCACCTGGGGGAAGGCGGCGTAGCTGAGCACATCCTCTTCCGTCTGCGCCAGGTCCCCGATCTCGGCCTTGTACCGTTCAAAGCCCGGCTCCAGCAGGTCTGCAAACCGGCAGGTCACCGGCTGTTCGTCGCCCAGCACCTTTTTCCGCAGGTCCTCGTCCACCTGGCCGGGGGCCTGTCCGTACTCGCCCCGGAGATAGGCCTTGATCTCCTTGGAGACCATCTTATACCGCTCGCCGGCCAGCACGTTGTTGGTGGCCTGGACGCCCACCATCTGGGAGGAGGGCGTCACTAGGGGCGGATAGCCCAGGTCCTTGCGGACGCGGGGCACCTCCTCCAGCACCTCCTGGAAGCGGTCCAGCTTGTTCTGGGCAGTGAGCTGCGCCACCAGGTTGGACAGCATACCGCCGGGCACCTGATAGGTCAGGGCGTCGGGGTCGGTGCCCATGACGATGGGGTTCAGCGTGCCGTTTTTGATATATTTATCCCGCACGGGCTTGAAGAAATCGTTGATCTCCTTCAGCACGTGCTTGTCCAGGCCGGTCTCCCAGCCCATCTCCTCCAGCACGTAGTGCATGGTCTCCGTGGGAGGCTGGCTGGTGCCGCCGGACAGGCAGGCGATGGCGCAGTCGATGACGTCGGCCCCGGCCTCGGCGGCCTTCAGCAGCGTCATGGAGCCCATGCCGGTGGTGCCGTGGGTGTGGACCACAATGGGCAGCTTCACCGCCTTTTTCAGGGCGGACACCAGGTCAAAGGCCTCCTTGGGGCTCATGATGCCGGCCATATCCTTGATGCAGATGGAGTGGCAGCCCATGGTCTCCAGCCGCCGGCCCAGGTCCACAAAGGTATCCAGGCTGTGAATGGGGCTGGTGGTGTAGCACAGGGTGCCGGATACGTGGGCGCCGGCCTTGATGCCCTCGTCCACCGCTACCTGGATGTTCCGCAGATCGTTGAGGGCGTCGAACACACGGATGATGTCGATGCCGCACTCCACGCTCTTGCGCACAAAGGCCCGGACGATATCGTCGGGATAATGCTTGTAGCCCAGCAGGTTCTGGCCCCGCAGCAGCATCTGCAGCCTGGTGTTTTTCACGTGCTGGCGGATGGTGCGCAGCCGCTGCCAGGGATCCTCGTCCAGATACCGCAGGCAGCTGTCAAAGGTGGCGCCGCCCCAGCACTCGAGAGAGTAATACCCGGCCTTGTCCATGGTCTCCAGGATGGGCAGAAAATCGCCGATGGGCATCCGCGTGGCCATCAGCGACTGCTGTCCGTCCCGCAGCACCGTTTCCGTGATCTGAATTTTCATATCTGATTCCTCGCTTCTTGGAAATTGAACAATTTTTCTCTGTATAGCATTATAGCAAAAATTTTTCAAAATCTCAACGCCGCGCCCCGCCGAAAACAGAAATTCTGCACTTTTTTACAAATCTTTTCTTTTTCTTTTGCATTTTTGACTTTCTGTGGTATAGTATAAACTGTTGAAATTTCATTTGTCATTTGTTTCTTGTGATTTTCACTAAAGGAGACCCCTGTTTTTTATGAAAAAAGACGTTATTATCTCCATCAAGGGTCTGCAGCAGTCCCAGGGCGAGACCCAGGATCCCATCACGCTGGTGACCGCGGGGCGGTATTACCGCAAAAACGGCAGCTACTATATCAGCTATGAGGAAACGGAGCTCACCGGGCTGGAGGGCACCCGCACCACCCTGCGGATCAAGCCCAACGCCGTCCGGCTGGTGCGCACCGGGCTGTATCCCTCTGAGCTGGTGTTCGAGCAGGGCAAGCGCCATATGTCCCTGTACCACACCGACTACGGCGACCTGTCCATCGTGGTCTCCACC
Source organism: Clostridia bacterium (assembly GCA_029099685.1). GTDB lineage: Bacteria > Bacillota > Clostridia > Oscillospirales > Butyricicoccaceae > UBA4644. The sequence continues at coordinate 3,466 of JAQXOO010000024.1, forward strand.
CAGCATATCAGCAGCACCCTCACCGATGACGGCGGGGAGCTGGACGTCAAGTACACCGTGGAGGTGGCAAACACCCCCGTGGGTGTCAACCATCTGATCTTAAACATCAAAAACGCTGAAGAAGGAGCGATTTATCAATGAATCATATCCAGTCCGCAATGACCCAGGCCGCCGGCCTGATCCGAAAGGCCTATGACGCCGCGGCGGAGGCCGGCGACCTGCCCCGGGCAGAGGTGCGCCCGGTACAGATCGAGATCCCCAAGGATCTGCGCAACGGCGATTACGCCAGCGGCTTTGCCATGCAGAACGCAAAGCTTTTGGGCATGCCGCCCCGCAAGGCGGCGGAGATCTTGGTTTCCCACATGGCGCTGGAGGGCACCTGCTTTGCCTCCGCCGAGATCGCGGGTCCCGGCTTCCTCAACCTGCGCCTGAGCCACGGCTGGTTTGAAAACGTCCTCACCGACATCACCGCGGAAGGGGCCGACTACGGCCGCACCCGGGCCGACAAGCCCGAAAAGGTGATGGTGGAGTTCGTCTCCGCCAACCCCACCGGCCCCATGCACATGGGCAACGCCCGGGGCGGCGTTCTGGGCGACTGCCTGGCGGAGGTCTTGTCCCGGGCGGGCAACCAGGTGACCCGGGAGTTTTACGTCAACGACGCGGGCAACCAGATCGACAAGTTCGCCACCTCTCTGGACGCCCGTTACCGCCAGATCATCCTGGGTGAGGATGCCGTGGAGTTCCCGGAGAACGGCTACCACGGCGCCGACATCAAGGAGCTGGCCCGGAAGTTCTATGACCTCCACGGCGACAGCTACCTGAGCCGTCCCGAAAAGGAGCGCCACGACGCCCTGGCCAGGTTCGGCCTGGAGCACAACATCCCCGCCATGAAGGCCGACCTGCAGCGCTACCTCATCAACTACGACGTGTGGTTCTTTGAAAGCGAGCTGCACAACACCGGCTATGTGGCCGATACCGTCAAAAAGCTGACGGAAAACGGCTATACGTATGAAAAGGACGGCGCCCTGTGGCTGAACACCTCCCTGCTGCTGGAAAAAATGTACCGGGCTGAGGGCAAGACCTCTGAGGAGATCGAAAAACTGGAGCTGAAGGACGATGTGCTGCGCCGGGCCAACGGCTTCTACACCTACTTCGCCGCCGACATCGCCTATCACCGCAACAAGTTCGAGGTGCGGGGCTTTGACCGGGTCATCAACATCTGGGGCGCCGACCACCACGGCCACGTGGCCCGGCTGAAATGCGCCCTGGACGCCCTGGGCCTGGACGGCACCCACCGGCTGGAGATCGTGCTGATGCAGCTGGTGCAGCTCATGCGGGACGGCCAGCCCGTCCGTATGTCCAAGCGCACCGGCAACGCCATCGCCCTCCACGACCTGCTGGACGAGGTGAGCGTGGACGCCGCCCGCTTCTTCTTCAATTCCCGCTCTGCCGCCTCTCCCATCGAGTTTGACCTGGGCCTGGCCGTGCGCACCGACAGCGAGAATCCGGTGTACTATGTCCAGTACGCCCACGCCCGCATCAAGTCCATCCTGAAGGCCCTGGCCCAGGACGGCATCTCCACCGATGTGCGCTCCGCCGACCTGTCCCTGCTGGCCGAGCCTGCCGAGCTGGACCTGATCCGCGACCTGAGCCGCCTGCCCGAGGAGATCCGCCTGGCCGCCGTCCAGCGGGATCCCTCCCGCCTGAACCGCTACGCCACCCAGGTGGCCACCGCCTTCCACAAGTTCTACACCGAATGCCGCATCAAGGACGCCGCCCCCGAGCTGCGCCGGGCGCGCATCCTGCTGTGCAACTGCACTGCCACCGTCATCGAAAACGCCCTGTCCTGCTTCGGCGTTTCCGCACCGGACCATATGTGATCTTTTTCGGGAAAGCCCCGTTTTCCGGGGTTTTCCCGCTTTTTCCGCCAAGGGCGGCCCGTCCGCCCGCTTTTCCGAAAGGAGCATCCCATGAAACACCGCGTTTTTGCCTTTTTGCTGGCAGTCTGCCTGCTGCTGTGCGCCGCGCCCGGCGCCTGGGCGGTGTCCTATACTCCGGAACAGCAGTATGAGATCCTGCTGCAGCTGGACGCCCTCATCCGCGAGGAGGGGCTGGAAAGCTTCGACGAAGACGATCCTCTGGGCCGCGCCCTGGTCCGCGCCCTGGAGGAGGACCCCGCGCTGTATGAAAAGCTGATGGCCGAAATGCTTTCGGGCTACGACCCCTATACCCGGTATATGCCCGCGGGCAGCTACTCCGCCGCCTTTGACCCCGAGACCAGCTATGTGGGCGTGGGCGTCACCATCCAGGCCCATCCCCAGGGCGCTTTGGTGGTGGACGTCAACCTCACCGGCCCCGCCGCCGCGGCGGGTATCCGCATGAACGACGTGCTCATCGAGGCCGGCGGTGTCTCCCTGGCGGGTCTGGCGGCGGGCGACGTCTCCGACCTGCTCCGGGGCGAGGCGGGCACCTCCGTCACCGTCAAGGTGCTGCGGGAGGGCCGGGAGCTGTCCTTTACCCTGACCCGTGCGCCGTTGGTGCAGCGCAACTACTCCGGCGGCCATATCGCCCAGGGCACCTATTACATGAAATGGAGCCGCATCGCCGACGACGGCAGCTACTGGCTGTTCCGCATGGGCCTGCTGGAAATGGAGCAGCTGGGGGACACCTGCCTGATCCTGGACCTGCGGAACAACCCCGGCGGCAGCCTGGACCTGGCCTTTTCCATCACCTCTGACCTGATCCCGGAGGCAGGGCCGTTTTTCCAGACGGCTTACCGGGACCCCCTGGGCCGCGAGCGGCTCACCACCCGGTATATCATCGCCGAGGGCGATGGGGCGGACATCCCCCACATTTTCATCCTCACCAATGAAAACACCGCCTCCGCCGCCGAGATCATCACTGCCGGCCTGCGGGACACCGGCCGGGCCACCGTCATCGGCCAGACCACCTACGGCAAGGCCCGCGCCCAGCAGCACATCCTGCTGGAGGACGATTCCGCCGTGGTGCTGACCACCATGCAGCTTTTGTCCCTGGAACGGGGGGACTACAACGAGGTGGGCCTGGCCCCCGATGTGGAGGTGTCCAACACCCTGTATCCCGGGGCGGACGCCCTTCGGGTGCCGGATACCACGGCGCTGGCCCCCGGCAGCTGCTCGGACAACGGCGAACTGCTCAACCGGGCGCTGGCGGCTCTGGGTCTGCTGGAGGCGCTGCCCGAAAAGCCCTATCAGGTAGGTCAGGAGACGCTGGCCGCCTGCCGGGAGCTGGAGGCTGCCTATCTCTCTGAGCAGCCCCGGGACGCGGGCGTTTCCCGCGAGACCCTCCGCCTGGTGAACCATCTGCTGGACCTGCGGGGCCAGGGGATGTATGTCCGGGACGCCCAGCTGGCCAAGGCCCTGGAGCTGGCGGCAGACGCCTTGAAAGATCAATAAAAAACGCGAAAAAGCGGCTCGAAAGAGCCGCTTTTTTCTGTTGGCGCGGGGATTTTCCGTCCTCCGCGGAGCCGGTCATGCTTTTTCAAAGGCCTCCCGCAGGGCCTTTGCCGCGTCGGGGATCTCCTCCAGCTTCAGCCCCGCGAAGCCCAGCACCAGGGTGCTCTCCGGGCAGGCGCATTCCCGGCAGTAGCTGCTCAGTCCCCGCACCGGCACCCCGGCGGCCCGGGCGCAGGCCACCAGCCGCCCTTCGTCCTTTCCCGGCAGGGTCAGCAGAAAGTGCAGGCCCGCCTGGGCGCCCGCCACCCTTGCCCCGGGGAGCTTTGCCAGCTCCTCCAGCAAAAGCTGCTGCTTTTTCCGGTACAGGTTGGCCGCCCGCCGCAGGTGGCGGGCATACAGCCCCCGGCTGAGAAAGGCCGCCAGCGTCTGCTGCTCGAAGCGGGACACGGTGGAGGCCGCAAAGCCCAGCCGCTGCTCATACACCGGCAGCAGCCGCCGGGGCAGCACCAGATAGGCCACGCGGATGGAGGGGGCGATGGACCGGGAGAAGGTGCCCACATAGATCACCTTTCCCCCATCATCCAGGCTTTGCATGGCGGGGATGGGACGGCTCAGATAGCGGAACTCACTGTCGTAGTCATCCTCCACCAAAAAGCGCTCCTCCCCTTCCTCCGCCCAGGCCAGCAGCGCCGCCCTGCGGCCCACCGGCATGGTACAGCCCATGGGGAACTGGTGGGAGGGGGTGACATAGGCCACCGTGGCCCCGCTCTGCCGCAGCTTGTCCGCCCGCAGGCCGCTGTCATCCAGAGGGATCATGCGGATCTGCCGTCCGTGGTTGCGCAGCACCTGCCAGGCCGCCAGATAGCCCGGGTCCTCCAGACCGTAAACGCTGTTCTCCGGCAGCACCTGTACCAGCACATTGAGCAGGTATTCCAGTCCCGCCCCCACCACGATCTGGTCGGCATCGCAGCGGACGCCCCGGTATTCCCGGAGGAACTCCGCCAGCGCTCGGCGGAAGGCCGGGTCGCCCCGGGCCTCGCCCCGCTGCAAAAGCTGGGGGTTGCCGGACACCACCTCCCGGCTGAGGCGCGCCCAGGAGGCATAGGGGAACACCCCGGTGTCCACCGCACCGGTGGAAAAATCGTACCGCACGGCCTCTCCGGGGGCGGGGGCGGCAGGCTTTTGGGGCGGGGCCTGCTGGCTCATGGGGCGGTACAGGGCGGCGCTGACGTAATAGCCGCTTTTGGGTCTGGCCCGGATGTAGCCCTCGGCAGCCAGCATACCGTAGGCGGTCTCCACCGTGCTCTGGCTGATGTGCAGGTGGGCGCAGACCGCCCGCTTGGAAGGCAGCTTTTCCCCGGCCTTCAGCCGCCCGGCCTCGATCTCTCCCACAATGTGGCGGTACAGCTGGTCATACAGGGGCTTTTTGCCGTCGGTCTGCAGCTTGATGGTGAAATTTTCCATAATTGACCCCCTTAAAAGAGGAAGATTCATCAGGTCAGTTTCAGTGTAGCACACCGCCGGGCCTTCCGTCAACCGGCGGCGGACGGGGCATTTTTCTCCAAAAGTGCCCCGTTCCCGGAAAATGGCCTTTTTTGTGCAAAAAACCTCCCCCGTGCGGGGGAGGCTTCCGGATCTTGGGTTTTGAGTCAATAGGGGACGGTCCACTCATTCACCGGCTCCACCACGAAGTTCTGAGCCGCCAGATAGCTGTACAGCAGGGGCAGCGCCTCCTGGGTCACGCCGTCCGCCTGCAGCCGCAGGGAGGACTGCTCGGGGGCGGCCCGCAGCGCCTTGCGCATGGCGGTGTTCAGCTTTCCGGAAGTGATATTGGGGGCGTATGGGTCATAGGTGGGCTGCCACAGCACAAAGCCCGCCTGCTCCAGCCCGTCCCTCTGTTCCGGAGTGAGGGTCAGTCCGTGGGCGCACACCAGCCGCACCCGAACCCGCAGCAGCCGGGCATACAGGTCCGCGCAGCGGCGTGCCTGGTCCAGCGGATCCTCTCCGTCGGTGAGCAGGATGCCCAGGGCGTATCCCCGGCTGTAAAGCTCCCGCAGCGCTTCGGCGCCCGGCAGCAGCTCCTCTTCCCGGAGGAAGAAGGCCGCCTGCAGGCTGCAGCTCTCCAGCGTGTCCAGCAGCGTGGGCAGCTCGGTTTCAGCTTCCTCCCGGGGCAGGCCGGTGAACAGCAGGGCAACGCTGCGCTGGGGCAGCACCGCGGGGGGCTCCGGCGAGCTGATGCCGCTGGCCTTATCCCGGGCCTTGGCCACCTCTGCCAGCTTTTTGGCGTTGCGGGTGAGCACCAGGCGGTCCGTGGCGGCGGGCTGGCCGCTGGCCAGCCGGATCACGGGATAGCCCACGCCGCTGTCCGCCGCGCTGGTAAAGGAAAAATACATCCCCATCCAGGCGGCCACGATGGACACCGGCAGATAGGGCACGCCGTCCCGCAGCTTGGCCGACACCCGGATGGACCGCTGCTGCAGCTTGTCATAGGTCAGGCCGGTATCCAGCTCGAACACGATGGTAGCGCCCACGCTGAAGACGGTGACCAGCTGCTCGGTTTTGTTGTAGTTGACGTAGACACTGTTCATCTCACGGATGGTGGTATAGGGGATATAGATGATGCCGTCGATATACACCGCCATCTCGCTGTCCCCCACCTGTTCCAGGACGGTGTCCTCGGCGATGGTGATGAGATAGCTGTCCACGGCATAACTTGGACTGGAGGCGGAAAGCAGCGGCAGCAGCAGGCAGATGCACAGCAAGGCTGCCAGAACACGGCGCATGGTTCCTCCTCCTTTCGATGTTCCGAATGGTTTGATTATACCGCATTTGCGAAAGAATAACAAGTAGGGAGGCATTCTGTGTCGCTGACCGCCCGCTTTTTCGATCTGCCCGCCGAGCTGATGACCGCTCTGGGCACGGTGCTGGGCTTCGCGCTCACCGGCGGGCTGACCTATGCCCAGCAGAACTCTCTGGGCAACTGGCTGGAGCTCATCGGCCAGATTCTGGATACCAACGCCTCCCAGGGGCAGCTGCTGCAGGCCAATGACACCAGCCGGCGGCTGGACGCCATGGAACGGGAGCTGGCCGCCCTGCGGCAGGAGCTGGCCCGGCTTCAGGGCTCCACCGCGCCCACCGACGCCGTGGATCCCGGCGGCGCCTGAAAGGCGACCCGGGTCTTCAGCAGCACGGCTCCGGTGGCCAGAATGTTGGCCCACAGCACCATCTGCAGCTGGGTGGAGGCTGGTTTTTCCCTGGCGTCCCGCCAGGCCACCGCCAAAAAATACAGCGACGCACCCAGAAACAGGCTGACGCTCAGCCTGGGCAGCACGGTCAGGGCCGGAAATGCATCCTCCCGCCATTGGGGATGGCGCTGGAGCTGCAGCCGGCCCTGGAGCACCGACACGGCCAGCAGGTTGCCCACGATCACAGCCCCCAACACCGCAAGCTGGGTCTCCAGATCACTTTCCGGGTCGGAATGGGTGGGGATCAGACGAATGGGCATACAGGCGCCTCCCTTCAGCGTTTTTCCATTCTATGAAGGGAAGGGGCGGCGTGCGCCGGGCTACAGCCTGATGGGCGTCTCTCCCGCGATGTTCATGCTGTCCGGGGTCACCCGGCACCAAAAAGCATGGACCTGCACGCCGTTTTCCGCTGCCTGCCGCAGGGCCTGACCGAAGGCGGGATGGGTCCGGTCGTTGGGCTCGAACCGCTCCGCGCCGGCCATCTGGATGACGAACACCACATGGGCTCCGCAGCCCCGGGCGGCGGCCGCCTGCAGCTCCTTCAGGTGCTTGACGCCCCGCTGGGTGGGCGCGTCGGGAAAGCGCACCACGCCGTCCTCCTCCAGCGTGACGCCCTTGACCTCCACATAATGGGTCCGGCCCCCGGCCTCCATGGCGAAGTCGAACCGGGAATCCCCGCAACGCACCTCGGCCCGGACGCTTTGGGTGTCCGGCAGAAACCGCCCCGCCCGGGCGTATTCGCCGAAGGCGGCGTTGGGGGCCTGGGCGTCCATGTTGATGAGCCGCGCCCCCTTCTGCACCGCCACCAGGTCATAGGCGGTCTTGCGGGCGGGGTTTTCGCTTTTTGTCAGCCAGACGGCGGCGTCCGGCACCAGCAGCTCCCGGCACCGGCCGGTGTTTTTCACGTGGACGGTCACCGGTGCCCCCTCCAGCAGGCAGTCGGCCACAAAGCGGTTGGGACGGCGGACAAAGCGCGCCTGCACGATGTTGGGATAGCGCATATCAGTCCCCCAGCCGGACGAACCGGGGCCCGCTGTAACCGTCCCGCTCCACGTGCTCCAGCCACATGGAGGCGGGCCGCACCCACATGCCCCGCTGGCCGTAAAGGGCCTGGTAGACCACCATCTCCTCGCCGGTCTCGCTGTGCAGCGCCACATACATCACCCTGTAAAGATTGCCCTTGAAATGCTTCCACAGCCCGGGCTGGATCTCCTGCATAAGCTCCGCTCCTTTTCCAAATTTCTATACCAAATTATATAGCAGATTTTTGGTCATTCTGCAAGCTTTCCCGGGGGTTGTTTCCCGCGGCCCGCCGTGCTATGATGGGATTGGAAATTTCTCATTCTTTGCCGAATCATAAGGAGGATGCTGTTATGCGCGTATTTATCAGTGCCGATATCGAGGGCACCACTTTCACCACCCTGTGGGATGAGACCGAGCTGGGCCACAACCTGTATGCCGCCGCCGCCAAGCAGATGACCGCCGAGGTCAAGGCCGCCTGCGAGGGCGCCATCGCCGCCGGCGCCGACTACATCCTGGTGAACGACGCCCACGACCATGCCGTCAATCTGGACGTCCGCGAGCTGCCCGAGTGCGTAGAGGTCATCCGCGGCTGGAGCGGCAGCCCCATGGGCATGGTGGACGGCGTGGATGACAGCTTTGACGCCGCCATGTTCATCGGCTACCACTCCGCTGCCGGCCGCTGCGGCAACCCCCTGTCCCATACCTTTACCACCAAGACCACCTCTGTGCGCCTCAACGGCATGGTGTGCTCCGAGTTCCTGCTCTACAGCTGGGCCTGCGCCCTGCGGGGCGTGCCCACCGTGCTGCTGTCCGGCGACAAAATGCTCACAGAGGACAGCCGCGGCCTGCATCCCAAGCTGCACACCGTGGCCGTCAAGGACGGCTTCGGCGGCTCCATCAAGTGTCTGAACCCCGCCCTGGCCTGCCGGAAGATCCGGGAGCAGGCGGAGTCCGCCCTGAAGGAGGACCTGTCCGCCGCCGGCATCAGCCTGCCCGGCGAATTCGTATTTGAGGTCAGCTTCAAGGAGCACCGGGACGCCGTCCGCCGCTCCTTCTTCCCCGGCTTCCGTCTCGCGGAGGACCGCACCATCGTCATGGAGACCCGCGACTTTATGGATGTGCTTCGGGCGGTCCAGTTCGTGCTGTAAAGGGGAGGCTCGCCCATGAAGGTATTCATCAGCGCCGACATCGAGGGCACCACCCTCACGACCCACTGGGAGCAGACCCGCACCCTTACCGACGTCCGGGCCAGGGAGCACTGCCGCCAGATGACCGACGAGGTCCGGGCCGCCTGCGAAGGCGCCATCGCCGCCGGCGCTTCCGAGATCGTAGTCAAGGACGCCCACGGCAAGGGCATCAACATTGACCCCACCGGCCTGCCGGAATGCGTGCAGCTCATCCGCAACTGGACGGGCGACCCCCTGTCCATGGCCTATGGCTGCGACGAAAGCTTTGACGCCGCCATGTTCATCGGCTACCACTCCGCCGCCGGCCGCTGCGGCAATCCCCTGTCCCACACCGAGACCACGTTGACCACCTCCGTGCGGCTCAACGGCCTGGTGTGCTCGGAATTCCTGCTGTACAGCTGGGCCTGCGCCCGGATGGGCGTGCCCACCGTGCTGCTGGCGGGTGACAAAATGCTCACCGAGGACAGCCGCGGGCTGCATCCCCGGCTGAAAACCGTGGCCGTGAAGGACGGCTTCGGCGCCATGATCCGCTGCCTGCATCCCAAGGTGGCCTGCGACCGCATCCGCCAGGCCGCCCGGGAGGCACTGCAGCAGGATCTCACCGGCGCCTGCCCCGCCCTGCCCGAGCATTTTGTGCTGGAGGTCTCTTATAAGGAGCACAAAAACGCCGTTCTCCACAGCGCCTACCCCGGCTGCACCCTGACGGACGACCTTTCCCTGCGCTATGAGACCGATGATTACACGGATCTGCTGCGCTGCGGCCAGTTCATCCTGTAGTGGCCTAATTTTTGTAAATTTTTGATTTTTCGCAAAAAAGTGTTGACTTTTCGTCCCCTTTCCCGTATACTGAAAAGGCACTCGAGAGAGTATGGACGATTAGCTCACTTGGCTAGAGCGCCTGTTTGACGTACAGGAGGTAACAGGTTCGATTCCTGTATCGTCCACCATCTAGTGTGACTGAAATAGATATCACACCGAAAAACCCTGAAACCGCAACGGTTTCAGGGTTTTTTCGTCCCCATTTTTTCAAGTGTGATTTGTAGATATTTTTCTGAAGTGCCAGTCGTTGTACAGGACTTGAACCGAATACATCATCGTTTTGGGCCGTTTTTTCGAGATTTTTCTCGAGAGAACGGCCCTTTTTTTGCGCCCAAAATATGAACTTTTTGTTAACAATGAGGTAGTGTTCACGAATGTAGACACTACCTCCGAAAGAGGTGATACCAATGTCTACCGCAATATTGATGTGCGTACTCTTTTTTGCCAAAGTTGTAGATAACGCACTGAGTACAACAAAAACAATTTTGGTTCAGCGAAACCACTCCATCCTGGCTGGTATTGCATTGGCGGCATCCAACTTCATCTACCTGTGTATTACAAAGAATGTAGTGAACTCGGACAGCTACCTTGCGCTTATTGTTGTCTCCCTCGCCAGTGGCGTGGGGTGCTGCATGGCAGTTGCGGTAAGCAGTCGATTGTCTAAGGAGAAAACCTACGTGAATGTGATCATGTCCGATGACAAAGAAAAGATTGGTGGCCTGGCTCTCCTTTCCCACCACTACACACTCAATGGAATCAAATCCAGGACTGTGGGTGACGGTCAGCATGGTACAGCTCGGTGGGCAACCAATAAGGAAATCAAAAACACATACGCCCATGTTCTGTTCAAT
>JAQXOO010000025.1 GCA_029099685.1 Clostridia bacterium
CCCGCGTGACTTTCCACCGCGGGAAAGTCACCAAAGCGCGCCGGGGGCCCTCCCCATAAGGGCAGGAAGCCCCCGGACCCCTGTCTGCCCAAAAGACCAGGCAAAAAGGCCCCACCGGCGGGTGCCCCGGCCCGGCCAAGGCGGGAATTTCCCCTTCCTCCGTAAGCCTTCGCCCTTCGGAAGAAGATAGCACGGCGTAGCCGTGACGGATGCGGAGGGCCGGCGGCCGGGCCTTGAAAATACAAGCAGCCGGCGGGCTCCCGCCGGCTGCTGTTGTTCTTGTTTTACCTTCCGCAGCAATGCTTGTATTTTTTGCCGCTGCCGCAGGGGCAGGGGTCGTTCCGGCCCGCCCCCAAAAATCTCCGATTTTTCGGGGACCCCGGGGGATCCAATAGATTTCCGGCAAATAGATTGCCGGAAATCGGACGCCGCGACTGCGCGGCGGCGGGCAGAAGCCCGCTTGTGGGCCGTGATAAGCGCGCTTACCTTCCGCAGCAGTGCTTGTATTTTTTGCCGCTGCCGCAGGGGCAGGGGTCGTTCCGGCCCACTTTGTTTTTCTTGACGATGGGCTTGCGCTGGACGGTGCCGTCCCCGGAGGTGCCGGTGACCTTTGCCACCTGCTCCCGCTTCATGTTCACCTGGGCGATGAAGATCAGCCGGGCGGCGTCGCATTTCATCTCCTCGATCATGCTCTCAAACATCTCGAAGCCCAGCTTTTTGTACTCCTTCAGGGGGTCGATCTGGGCGTAGGCATTCAGGCCGATGCCCTTCCGCAGCTCGCTCATGGCATCAATGTGGTCCATCCACTTTTTGTCCACCACCCGCAGCAGCACCACCCGCTCCAGCTCGCGCATGATGTCGGCCCCCAGGGCCTGCTCCTTGGCGTCATAGACCTTTTTGGCCCGGGTCTGGAGCCAGTCGGTGGCCTCCTGGACGGTCATGCCCTCCAGCCGCACCGCCAGGGCGTTGCGCTCCTCGGGGGCGATGAACACGCCGGTATAGTGCCCGGCGATCTGTCCCGATGCCAGCTTTTCCAGCTTTTCGTGGCCGCCGGAGGCGTTGAGCACCGTGCGCTCGATCTCGAACCGCACCATGCTCCGCAGCTGCTCCTGGACATCCATGCCCTCCAGCACCTGCATACGCTGGCCGTAGATGATCTCGCGCTGGTGGTTCATCACGTTGTCGTATTCCAAAACCGTCCGGCGGGACTGGAAGTGGATGCCCTCCACCCGCGCCTGGGCGTTTTCGATGGCGCCGCTGAGCATTTTGGCGTTGATGGGCTCGTCCTCGGGCACCTTGAGGGAGGCCATCATGCCCTGGACCCGGTCGCCGCCGAAGCGGTGCATCAGGTCGTCCTCCAGAGACAGGTAGAAGGTGCTCTCGCCCGGGTCGCCCTGACGGCCGGCGCGGCCGCGGAGCTGGTTGTCGATGCGGCGGCTCTCGTGCCGCTCGGTGCCGATGATGCACAGGCCGCCCGCCTTGCGCACCAGGTCGGCGTCCGCCCGGATGGACTCCTTGTACTGGGCCAGCTTTTCCCGGAACAGCGCCCGGGCCTCCAGGATCTCCTGGTCGTCGGTCTGGGCATAGCCGGAGGCCTCGGCGATGACCTCGTCGCTGTAGCCCGCCTTTGCCAGGTCCTCCTTGGCCATATACTCTGCGTTGCCGCCCAGCATGATATCGGTGCCGCGGCCCGCCATGTTGGTGGCGATGGTGATGGCGCCGGGCCGGCCGGCCTGGGCCACGATGTGGGCCTCTTTTTCATGGTGCTTGGCATTGAGCACCTGATGCTTGATGCCCTCCTTTTTCAGCAGGGAGGACAAAAGCTCGCTCTTTTCGATGGAGATGGTGCCCACCAGCACCGGCTGCTGCCGGGCGTGGCACTCCTTGATCTTCCGGATGATGGCCATGTATTTGCCCCGCTCGGTGCGGAAGATCTGGTCGTCCAGGTCCCGGCGGATCATGGGCATATTGGTGGGGATCTCGATGACGTCCAGGCTGTAGGTGCTGCGGAACTCGTCCTCCTCGGTGAGGGCGGTACCGGTCATGCCCGACAGCTTGGGATACATCCGGAAGTAGTTCTGGAAGGTGATGGTGGCCAGGGTGCGGCTCTCCCGGTTGACGGTGACGCCCTCCTTGGCCTCGATGGCCTGGTGCAGGCCCTCGGAGTACCGGCGGCCGAACATCAGGCGGCCGGTGAACTCGTCCACGATGACGATCTCGCCGTCCTTGACCACATAGTCCACGTCCAGCTTCATGCAGCCGTGGGCCTTGATGGCCTGGTTGATGTGGTGCATCAGGGTGCTGTTTTCCGGGTCGGTGAGGTTGCCGCAGCCGAAATAGGCCTCCGCCTTGGCCACGCCCCGGGGGGTGATGGTGGCGGTGTTGGCCTTTTCATCCACCAGATAATCCGCCTCGATGTCGTCCTGGCTCTCCTTTTCGTCCACTTCCACCATCCGCAGGGGGGTCAGGGTGCGGGCGAACCGGTCGGCCTGCCGGTAGAGGTCGGTGGACTTGTCCCCCTGGCCGGAGATGATGAGGGGGGTGCGGGCCTCGTCGATGAGGATGGAGTCCACCTCGTCCACCACGGCGAAGTTAAAGGGCCGCTGGACCATGTCCTGCTTGTAGATGGCCATGTTGTCCCGGAGGTAGTCGAAGCCCATCTCGTTGTTGGTGCCGTAGGTGACGTCGGCGGCATAGGCCTCCCGCCGCTGGTCGCCGGTGAGGCCGTGAATGATGATGCCGCATTTCAGTCCCATAAAGCGGTAGACGTTGCCCATCATCTCGCCCTGGTACTTGGCCAGATAGTCGTTGACGGTGACGATGTGGACGCCCTTGCCCGACAGGGCGTTGAGATAGGCGGGAAGGGTGGAGGTCAGGGTCTTGCCCTCGCCGGTCTTCATTTCGGCGATGCGGCCCTGGTGAAGGATGATGCCGCCGATGAGCTGGACCCGGAAGGGGAACTGTCCCAGCACCCGGCGGTCGGCCTCGCGCATGGCGGCAAAAGCCTCGGGCAGCAGGTCGTCCAGGGTCTCGCCCTTTGCCAGGCGCTCTTGAAACCAGGGGGTCTTTGCCTGGAGCTGCTCGTCGGTCAGCGCGGCATACTCCCCCTCCAGCGCCTCGATCCGGTCCACCAGAGGGGTGATTTTCTTGATCTCTTTGGCGGAGGTGTCGCCAAAGAGCTTTTTCAACAGATTGCTTGCCATGTATCTTCCTGCCTTTCGGTTGATTGCTCTCTTATCCACTATAGCACAGTTCGCTGTCAAAAGAAAGCGGAGTCTGTGGAAAAATCACCTTGTTGCGGTGTTCCATTTATGTTATACTGAAACGAAGAACACTTTGTGTGAACAAAATCCGAATTTTATATGGGAGGCTGCCCTTTATGAAGATGCTGTATGTTGTCAACACCCGACACGACGCGGACGCCTACCGGGTCTATGCCAGGGTGCATATGGACGGAAAGGCCACCACCTCCGCCAAGATCACCGCGCTGGTCATCGGCGCGCTGTCCCTGGCCGGGGGCCTGGCGGCAGTGGTCAGGCAGGGGCCCAAGGTATTGTATATCGCCGCCGCCCTCTTTGGCCTGCTGTGCCTGCTGGGGCAGCCCATCGGCCTGTGGCGGATGCGGCGGCAGCTGCTGAAAAACGCCGAAAACATCCGCATGACCATCGATTACCGCTTCGGGGACACCGCCTTTGACGTCACCTGGCCCGGCCGGAGCGAATCCATCCCCTACAGCGAGCTGAAAAAGGTGGTGGAGACCCCGGATTACTACTTCCTTTACACCGATGTGCGCATGGCCCACATTTTGCCCAAAAAGGATTTCACCCAGGGCGACCCCGCCGGCTTCGGCAGCTTTGTCTGTGAAAAAGCCGGACTGGCGCTGCAGCACCACAAGGCCAGATGACGGAGTATCTGCTGCTGGCAAACCCGGGCCACAACCGGGTCTATCTGGAGGCCGCCCGCACCGCGGCGGCGGCGGAGCTCTGCCTGCTGCTGCCCAGCTGCGCCGTTTCAGAAGGAGAGGTGGGCGGCCAGCCGGCCCTGCGCCTTTGCTGCGAACAGCCCCTGGAGGGGGAGGCGCTGGCCCGCTGCGCCCGGTCCTCGCTGTTTTTCGCCCTGTTTGAGCGGGCGGAAGGGGACCTTCTGCGGCCGGTGACGCCGCCGGAATGGCGGTATCTCCCCGACAGTCTGAACACCATTTTGAAATATCCCGGAAAGACCAACGAGCAGTTCACCCGGCTGCTGGTCAACCTGGCGGAGGGGGCCTGCCTGTCTCTCCGGGACAAGCCCACCCTGCTGGACCCCATGTGCGGACAGGGCACCACCCTGTTCGAGGCCGCCATCCGGGGCTGGAACGCCGTGGGGCTGGAGATCCAGGAGCAGCCGGTGCGCAAGGGCGCCGGGTATTTCGTGAAATTCCTGGAAAACAGCCGCTGTAAGCACAAGCGATCTGAGGAAAAACGCACCCGGGAGGGCAAACGCCTGGCGCAGGTGACCGCCGTGGAATACGCCGCCCAAAAGGACGGCTGGTACCGGGAGGACACCCGCACGGTGCGGTTTTTCCGGGCGGACAGCGCCCTGTGCGGCCAGCTTCTGCCCAAAAACAGCGTGGACCTGCTGGCCTGCGACCTGCCCTATGGGGTGCAGCACGGCGCCTCCGGCGGGGACGGGCTGCGGCGCAATGCCGCCGGGCTGGCGGCGGAGGCGGCTCCCGGCTGGTTTGCCGTTCTGCGTCCCGGCGGGGGCGCGGCCCTGGCCTATAATGTCCTCACCACGCCCCGGCAGCAGCTGGTTCAGGCCATGGAGGGGGCGGGCTTTTCGGTGCTGCCCCGGACAGAGGGGCTGGAGCACCGGGTGGACCAGGCCATCCTGCGGGACGTGCTGACGGCGTACAAGCCAAAGTGATTACGTATCGCAATATTTTAACATAATATTCCCTAAAGGAGTCTTATTTTATGGAACTGCAACAGAAAATCGAAGCCATTACCGATGAAATGATCGCCATCCGCCGGGAGCTGCACCAGCACCCCGAGCTGGGCACCCAGGAGCTGGAGACCCAGAAGCGCATCTCCGCCCTGCTGGACAAGTGGGGCATCGAGCACAAGCCCTGCGCCGACACGGGCATCGTGGGCATCATCCGGGGCGGAAAGCCCGGCAACGTGGTGGGCATCCGGGCGGATATCGACGCCCTGCCCCTGCAGGAGGACCGCTCCCGCAGCTACTGCTCCCTGAATGACGGCGTGATGCACGCCTGCGGACATGACGTCCACACCACCATCCTGCTGGGTGTGGCCCGGATGTGCAAGGAGCTGGGACAGGAGCTGCCCGGCACCGTCAAGCTGTTCTTCCAGCCTGCGGAGGAGACCGTGGGCGGCGGCGACCGCATGGTGCGGGAGGGCTGCTGCAAGGATCCCGACGTGGACTACACCATCGGCCTCCATGTCCAGCCCTATATGGATGTGGGTACCGTGGAGATGCGTTACGGCCAGCTCAACGCTTCCTGTGACACCGTCACCATCAAGGTCAAGGGTAAGGCCGGCCACGGCGCTTATCCCGAGCGGGGCGTGGACGCCATCGTGGCCGCCGCGGGCATCGTTTCCGGCCTGCAGACCTTTGTCAGCCGCAACATCAGCCCGCTGAACAACGCCGTCCTCACCATCGGCACCATCAACGGCGGCACCAAGAGCAACATCGTGGCCGACGAGGTGCGGATGACCGGCACCCTGCGCACCCTGGACCCCGAGACCCGGATCTTTGCCAAAGAGCGCATCACCGCCCTGGCCCAGTGCATCGCCCAGGGCTACGGCTGCACCGCCGATGTGGATGTGGAGTGGGGCTATGCCTGCCTTATCAACACCGACGAGGTGGTGGACGTGATGAAGGCCCGGGCCGAGGAGCTGCTGGGCAAGGAGCACGTGCTGATGAAGCAGTTCCCCTCTCTGGGCGGCGAGGATTTCTCCTATTTCATCGACGGCTCCAAAAAGGGCGGCGCCTTTTACCACCTGGGCTGCGGCAACAGCGAACAGGGCGTCACCGCCGCCCTGCACAACCAGCAGTTCGACGTGGACGAACGGTGCATCCCTCTGGGCATCCGGCTGCAGATGGCCTTTGTGCTGGATCTGCTGCAGAAGTAAAAAACGCGGTTTTTCAAGGCGGCGGGCATGGCCCGCCGCTTTTTTGCACGCAAAAACAGGCCGCCGTCCGTCCCCGGGGGACAGGCAGCGGCCTGCTGTTTGGTTTGACGGGGATCAGTCCTGCTCCTCCGGCCCGTCGCAGCTGGCTTCCTCCAAGGCGTTGGCCCGTTTTTTGTACATCACGGCGGACAGGGACAGCGCCCCGAACAGCACCACAAACAGCCCCAGAAACAGCACCGCGAAGGTGGCGGCCGCGCCCGGCAGGCTGCGGTAATTGCAGTAGCCCACCACAGCGAACACAGCGGCGAAGAGGATGGCCGCGGCCAGGCTCACAAGCAGGTTGGTTTTGGGGTCGGCCTTCAGCCGGCGGTCCCAGATGCCGTTTTTCATGCAGGCCGCCGCCAGATAGGCTGCCAGCAGCATAAAGATGATCCATTCTCCGGCCACCACCTTCAGCTCGCCCATGCCGAAGACCGCCTGCTGGATGAACAGCGAGGCCAGCAGGGCCCAGAAGGCGAACCAGCAGCCGTTCCGTTCAATGCGCAGCAGGGTCTGCTCCTGCCGCTCATCCAAATTACTCTTCTGTTTCTTCACTTGGTTTTTCCTCCCAAAATAAGTCGTTCAGGGTCATATCCAGCGCCCAGCAGATGGACAGGCACAGCTTCAGCGAGGGGTTGAAGGTGCCCGCTTCGATCATGCCGATGGTCTGCCGGGTGACCCCGGCCATTTTTGCCAGCTCCGCCTGGGAAATGTTCAGCTCCATCCTGCGGAACTTGATCTTCAGGTTGCGGATATCGCATCCCTCCCTTCACGCAGATCATAGCACAGTAAAAAGGGGATGTCAAGTATATTTTACTTAAAGAATGATATAATTGTCTTTTGCAAAACAAATCGGACGCACCCCGGTCCCGAATGGTTCCAATAAAAACACGCAGCGCCCCGGTCTCCCGGAGCGCCGCGTGCCACAATATTACAGGAAAGCGATGAGGATGCAGATTAAAGGAACAGGGGAACGAACACCAGGGCCACGATGCTCATCAGCTTGATGAGGATGTTCAGAGCGGGGCCGGAGGTATCCTTGAAGGGATCACCCACGGTGTCGCCGGTGACGGCAGCCTTGTGGGCGTCAGAGCCCTTGCCGCCGTGGGCGCCGCCCTCGATGTACTTCTTGGCGTTGTCCCAGGCGCCGCCGGCGTTGGACATCATGATGGCCATGGGCACACCCACAACGGTGCCGCCCACCAGCAGGCCGGCCAGGGCTTCGGCGCCCAGCAGCAGGCCGCAGGCCAGGGGGGCCGCGATGGCGATGACGCCGGGCAGGATCATTTCACGCAGGGCGGCGGAGGTGGAGATATCCACGCAGCGGGCGTAATCGGGCTTGGCCTTGCCCTCCAGGATGCCGGGGATCTCCCGGAACTGGCGGCGGACCTCCTCGATCATCTTCTGGGCCGCGCGGGAAACGGATTCGGTGGTCAGGGCGCAGAACAGGAACACCAGCATACCGCCGATGAAGATGCCGGCCACCACCTTGGCGTCCAGCAGGTTGATGGTGCCCAGATCGATGGCCTGGGCGTAGCTGTTGAACAGAGCCAGGGCGGTGAGGGCGGCGGAGCCGATGGAGAAGCCCTTGCCGATGGCGGCGGTGGTGTTGCCCACGGCGTCCAGGCTGTCGGTGATCTCGCGGATCTCGTGGGGCATACCGGACATTTCGGCGATGCCGCCCGCGTTGTCGGCCACGGGGCCGTAAGCGTCAACGGAAATGGTGATGCCCACGGTGGCCAGCATACCGACAGCGGCCAGGGCCACGCCGTACAGGCCGGCCAGCAGGGAGCTGAGCACCACGGCGGCCACGATCAGCAGGATGGGCAGGCCGGTGGACTTGAGGCCCACGGCGAAGCCGGACAGGATGGTGGTGGCGGCGCCGGTCTCGCTCTGCTGGGCGATGTGCTTGACGTGCTTGTACTTGTCAGAGGTGTAGACCTCGGTGATGAAGCCGATGGCCACGCCGGCCACGATGCCGGAGGCGATGGCGCCGAACAGCTTCAGGCCGTCGTCAACGGCCCTGCACAGGAAGAAGGCGGCCACCAGCAGGATGGCGGAAGCCAGATAGGTGCCGATGTTCAGGATCTTGTGGGGGTCGCCGTTTTTCACGGTCTTGACCACCAGAACGCCGATGAGCGAGGCCACGATGCCTACGGCCACCAGCTGGAAGGTCAGGCCGATGCGGGCGGCGTTGCCCGCGGCCAGCAGCAGGGAGGACAGCACGGCGCCCACATAGGATTCAAACAGGTCGGCGCCCATGCCGGCCACGTCGCCCACGTTGTCGCCCACGTTGTCGCCGATGACGGCGGGGTTGCGGGGGTCATCCTCGGGGATGCCGGCCTCCACCTTGCCCACCAGGTCGGCGCCCACGTCGGCGGCCTTGGTATAGATACCGCCGCCTACACGGGCAAACAGGGCGATGGAGGAAGCGCCCAGGGAGAAGCCGGTGAGGATATCGTTGTTGCCGTCAAAAACGATGTACAGTACGGCGATGCCCAGCGCGCCCAGGCCCACCACGCACAGGCCCAGCACGGCGCCGCCGGAAAAGGCCACGTTCAGCGCGGAGGCCATGCCGTCCTTCGCCTTCTGGGCGGTGCGGACATTGGCCCGGGTGGCGCTCATCATGCCGCTGAAGCCGGCGGCCACGGAGAACAGCGCGCCCAGCAGGAAGCACAGGGCAGTCTGGATGTTCAGGATCAGCGCCAGGAAAATGAACATGACGGCTGCAAAGGCGGCCATCACCATGTACTGCCGCTTCAGATAGGCCATGGCGCCCTCGTGGATGTAACCGGCGATCTCGGACATCCGGGGGTCCGTCACCTTGATGGCGGCGTTTTTGCGGTAGAGGCCGAAAGCCATCAACAGGCTGACGACCGCCGCGGCGATCACAAAATAGGTATTCATGTGTGTTGCAAACTCCCTTTCCCTTTTTGCAGTTTGGGCAAAATCATGAAAATTGCCCGGTCAATTTATGCAAAATTACTTATCAGAGTATTTATATTGTAATTCTAATTCCGAAAAAATCAATCCATCTTTTGTAAGTTCATGAAAATCGCACAATTTTTGGGAAGGAAATTTATTCAAAACGCTGATGAAACCTGTGAAAAGAAGGGGTTTGCAGAAAGCTTCTATGGAAAAGATATTTTAATGACCATTTATACATTTTTTCTTGGAGTGGACATTTATTGCAAAAAGATATATAATAAATGACACAGAATCCGGAGAAGGGACAGGGGTCCCTTGTGAAAAAACAGGGATTTTGGAGGGATCTATTGTATGGAGAAGAACAGTCTGCTGCGCCAGCTGCCCAAGGTGGACGAGGTGCTGCGCCGGCCCCCGGTGGCGGCGCTGGAGCTGCCCCAGACGGTGGTCACCGACCTGGTGCGGGGCCGGATCGAGGAGCTGCGGCAGCGTATTCTGGAAGGCAGTCTCACCAGCCTGCCCACGGTGGAGGAGCTGTGCGACGGCGTGTGCGCCGACGCCGCTGCCGCCGCGAAGCCTTCGCTGCGCCCGGTGATCAACGCCACCGGCGTCACCCTGCACACCAACCTGGGCCGGGCCTGCCTGTCGGAAAAGGCCGTGGCCGCCGCCGCTGCCGCCGCCCGGCGGTATTCCACCCTGGAATATGATCTGGAAAAGGGTGAGCGGGGCTCCCGCTACAGCCATGTGGAAAAGCTTTTGTGCCGCATCACCGGCGCCCAGGCCGCCATGGCGGTGAACAACAACGCCGCCGCCGTGCTGTTGATCCTCAGCGCCGTAGGCAAGGGGGGCGAGGTCATCACCTCCCGGGGGGAACTGGTGGAGATCGGCGGCTCCTTCCGCATCCCGGAGATCATGGAGCAGTGCGGCTGCTCCCTGCGGGAGGTGGGCGCCACCAATAAGACCCACCTGCGGGACTATGAAAATGCCATTGGCGAGGGCACCCGCGCCCTATTAAAGGTACACACCAGCAACTACCGCATCCTGGGCTTTTCCGAGAGCGTGCCCCTGCAGGACCTGGTGGCCCTGGGCCGCAAGCACGGCCTGCCGGTGATCGAGGACCTGGGCAGCGGCTGCTTCTTTGACCTGGAGCGCATCGGCATCCACGGCGAGCCTACGGTGATGGACAGCGTCCGGGCCGGGGTGGACATCATCAGCTTTTCCGGCGACAAGCTGCTGGGCGGACCCCAGGCGGGCATCATCCTGGGCTCTGAGGAGTGGATCGCCCGGCTCAAGACCCATCCCCTCACCCGTGCCATGCGGGTGGACAAAATGACCCTGGCCGCCCTGGAGGCCACGCTGCAGAGCTATCTGGACCCGGAAAAGGCCCGGGAGGAGATCCCCACCCTGCGGATGCTGTCCATCGACCCCGCCCGGCTGAAGCTGCGGGCGGAGCTGCTGCGGGAGCGTCTGGAAAAGGAGGGCGTGCTGTGCGAGGTGGTCCCCGAGCAGGACCAGGTGGGCGGCGGAAGCGTTCCCACCCAGCTTTTGCCCACCTGGGCGGTGGCGGTGACGCCCCGCAATCTCACGGTGGACGGCCTGGAGGAGCGGCTGCGCACCCGCAGCGCCACCCCCATCATCGGCCGCATCGCCCATGAACGCTACCTGCTGGACGTGCGGACGCTGTGGGAAGAGGACTTTGCCCTGATCGCGGCCAGTGTGGCGGAGGCAGATCGATGAAGCACGTTATTATCGGCACCGCCGGACACGTGGACCACGGCAAGACCCTGCTGGTAAAGGCCCTGACGGGCATCGACACCGACCGGCTGCAGGAGGAGAAAAAGCGGGGCATCACCATCGAGCTGGGCTTTGCCCATCTGGATTGGGAGGACGGCACCCAGGCGGGCATCGTGGATGTGCCCGGACATGAGAAATTCATCAAAAATATGCTGGCCGGCGCCGGGGGCATTGACCTTGCCATGCTGGTGGTGGCCGCGGACGAGGGCTTTATGCCCCAGACGGTGGAGCATCTGGGCATCCTGACCCTGCTGGGCATCCGGGAGGGACTGGTGGTCATCACCAAGACCGATATGGTGGACCCCGAGTGGGTGGAGATGATCCGGGAGGACGTCCGGGAGCAGGTGAAGGGCACCTTTTTGGAAAACAAGCCCGTCATGGCGGTCTCCGCCTATACCGGAGAGGGCATCCCGGAGCTGCGGGAGCATCTGAAAAAGCTGGTGCAGCAAACCGAGGAAAAGAGCCTGCGGGTGCCCTTCCGCCTGCCGGTGGACCGGGTGTTTTCGGTGGAGGGCTTCGGCACGGTGGTCACCGGCACCCTCATCGAGGGCAGTATGTCCGAGGATGAGATCGCCCAGCTGGTGCCCTCGGGCCTGACGGCCAAGATCCGCAACCTGCAGGTCCACGGAAAGGACGTGACCACCGCTTATGCGGGGCAGCGGGTGGCGGTCAACCTGGCGGGCCTGAAAAAGACCGATATCCAGCGGGGCGACGCGGTGGTCAAGCCCGGCACCGTCCACGTGGGACAGATGCTGGACGTGCGCCTGCAGAACCTGAAGGGCTCCCAGCGGGTGATCCTGAACAATTCCCAGGTGCATTTCTATCACGGCTCCAGCGTGCTGCTGGCCAAGGTGGTGCTGCTGGACCGGGACCGGCTGGAGCCGGGAGAGAGCTGCTACGCCCAGATGCGGTTCACCCAGGATATCGCCGCCAAGAGCGGCGACCGGTTCGTCATCCGCTTTTATTCGCCCCTGGAGACCATCGGCGGCGGCGTGGTGCTGGATGACGCCCCCGTCAGGCACCGCCGGGGCGACCGGACGGCGCTGGAGGCGCTGAAGATCAAGGAATCCGGCTCCGGCGGACAAAAGGTCATTCAGGCCGTGGCTGAGGAGGGCCTGGGCCTGCCCGGCTGCGCCCGTCTGGCCCAGCGCCTGGCAACAGAGGAAGAAGCGCTGCGTCCCGAACTGGAGCGGCTGGTGTCCCGGGGCGAGGTGCTGGAGATCCTGCCCGGCCGGTATCTGGCCTCCGCCGTGCTGGACCGCCAGTGGGAAAGCTGCAAAAAGCTGCTGGAGGGCTACCACGCCCAGAATCCCCTCCACGCCGGCATCCGCCTGGCGGAGGTGCGGCAGAAGCTGTTCCCCAAGACCGATATTACCGTGGCCGACGGCATCCTCCGGGAGCTGGAGGCCGAGGGAAAGATCAAGCGGGTGGCCGACCGCTACGCCCTGCAGGAGTTTGAGGTCAGGCTCACCAAGCGGCAGACCGCCCTGCGGGACCGGCTGCTGAAGATCTACCGGGAGGCCGGGCTGGACGTCCCCTCTCTGGATGAGCTGTGGCCCATGTTCCAGCCCAAGGAAAAGGACGAGTGCCGGCAGGTGCTGGAGAGCCTTGTCTCCGGCGGCCAGCTGGTGATGCTGTCCCCCCAGATCGTGGTGGACAGGGCGGTGTATGAGCGGCTGTACCAGGCGCTGAAGGACTGGTTCGCCGAACACGAGACCCTGACTTTGGCAGAATACCGGGACGTGATGAACACCTCCCGGAAATACGCCCTGGCGGCGCTGGAGTATTTTGACCGCAACAAACTGACCAAAAAGGAAGGCGACCTGCGCAGGCCGGGCGCCGAGCTGTAAGCAAAATCAAATACCGCCGCGCGGCGGAAATGTACGGCGAAAGCGGATTTTTCCTTGACTTTTTGGAGAAACTATGTTAACTTTTGCTGTACATGGGAGCAGATGGGTGCTGGTGTGCCCCCCGGTCTTCAAAACCGGTGAGGGTGGTGAAGAGCTGCCTAGGTGGGTTCGATTCCCACATGTTCCCGCCATGAGAAAAAGCGCCGCGTGAAAAACGCGGCGCTTTTTTGCGCTTGGATTCCGGTTTTCCGTTCAGGCGAACAGGATGCTCACATCCTGCTTTTCCGTCACCCGGCCCACAACAGCGCTCCAGGGCGCAAAGGGCCGCAGCCGCTCCAGCAGCCGCCCGGCGTCATCGGGGGGCAGGGCCGCCAGCAGTCCGCCGGAGGTCTGGGGGTCGGCGGCCAGGTCCTCCAGCGCCTGAAGGGCGGTGTCCGCCCGGCGCATATGGGGGGCCACATAGTCCAGGTTGCGGTAGGCGCCGGCGGGGATGATGCCCATGGAGGCAAGCTCCCGGGCGCCGCCCATCAGGGGCAGGCGCTCCCCCTCCAGGACGATGGTCACAT
Organism: Clostridia bacterium; assembly: GCA_029099685.1. Classification (GTDB taxonomy): domain Bacteria; phylum Bacillota; class Clostridia; order Oscillospirales; family Butyricicoccaceae; genus UBA4644. The sequence continues at coordinate 13,309 of JAQXOO010000025.1, forward strand.
CCGAGCCTGCGGCCATCTCGTAGCTGTGGCCCAGCAGGCCGAAGCCGGTGACGTCGGTGCAGGCGTGGACGTTGTCCGCCGCGGCCACCGCCTCGCCCGCCCGGGCGTTCAGGGTGGCCATGTGCATATACACCTCCGCCTTCTGGGCATCGGTGCACAGCCCGCCCTTGATGGCGGTGGTCAGCACGCCGGAGCCCAGGGGCTTTGTGAGCACCAGCACGTCCCCCGGCCGCGCCCCCACGTTTTTCAGGATCCGGTCGGGGTGGACGAAGCCGGTGACGCACAGGCCGTATTTTGGCTCGTTGTCCTGAATGGTGTGTCCGCCGGCGATGACGCAGCCGGCCTCCACCGCCTTGTCGTGGCCGCCCTCGAGAATTTTCCGGACGGTCTGCAGGGAAAGGCAGTTGGGCACGCACAAAAGATTCATGGCCAGCCGGGGCACGCCGCCCATGGCGTATACGTCGCTGAGGGCGTTTGCCGCGGCGATCTGGCCGAACAGATAGGGGTCGTCCACGATGGGGGTGAAAAAGTCCACCGTCTGGATGACGGCGGTATCGCCGGTGACGCGGTAGACGCAGGCGTCGTCGCTGCTGTCATAGCCCACCAGCAGGTCGCGGTCCGCCACATTGGGCAGCCCGGCGAGAATTTCCGTCAGAGCACCCGGCCCCAGCTTGGCGCTTCAGCCGGCGGCGGTGGTCATCTGGGTCAGGGGGATCTCCTTTGCCATGGGGTTCACCTCGCATTTTCAGGTTGAAACAGTTTGTTGTCCCGATTATAGCATCTTCCGCACAAAGAAACAAGGGAGGAAACCTTTTTATGGATATCAAGCAGCTGGAAGCGTTCGTTTATGTGGTGGAGACCTGCAGCTTTTCCAAGGCGGGCGAGCTGCTGCACCTGACGCAGCCCACCATCAGCTCCCACATCCTTTCCCTGGAGCGGGAGCTGAACATCAAGCTCATCGTCCGCACCACCAAGGAGACCTATCCCTCAGAGGCGGGCAAGCTGCTGTACAATTACGCCAAGGAGATCCTCATCATGCGGGAAAACGCCATCCAGGCCATCCAGATGTTTTCCCAGGAAATGCGGGGGACCATCACGGTGGCGGCGTCCACCATCCCCGGGCAGTATTACCTGCCCCGGCTGCTGCAGTCCTTCCGGGAAAAGTATCCGGACATCAAGTTCAACATCCAGATGACCGACAGCGCCGATGTGGTGGACCGGGTCACCACCCGTTCCGCGGAGGTGGGCTTTTCCGGAACGGAGATCGACGCGCCCAAGTGTGTCTACCGGGAGTTTGCCGATGACCGGCTGGTGGTCATCACCCCCAATGAGCCCCGCTTCCGGCAGTATGTGGGAAAGGGCTTTCCCATCCGCCAGCTCCGGGAGGAGCCTTTTATCAGCCGGGAGATGGGCAGCGGCACCAGAAGGGAGACCGAGGCCTTTCTGAAAGCACTGGGCATCCAGGTGTCCGACCTGAAAACGGCGGTGGAGGTGCGCTCCACCGAAAGCATCGTTAAGATGGTCAGCGAGGGCATGGGCGTGGCCGTCCTGTCCAAAAGCGCCTGCGAGGACTATCAGCAGTTCGGAAAGGTGCTGGCCTTTGATTTTGACAACATCACCCTGCGGCGCAAGCTGTATATCATCCGCCACAAAAACAGCATTTTGTCCCCCATCGCCCAGGTGTTTTACGATTACGCCAGAACCTTCTACAAGAAATAAGGGAGCCCGCGGCAGAAATGCCCGTTTTTTGAACAAAAAGCCAAAACCGGCGGGAGACCGCCGGTTTTTCTTATGGGACCAGGGAACGTTTTCCGCGTTCCCCGCGCGGGCCCTTCAGCCGCTTTCGGATTGCGCAGGACACGCGCCTCTTTTATCTCGGTTTATCACAATTCCGGGCGGGTGAACATATTTTTTGCGGGGAGCTCCTGCCGCAAATACAGAAAAAGCACCCGGTCCGGGTGCTTTTGACTGTTTGACGGACGCAAGCGCCTTGCGCTTGGCCCCACGCGGGAGAGAAGGGGCCTACGAGCGGTCGCCGGGCTTGAACAAAAAAGCCGCCAGCAGGGAAAAGCCCACCGCCGCGGCAATGCCGCCGGCAGTGGCGGTGAGCCCGCCGGTAAAGGCGCCCAGCAGGCCGCTTTCCGCCACGGCCTTTTTCACGCCCTCGGCCATGGTGTAGCCAAAGCCCAGCAGAGGCACCGTGGCGCCGCAGCCGGCCCATTCCACCAGCGGGCCCCACAGGCCCACACCGGTGAGGATCACGCCCAGCACCACATAGGCGCTGAGGATGCGGGCGGGGGTCAGCCGGGTGCGGTCGATGAGCACCTGGCTCAGGGCACAGATGACGCCCCCCACCAAAAAGGCTTTCAAGTACATCATAGGTTGGCCTCCAGTCTCAGCAGATGGCAGATGCCCGGGATGGATTCTCCCTGGTTGGACGAGGTGGGGCTCATCAGCGCCCCTGTGCCGCAGAACAGCACCTTTTTCAGCTTTCCCGCCGCCAGGTCGGGCAGCAGCCGGCCGCACAGCACCGCGGCGGAGCAGCCGCAGCCGGAGGCGCCGGCGTGGGCATCCTGGCTTTCGTCATACAGCAGCATCCCGCAGTCCTGGTAGCGGCCGTCCAGCTCCACACCGTCCCGGCGGAACAGCTCTATGACGATGTCCCGGCCGATGGCCGCCAGGTCGCCGGTGACGATCAGGTCAAAATCGGCGGGCTGCTGGCCGCTGTCCCGGAAGAAGGTGCGCAGGGTCTCGTAAGCGCTCTGGGCCATGGCGGCGCCCATGTTGGCGCTGTCGGTGACGCCGGGGTCATAGATGCGGCCCGCGGTGGCGGCGGTGATGCCCACGGGGGCGGGGCCGCCGTGCAGCACCACGGCGCCGGAGGCGGTGGCGGTCCACTGGGCGGAGGGCGGCCGCTGGCCGCCGTATTCCAGAGGATAGCGGTACTGGCGCTCCGCCGAGCAGAAGTGAGAGGAGGCCAGACACAGCGTCCGCTGGGCAAATCCGCCGGATACCAGCGCGGCGCCCAGAATCAGGCTCTCCGCCATGGTGGAGCAGGCGCCGTACAGGCCGAAATAGGGCACGCCCACGCCCCGCATGGCATAGCCGGTGGAGATGCACTGGTTCAAAAGGTCTCCCCCCAGGGCGCAGTCCAGCCGGGAGGGGGTCAGGCCCGCCTTGTTCAGCGCCGTTTCACAGGCGATCTCCACCATGCGGCTCTCGGCCTGCTCCCAGGTCTTTTTGCCGAAGCGGTTTTCCCGGGCAACATAGTCAAAGCAGCTGCCCAGGGGGCCTTCGCCCTCCTTGGTGCCCACGGCGGCGGCCCAGGTCTCCACCCCCACAGGGGTCTCGAAAAACAGCGTATCGCCCACCCGGCTCATCCCATCACCTCCATCAGCCATAAAATCACACCGTAAAACACGCTGGCGGAAATGCCGAAGGTGAGCACCGGCCCGGCGATGGAGAACATCTTCACGCAGGTGCCCAGAACGAAGCCCTCGGTCTTGAACTCCATGGCGGGGGCGGCGATGGAATTGGCGAAGCCGGTGATGGGCACCAGCGTGCCCGCCCCGGCGAACTTTGCGATCTTTTCAAACAGGCGGCAGGCGGTAAGGGCCACCCCCAGAAACACCAGGGAGATGGACACCGCGGAGCCGGCGGCCTCCTTGTCCAGCCCCATGTTTTCAAAAACCGTCCGCAGCACCTGGCCCAGGACGCAGATGAGGCCGCCCACCAAAAAGGCGGCGGGGATGGTCTTTGCTGAGGGGGTGGGGGGCGATTTTTTCTCATAAAGGGTCTGATATTCCTTGCGATCCAGTTTCATGCAGTTCACCTCTTGGGGTAGTATGGTGGTGAAACGGGAAAATATGCAAAAAACAGGCCGCGGACAAAGCGCCGCGGCCCGGGCGCCGTTTGCCTGCGTGAACAAAGGAACGGCCCCGAAAGCACAGGCTTTCGGGGCCGTTTGTCTGAAAAAGAAGGTGTCAGCGGTTGGAACAGATCATCGTCAGTTCTTCTCCCTCCAGGCGGAACAGCTGCTCCAGGTCCTCGGAGTGAAAGGCCGTGTCGGACTCGGCCTCAAACCGCACACAGGTGCCGCAGGAGGAACTGACCCGGCGGGGCACAGGCATCAGCTTGCCCTGGATGCCCGCTTCCTTCAGCTGTTTGTTGAAGCGGATGGCCCCGAAATGGGAGAAGAAGGTGGCGATAAAGGTCTGCATAGGTTATTTTACCTCGATGATGTATTCGTCATCCTTTTCCGTGACGGAGGCAGTCTTGCCGGCGTTTTTCACGAAGCGGGAAACGTTGTTCAGAGCGGTCTGGTTGTCCACCAGGATCTCATAAGCCTCGGCGTTCTGCTTCAGCGCCTCCATGGTCAGCACGACAGGCTGGGGACAGGACAGGCCGCGGGCGTCAACAGTGATCTTTGCCATAGTATAACTGCTCCTTTCCAATAAATCAAGCCTTGGATTTTTTGGTGTTGTAAACGGCGATGACCAGCATGACCACCAGCATCAGGATGCAGGCGATGCGGCCGTTGGGAGTGGTGCCCGCGCCGGAAGAGGCCAGCTTGAAGTTGTGGCAGAAGGCAGCGCCCACGAACATACCCAGGACGGCCACGGCGGAGTCGGTGTTGCCCTCGCCGGCCAGGATCAGCTGGCGCAGGGGGCAGCCGCCCAGCAGCACGGAGCCCAGGCCGACAACGGTCATGCCCAGGAAGTTCCACAGGTGCTCGGTGTGGGCGACGGGCTGGGCGATGATCTCGCCGGCCTCGTTCAGACCGCGGGTGAAGCCCAGATGGAAGTTGCCGGTGGCGATGTTGCCGATGGCGGCGATGACGATGATGGCGATGAAGCCGCAGATCAGGGTCCAATCCTTGAACAGGATGACGTCACGGATGCCGCCCACCATGCACAGGCGGGTGCGCTGGGCGATGGCGCCCACGATCAGGCCGGCAGCCAGGGCAGCCCAGATGGGAGCGCGCATGGAGCCGGGGCCGCTTTCACTGAACAGCAGCAGGGTGGGGAAAGCCACCAGCACCACCAGCAGCGCCACGTTGATGCCGGTGATGGCGAAGCCCTCCAGCTTGCCCTGACGGTAGCTGCGGCCCAGGGAGAAGCCCTTTTTCAGGAAGACCACGCCGATGAGGATGCCCACCACGAAGCCCACCAGGGCCACCACGGCGTTCAGGTCGCCGCCGGCGATACGCAGGGCCATGCGCAGGGGGCAGCCCAGGAAGATCAGGGCGCCCACCATCACACCGAAGCCCAGGACGAAGCGGGTGAGGGGGGAGGAGCCGCCGCGGGGGGCGAAGTCCTTTTTGATGAGGGCCATCAGGAAGGCGCCGCACACCAGGCCGATGATCTCGGGCCGGACGTACTGCACGATGGCAGCGCCGTGCATACCCACGCCGCCGGCGATGTCACGGATGAAGCAGGCGATGCAGAAGCCCATGTTCTTGGGGTTGCCCAGCATCACCAGCACCACGGCGATCACACCGACCAGGCCGCCGCCGATGAGCAGGTTTCTCTTTTCTTTCATGTCTCTTTCCTCCTATACTGCGATCTTGCAAAGAATGGGAACTACTTTAACGATAGCTCAGATTGGACCGGTTGTAAAACAAATTATTTCGATTGGAAAAGGCTGGATAGAGAAACAAAATAAGTAAGATTTATATATAAACTATTGAAATAAGCTCCTTTTTTGCTTTTATTGAAAAACAAAATAGCAAAAAGCGGACACCGCGTCCCGGACTGTGGTATACTGGTAAAAAACCCGCAGAGAGAAAGAGGGGCCAATCTATGAACAAGATCTATCTGGACAACGGCAGCACATCCTTTCCCAAAGCACCCGGCGTGGGGCGGGCCATGGCGGATTTTATCGAAAAGGTGGGGGTCAACATCGGCCGGGGCGGCTATGAGGAGGCCTATTCCGCCGCCGAGGTGGTGCTGGACACCCGGGAAAAGCTGTGCGGGCTGCTGGGCTTTGACAAGCCGGAAAACGTCGTTTTCACCAGCGGCGTCACCGCGTCCATGAACATCCTGCTCAAGGGCCTGCTGCGGCCGGGCGACCACGTGCTCACCACCTCCATGGAGCACAACGCCGTCATGCGCCCCCTCCGCCAGCTGGAGCAGCAGGGGGTGGAGGTCACCTGCATCCCCTGCCAACGGGACGGCTCCCTGTGCCTGGAGGCGCTGCCGGGGCTGTTCCGCCCCAACACCCGGGCGCTGGTGATGACCCATGCCTCCAACGTCTGCGGAACGGTGATGCCGGTGGCGCAGGCCGCCGCCCTGTGCCGGGAGCGGGGGGTGTTCGTCATGGTGGACTGCGCCCAGAGCGCCGGACTTTTGCCCGTGGACATGAAGGGCTGGGGCGTGGACGCGGTGGGCTTCGCGGGGCATAAGGGCCTTTTGGGCCCCCAGGGCATCGGCGGCTTCATCGTCACCGACCGGCTGGCCGCGGTCCTGGATCCGCTGCTGTCGGGGGGCACCGGCAGCATTTCCCACCTGGAGACCGTGCCTGACTTTCTCCCCGACCGGTTCGAGCCGGGCACCCAGAACCTGCCGGGCATCTTCGGCCTTCACGCTGCGCTGGAATGGCTGGAGAAAACCGGGACGGACACCGTCTTTGCCCACGAGATGGCCTGCACCGCCGCGCTGCTGGAGGGGCTGGAGCGGGCGGAGGGCGTCCGCATCGCGGGAAAGACCGGCACAGAGGGACGCACCGCGGTGGTGTCGGTGGACTTTACCGGCCTGGACAACGCCGACGCGGCCTTTTTGCTGGAGGACCGCTACGGCATCATGACCCGCTGCGGCCTGCACTGCGCCCCTGCGGCCCACCGCAGCCTGGGCACCTTTCCCCAGGGGACGGTGCGCTTCGCTCCGGGCTACGCCACCACGCCGGAGGACATCGCCGCCGCACTGGCCGCCGTGGAGGAGATCGCCGGCGAAAAATGCCGGAAAATGGAATAAAAAACCCGATAAAAGCCCGATAAATACAAAGTTTCGGATTTATAGATTTTTTCTTGAAGTGCACGGTATTAAAAATTTTAATATTCACAATTTTTTGCTTGTACTCTGCCTGAAACTTGGTAAAATAAACTTGAAAATACGCTGTAGTCGTATGTCATATTGATTTGGATGATGTTTTCGGGAGATCCGTAAAAGCGGAGCCGAAGGAATAAGCCGGGCGGCCAGCCAGCCTCCTGGTGAAGATCTCAGGCAAACAGGACCGGAAACGGACAAAACTCTGAAAAGCGGAAGCACCGACGGAGCAACCCTTTCAAAAGGGGAATCTCTCAGGTTATGAAACAGAGCGAACGGCGGTATTTTGCTGCGGGTTCGGTCTGTTTTTTGTTTTTTGCAAACGCGGACGGAGCTGCGGGGCGGACCCGGGCAGGGCCTTACGGTGGGAGGAACCATGGAGAGCAAGCGCACCTTTTTGATCGTCACAAACAATCCCCTGGTGGCGGAATGCGTCCCGGCGGATTATGCGGTGGATTTTGAGAATATTACCTATCGTGAGATCCTGGTAAAGGTGCGGGATCTGGTGTATGCCGGGCACCGGCTGTACACCCATCCGCTGTCGGGAAGCGTCAAGCCCAACGAGACGCCCTATAAATCCGTGGTGGTCTCCAGACTGCCCAAAGGGATGGAGCCTGAGGAGGCGGCCATCATCTCCAACAGCATCGAAACGTTTGACAAGTTCACACCCCGGAAGCGGGAGCTGACCCAGCAGATGTTCAAGGATTTCCAGCTCATCGACTATACCCTGCTTTGCGGCGCTGTCGGACTGGACGCTGCGGCGGGTCTTAGTAATAGAAAATCGCATTAAAAAAAGAAGAAGGAGGTGTTCACTTTGAAATTGGAACTGGGTTATATCCAGATCAACGACATTCAATTTTCAAAGGAATGCAAGGTAGAAAACGGCACGCTTTTCGTTGACGCTGACGCTGTCAGAGCCTTCATGTACGAGGACGATGACGTCAAGGATTGGGTCAAGTCCTTCAGCTTTGACATCGCCAAGCCCGGCGAGAGCGTTCGCATCACCCCTGTCAAGGACGTCATTGAGCCCCGCGTCAAGGTGGAAGGCCCCGGCGGCGTGTTCCCCGGCGTCATCTCCAAGGTCGACACCGTCGGCTCCGGCAAGACCCATGTCCTGCGCGGCATGGCTGTTGTCACCGCCGGCAAGATCGTCGGCTTCCAGGAGGGCCTCATTGATATGTCCGGCCCCGGCGCCGACTATACGCCCTTCAGCAAGCTGAACAACTTCGTCGTGGTGGCTGAGCCCAAGGACGGCTATCAGGACCACAAGCACGAGTATGAGCACGCTGTGCGCATCGCCGGCCTGCGCGCCGCCACCTTCATCGGTGAGATCGGCCGCAACGTCACCCCCGATGAGACCCAGGAGTTTGAGACTCTGGGCATCAAGGAGGGCATCGAGAAGTATCCCGACCTGCCCCGCGTGGCTTATGTCCACATGCTGCAGAGCCAGGGCCTGCTGCACGACACCTATGTTTACGGCGTCGACGCCAAGCGCTCCCTGACCACCATCATCAACCCCACCGAGACCATGGACGGCGCTATCCTGAGCGGCAACTGCGTTTCCGCCTGCGATAAGAACACCACCTACCACCATCAGAACAACCCCGTGGTGGCCGAGCTGTTCGCCGCTCACGGCAAGACCCTGAACTACGTCTGCAACATCATCACCAACGAAAACGTCTATCTGGCCGACAAGCAGCGCTCCTCTGACTGGACCGCCAAGCTGTGCCGCCTGCTGGATCTGGACGGCGCCATCGTCTCTCAGGAAGGCTTCGGCAACCCCGACACCGACCTGATCATGAACACCAAGAAGATCGAGCTGCAGGGCGTCAAGACCACCATCATCACCGACGAGTACGCCGGTCAGGACGGTAAGTCCCAGTCCCTGGCCGACGCCGATCCCCTGGCCGACGCCGTGGTCACCGGCGGCAACGCCAACGAGGTCATCATCCTGCCCAAGATGGATAAGGTCATCGGCATGCTGGACTATGTGGACGTCATCGCCGGCGGCCATGCCGGCTCCCTGCGCGAGGACGGCTCCATCGAGGCTGAGCTGCAGGTCATCACCGGCGCCACCAACGAGATGGGCTTCAACTGCATGAGCGCCCGCTAAACGTTTTCGGAAAGGAGGAAACACACAAATGAGTTATCGTGTTGTACACTATATCAACCAGTTCTTCGCCCAGATCGGCGGCGAGGAAATGGCTCATGTCGCTCCCGAGCTGCGGGAGGGCTTCGTGGGCCCCGGCATGGCTCTGAGCCAGGCCTGGAAGGGCGAGGCTGAGATCGTCAAGACCGTGGTCTGCGGCGACTCCTACTTCGCTGAGCATGAGAAGGAAGCCAAGGCTCAGATCCTGGAGTGGGTCAAGGCCGAAAAGCCCGATATGTTCATCGCGGGCCCCGCTTTCAACGCCGGCCGTTACGGCTATGCCTGCGCCAACATCTGCGCTGCTGTCCAGGAGGAGCTGGGCATCCCCGTCCTCACCGGTATGTATGAGGAAAACCCCGGCGCCGACCTGAAGAACAAGGTCCTGATGGTCGCCACCGCCAACAGCGCCGCCGGTATGCGCAAGGCCGCTCCCGTCATGGCTAAGCTGGCCCTGAAGATCATGAAGGGCGAGAAGCTGGGCGCCTCCTGCGAGGAAGGCTATATGCCCAACGGCATCCGCGTGAACTTCTTCGAGAAGGAGCGCGGCGCCAAGCGTGCCGTGGATATGCTGGTCAAGAAGCTCAACGGCAAGCCCTTCGTCACCGAGTATCCCATGCCCTCCTTCGACCGCGTGGCCCCCAACAAGGCCATCAAGGACCTGTCCAAGGCCACCATCGCCCTGTGCACCTCCGGCGGTATCGTCCCCAAGGGCAACCCCGACCACATCGAGTCCTCCTCCGCCTCCCACTACGGTGAGTACTGCATCGCCGGCGTGGATGATCTGACTGCCGACACCTATGAGACCGCCCACGGCGGCTACGACCCCGTCTATGCCAACGCCGACGCCGACCGCGTCCTGCCTGTTGACATCATGCGCGAGTTCGAGCGCGAGGGCAAGATCGGCAAGCTGCACGATTATTTCTACACCACCGTTGGTAACGGTACTGCCGTCGCCTCTGCCAAAGGGTTTGCCGCTGAGTATGCCCAGAAGCTGCTGGCCGCCGGCGTGGACGCCGTTATCATGACCTCCACTTGAGGCACCTGTACTCGTTGCGGTGCAACGATGGTTAAGGAGATCGAACGTGCCGGCATCCCCGTGGTGCATATGTGTACCGTCACTCCTATTTCTATGACTGTTGGTGCCAACAGAATCGTTCCCACCATTGCCATTCCTCACCCCCTGGGCAATCCTGCCCTGACCCTGGAAGAGGAAAAGGCGATCCGCCGCAAGCTGGTCAGCCGCGCCCTGGAGGCCCTGACCACCGAGGTGGAAGACCAGACCATCTTCGAGGTCTGATCCCGCTGAGCGTTTTCTTACCCCTTAAAAAAGCGTTCCCATCTGTCCATGCGTCCCGGAGGCCCCAGGCCTCCGGGACGGCGGACAGCCGGAGGCGGCCCGCATTCCCGAGCCGAAAAATACAAGATGCAGGAGAGCGATTGCTATGAGCAAAATTTATGATGTTATCGTTCTGGGCGCCGGCCCTGCCGGCCTGACTGCCGGCCTGTATGCCGGCCGTGCCCGCCTGTCCACCCTGATCATCGAAAAGGGCCAGGACGGCGGCCAGATCGCCATCACCAATGAGATCGAAAACTATCCCGGCCAGATGGTCGAGGGCGAAAGCGGCCCCAGCCTGATCGCCCGCATGACCGAGCAGGCCAAGAAATTCGGCGCCGAGCGCTGCTCTGACGTGATCAAGAGCGTGGAGCTGCAGGGCGACGTGAAAAAGTTGGTGGGCGCCAAGGGCGAATACCTGGCCAAGACCGTGATCCTGGCGACCGGCGCCTTCCCCAAGCCCATCGGCTGCAAGAACGAGGGCAAATTCGTGGGCAAGGGCATTTCCTTCTGCGCCACCTGCGACGCCTCTTTCTTTGAGGACTTCGAGGTGTACGTGGTGGGCGGCGGCGATTCCGCTGTTGAGGAAGCCATGTACCTGAGCAAGTTCGCCCGCAAGGTCACCATTATCCACCGCCGCAACGAACTGCGCGCCGCAAAGTCCATCCAGGAAAAGGCCTTTGCCAACCCCAAGCTGTTCTTTATGTGGGACACCGTTGTTGACGAGGTCTGCGGCGACGAGCTGATGGACAGCATGATCGTCAAGAACGTCAAGACCGGCGAGCTGACCAAGATCGAGGCCGATCCCGACGACGGCATCTTCGGCCTGTTCGGCTTCATCGGCTACAATCCCAACTCCGCCCTGTTCGAGGGTCAGGTGGAACTGGACCGCGGCTATATCGTCACCGACGCGGATATGCACACCAACATCCCCGGCGTCTTTGCCGCCGGCGACATCCGTGTGAAATCCCTGCGCCAGGTGGTCACCGCCGCTGCTGACGGCGCCATCGCCGCCATGCAGTGTGAAAAGTATATCGCCGAGACCAAATAATTCCGAAAGCTTGTATTTTCAATACTATATTATATAATAAAGGAGTTAACTACCATGCTGGAACTGGATAAGAATACTTTTGAAGCAGAAGTGCTGCAGGCCCCCGGCAAGATCCTGGTGGACTTTTATGGCGACGGCTGCGTGCCCTGCGCCGCTCTGATGCCCCATGTTCACGCTTTTGCCGAAACCTATGGCGACAAGATCAAGTTCTGCGCCCTGAACACCACCAAGGCCCGCCGCCTGGCCATCAGCCAGAAGGTCATGGGTCTGCCCGTCATCGCCATCTATGAGAACGGCGTGATGATCGACAGCCGCGTCAAGGACGACGCCACCCCCGAGGCTGTCGAGGAAATGATCAAGGCTCACTGCTGAGCAGCGCAGCCTGTCCCCCGCATCTGTCCTAATATAGAAGGCGAAGGCCTTGCTATAAATCTTTGAAGAAGGAGGATAAGACATGAGCATCTTAAATGGCAAAAAAGTCATCATCATCGGTGACCGTGACGGTATTCCCGGCCCTGCGATCGCAGCCTGCGCCGAGTCTGCCGGAGCCGAAGTTGTTTTCTCCTCGACGGAGTGCTTCGTCTGAACGGCCGCTGGTGCAATGGATCTGGAAAACCAGAAGCGCGTGAAGGAATTCGCTGAACAGTATGGCCCCGAGAACGTTGTCGTTCTGCTGGGCGCCTCTGAGGGCGAAGCTTCCGGCCTCGCTGCTGAGACGGTCACCAACGGTGACCCCACCTTCGCAGGTCCGTTGACCGGAGTCCAGTTGGGACTCAAGGTTTATCACGTTTGTGAAGAAGAAGTCAAGGCGGAATTTGATGAAGCCGTCTATGACGAGCAGGTCAGCATGATGGAGATGGTCCTGGATGTCGACGATATCGCCGGCGAAATGACCAGCATCCGCGAGCAGTACTGCAAGTACTAAGCCACAGACGCACGGTACGGGGGCGGCGGCAGTTGCCGTCGCCCCTTTGTCCATTTTCTGTCGCCATTGCTCGCTGCACCGGATACCGGCCCCCGGGCCGATCCCGGCTGTCCTGCATCAGCCGCTTCGTTGTCTCCTCCGGACACATACAGGTCTCGGTGCAGCGAACAATGGCGATAACCAGCCTTTTCCGCTGTTTCGCACAGGAAAACGCATATCATCTTTATAATACAAGAAAGGTCGTGGACGAAATGAAAAGTGTAATCAAAGGCGCGAGCTACATTCTGGCCCATACCCCGGATATGGTGCTGCACAACGGCACCACCCAGACTACCGAGCGCATCGTCAACCCCGAAAGCGAATATCTGAAGGAACTGCCCAACCACATCCGTTCTTTCGACCAGGCGCTGGCCTATTGGCCCAACCAGGTCTATATTGGAAACAAGACCCCCGACGAGCTGGCCGCCGTGCCCCAGCCCTGGTATGACAAGGAGTGCGACGTCAAGGCCCGCTACGGCAAGTTCGGCCAGATCATGCCCCAGGAAGAGTTCCTGCTGCTGATGCAGGCCTGCGACGTGTTTGACCTGGTCAAGCTGGACAAGGAGTTCGTCGCCGCCCACAAGCCCGCCCTGGAGCAGAACGAGATCATGGACGAAGCCGTCCTGTCCCGCGTCACCGAGGGCGTGGACAAGGCCACCGTGGAGCATTTCGTCAATGATGAGCACGCCGAGCCCCTGTACCACAACAACGTGCTGGTGGGCTGCGTCATCCGCGCGCATGACATTGACGTGAACCTGTCCGCCCACGTGATGCACGAGAACCTGGTGTCCAAGGCTTCCTCTGTGCTGGCCCTGCTGTACGCCGTGAAGAACGCCGGCCTGCAGAAGTCCGACGTGGAATATGTCATCGACTGTGCCGAGGAGGCCTGCGGCGACATGAACCAGCGCGGCGGCGGCAACTTTGCCAAGGCGGCTGCCGAGATCGCCGGCCTGCCCAACGCCACCGGCTCCGACTCCCGCGGCTTCTGCGCCGGTCCCGCCCACGCCATTGTGGAGGCTGCCTCCCTGGTGGCCGCCGGCGCTTATAAGTGCGTGGTGGTCACCGCCGGCGGCTGCACCGCCAAGCTGGGCATGAACGGCAAGGACCACGTGAAAAAGGGCCTGCCCGCCCTGGAAGATATGATCGGCGGCTTTTCCGTGGTCATCACCCAGGATGACGGCGTCAGCCCCGAGTTCAACCTGTCCATCCTGGGCCGCCACACTGTGGGCACCGGCTCCGCGCCTCAGGCTGTCATCGGCTCTCTGGTCACCGATCCTCTGGAGCGTGCCGGCCTGAAGGTCACCGACATCGACAAGTTCTCTCCTGAGATGCAGAACCCCGACATCACCAAGCCCGCCGGCGCCGGTGATGTGCCCCTGGCCAACTACAAGATGATCGCCGCCCTGGCCGTCAAGAAGGGCGACCTGCAGAAGGCCGACCTGGCCACCTTCCCCGTGAAGCACGGCCTCACCGGCTGGGCGCCCACCCAGGGCCACATTCCCTCCGGCGTGCCTTATGTGGGCTTCGCCCGTGAGGACATCATGGCCGGCAAGATCAACCGCGTCATGATCATCGGCAAGGGCTCCCTGTTCCTGGGCCGTATGACCAACCTGTTCGACGGCGTTTCCTTCGTCATCCAGGCCAACACCGGCGCCGAAAAGGCCGAGGCCGGCGTTTCCGAAGAAGAGGTCAAGGGCATGATCGCCAAGGCCATGAAGGAGTTTGCCGCCACCCTGCTGGCGCAGGCCGAATAAGGCGGGTGACAGCCATGAAAAATCTGGAACAAACCATTGCCAAGGCCTTCCTGCAGATGGCGGAAGGCCTGGAGACCGGTTCCTTCGGCGCGAAGCCCAAGATCGCGCTGACCGGCATGGGCAGCGAGCACGGTGAGAAAAACGCCATGGAAGCCGCCCTGATGGCCGCCAGAAAGGGCGTCGATGTCTATTACATCGGCACGCTGGAGGCCGAAGGCGTCACCACCGTCCATGTGGCCGACGAGGACGAAGGCCACAGGAAGATGGAAGAAATGGTGGACAAGGGCGAAGTGGACGGCGCCGTCACCATGCATTTCCCCTTCCCCATCGGTGTTTCCACCGTGGGCCGCGTGGTCACCCCCGCCCGGGGCCGTGAGATGTTCGTGGCCACCACCACCGGCACCTCCAGCGCCGACCGCATCGAGGGCATGATCAAAAACGCCATCTACGGCATCATCACCGCCAAGGCCGCCGGCATCCAGGACCCCACCGTGGGCATCCTGAACGTGGACGGCGCCCGCCAGACCGAAATGGCCCTGAACCAGCTGAAAGAGGGCGGCTACCAGTTCTCCTGGGCCACCTCTGCCCGGGCTGACGGCGGCGCCGTGCTCCGGGGCAACGACGTGCTCCAGGGCACCCCCGACGTTCTGGTGTGCGACTCCCTCACCGGCAACGTGCTCATCAAGATGCTCAGCGCCTATTCCACCGGCGGCAGCTTCGAGGCCGCCGGCTACGGCTACGGCCCCGGCATCGGCAAGGGCTATCACAAGCTGATCCACATCATCTCCCGGGCTTCCGGCGCGCCCCTGATCGCCAATGCGCTGGTCTATGCCGCCGATATGGTCCGGGGCAAGGTCTTTGATGTGGCGGACAAGGAGTTCGCCGCCGCGGAAAAGGCCGGCCTGGACAAGATCCTGGCCGCCCGCAAGGCTGCTTCCAAGCCCGCCGAGGCTGAAGAAGAGGTCAAGGCGCCCCCCGCAGAGCCCTGCACCGCCTCCATCCCCGGCATCGAGGTCATGGACCTGGAGGACGCCGCCAAGGCCCTGTGGAAGGCCGGCATTTATGCCGAGACCGGCATGGGCTGCACCGGCCCCCTGGTGATGATGAGCGAAGCCAACCACGCCAAGGCGCTGGAGATCCTGAAAAAGGCCGGCTACGTGGGCTGAGAGGTGGACACATGAAAGTCATTGATACCATTCAGAAGATCGAAAAGGACCTGAGCTACGACGAACTGGTGGACCTGATGGCCAACCACAACCGTCAGGTGGACCTGATCCTCACGGGGAAAAAGTCCGATGAGGACGGCCATGTCTGGGACGCCGAGAACTGGACCTGTGTGGACGGCAAGCGCTTTATCCGCAGCTATTTCTGCGAGGGCCGCGCCTCCTCCGACTATTCCGGCTACAACAAGTACGACATGAAGGGCTGCTTCCTGCCGGAAGAAGCCAAGGAAGTCCGTCTGGGCTGAACCATCCGCAAAGCGGCAGCGCGTTTCGCGCTGCCGCTTTTTTCAGAAAAGAGGGGTTGTTATGCGGGAGACCATCCGCAAATGGATCGAAGAATGCATCCGGGAGGAAACGGCCCGGACCGGGGCGCCCAACCACTGGGGACATCCCCTGGTGGGCTTTGCCGACGCCTCGGACGAGGCCTTTCTGCCGCTGCGGCAGGCGGCCCATCCCAATCACCGGCTGGCCTCTGAGGAGCTGCCCGGCGCCACTGTGGCGGTGAGCTGGTTTCTGCCCTTTACCCGGGCGCTGGCAGAGGGCAACCGGGCGGGGGAGCTGCCCTCCCGGGACTGGTCGGACGCCTATGGCGAGACCAACGTCATGGCCCGGCGCGTCAATGAGTACCTGGTCCGGCGGCTGGGGGAGATGGGCGTCCGGGCGGCCGTGCCCCAGGGGGCGGACCGCATCGATCCTGAGCGGGTCATGAGCCTTTGGTCCCAGCGCCATGTGGCGTGGCTGGCGGGGCTGGGCACCTTTGGCCGCAACAACCTGCTCATCGGCGAACAGGGAAGCTGCGGCCGGTACTATTCGGTGGTCACCACCCTGCAGGTGCCCCCCGACCGGTCCCTGACCCGGGAAAACTGCCTGTTCCGGCGGGGCATCCCCTGCCGGGCGCGCCTGGACCGCTGCCCGGTACAGGCGCTGACCGATGGGGGCTTTGACCGCTTTGCCTGTCACCGGGTGACGGAGCGCAACGCCGCCCGGTACGGCGGCCACGATGTCTGCGGCAAGTGCGCCGTGGGGCTGCCCTGCAGCTTCGGCGTGCCGGAGCAGGGCTGAAAAACCGCCGGAAAACAGCAGTTTTTGCCAGTTTCGGAAGGAATGGTCCGCTTGCTT
Source organism: Clostridia bacterium (assembly GCA_029099685.1). Taxonomy (GTDB): domain Bacteria; phylum Bacillota; class Clostridia; order Oscillospirales; family Butyricicoccaceae; genus UBA4644. The sequence continues at coordinate 29,945 of JAQXOO010000025.1, forward strand.
TCGGCAAACACTTCCTGTATAATAGCCTTGTTCCGCGGCGCGGAGTCCGCGGGACGCCACGGAAGGAGCGTGTTTTTATGAACAGCAACCATTATGACGTGATCGTGATCGGCTGCGGCGAAGCCGGCATTTACGCCGCCTATGAGCTGACGCTGCTGCGCCCTGACCTGTCGGTGCTGGTGTGCGACCGGGGCAGCGACATCTATACCCGCCGCTGTCCCATTGTAGAGGGCCGTGTGCGGGAGTGCATCCACTGCGACACCTGCGGCACCATGTGCGGCTTCGGCGGCGCTGGGGCTTTTTCCGACGGTAAATTCAACTTCACCACCAGCTTCGGCGGGTGGCTCACCGACTTTATGGACCCCAAAGAGGTGATGGAGCTGATCGAGTATGTGGACAGCGTCAACGTCCGCTTCGGCGCCACCACCCAGCGGTACACCACCGCCTCGCCCCAGGCCCGGGAGCTGGAGCGCAGGGCGCTGGAAAACGACCTGCACCTGCTGCAGGCCAGCTGCAAGCACCTGGGCACCGAGAAAAACCTGGAGATCCTGAAAAACCTGTATGAATACCTGCGCAGCCGGGCGGCTTTCCGCTTCGGCACAAGGATCCGGGAGATCGTTCCCGGGGACAAGGGGGGCTTTGCCCTGAACGCGGGGGAGGAGACCTTTACCTGCGACTATCTGGTGGCGGCCCCCGGCCGCAGCGGCGCGGAGTGGTTCGCCACCCAGTGCAAGGACATCGGCCTGCGGCTGATGAACAACCAGGTGGATGTGGGCGTCCGGGTGGAGCTGCCCGCAAAGGTGTTCCAGCACATCACCGACGCGGTGTACGAGGCCAAGCTGGTCTACCGCACCAAGCGTTACGGCGACCAGGTGCGCACCTTCTGCATGAATCCCTACGGCCACGTGGTCACGGAAGCGGTGGACGGCATCAACACGGTGAACGGCCACTCCTATTCCGACCCCGCCCTGCGCAGCGAAAACACCAACTTTGCACTTTTGGTGTCCAACCGGTTCACCGAGCCCTTCAACGAGCCCTACCGCTACGGCAAGCGCATCGCCAGCCTGTCCAACCTGCTGTCCGGCGGGGTACTGGTCCAGCGCTTCGGCGACCTGGTCACCGGCAAGCGCACCAACGCCCACCGGCTGGGCCAGTCCTTTGTGCGGCCCACGCTCACCGCCGCCGTCCCCGGCGACCTGTCCCTGTCCATGCCCAAGCGGCAGCTGGACGACATCATCGAGATGATCTATGCCCTGGACAAGATCGCCCCGGGCACCGCCAACTATGACACGCTGCTCTACGGCGCGGAGGTCAAGTTCTATTCCAGCCGCCTGGAGCTTTCCCGGGAGCTGGAGACCGCGCTGCCGGGCCTGTTCGCCATCGGCGACGGCGCGGGCATCACCCGCAGCCTGGCCCAGGCGGGCGCCTCCGGCATTTCCGCGGCCCGCACCATCGCCCGCAGAGCACCCCGGAAAGGAGCATGAACCATGTATGACATCCTCATCAAAAACGCCCGGATCGCCGACGGCACCGGCAACCCCATGTACCACGCCGACGTGGCGGTAAAGGACGGCATCATCGCCCGCATCGGAAAAGGCCTGGGAGAGGCGGCTCACGTCATCGACGGCACGGGAAAGGTGCTGTCCCCGGGCTTCATCGACGTACACAGCCATCACGACATGGGGCTGGAGCGCAATTTCGGCTGCACCAACTCCCTGGAACAGGGCATCACCACCATTGTGGGCGGTATGTGCGGCGAAAGCCCCGCCCCTATCTCCCGGGACCATCTGGAGGACTGCCTGCGGGTGTGCGGCCGGGAGCATTCCGGCGAGAGCCGGGAGGCCCGCATGGACATGGGGGATTATCTCAGGTTCGTGGACCGGCCCACCGGCGCCAACATGGCCTATCTGGTGGGCCACGGCAACCTGCGGGCCAGCGTGGTGGGCTATGCGGACCGGAAGCTCACCCCCGGTGAGCTGGCCGCTGTGGAGGCGCTGCTGCGCCGGTGCCTGAAGGCAGGGGCCCGGGGCCTGTCCTTCGGCCTGATCTATCCGCCGGGAAGCTATGCCGACACCGACGAGCTGACCGCCCTGGCCCGGGTGACCGCGGAGATGGGCGGAGTGGTCACGGTACATATGCGCAGCGAGAACACCCGGCTCATCGAGGCCACGGATGAGATGCTGCGGGTGGCCCGGGCCTCCGGCGTGCGGATGGTCATCTCTCACCACAAGGCCACCGGCGGCCCCATGAACTGGAACAAGACCGCCGCCACCCTCTCTTTGATGGACCACGCGGTGGAGGAGGGCTGCGACATCTTCTGCGACCAATACCCCTATACCGCCTCCGCTACCGGCCTGAGCACCAACATCCCCCAATCCATGCATGTTCTGGGGGTGGATAAACTGGTGGAGATGCTGTCCACCAAAGAGGGCCGGGAGGAGCTGCGCCCCAAGATCTGCGGCACCAAAACGCCCCGGGAGCGGTTCCGGTACACCATGATCGGCAATTCCAAAAGCCACCCGGAGTATGCCGGGCGGATGCTCAACGACATTGCCGATGAGCTGGGGGTAGATCCCTATGAGCTGCAGTGCGACCTGCTGCGGGACGACCGCCTGTCCACCGGCGGCATCTTCCACACCATGAGCGAGGAGGATGTGGTTCGGGTGATGCGGTGGCCCCGGGCCATGTTCGGCACCGACGGCCTGTATGTGCCCGGCGCGCCGGGGGGCCATCCCCGGGCCTTCGGCACCTTCCCCCGGGTGCTGGGGCGCTATGTGCGGGAGCAGAAGGTCATCACCCTGGAAAACGCCATCCGCAAGATGTGCTCCCTGCCCGCCATGGTCTATAACCTGCCCACAAAGGGCCTGATCCGGGAGGGCATGGACGCCGACCTGGTGCTGTTTGATCCCATGACCGTGGGGGACCGGGCGGATTATGCCCACCCCAGGGAAAAGAACCGGGGCCTGGAGTATGTGCTGGTGGGCGGAAAGATCGCCGTCCGGGACAACGTCTGCACCGGCGTTCTGGCCGGGCGGCAGCTGGCGGCCCGGGCCGACTGATGTTTGCGCACATTGACTGCGCGCCCATGGAGGGGGTGACCCGGGCGGTGTTCCGCCGCCGGCACCACCGGATGTTCGGCGGGGCGGACCGGTATTTCACGCCCTTTCTGTCCCCCTCTGCCGACGGGGTGTTCAGCGAAAAGGAGCTGCGGGAGGTGCTGCCCGAGGCCTGCCGCGGGGTGCCTACGGTGCCCCAGCTGCTGGCGGGCCGGGCGGAGCACTTTGTCTGGGCGGCAAAGGACATGGCGGCGCTGGGCTACCGCGAGGTCAACCTGAACCTGGGCTGCCCCTCCGGCACGGTGGTGGCCAAGCATAAGGGGTCCGGTCTGCTGGCGGACCCCGGGGAGCTGGACCGGTTTCTGGAGGGCGTTTTTTCCGGCCTGCGGGACACGGAGATCGCCGTTTCCGTCAAGACCCGCACCGGGCTGGCGGACAGCGGCGGCTTTCCCCGGCTGATGGAGGTGTTCAACCGCTACCCCATCTGCGTGCTGACCATCCATCCCCGGGTGGGAAAGCAGTTTTACCGGGGCGAGCCCGACCGGGAGGCCTTTGCCCTGGGATTGGAGGCGGCGGCCATGCCGGTGTGCTACAACGGCGATGTGTTCACCCTCCGGGATGCCCGGGCCCTCCGGGAACGGTTCCCCAAGCTGGAGCGGGTGATGCTGGGCCGGGGCCTGGTGGCCGACCCGTCCCTGGCGCGGCAGCTCCGGGGCGGCCCGCCCCTGTCCGGAGGGGAACTGCGGCAGTTCCACGACGGCCTTTTGGCGGATTACCTGGCCTGCATCCAGGGGGAGGTCAACGTCCTCCACAAGATGAAGGAGCTGTGGAACTATTGGGGCTGCCTGTTTCCTCAGGAGCGGCGGGCGCTGAAGGCCATCCGCAAGGCGCCCCGCCTGGCGGAGTACCGGCGGGCGGCAGAAAGCCTTTTGGAGCGGGAGCCGGCGCCCGGCGGGGGATACAGCCCGGAATTGTTGTGAAAATCCAACAAATTCCATATCAGTTCCCCGGCAAAGGGACAGAAATTTTGTGCGAAGTTCCGTTGACGGCGGCAGGATCCTGTGATATGCTAAAGTCGTAAAGCTGCTGGAAAGGAGCCCGCGTCCATGGTCCGTCTGTTCAATGACAGCCTGGCTGCCGCCGCGAAGGTATTCGCGGGCTTTTTTGCTGCCGTTCTGTTTATGTATTATTACTTTATTGGAAACAGACAGCCCGGGATGGCCTGCAGCTGATATCCCATCGAACCAGGATGTGGAAGCGGCTTCTGCCTTACCCGGCAGAGCCGCTTTTTGAATTCCCCGCGCCGGAAATGTCCCTTTTATTTTTCCATATACCAAAGGAGGAACACACCATGCTGCCCAAACGAATCTTAGACTACGGCAAGAGCGGAAACGTCATCCGCGAGATCAGCGAGTACGGCAAACAGCGCGCCCGGGAGATCGGCCCGGAAAACCTCTATGACTTCAGCATCGGCAACCCCAGCGTGCCCTGTCCGGAGCAGGTGACCCAGACCCTGATCTCCCTGCTGCAGACCGTCCCCGCCAAAAAGCTTCACGCCTATACCGCCGCCCCCGGCGATCCCGGCGTCCGGCAGGCGGTGGCCGACTATCTCAACGGGCGTTTCGGCCGGCATTGCTCCGGCGATGGTATCTACCTTACCGCCGGCGCCGCCGCGGCCCTGGCCATCAGCCTCACCGCGCTGCTGAACCCCGGCGAGGAGGTCATCCTGCCCGCGCCCTTCTTTTCCGAGTATGTGGTCTATACCGAGCAGGCCGGGGGCGTTCCCGTTATCGTACCCTGCCGGTCCGACTTCCAGCTGGATGTGGACGTCATCGAGCGCGCCATCACCGAAAAGACCCGGGTGCTGCTGCTGAACTCCCCCAACAACCCCTCCGGCGTGGTGTTCCGGGAGGACACCGTCCGGGCGGTATCCCAGCTGCTGGCCCGCAAGTCCCGGGAGCTGGGCCACACCATCTACCTGCTGTCCGACGAGCCCTACCGGGAGCTGGCCTATGACGGCATGGAGGTGCCCTATCTGCCCAATTACTATCCCAACACCCTGGTGTGCAACTCCTTCAGCAAGTGCCTGTCCCTGGCCGGCGAACGACTGGGCTATGTGCTGGTGCCCGAAACGGTGGAAAACTGGCGGGATGTCTATGCCGCGGTGTGCGGCGGCGGACGGGCTTTGGGCTACATCAACGTCAGCTCCCTGTTCCAGTTCGCCCTGCCCGCCTGCCTGGGCCAGACCGCCGATCTGAGCATCTATGCGGAAAACCGCCGCATCCTGGTGTCCGCCCTGAAGGAATACGGCTATGAGATGGCCACCCCCGACGGCGCCTTTTACCTGTATGTCAAGGCGCTGGAGGAGGACGACATGGCCTTCTGCAAAAAGGCCCGGGAGTTTGAACTGCTGCTGGTGCCCGGCCAGGCCTTCTACTATCCCGGCTATGTCCGTGTGGCCTATTGCATGGACACCGACACCATCCGCCGCGCCCTGCCCGCCTTCAAAAAGCTGGCCCAGGCCTACGGCAAATAAACAGTAAGGAGACACGTCATGGACAAGCTGCAGCAAGCCCGGGAGGCCATCTCCCGCATCGACGGAGAGATGGCGGACCTGTTCGTCCGCCGCATGGAGGCGGCGGCACAGGTGGCGGAATACAAAAAAGAGCGGGGACTGCCCATTTTTGACGGCGCCCGGGAGCAGGAAGTGCTGGAAAAGGGCAGCGCCCGGGTATCTGACCCGGTCCTGCGGGAGCACTATGTGCGCTTTCTCCAGAACAACATGGACGTGTCCAAGGCCTATCAGCGGCAGCTGCTGGAAGGGATGCGGGTGGCCTACAGCGGCAGCGAGGGGGCCTTTGCCCACATTGCCGCCGGGGAGATCTTCCCCCAGGCGGTACTGGTGGGGCACCCCAATTTTCAGGAGGCCTATCAGGCGGTGGTCAGCGGCGGCTGCGACTGCGCCGTGCTGCCCCTGGAAAACAGCTCCGCCGGCGAGGTGGGGCAGGTCACCGACATGATGTTTGACGGCGGGCTGTATGTCAACGGCGTTTACGAGCTGGCGGTGCGCCACGACCTGCTGGCCCTGCCCGGCGCGGAGCTGGCCGGCATCCGCACGGTCATCAGCCACCCCCAGGCCCTGGCCCAGTGCGCTCCCTATCTGCAAAAGCGCGGCTGGCAGACCCGGGAATATGCCAACACCGCCCTGGCCGCCCGGCTGGTGGCGGAAAGCGGCGACCGCAGCCTGGCGGCCATCGCCAGCGCCCGCACCGCCGGATTTTACGGCCTGCAGGTGCTGGAGGAGAACATCCACCGGAGCGGCAGCAACACCACCCGCTTCGGCGTGTTTTCCCGCACGGAAAACACCGCCCTGGGCAAGCGGCTGGGAGACCATTTCATTCTGCTGTTCACCACCCGCAACCAGGCGGGGGCGCTGGCCAGAGCCATCGACATCATCGGCCGGCACGGCTTCAATATGCGCACCCTCCGCAGCCGTCCCCGGAAGGACCTGTTGTGGGAATATTACTTTTATGTGGAGATGGAGGGCGACCTCCGCAGCGAAAACGGCCGGGCCATGCTGCAGGAGCTGTCCGGCTGCTGCGACCGGGTGCGGGTGGCCGGCTCCTTTACCGCCCACTGCCGCATCGGAGAGGGGGAGCGCCTGTGAGCCTGCGGATGGAGCTGGGCCCCAACAGCTATGACATCACCGTGGAGCGGGGCTGCCTGCAGCGGGCGGACGCCCTTTTGAACCTGGACCGGCGGGTACTCATCGTCACCGACCGGGGCGTGCCCCGGCAGTACGCGGAAACGCTGGCCGCCCGGTGCAAAGAGCCGGTGGTGGCCGTGGTGGCCCCCGGCGAGGGGAACAAGACCATGGAAACCGTCACCGGCCTGTGCCGGACCATGCTGGAGCACCGCTTTTCCCGGGGGGACTGCGTGGCCGCCGTGGGCGGCGGCATGGTGGGCGACCTGGCGGGCTTCGCCGCCGCCTGCTTCATGCGGGGCGTGGATTTTTACAACCTCCCCACCACGCTGCTGTCCCAGGTAGATTCCTCCATCGGAGGAAAGACCGGCGTCAATCTGGACGGGGTGAAAAACATCGTGGGCGCTTTCTGGCAGCCCCGGGGGGTACTCATCGACCCGGACACCCTGGACACCCTGCCCCCGCGGCTGTGGGCCGAGGGCATGGCGGAGTATGTGAAGATGGCCCTGACCCTTGACGGGGAGCTGTTCGCGGCGTTGCAGCGGGAGGACCCCCGGCAGGACATGACCCGGACGCTGGAGCGCGCCCTGGGTCTGAAAAAGAACGTGGTGGAGCGGGACGAGCGGGAAGCCGGACCCCGGAAGCTGCTCAACTTCGGCCACACCATCGGTCACGGCGTGGAAAGCGCCGCCGGGGGCGCCCTGTACCACGGCGAATGCGTGGCCCTGGGCATGCTGCCCATGTGTTCCCCCGCTGTCCGGGCGCAGCTCAGGCCGGTGCTGGAGCGGCTGGGCCTGCCCACCTCTACCGGCTTGGACAAGCAAGCTGTCTGGGAGGCCATGCTCCACGATAAAAAGAGCAATTCCGGCGGATTTTCCGCGGTTTTTGTGGAGGAACCCGGCAAGGGCTATGTGAAGAATGTGAGCTTTGCGGAAATGCGGGCGATTTTGGAAGGAGCGTGGCAGGCGTGAAAAACACCTTCGGTGAAAGCGTGGCCGTGACGTTATTCGGCGAAAGTCATGGCGAGGCCATCGGCGCGGTGATAGACGGGCTTGCCCCGGGTATCCCGGTGGACGAGGATTTTATCCGGGCCCAGCTCACCCTGCGGCGGCCCCGGGGACCGGTCTCTACCGCCCGGCAGGAAAGCGACCCCTTCCGCATCGTCAGCGGCTGCTTCGGGGGATACACCACCGGCACGCCCCTGACCATCCTCATCCCCAACGGCGACACCAAAAGCAAGGATTATTCCAAAACAAAGGACCTGGCCCGGCCGGGCCACGCCGACCTCACCGCTCAGATGAAGTATCACGGCTTTCAGGACTACCGGGGCGGCGGGCATTTTTCCGGGCGGATCACCGCGGCGCTGGTGGCCGCGGGGGCGGTGGCCATCACCGCACTGAAGCAAAAGGGCGTGGTGCTGCGGTCCCACATCCGGGCCTGCGCCGGGGTGGAGGACCGCCCCTTTGCCGCAGAGGAAGCCGCCCTGCGGGCCGACCTGGCTGTGCTGGAGGGGCAGAGCTTCCCGGTGCTGGAGCCGGTGGCGGCCGCCGCCATGGAGCAGGCCATTCTGGCCGCCCGGGAGGACCGGGACAGCGTGGGCGGCATTCTGGAGACTGCCGTCTGCGGCCTGCCTGCCGGCGTGGGCGAGCCCTGGTTCGACACGGTGGAGGGTGTGCTGGCCCACGCGCTGTTTTCCATCCCCGCCGTCAAGGGGGTGGAGTTCGGCAGCGGCTTCGCCCTGGCGGGTATGCGGGGCAGCCGGGCCAATGACCCCTTCCGGGTGGAAGAGGGCCGCTTTGTCACCGCCACCAATCACAACGGCGGCGTCAACGGCGGCATCACCAACGGGATGCCGGTGGTGTTCCGCACCGCCGTCAAGCCCACCCCGTCCATTTTTCAGACCCAGGACACGGTGGATTTTGTCCGGGGCGAAAACGCCCCGCTGACCCTGGAGGGCCGTCACGACCCGGCCATCGTCCACCGGGCGGCGGTGGTGGCGGACAGCGTCACGGCGCTGGCCCTGTGCGACCTGCTGGCCCTGCGGTTCGGCACCGACTGGCTGGCGGAACAGAAAAAGGGAGGCTGAGCAAACGCTATGGAATACGGTTTGATCGGGGAAAAGCTGGGCCACAGCTTTTCCAGAGAGATCCATCAGCGGCTGGGGGGCTATGACTACCGGCTGCAGGAGCTGACTCCCGCCCAGCTGCCCGCTTTTCTGGAAAAACGGGATTTTCGGGGCGTCAATGTCACCATCCCCTACAAGCAGACGGTCATCCCCCTGCTGGATGAGGTGGCCCCCAAAGCCGCCGCCATCGGCGCGGTGAACACCATCGTCAACCGCCGGGGGCGGCTGTACGGCTACAACACCGACTACGACGGGATGGCGGCGCTGGCGCGCCATGCGGGACTGACGCTGAAGAATAAAAATGTGCTCATTCTGGGCACCGGCGGCACCTCCCGCACCGCTATGACGGTGGCAGCGGACCTGGGCGCCGCGGAGATCCGCCGGGTGAGCCGCACGGGCCGGGGAGACGCCATCACCTATGAACAGGCGGCGGACCTGCCGGTGCAGGTGCTCATCAACACCACCCCCTGCGGGATGTATCCCGGCTGCGACGGGCAGCCCATGGACCTGTCCCGGTTCGGCTGGCTGGAGGGTGTGCTGGACGCGGTCTACAACCCCCTGCGCACCCGGCTGGTGCTGCAGGCCCGGGACAACGGCGCCCGGGGCCAGGGGGGACTGTATATGCTGGTGGCCCAGGCGGCCGCGGCCTGCCGGCTGTTTCTGGACCGGCCGCTGCCCGACGGCGCGCTGGACAGCGTCTACCGCGCCATCCACGGGCAAAAGCAGAACATCGTTCTGACGGGGATGCCCGGCAGCGGCAAAAGCACCGTGGGCCGGGTGCTGGCCCGGCAGCTGGACCGGGAGCTGGTAGACACGGACACCGAAATCATCCGCGTGGCCAAAAAGCCCATCCCGGAGATCTTCGCCCAGCGGGGCGAGCGGGGCTTCCGCGATCTGGAAAGCCAGGTCATCCAGGAGGTGTCCCGGCGTACCGGCCTGGTCATCGCCACCGGCGGCGGGGCCATCCTGCGGGAGGAAAACGTTCGCCGCCTGCGGCAGAACGGCCGCATCTACTTCCTGGACCGCCCGGCGGAGGACATCCAGCCCACCGACGACCGGCCCCTGGCCCGGGACATGGAGGCCGTCCGCCAGCGCTATGCCGAGCGCTATCCCCGCTATACATCTACCGCTGACGCTGCCGTTCCGGTGCGGGGCAGCGCCGAGGACGTGGCCGCGGCCATCCGGGAGGAGTTTTTGATCTGATATGAAACTGCTTGTCATCAACGGTCCCAACCTGAATCTGCTGGGCCTGCGGGAGCCTGACCATTACGGCCGGGAGACCTATCAGCAGCTGCTGGACAAGATCCGGGCCTATTGCGGGTCCCGGGGGCATGAGGTGTCCTTTTTCCAGTCCAACCACGAGGGCGCCCTGGTGGACGCCATCCAGCAGGCCTATTTTGACGGGGTGGAGGGCATCGTCATCAATCCCGGCGCATACACCCACACCAGCGTAGCCCTGCTGGACGCCGTCAAGGCGGTGTCCATCCCCACGGTGGAGGTGCATATCTCCAAGGTGGAGCAGCGGGAGGACTTCCGTCAGGTGAGCTTCATCCGCCTGGCCTGCGTCGGCACCGTCACCGGACTGGGCACCGACGGCTACCTGCGGGCCGTAGACCTGCTGGAGGAGCACCATGTACGCTGAGTTCCGGCCCGGCCGGGCCGCCGGCGCCGTGGAAGCGCCCCCCAGCAAAAGCATGGGCCACCGGATGCTGCTGTGCGCCGGACTTTCCGGCGGGCCCTGTACCGTCCGGGGCATCGCCTCCTCCCAGGATATGCTGGCCACCTTGGACTGCCTGTCCGCCCTGGGCGTCCGCTGGGAGCGAACGGGGGACACTGTCACCCTGTCCGGCGGGGATGTGTTTTCCACCCCCAAAGAGGTGGTGGACTGCCGGGAGAGCGGCAGCACCCTGCGGTTTTTTGTGCCGCTGCTGCTGCTGGGCCGGGAAAAAGCGGCCCTCACCGGCCACGGACGGCTGATGGAGCGCCCCATGGAGGTTTACGCGGGCCTGTGCCGGGAGCGGTCTCTGCTGTTCCGGCAGGAGGGGGACCGGCTGTGGCTCCGGGGACCGCTGCAGCCCGGCCTGTTTCAGCTGGCAGGGGACGTCAGCTCCCAGTTCATCACCGGCCTGCTGTTCGCCCTGCCCCTGCTGGAGGCGGGCAGCGTGGTCAGCCTCCGCCCGCCGGTGGCCAGCCGGCCCTATATCGAGATGACCCGCCAGGCCCAGGCGCTGTACGGCGTCACTTCCGCTTGGACGGATGAAAATACCCTCCGCATTCCCGGCGGCCAGCGCTACCGGCCTGTGGACAGCGTGGTGGAGGGCGACTGGAGCAACGCCGCCTTTTTGGAGGGCTTTTGCCTGTTGAGCGGCGATGTGCAGGTCACCGGATTGAAAACCGACAGTCTGCAAGGGGATAAAATATACAAAGAGTATTATAAACGGCTGCAACAAGGCTGCCCCACCCTGGACATCGACCAGTGTCCCGACCTGGGGCCGGTGCTGATGGCCCTGGCGGCAGCGGGGCAGGGGGCCACCCTTACCGGCACACGCCGCCTGCGCATCAAGGAGAGCGACCGGGGGGCCGCCATGGCGGAGGAGCTTGCCAAGCTGGGCGTGGCGTGCCGGGTGGAGAAAAACACCATTTTTGTCCCCGGCGGACAGCTCACCGCCCCCGCACGGCCCCTGTGCGGCCACAACGATCACCGTGTGGTGATGGCCCTGAGCCTGCTGCTCAGCCGCACCGGCGGCATTTTGGAGGGCGCCCAGGCGGTGCGCAAGAGCTTCCCCGACTTTTTTGAGCGCATCCGGACCCTTGGCATTGAGGTGAACACCTATGAAGATCGATAAAAACACCCGGTTTTTGATCGTGGGGCTGGGCCTTTTGGGGGGCAGCTACGCCATGGCCCTGAAAAAGCAGGGCTTTCGGGTAGAGGCGGTGACCCGCTCCCGTGACAGCATTGATTACGCCCTGGAACAGGGCATCATTGATGCGGGCGCGGCCTTTCCCGACCCGGAGCTGATCGGCCGGGCGGATGTGGTGGTGCTGGCCCTGTATCCCCACGTGCTTTTGGACTGGGTGCGGGAAAACCAGCGGTATTTCAGGCCCGGGGCGCTGATCACCGACGTCACCGGCGTCAAGACCGCCGTGGTGGGGCCGGTGCAGGCCATGCTGCGGCAGGATGTGGAGTTTGTGGCCGCCCACCCCATGGCCGGGCGGGAGACCCTGGGCGTCCGCAGCGCCGACGACCGCATTTTCCGGGGGGCCAACTACATCGTCACCCCCACGGACAAAAACACCCCTGCCGCCGTCGCCGCCTGCGAGGAGCTGGGGCGGCTGCTGGGCTTTTCCAGCATTTCCCGCCTGACGCCGGAGCAGCACGACGAGATGATCGGCTTTGTGTCCCAGCTGACCCACTGCATCGCCGTCGCCCTGATGACCTGCAACGACATTCAGCATCTGGAGCGCTACACCGGCGACTCCTTCCGGGACCTGACCCGCATCGCCAAGATCAACGACGAGATGTGGAGCGAGCTGTTCCTGGACAACCGGCAGGCCCTGCTGGCCCAGATGGACCAGTTTTCCGCCCAGCTGCACCGGCTGCGGGACCTGCTGGAACAGCAGGACCGGGAGGGAATGCGGGACATGATGCGCGCCTCCACCGCCCGGCGAAAGGCCCTTGAGGCGCAGAACCAGAAAGGAAGCGACTGTTTATGATCCATAATCTGCAATTTGTCCGGGAACTGCCCAATCCCGATTCCGTCAAGGCGCTGATGCCGGTGCCCTCTGAGCTGAAGCCCCTGAAGGAGGAGCGGGACCGGGAGGTCCGCGCCATCTTTACCGGAGAGGACAGCCGCTTTGTGCTCATCATCGGCCCCTGCTCCGCCGACCGGCAGGATGCCGTTCTGGACTATCTGAGCCGTCTGCGGACGGTGCAGGACAAGGTGGCGGACAAGATCTATATCATCCCCCGGATCTATACCAACAAGCCCCGCACCACCGGCGACGGCTACAAGGGGATGCTTCATCAGCCCGACCCCCGCCAGCACAGCGATATGCTCCGGGGCGTGCTGGCCATCCGGGAGCTGCACCTGAAGGCGCTGGTGCAGACCGGCTTCACCTGTGCCGACGAGATGCTGTATCCGGAAAACTATGTGTACCTCAACGATCTTTTGAGCTATGTGGCCATCGGCGCCCGGTCGGTGGAGGACCAGGCCCACCGCCTGGCCTCCAGCGGGCTGGACATCCCCGTGGGCATGAAAAACCCAACCTCCGGCGACAACAGCGTGATGCTCAACGCCATCATGGCGGCCCAGCACCACCACACCTTCACCTACCGGGGGTGGGAGGTCCATTCCTCCGGCAACCCCTGCGCCCACGCCATCCTCCGGGGTTATGTGAACAAGCAGGGTCAGACCCAGCCCAACTATTATTACGAGGACCTGCTGCGGCTGCAGGAAGAGTACGACCGCTTCGGCCTGGCCAACCACGCGGTCATCGTGGACTGCAACCACTCCAATTCGGGCAAGAAGTACCTGGAGCAGATCCGTATCGCAGGGGATGTGCTCCACAGCCGCCGGCTGCAGCCCTCCCTGCGCCGGCTGGTAAAGGGCCTGATGATCGAAAGCTATCTGGAGGACGGCTGCCAGAAGGTGGAGGAGGGCGTCTACGGAAAATCCATCACCGACCCCTGCCTGGGCTGGGAAAAGACCGAACGGCTCATCCTGGACATCGCGGACCAGCTTTAATCCAACGGAAAAGAGGGAACACCCATGAATTTGCAACTGACAAGAGAACTGCCCAACCCCGACGCCATCAAGGCGCTGCTGCCCACCACGCCGGAGCTGCAGGCCATCAAGGCCCGGCGGGATGAGGAGCTGAAGGCCATCCTGTCCGGCCGGGACCGGCGGTTTTTGCTGATCATCGGCCCCTGCTCCGCCGACCGGCAGGACGCGGTGCTGGACTATATCTCCCGCCTGCGGACGGTGCAGGAAAAGGTGGCGGACAAGATCTATATCGTGCCCCGGATCTATACCAACAAGCCCCGCACCACCGGCGACGGCTACAAGGGGATGCTCCACCAGCCCGATCCCCAGGAGCACAGCGATATGCTCCGGGGCCTGATGTCCATCCGGGAGCTGCACCTCAAGACGCTGGCGGAGACCGGCTTCACCTGCGCCGACGAGATGCTGTATCCGGAAAACCACGCCTATCTGGATGACCTTTTGGGCTATGTGGCCGTGGGCGCCCGGTCGGTGGAGGACCAGCAGCACCGGCTCACCGCCTCGGGCCTGAATGTGCCCGTGGGCATGAAGAACCCCACCTCCGGCGACTATACCGTGATGCTCAACGCCATCATGGCGGCCCAGCACAGCCACACCTTTGTCTACCGGGGCTGGGAGGCTACCTCTCAGGGCAACCCCTATGCCCATGCCATCCTCCGGGGCTATGTGAACAAGCACGGCCAGAGCCAGCCCAACTATCATTACGAGGAGCTGATCCGCCTGCAGCAGCTCTATGCGCAAAAAGAGCTGCAGAACATGGCGGTCATCATCGACTGCAACCACAACAACTCCGGCAAGCAGTATCTGGAGCAGATCCGCATCACCCGGGAGGTGCTCCACAGCCGCCGGAACAATGCCGAGCTGGAAACCATGGTCAAGGGCATCATGATCGAAAGCTACCTGGAGGACGGCTGCCAGAAGATCGGCGAGGGCGTCTACGGAAAGTCCATCACCGATCCCTGCCTGGGCTGGGAAAAGACCGAAAAGCTCATCTACGACATGGCCGACCTGCTGTAAAAGCGGCGAAAACGAAAAGCACCCCGGAGAGGGGTGCTTTTTTCAGCTCTGATACCGGCCCTTCAGGGCGGGCACAAAGGAGAGGTCCACCGCTCCAGCCAGCCGCAGGTGCAGCAGAGGCAGTGGTCCACAGGGGCAAAGAAGCCCGGCCCAGCGTGCAGGGAGCGGGCATCCATACCGGCGCCGCCGGTGCCGGGAATTTTCAAAAGGCCGCTCCCGCCGCACGTGGGACAGGGCTTTCCGTATGGTTCGGGTCAGTCCTCCTGGGGGCGCATATGCAGGGGGAACAGCTCCTCCGGCCCGCAGGGGGAGAAGCGGTCGCTGATGAGGGCCTCCGGATCAAAGCCCCGGGGCGCCCGGTAGGTGGCGGAAAGCACCGCCGTGCCGTTGCGCAGGGTGGCCTCCCGCAGCTCCTCCACCTCCAGCCAGTCGTAGAACTTATATTCCACAAGCTGGCCGTAGCGGTTGACATAGCTGCGGTCGTTCTGCCGGCACTTTTCGGCGGCCCAGTCGGCCGCCTTTTGGGGATCCTCCGCCTGCACCAGCAAAAGGCTCTCTTCATAAAAATCGTCCCCGTGGTAGTGGGGGTCCGGCATGGAGCCACTGGGCTCGCCGGTGATGTGGGCGCAGTACAGCACCCTGACGCCGTACCAATTCATGATCTGTTACCTCCGAAAAATGGTTTCAGCGGTCCGGCGCTTGCAAGCGGGGCCGGGCCGTGCTATAATCAAAAACGCAAACCAGCGCGAAAGGAGCGGCCTGATATGCGTTACCAGGTGATGACTGACAAAGACAGCGGCGGCGAAATGGTCCGGTTTTTTGAATCCGACGACCTGCAGGAGGCCAAGGCCTTCGCCATGCGGATGGCCTTTTTCAACGACTGCCGGGTGTCGGTCTTTGACGAAAAGGCGGGGGAGACCATCCGGGACTTTGACGATCCCAAGCACCGCTGAAGCACATCAAAACGACAGGCTCGCGCCTGTCGTTTTTTGTCAGTCTTTGGCTTTGTAATACAGCCGGCAGTGGCAGTAGCCCTCAAAGTCCGGGTCGGCCATCTGCTCCCGGAACTCCCGGCAGATGCATTTGGTGTCCTCGGTCCGTTCAAACCGGCAGGGGCAGTAGCCGCCCTTTTGCCGCAGGCCCTCCCGGATCAGCTCTACCAGCTCCCGGTCCTCATTCAGCCGGATGCTCATCCTGACACTCCCGGATCAGCTGTTCGATCTCCTCTTTGGAGCGCAGGCCCACCGCCCGGCGGGCAACCTTGCCGTCCTTGAAGAGCATCAGGGTGGGGATGCTGGACACCTGGTACCGCACCGCCAGCTCAAACTGTTCGTCCACATTGATCTTGCAGACCTTGATATCGGCGCGCTCCTGGCACAGGGCGTCCACGATGGGGGCCTGCATCTTGCAGGGGCCGCACCAGGCCGCCCAGAAGTCCACCAGCACGGGCTGGGCGCATTCCAGCACTTCTTCCGTAAAATTATGATTTGTGACCGTCATGGGGGTCATAGCCGTTCCTCCTTGCCGCAGCGTGTCCGCTGCCTGGTAGTGGTATTGTAGGGGATTTTTGCCCCGCCGTCAATGGATTTTCAGGGGGAGGACAAAATTTTACAAATCCGTGCCGCTGTCCGACAGGGTGTCGGCCAGGACCTGCAGCATCTGGGAAAACACCGCCAGCTCCCCGTCGGAAAAGCGCTGCTGCAAAAGGTCCAGCGCCCGGTGCATGGTGCTGCTGCTCTCGTTCCAGTAGCGCATGTACTTATCGGTGACATGGAGGTGCAGCTCCCGCCGGTCGGCGGTGGAGGGGACCTTTTCCACATAGCCCTTCTGGATGAGCTGGTTGAGCTTGTAGGTGGCGTTGGGCTGGGAGATGCCCAGACAGTCCGCAAACTGTTTGACGGTGGGCCCGTGGAGCAGATAGATCACGTCCACGGAAAAGGCTTCGGTGGCGCTCAGGCTGCCGTCCCGCTCCCGCAGCAGGCGGAACATGCTGCGGTAGGTGATCAGGCGCAGACGGTCGTAACACTGCAGAACAATGTCGAACATAAACGAGGAACTCCTTTCGGGTGCAGCCCAGATATCACTGTTATTTTAGTCCTTTTGCAGAAAAAGTCAACCGCCGCCGGGAAAGGCGGTATCCGGCGCCCAAAACGCAAAAAAATCGCCAAAACCAGATGCAATTTTCCGCAAAAGGTGCTATAGTATAGGATGAATCAGTATTCTCAATCATACGTGGAGAGATCGCAATGTTTGGAAAGAAGCATGAGGAAAAGCGCGGCCTGCAGATCATCATCGTGGGCTGCGGCAAGGTGGGCCGTACGCTGGTAGAGCAGCTGAGCCGGGAGGGCCACGATATCATCGTGGTGGACAAGGATGCCAAGCGGGTCCAGTCCCTGGCCAACCTGTATGACATCATGGGCATCGTGGGAAACGGCGCCAGTTACAGCGTTTTGCAGGAGGCCGGCATTGAAAACACCGATCTGCTCATCGCCGTCACCGAATCCGACGAGCTGAACCTGCTGTGCTGCACCGTGGCCAAGCGGGTGGGCGACTGCGCCGCCATCGCCCGGGTGCGCACCCCGGACTACAGCCGGGAGGTGGGCTATCTCCGGGAAAAGCTGGGGCTGGCCATGATCGTCAACCCCGAGCTGGAGGCCGCCTCTGAGGCGGCGCGCATCCTTTATCTGCCCACGGCGCTGGAGATCGACTCCTTTGCCCACGGACAGGCCGATATGATCAAATTCAAGGTGCCGGAGGGTAACGTGCTGGACGGCATGAACCTGATCACCCTGGGCCAGCGGATCGCCCCGGACATCCTCATCTGCGCCGTGGAGCGGGAGGGCCAGGTCACCATCCCCGGCGGCACCTTCCAGATCCGGTCGGGGGACATCCTGTCCTTTGCCGCCTCCCGGTCAGCGGGCAAGGCCTTTTTGGAGCGCATCGGCTTCAAGACCAACGCCGTGCGCAACGCCATGCTCATCGGCGGGGGAAAAGCCTCCTACTACCTGGCAAAGCAGCTGCTGAACATGGGCATCCATGTGAAGATCATCGAGATCGACCGGGTGCGGTGCGAGGAGCTGAGCGTCCTGCTGCCCCAGGCCGTCATCATCAACGGCGACGGCACCAACGAGGAGCTGCTGCGGGAGGAGGGCATCGAGCGGGCGGAGGCCGTGGTGGCCCTCACCGGCATCGACGAGGAAAACATCCTGCTCACCCTGTATGCCAGAAGGGTGTCCCAGGCAAAGACCATCACCAAGATCAACCGCATCACCTTCCAGGATGTGATCAACAGCCTGGATCTGGGCAGCGTGATCTATCCCAAGTATATCACCGCAGAGGCCATCATCCGCTATGCCCGGGCCATGCGCGAATCCATGGACAGCAACATCGAGACGCTGTACCATATGTTCGACCACCGGGCGGAGGCGGTGGAGTTCCGGGTGGACGGCGACTCCGCCGTCACCGGCGTGCCGCTGAAGGACCTGCCGCTGAAATCCGACCTGCTGGTGTCCAGCATCTTCCGCAGCGGCAAGGTGCTTATCCCCAACGGCCAGGATATGATCCGGAAGGGCGACACCATCATGGTGGTCACCACCCATACCGGCTTCAGCGATATCCAGGATATCTTGGCATAAGAGGTAAGCGTTATGAATCTATCCATGATCCGTTATATTTTGGGCTATGTGCTGGCGGTGGAGGGGCTGCTGATGGCCCCCTGCAGCCTGGTGGGCCTGATCTATGGGGAGCAGGAGGGCTGGTGGTTCCTGGCCGTGGGCGCTGTTTCCCTGGCGCTGGGCTTGCTGATCGCCCGGAAAAAGCCCTCCAGCCAGGTGTTTTACCTGAAAGAGGGCTGCGTCAGCACCGCCCTGTGCTGGATCATCATGAGCGCGGTGGGCTGCCTGCCCTTTGTATTCACCGGGGAGATCCCCCAGTTCACCGACGCCATGTTCGAGGTGGTCTCCGGCTTTACCACCACCGGAGCCAGCATCCTCAATGATGTGGAGGCGCTGAGCCACGTTTCCCTGTTCTGGCGCAGCTTCACCCACTGGGTGGGCGGCATGGGCGTTTTGGTGTTCGTGCTGGCGGTGGTGCCCCTCAGCGGCGGCAGCCACATCAACCTGATGCGGGCGGAAAGCCCCGGCCCCTCTGTGGGCAAGCTGGTGCCCAGGCTGCGCCACACTGCCCGCATCCTGTACCTGATCTATATCGGCCTGACCCTTTTGGAGATCGTGCTGCTGCTGGCGGGCCGGATGCCGCTGTTTGACGCGCTGACCACCAGCTTCGGCACGGCGGGCACCGGCGGCTTCGGCATCAAAAACACCAGCATCGGCGGATATTCCGCCTATATCCAGTGGGTGGTGGCCGTGTTCATGATCCTGTTCGGCGTCAATTTCAACGCCTATTATTTGCTGCTGATGCGGCACTTCCGGGACGCGTTCTCCATGGAGGAGGTCCGGGCCTATCTGGCGGTGATCCTGGGGGCGTCGGCAGCGGTCTTTTTCAACATCCTCAGGATGTCCCGGGGCGTTTTCGACGCGCTGACAAAGGCGGTGTTCCAGGTGGCCTCCATCATCACCACCACCGGCTTCGCCACAACGGATTTTGACCTGTGGCCCCAGACCTCCCGGCTGGTGCTGGTGCTGCTGATGTTCATCGGCGCCTGCGCGGGCAGCACCGGCGGCGGCATGAAGGTCTCCCGCATCCTGATCGGGGCAAAGACCGTCATCAAGGAGTTCGGCTCCTATATCCACCCCAAAAGCATCAAAAAGATCAAGATGGACGGCAAGCCCATCGAGCACGAGGTGGTGCGGTCCACCAATGTGTATTTTATCGCCTTTACAACGGTGTTTGCCCTGTCCCTCTTTCTGCTGTCCTTTGAGGGGCGGGACCTGGTCACCAGCTTCACCGCGGTGGCCGCCACGATCAACAACATCGGCCCCGGCCTGAACCAGGTGGGCCCCACCTGCAACTTCAGCTTTTTCAGCGATTTCAGCAAGTGGGTGCTGATCTTTGATATGCTGGCGGGCCGGCTGGAGCTGTTCCCCATGCTGATGCTGTTCCATCCCGCCCTGTGGAAGGAGGGGCTTTCCTCCCGCCGGGAGCGGAACAAATAACGCCGCTTCTATCAAAAACCGTCCGCTTTGCGGACGGTTTTTGACTGTTCAGACTTTTTTTCCGCCTTTGGCGCCCCCCAGCTGGGCGTTTTGCAGCAGGTTGGTGTCAAAGGAGGTGTGCAGCAGCGCCTTTTGCCGCTGGCGCTTCAGGGCCAGACGCACCAGCTCATCCATCAGCCCGGAAAAGCTCAGGCCGCTCTGCTCCCACAGGTAAAAGGCCAGGGACCCGGGAATGGTGTTGATCTCGTTGACATACAGCGCCCCGGTCTGTCCGTCCATAAGGAAGTCCACCCGGCTGCAGCCGCAGGCGCCGATGGCACGGAAGGCCAGGACCGCCAGCCGCTGCACCTCAGCGGCGGTCTCCGGGGGCAGGTCGGCGGGGACCACCCGGGCCAGGGACTGCATCCCCTTGCTGCCGCCGGATTTGGCGCCGGTTTTTCCCGTTTTGCCGCCGGACTGGTATTTGTCGGCGTAGGTGAGGATGTCGGTGGCGTTCAGCGGCTCCTCGCACACCGAGGCCCGGGCCTCCTCGTCGTCGCCCAGCACGGCGCAGTTGATCTCCCGCAGGTTGGGCACCGCCTGCTCGGCCAGCACGGCCTGGCTGTAGAGGAAGGCATCCTCCAGCCCTTCCAGCAGGGCGGCCCGGTCCCGGCACTTGTGGATGCCCACGCTGCTGCCCAGGTTATAGGGCTTGATGACCACCGGATAGCCGACCTCCTGCTCGATGCGGTCGGCGGCGGCCTCCGGACCGGCAAAATACGCGCTGCGCCCCACCTTGATGCCGGGGACACAGGGCACCCCATGCATCCGGAACAGGGCCTTGGAGGCCCATTTGTCCATGCCGATGGCGCTGGACGTCACATCCGGCCCGGCATAGGGCAGGCCCAGCCGCTCAAAGTGCGCCTGCATGACGCCGTCTTCGCCGCCGGTGCCGTGAAAGATGGGCAGCGCCACATCCAGCTCTGAAAGGACGCTGCTGCCCAGGCGCTTTTGTCTGGCCAGCACCAGGCAGACCCGGTCCCCCTCCTTTTGCAGCACCACCCGCCGGGCCTTTTCCAGGGCGGCGGGGATGTTGCGGTAGCTTTCCAGCGAGGCCAGATGCTCGCCGGTGTAAAAATCGCCCTGTTTGCTCACATAGACGGGGATCACCTGGTAGCGGTCCGGGTCCAGCGCCCGGATGGCCTGCATGGCGGTGATCACTGAGACCTCGTGTTCAACGCTGGGACCGCCGAAAAAGACGCCCGCGCGGATCTTGGATACCATAAAAGACACCTCCAGTTGTCAGCGTGTCAGCATGAAAAGATTGCCCAGGAACAGCAGTGTGCCGAACACCATCAGGGAAAAACCCGCCCACCGGGACTGCCGGTAGCCGGAAAGGCCGTTGAGGGCCAGGGCTGCGCCCATGATGGCCACGATGAGGTACCGGGCGGTGCTCCCCGCCAGCGCCCCCGCCAGCCACAAAACCACCACCACCGCAAAGACGCCCAGCAGAAGGCGGTTCAGCAGCTTTTCCCGTTTGGCGAACAGGGCGGAGATCTCGTCGGCCCGCCGGTGTATCCGCTGCCGCCGGGGCGACATGGCGGCATAGGGGTCGGCCTGGGGTTGTTGTTCGGCGTGGGTCCCGCGTTTTTTCTGTTTGCTCATAGCATCACCCTCAGTAATTGTCGGTCAGGTCGTTCAGCAGCAGCACCATTTTCCCTTCGCCGGGCAGGGCGCGGGCCATGTCCATGGCCTGCTGGACGGTGTCGGCGGTCCGGATGCTGTCCCGGTGCAGGCCGCCCTCCCGGGCGCCCCGGCGGATGGCCTCGGTGCGGGGCTGACCGCCCACGGTGATGAGCCAGTGGCAGCTTTCCGCCGCCTGGCGGCCCAGGGTCTCGTTGTATTCCGTTTCCCGGTCCCCCAGCTCCACCAGGCCCGGCGTGATGACGATGCGGGTGCCCCGGCACAGGGCCAGGGTCTCCAGGGCGTTTTTCGCGCCGGCGGGGTTGGAGTTATAGGCGTCGTCGATCACCGTCAGGCCGGCCTGACGGATGAGCTGCAGCCGGTGGGGCACGCTTTCCAGCTGGCGGACGGCGGGAGCCAGCGCCGCCAGGGAGATGCCCAGGTAATGAGACACGGCGATGGCGCCGCAGATGTTCTGGACATTGGCCCGGCCCAGCAGCCGGGTGGAAAAGGCCTGGCGGGTGCCGTCGGGCGCCGTCGCCGTGAAGCGGGAGCCGTTTTCATCTACAAAAAGATCACTTATAGTATAATCTTCTCCGTTTATACCATAAGAGATCATCTGCTGGGACAGCTTTTTGGTTTTCAGAGGCTCGCTGTCGTAGTTGAGAAACACCGGGCCTTTGCCCGCCACCGCGTCGGCCAGCTCCAGCTTGGTGCTGAGCACGTTTTTCTGGGAGCCGAAGGTCTCCAGATGCTGGGATCCTACGGAGGTGATGATGCCCATGGTGGGCCGGGCCAGCCGGCAGACCTCCCGGATGTCGCCCACGTGGCGGGCGCCCATCTCGCACAAAAAGATCTCGTGGGTGGGGCGCAGCCCCTCCCGCACGGCCCGGGTGACGCCCAGGGTGGTGTTGTAGTTGCCGGGGGTCATGTACACGTTATAGCGGGTGGAAAGCAGGCGGCTGAGGAAATATTTGGTGCTGGTCTTGCCGTAGCTGCCGGTGATGCCGATGACCGTCAGCCCGGGCATACTGTCCAGGATGTCCCGGGCCTCCTTGATATAATGGGCGGAGACAGCGTGCTCCACGGGGGCCATCAGGTCGTTGTAGAGCATCACCAGCCGGTGCTGGAGCAGAATGCCCAGAGGCAGAGCAATGCCCGGCCACAGCACGCCCAGGCGGGCCAGCTGGCCGTTTCCGGTATACAGGCCGCTCATCAGCAGGGCGGTGAACACATAGTCGGTGAGCCACAGCCACAGGACGTTGAGCACCCCGGCGCAGGCCAGTAGGCGCTTGACCCGGGGGGTATAGACCAGGGGCTTTTTGGCCTTGGCGGGGCGGTTGACCAAAAGGAACAGCGCCGCCGCGGCGGCGAAGATCCAGGGCATCGAGGGCAGGGAGGCGCACCCCAGCAGCATGATGACGCAGGGCACGATGCGCTTGGCGTTCCAAAAGGCCTTTTTGTGGGTCCTGAGATAGGTGCGGTAGGAGGGATCCTGATAGGAGCTCAGCTGGAACATATGCAGCCCGTGCCGCAGGGAGACGAAGGCGCACAGCAGGTAGCTTGCGGCGATCAGCGTGTAAAACAGCCAGGTCATGAGGATGCCTCCTTACAGAAATGCCCGCAGCACCGCGGAAAACTGGGGCCAGTTGTCAGCGTAGCAGAAGTGGCCGGCGTTTTGGATGACGGCCAGGCCGGCGTTGGGGATGAGCCGCTCCATGACGCGGCCCTGCTCCAGGGGGGTGGCGGTGTCGTTTTCCCCCCAAATCAGCAGCACCTCGGCGGTGACGGCGGGCATTTTATCGGTGAAATCCACAGGCAGCACGTTGTTCATGGTCTGCCGCATCACCGGAGAAGCCGCCTTGTAATCGGCGCTGGAGCGTTTGTCCCGGGCCTCGGCGTACAGGTCGCCGAACAGGGGGGCGGTCAGCGGGGAGGTGCCCAGCAGCCGCAGGGCCTTGTAGCCCGCCTGCCGCAGTTTTTTGCCCGCGGAGGGGGCGGGACGGACGCCGGTGGCGTCCATGAACACCGCCCGGCGGCACTTGACCGGGCAGCCCGGGTCGGTGAGCATGCTCAGGGCGATGCGCCCGCCGTGGGAATGGCACATGAGGAGGACCTCCGTCAGCTCCAGCCGGGCGCACAGCTCCAGGGTAAAGGAGACGTAGTCCGCCACTGTCAGCGGCCGGTCCGGCTCGTCGGTCTGCCCAACGCCGGGCATATCAAAGGCCACCACCCGGTAGCCCTGCTGCTGCAGCAGGTCAAAAACAGGCTGGTAAAGGCCGATGTGCGCCCCCCAGCCGTGGAGAAAGAGCACCGGGCCCTTTTCGCCGGGCAGGTCGATGTAATGTGTGGAAAGTCCCTGGATCCGGGTCTGCAAAACAGGTCACCTCGAAATCAAAGTCGGTATTTTATCATTATAACACGAAGGGGATGGCGGAACAAGCGGTTTTTTGACGGCGGGGCGTCCGCCGGCGGTCACACCTGCACCTGCCAGATGCGCTGGTCGGACAAAATTTCCACCAGCTTTTTGGTGGTGGCATCCGCCAGCTTTTCCCCCTTTTCCCGGGTGGCGGCGCAGCTGTTGCCCATGACGCCGTTGCGGGTGTGGGCCTCCATCTTGTGGAAGGTGTGCAGCACGCCCTGGTCCTCCCACGGGGTGCAGCCGCCTTCGTAGCCGGAGGTCTCCCTGTAAATGGGGTCCACCAGGCTCTCGTCATAGGCCAGCATCAGGGAGGTCTCGCTCTCGCAGGCGTGGTTCATGCCCGTTTGGGTGTCCAGGAAGGGCTCCTCGTCCACCACGATGTATTCCAGAAAATACACAGGAAAGCCCAGCTCCAGGTTGATGTCCACCAGGGCGGCCTTGGTGGGGGCGATGTTGCCGCCGTGGCCGTTGATGACGGCGATGCGCCGGAAGCCGTGGGCGGCGATGGCCCGGCACTGCTCCTGCAGCACTTTCATATAGGTCCGGGGCCGCAGGCTCATGCTGCCGGCAAAGCTCATGTGGTGCATGGAGTTGGCCACCGCGAAGGTGGGGGCCACCACGGCGGGTACGCCCTGTGCCCGCAGGCCCTGGGCGGCGCGCTCGGCGAACCAGGTGGCCAGGATGGCGTCGCAGCCCACGGGCAGGTGGGGGCCGTGCTGCTCGGTGGAGCCGGTGGGGATCAGGACGATGGCCTGCTGTTCGGCAAGAGCGGCGATCTCCCGGCTGGTGAGGTTGTCCCAACGGTAGGTCTTTTTCATAGGAAGATGCTCCTTTATTATAAAAATATATCTGTATTTTTGAGTATAGCACAAAAGGGGCGGTTTGTCTCTATCAGACTTGACAATTTGGCCCGGCGGGTGCAATATGAATTCATTCTGATAAAGGAGGAAACACACCGTGAAGATATATACCTCTGTGGAGCAGCTCATCGGCGGCACGCCTCTTTTGGAGCTGTGCCGCACGGAACAGGCCCTGGAGCTGGGGGCCAGACTGCTGGTCAAGCTGGAAAAATGCAGCCCCGGCGGCAGCGTCAAGGACCGGGTAGCCCTGCAGATGATCCGTGACGCCGAGGAGCAGGGCCTGCTGAAGGCCGGGGCCACTATCATCGAGGCCACATCCGGCTCCACGGGCATCGGGCTTGCCTGCATCGGCGCCGCCCGGGGCTACCGCACCATCATCGTCATGCCGGATTCCATGAGCGTGGAACGCCAGCGGCTCATGCGGGCCTATGGGGCGGAGGTGGTGCTCACCCCCGGCGCAGAGGGCATGGCCGGATCCGTCCGGAAGGCGGAGGAGCTGGCCCGGACCATTCCCGGCAGCTTTATCCCCGCGCAGTTTGACAATCCCTCCAACCCCGCCGCCCATCTGGCCACCACCGGCCCGGAGATCTGGGAGGACACCGGCGGCGCGGTGGATATTTTTGTGGCGGGAGTGGGCACCGGCGGCACCATCACCGGCGCCGGCCGGTATCTCAAGAGCAAAAAGCCCGGCCTGCGGGTGGTTGCGGTGGAGCCGGAGGCTTCGCCCCTGCTCTCCGGGGGAAAGGCGGGGCCCCATCCCCTGCAGGGCATCGGGGCCAATTTCGTGCCCTCCATCCTGGATACGGAGGTGTACGACAGCGTGTTCACCGTCAGCGGCCGGGAGGCCTATGCCGCCTGCCGCGCCGCCGCCCGCAGGGAGGGCATTTTGGTGGGCATCACCTCCGGCGCGGCCATCCATGCCGCCGTGGAGCTGGCCAAGCGGCCGGAAAACGCGGGCAAGACCATCGTGGCCCTGCTGCCCGATTCCGGTGAGCGGTACCTGTCCACCCCGGGCTTTATCGGGGAGTAAAGGGAAAGGGGCCGCGGCGGAACGCCCGGCAAAGAACAGAAGAAAAGCACCCCCGCGGGGGTGCTTTTTTGTTTGGGACCGGGGCAGGGAGGGGCGCAGCGCCATCTCGGCCCAAGAGCCGCCTGGGGGCAGGCTTACATCAAAGCGCGCCTGTGGATAGCTTTGGGGCGTTGCGCCATCTCGGCCCAAGAGCCGCCTGCGGCGGTTGGCCTCGAAACGCGCCTGCGGGCGCAGCCCATTCCCCCGCGTGACTTTCCACCGCGGGAAAGTCACCAAAGCGCGCCGGGGGCCCTCCCCATAAGTGCAGGAAGCCCCCGGACCCCTGTCTGCCCAAAAGACGAAGCAAACCGGCCCCGCCGGCGGATGCCGCGGCGTAGCCATACAGGGTAAAATCCCCACCGTTAGTCCCATATTCCACCGCTGTACGGCCCCCCTTTTTTCCCTTAGGAAGAAGGCTTACGAAATAGAAAAGCATCCGTTTGCGGTGCGTAGGCAGCATCTGTAACATCACCAAGCCGGGGATGCCCTCCGGCGGGGACCTTCAGGGTCCCCAAGAGGAGTCGTCAGGGGTCTGGCTGCGCCTGCGGGCGCAGCCCATCCCCCCGCGTGACTTTCCACCGCGGGAAAGTCACCAAAGCGCGCCGGGGGCCCTCCCCGTAAGGGCAGGAAGCCCCCGGACCCCTGTCTGCCTAAAAGACCAAGCAAACCTGCCCCGCCGGCAGGTGCCACGGCGCGGCCATGTGGGGTTGATACGGTGGGTTCTTATGGACATGCCCCGCTGTCTGGCTGGCACCGCCGCAGCTGCGGAGTGCTGCGCCATCCCGGGGGAAGGCCGATTTTTGCCCGGGCTTGCTATTTTTCCCCGAATATACGGCGCAAAAGGGGCAGCCAGCACACCCCGCCCATCACCACGGCCGCCACATCCCGGGGGTCGCTCACCGAGCGGGACAGGTACAGGGGCGTCACATATTCCCAAAACAGGCCGCATCCCAGGCAGAACAGCAGGGAAAGGGCCGGGCCCGGGAGCCGCCTGCCCGCCAGGCGCAGGGCGGTCATCAAAAGAAGCAGCATCATGCCGCCCGCCAGGAAATCGGCGGCATAGCCCGCCAACAGGCGGCGGAGCAGCCCGGAGGCGTGGGGAATGAAGAAAAACCGGTTGCACAGGTATAGACCCAACCCCACGGCAGCCGCCAAAGCCGGTGCGTATAGCGTTCTCATCACGGAAGCAGGCGCATGAGCGGTCCCGGAGCGGCGGTCCCCGCCGGGGCTGACGCCACGGACGCCGACGCGCTTGCCGTTCTGGCGGGGAAGCCGCCGCAGCACCGCGGGGGCCTGTCTGTCTTCCACGACCGGAAAACCTTCCCCGGCTTGCCGGTCCTCAGCGCCGCGTTTCGCTTGCATTATCACAGAAGCAGGCCTATGGGAAGCCGCGTCCCGCCCGCCGGGGCTGACGCCACGGGCACCGCCGCGCTTGCCGTGCTGGCGGGGAAGCCGCCGCAGTTCCGCGGGGGCCTGTCTGTCTTCCGCGGCCGGAAAACCTTCTCCGGCTTGCCGGTCCTCAGCACCGCGTTTCGTTTGCGTTATCATAGAAGCAGGCCTATGGGCAGCCGCGGCCCGCCCGCCGGGAGCCTGCCTCCTCACAGGAGGGAGGCGATGAGCAGGCCCAGCACCACGGCGCCCACCACGCCCCAGAAGCCGATGCCGCTTTTCGCCCCCTCGGGCTTGTGGGCTTCCGGCAGCGCCAGCGCCTCCGGGGCGTCCAGCAAGTGTTCATCGGAAAAACCGTCATCCGCCACAATGCACAGCCCGTAATCCTTGCGCATGGCGGCGGCGATCCACAAAGCTGCCGACCGGGGCAGGTTCCGGCGCAGCAGCACCCGGTCCAGATGGCCTTCTCCGAAGGTCTGCATCCTGTTCAGGATCTCCCGGGCCTCCTCCTCCGTGCGGCCGCCGAAGCGCATCAGCTGCTGGTGCAGGGTATCGCCGTATCCCGCGCCGGTGAGCACGATGGCATAGCGGGCATCGTCGTCGGCAGGGTCGGGATAATAATCATAGCCGCAGCCGGCGCAGGCGGGGGTCCCCTGAGGGGCTGGCTTTCCGCAGCAGGGGCAGCACACGGTGACGGGGACGGTGGGGGCGCTGCCGTCCGGCTCCTTGCCCAGCAGCACAAAGTCGGCGGACACCCCCAGCTCGCTGCACAGCCGGGCGATGGTGGCGGCGTCTGGGGTGGCCTGGGCCGACTCCCACTTGGACACCGCCTGGCGGGTGACGCCCAGTTTTTCTCCCAGCTGCTCCTGGGTGAGGCCGGCGGACTTCCGGACGAAGGCGATGCGTTCATGAAGCTCCATGGAGAGACCTCCTTTTGTCTGGTTTGGTCCCATCATACTAAAATCCCGGTAAAAACACAAGCGACGGCAGTTGGAATTCTGTCAACGGACAGTTGACACAATTTGTTTACAGGTTTGCTCTTGCATTTTCTCCCAAAGGAGGCTACAATAGGTTAGCACTCAGAGCAAGAGAGTGCTAAAAAGCGAATGATAATAAATTAAAAATAAAGGAAGCGAACAACATGGCAAAGAAACAATTCAAAGCGGAATCCAAACGCCTGCTGGACATGATGATCAACTCCATCTACACCCACAAGGAGATCTTTCTCCGGGAGCTGATCTCCAACGCCAGCGACGCCATCGACAAGCTGGCCTATGCGGCCCTGACCGATGACAAGGTGGGCCTCAGCCGGAGCGACTTCGCCATCTGGCTGACGCCGGACAAGGACGCCCGCACCCTCACCATCGAGGACAACGGCATCGGCATGACCCGGGAGGAGCTGGAGAGCAACCTGGGCACCATCGCAAAGAGCGGCTCTTTGAAGTTCAAGGAGGAGCTGGCGGAAAAAGAGGGCGAAAAGGGCGATGTGGACGTCATCGGCCAGTTCGGCGTGGGCTTCTACTCCGCCTTTATGGTGGCGGATAAGGTCACCGTCACCTCCAGGGCTTATGGCAGCGACGAGGCCTGGCAGTGGGAGTCCTCCGGCGCGGACGGCTATACCGTCACCGAGAGCGCCAAGGAATCCGCCGGCACCAAGATCGTGCTGCACATCAAGGAGAACGCCGAGGGCGAGGACTATGACCAGTTCCTCAGCCAGTACACCCTGCAGAGCCTGGTGAAAAAATACTCCGACTATGTGCGCTTCCCCATCAAGATGGCTATGGAAAAGTCCCGTCAGACGGAAAAGCCCGCCGACGCCGGCGACGACTGGAAGGGCGGCTGGGAGACCTATACCGAGATCGAGACCCTGAACAGCATGGTCCCCCTGTGGCAGCGGCCCAAAAACGAGATCACCCCGGAGGCGGCTGCGGAGTTCTACAAGAGCAAGTTCGGCGATTATGAGGAGCCGCTGGGCTATATCACCGCCAATGTGGAGGGCGCCGTCACCTACAAGGCGCTGCTGTTCATCCCCGCCCACGCCCCCTTTGACCTGTATACCCGGGACTATCAGGGCGGCCTGCAGCTTTATTCCAGCGGTGTGCTCATCATGGACAAGTGCAAGGAGCTGCTGCCCGAGTGGTTCCGGTTCATCCCCGGTGTGGTGGACACCCAGGATGTCAGTCTGAACATCTCCCGGGAAATGCTGCAGCACACCCGCCAGCTGGAGGTCATCCGCAACAATCTGGAAAAGAAGATCCGGGCCGAGCTGCTGAAGATCCAGAAGGACAAGCCCCAGGAGTACGCCCGCTTCTGGCGGGAGTTCGGCCTGCTGCTGAAGTATTCCGCCATGAACAGCTACGGCGCCAACAAGGAAAACCTGCGGGAGCTTTTGATGTTCCCCACCACCCACGAGAGCGGCCTCACCTCTCTGAAGGACTATGTGTCCCGGATGGCAGAGGGCCAGGAATATATCTATTACGCCGCCGCCGACGACGCCGCCCAGGCGGGCAAGCTGCCCCAGAGCGAGCGTGTGCTGGCCAAGGGCTATGAGATCCTGTGCACCGCCAGCAGCGAGGACGAGCTGCTGCTGCAGATCCTGGGTGAGCAGGACGGCAAGAAGTTCAAGTCGGTAAATGACGACGACGCCCTGCCCCAGTCCGATGAGGAAAAGCAGGCCGCGGAAAAGCAGGCCGAGGATGCCAAGGCGCTGCTGGACTTTGTCAAGGAGACCCTGGGAGACAAGGTCCATGCCGTCCGCACCTCCCGGAAGCTGGTGTCCCATCCCGTGTGCATGACTACGGAAGGCCCCGTCACCCTGGAGATGGAGAAGTACTTCAAGCAGCAGAGCCAGCTTTCCGGCATGGAGGTGGGCGCGGGCATGACCGCCCAGCGGGTGCTGGAGCTGAACCCCGCCTCCCCGGCCTTCGCCGCCCTGCAGCGGGCCTTTGAGACGGACAAGGACAAGGCCGCCAAATACGCCCGGGTGCTTTATTGCCAGGCGCTGCTCATCGCCGGCCTGCCCCTGGAGGACCCCGCCGCCTACGCGGACCTGGTGTGCAGCCTGATGGACTGATCCGCCGGATATTTTTCCAAAAAAATCTATGCTTTTTTAGCGGCACTTTGGGCCGTCTCCGGGAAAATGCCGGAGACGGCCCCTTTTTTGCCCGAAAAACCGGCGGATCTGCCTTTGCTATGCTGAGAAAAAATTATGGGAAAATTTTCAAAAGGTAAAATTATTTTGCGGATTGTAGAAAATGCATGAGAATATAACTGTTTTGCAAAGGAAAACTATGAAATCTTTTGAAAAATCGGAATTGACGGTGACGGGGGATATTTTATACAATGGAAATGGACGGACAGATGCTTTTTTCTGCCGTCAAAAACCGGAGGAGGAGCATTATGAACATCCAAGAACTCTATCAGTGCACAGATGATTTTCTGGAAAAGCTGGGCTGTGAGGAAAAGAGCTTGATCGCCGTTCTGCAGGCTATTCAGGAAAAGTTTTCCTATCTGCCCCGGGAGGTTTTTCCCTACCTGTCCCGGAAAATGGGTCTGAGCGAAGCCACCATCTACGGCGTTGCCACCTTCTATGAGAATTTCTCGCTGGAGGCCAAGGGCAAATACGTCATCAAGGTCTGCGACGGCACCGCCTGCCACGTGCGCAAGTCCGTCCCCATCCTGAACAAGCTGCGGGAGGAGCTGGGTCTGAGCGAACAGCAGAAGACCACCCCCGACCAGCTGTTCACCGTAGAGACCGTTTCCTGCCTGGGCGCCTGCGGCCTGGCCCCGGCGCTGACCGTCAACGGCGAGGTACACCCCGCCATGACCCCCGACAAGGCCGTTGAGCTGATCGCCGAACTGAGGAGGGAAGCATGATGGACCGCATCGAAACGAGAGAGCAGCTGCAGCAGCTGCGGGAGGCCTGCATGGCCGCCGCCCGGAAGGAGACCCGCAAGATCCTGGTCTGCGCCGGTACCGGCTGCGTGTCCGGCGGCTCCCTGGACATCTACGCCGCCCTGAAGGCGAAAATGGAGGAGCGGAACATCCCCTGCGAGGTGGAGCTGGCCATGGATCCCCACGATGATGTGGTGGGCCTGAAAAAGTCCGGCTGCCACGGCTTCTGCGAGATGGGCCCCCTGGTGCGCATCGAGCCCCAGGGCTGGCTGTTTACCAAGGTCCGCCTGTCCGACGTGGACGAGATCATCGACAGCGCCATCGTCCGCGGTGAGCCCGTGGAGCGCCTGGCCTATCACCAGAACGGCGTCATCTATGAGAAGCAGGAGGAGATCCCCTTCTATCAGAAGCAGACCCGCAAGGTGCTGGAGCACTGCGGCCACATCGACGCCGACTCCCTGCTGGAATACCTGTCCATCGGCGGCTACCAGTCCTTTGAAAAGGCGCTGTTCGATATGCAGCCCGCCGAGATCGTCAAGGAGATCGCCGATTCCGGCCTCCGGGGCCGCGGCGGCGGCGGTTTCCCCGCCGGCACCAAGTGGAGCCAGGTGGCCCGCCAGAAGGCCACCCCCAAGTACATCGTCTGCAACGGCGACGAGGGCGACCCCGGCGCCTTTATGGACCGCTCCATCATGGAGGGTGACCCCCACCGGATGATCGAGGGCATGATGATCGCCGGCGTGGCCTGCGGCGCTTCCGAGGGCTATATCTACGTCCGCGCCGAATATCCCATGGCCGTCGCCCGCCTGCGCAACGCCATCGAGCGGGCCGAAAAGCTGGGCCTGCTGGGCGACAACATCCTGGGCACGGATTTCTCCTTCCATATGCACATCAACCGGGGCGCGGGCGCCTTTGTCTGCGGCGAAGGCTCCGCTCTGACCGCCTCCATCGAGGGCAAACGGGGCATGCCCCGGGTCAAGCCCCCCCGCACGGTGGAGCACGGCCTGTTTGACAGGCCCACTGTGCTGAACAACGTGGAGACCTTTGCCAACGTGGCTTCCATCGTCAAGGACGGCGCGGCCGCCTTCTGCAAGGTGGGAACGCCCACCAGCTCCGGTACAAAGGCCTTTGCCCTTACCGGCAACATCCAGAACACCGGCCTCATCGAGGTGCCCATGGGCACCACCCTGCGGGAAGTGGTCTTCGGCGTGGGCGGCGGTATCCGCGGCGGCAAGAAGTTCAAGGCCGTCCAGATCGGCGGCCCCTCCGGCGGCTGCCTCACCAGCGAGCATCTGGATCTGCCACTGGACTTTGACTCTCTGAAAAAGGCCGGCGCCATCATCGGCTCCGGCGGCCTGGTGGTCATGGACGAGGACACCTGCATGGTAGAGGTGGCCCGGTTCTTCATGAACTTCACCCAGAACGAATCCTGCGGCAAGTGCGTTCCCTGCCGCGAGGGCACCAAGCGGATGCTGGAGATCCTGGAGCGCATCGTGGCCGGAAAGGGCCAGGAGGGCGACATCGAGCTGCTGGAAGAGCTGGCCGATACCATCACCAATACCGCCCTGTGCGGCTTGGGCAAGACGGCCGCCAACCCCGTGGTGAGCACCATCAAGTATTTCCGCTCCGAGTACGAGGCCCATATCCGGGACAAGCGCTGCCCCGCCGGCGCCTGCGCGCGGCTGAAGCGCTTCTCCATCGATCCCGAAAAGTGCAAGGGCTGCTCCAAGTGCGCCCGCAACTGCCCGGTGAACGCCATCTCCGGCGAGATCCGCAAGCCCTTTGTCATCGACGCCGCCAAGTGCATCAAGTGCGGCGCCTGTATCACCAATTGTGCCTTCGGCGCTGTCAGGGAGGAATGATACCATGCTGAACGACAATTATATGCTCATCGACAAGATCCCTGTACCCATCGAGGGCGAAAAGAATATTCTGGAGCTGGTGCGCAAGGCCGGCATTGATATGCCCACCTTCTGCTACTACTCCGAGCTGTCCGTCTACGGCGCCTGCCGGATGTGCATGGTGGAGGATGAGCGGGGCAATATGCACGCCGCCTGCTCCACCCCGCCCAAGGCCGGCATGAGCGTGGTCACCAACTCCGCCCGCCTGCGCAAGTACCGCAAAAACATTCTGGAGCTGCTGCTGGCCAACCACTGCCGGGACTGCACCACCTGTGAAAAGAGCGAGAGCTGCCGGCTGAAGGAGCTGGCCCGCCGCTTCTACATCGAGGATGTCCGCTTCCCCAACGGCAAGACCCAGCCCCAGAAGGATGAATCCTCTGTCTCCATCTCCATCGACCACAGCAAGTGCATCCTGTGCGGCGACTGCGTCCGTATGTGCAACGAGGTGCAGAACGTGGGCGCCATCGGCTTCTCCGGACGCGGCTCCAAGATGGAGGTGAGCACCGCCTTCAAGGTGCCCATCAACGAGACCAACTGCGTGGGCTGCGGCCAGTGCTCCGCGGTCTGCCCCACCGGCGCCATCATCATCCAGAAGAACGTGGACCGCACCTGGGCCGCCATCTATGATCCCGACGTGTACGTGGTCGCCCAGGTGGCTCCCGCCGTCCGCGCCGGCGTCGCCAAGGCGCTGGGCGAGGAAAACGGCTTTGTGGCCGCCGGCAAGATCTTTGCCGCCATGCGCCGCATGGGCTTCAACCAGGTGTATGACACCACCACCGGCGCCGACATGACCGTGGTGGAGGAGGGCAACGAGTTTATCGAGCGCCTGACCAAGGGCGGCAAGCTGCCCCTGTTCACCTCCTGCTGCCCCGCCTGGATCCGCTATGCGGAAAACAAGCATCCCGAGCTGCTGGAGAACATCTCCACCTGCCGCAGCCCCATGCAGATGTTCGGCTCCGCCATCAAGGAGTATTTTGCCGATGACGGCAGCGTCAAGGGCAAAAAGATCTTCTCTGTGGCGGTCATGCCCTGCACCGCCAAAAAGTACGAGGCCGTCCGCGAGGAGTTCAAACGCCCCGACGGCAGCGACACCATCGACGCCGTCATCACCACCCAGGAGCTGATCCAGATGATCCGCGAGGCGGGCATCCACTTTGACGAGATCGCCCCCGAAGCGCCCTCCATGGCCTTTGGCGGGACCAGCGGCGCGGGCGTTATCTTCGGCGTCACCGGCGGCGTCACCGAGGCGGTGCTGCGCTATGCCGACACCGACAAGACCTACAGCGGCCTGCGGCAGATCGCCCTGTCCGGCGTCCGCGGTATGGAAGGCGTCAAGGAGGCCTCCTATCAGGTGGGCGACGCCCAGCTGAAGATCGCCATCGTCAGCGGCCTGGGCAACGCGGAAAAGCTGATCCGCAAGATCCAGTCCGGCGAGGCGGAGTATCATCTGGTGGAGGTCATGGCCTGCCCCAACGGCTGCATCGCCGGCGCGGGCCAGCCCTTTGCCCACCGGGAGGAGAAGGAGCAGCGTGCCGAAAACCTGTACAAGACCGATAACCTGACCCAGATCAAGCGCTCCGAGGCCAACCCCATCCTGGGCGAGATCTATGCCCGGTGCATCGGCGACCGCGCCCATGAGCTGCTGCACGTCCACTATCATCCCAAGAACAACTGAG
The DNA here is from genome assembly GCA_029099685.1 of Clostridia bacterium. Classification (GTDB taxonomy): domain Bacteria; phylum Bacillota; class Clostridia; order Oscillospirales; family Butyricicoccaceae; genus UBA4644. Next base: position 64,614 of record JAQXOO010000025.1, read on the forward strand.
GATCCGTATGAAAAAGCCCGCCAAAGGCGGGCTTTTTTCTTGTTTTTTCCTTGTTTTCTGCGCCAGGTTTGGTATAATAAATCATATTTCATATTTTGTTTCCCGAAAGGATGTTTTTTGTATGGCAAAGCTGACTCCCGACCAGATCAAGGAGGTCAAGGCCCAGGGCTTTTTGCTCAACCGGGGCACCGAACTGTTTTCCGGCCGCATCGTGGCGCCCGGAACGGTATTTTCCGCGCAGAATTTCGCGGATATGGCAGAGCTCGCCGGAACATTCGGCAACGGCAAGCTGATCTGCACCAGCCGCCTGGCGGTGGAGATCCCCGGCATCCCCTATGACCGCATTCAGGAGGCCCGGCAGTTCGCCGCGGAGCGTGGCATGCGCTTCGGCGGGACCGGCGCGAAGATCCGCCCGGTGACCGCCTGCAAGGGCACCACCTGTGTGTTCGGCAATTTCGACACCCAGGCCCTGGCTGCCAGGATCCACCAGCAGTATTACCTGGGCTGGGACGGCGTCAAGCTGCCCCACAAGTTCAAGATCGCCGTGGGCGGCTGTCCCAACAGCTGTATGAAGCCCAGCCTCAACGACTTCGGCGTGGAGGGCCACCGTGTCCCCGCCTTTGACCGGGAGCTGTGCAAGGGCTGCAAGGTCTGCCAGGTGGAAAAGCACTGCCCCATGAAGGCCGCCCGGCTGTCTGACGGCAAGCTGATCATCGACGAGGCCCTGTGCAAGACCTGCGGCGTCTGCACCGGCAAATGCCCCTTCAAGGCGGTTGCCCACGACACCGTCACCCTCTACCAGATCTATGTGGGCGGCACCTGGGGCAAGCGCACCCGCATGGGCACCCCCCTGTCCCGCCTGGTGACCGAGGAGGAGATCCTGCCCATGCTGGAAAAGACCCTGCTGTGGTTCCGGGAGAACGCCTATCAGAAGGAACGGCTGGGCCTGGCCATCGACCGCATCGGCGCGGACAAGCTGGAGGAGGCCCTGTTCTCTGACGACCTGCTGGCCCGCCGGGAAGAAATTCTGAACAAGGAAATCCTGCAGCGTGGTTAAAAAAAGTATCTTGGCGCTGCTGTGCGCGGCGCTGCTGCTGTGCGCCGCCTGCGGCGGGCGGCAGCCCGGGGAAACGGCCCCCACGGAAGGCACCGCCGTCACCGACGCCCTGGGCAACACGGCCCGGCTGGCTCCCGACGCCCGGGTGGTGTGCGGCTATGCCTCCTTCGCCCAGTGCTGGATGCTGGCGGGGGGCGTGCCGGTGGGCGTCACCGACGACGCCCTGACGGAGCGGGGCCTGGACCTGCCGGAGGACACCGCCGTGGTGGGCACCACCAAGCACGTGGACCTGGAAAAGGTGGCGGCGCTGGAGCCGGATTACGTGATGCTGTCCGCCGACCTTACCGCCCATCTGGAGCTGCGGGACACCCTGGAACGCATGGGAATCCCCTACGGCTTTTTCCGGGTGGACACCTTCGCGGACTATCAGGCCTTGATGGCCCAGCTGTGCGCCGTCACCGGCCGGGAGGACCTGTATCGGGCCAACGTGACGGAGCCGGAGAGCCGCATCGGGGAGATCCTGGCGGCTGTCCCCAAGCAGGAGGACCGCTCGGTGCTGCTGCTGCGGGCCTATGCCTCCGGGGTGAAGGCCAAGGGGGATGACATCCTGGCGGGCGTCATCCTGAAGGAATACGGCTTGCGCAACATCGTGGATGACGCGCCCTCTCTGCTGGAGGATTTGAGCATGGAGGAGATCATCCGCCGGGACCCCCATTGGATTTTTGTGGTGACCATGGGTGACGAGGCGGCTGCCGCCGCCTATATGCGGCAGAATCTGGAGAGCGACCCCGCCTGGAACGGCCTTTCCGCCGTGCGGGAGGGCCGCTGTGTGCTGCTGCCCCAGGACCTGTTCCATTACAAGCCCAATGAACGCTGGGATGAAAGCTATGAATATCTGGCAAAGATCCTCTACCCCGACCTGTTCTGACCGGGACCGCCCCACAAGGCCGCGGACCGCCGCCGTTTTGCTGACGGCGGCGTTCGTCTGCAGCCTGCTTGGCGCGGTCTTTTTCGGTTCCACCGCCACCAGCGTGCTCCAGGCGGTCCGGGCGGCGCTGGCGGGGGATACCGCCGACGCGGCTTTCCGCATCCTGGTCTATGTGCGGATGCCCCGGGTGTGCGCCGCCGTTTTGGCCGGGTCGGCGCTGGCGGTGTCCGGCGCGGTGATCCAGGCGGTGCTGCAAAACCCCATGGCCGGACCCAATGTCATCGGCGTCAACGCCGGGGCGGGCCTGGCGGCCTGCCTGCTCATCGCCCTGTTTCCGGAGGCGTTGGGGCTGCTGCCCTGGGCGGCCTTCCTGGGGGCGCTGGCGGCCTGCCTGCTGATCTACGGCATCGCCCGGGTCACCGGGGCGGGCCGGGTGACCATCACCCTGGCGGGGGTGGCCGTCAGCTCTATTTTGTCCGCGGGCATCAACACTGTCAAGACCGTGCTGCCGGACAGCCTGTACAACACCAACAGCTTTTTGGTGGGCGGTCTGGCGGGGGTGAGCTACGAACGGCTGGACCCCGCCTGCTGGCTCATCGCCTTTGCCCTGCCTGCCGCGCTGCTGCTGGCCCGGCAGCTGGATGTGCTGCGCCTGGGGGCGGACGCCGCGGGCAGCCTGGGGATGCATGTGGGCCGGATGCGGTTTTTGCTGCTGGCGCTGGCCTCGGTGCTGGCGGGCGCGGCGGTCAGCTTCGCGGGGCTGCTGGGCTTCGTGGGCCTGCTGGCGCCCCACATCGCCCGGAGGCTGGTGGGCGGCAGTCACCGGCGTCTGCTGCCGGTGTGCGCCGTAGGCGGCGCTACCCTGGTGCTGCTGTGCGACCTGGCGGCCCGGGCGCTGTTCGCCCCGTATGAGGTGCCGGTGGGCATCCTGCTGTCCTTTGTGGGCGGGCCCTTCTTTTTGGCCCTGCTGCTGCTGGGCGGGAAGGGGGAGCGGTCATGATCCGCGCGGAAGACCTGCGGGCCGCCTATGGAAAGACCCAGGTGCTCCACGGCATTTCGGCGGAATTCCGCCCCGGGGAACTGTGGGGCGTCATCGGCCCCAACGGCAGCGGAAAGACCACCTTGCTGCGCCTGCTGGCCCGGCTGGCCCGTCCCACGGGCGGCACGCTGACGCTGGAGGGTGTGGCCTATGACCGCTGGCCCCGCCGGGCCTTTGCTCAAAAGGTGGCGCTGCTGCCCCAGCAGCAGGACGCCCCGGCGGTGACCGTCCGGGAGCTGGCGGCCTATGGACGGTATCCCTATCAGACCTTCGGATACGGGCCCTCCGCCGCCGACCGGGAGGCCGTGGAGCGGGCGCTCCTTCGGGCGGGGGCGGCAGAGCTGGCGGACCGGGATGTGCGTACCCTTTCCGGCGGCCAGCGCCAGCGGGCGCGGCTGGCCATGGCGTTGGCGCAGGACGCGCGGGTGCTGCTGCTGGACGAGCCCACCACCTGGCTGGACCCCGGCGGACAGTTCGCCGTGATGGAGCTGCTCCGGGAACTGGCGGGGGAGGGCAGGTGCGTGGTGGCCGTGCTGCACGACCTGAACCTGGCCCTGTCCTGCTGCGGCCGTCTGGCAGTGCTGGAGGCGGGACGCCTCCGGGGCGTGGGCGAACCGGCGGCCCTTGCGGAGCAGGGACTGCTGGATGCGGTGTTCGGCGTCCGCTGCGTGCCCTCGGGAGAGGGATGGCTGCTTCTGCCGGACCGGAAGCGGTAAAAACTTCATATCTTAAATTTCGCCCGTTCGCTGGAATTCGCGGGAGATTGTTTTATAATAATATTTATTATAATGTGTGAAAGGTGAAGCAGACGCGGTATGAAAGGATCATGGCGGGACCTCCCGCCGCGGCAGCGGCGGCGCAGACGAAAGGCTCTTGTGCGGCAGACATTGCTGGCTCTGTGCGGGCTGGCGGCGGCAGCCTGCGTGGGGCTGGGCTTTTGGGCGCTGCTGCCCGGTGCGCCGGCGGAGGAGCCGCAGATCTCCGACCGCCAGGCGGCGGCCCCCCAGCCGCCCCTTTCCCTGCCGGAGCCGGAGCCCGAGCCCGAGCCCGAACCGGAGCCGGAGCCGGAGCCGGTCGCGGGCCTTGCGTCGGACGGCGAACACATGGTGCTGCTGGGGGATGAGATCGGCAGTGAATACGCAGTGTTTATAGACGCGGACACCAACACCGTTCTGGCGGAAAAGGGCGGCAACGCCGCCGTGTATCCCGCGTCCATGACCAAGGTGCTCACCCTGCTCACCGCCGCCCAGCTGCTGCCCGACCCGGACGCGCCCTTTACCATGACCCAGGACCTGATCGACCCCCATTACCGCATGGGGGCCACCATCACCGGCTTCCGGGCGGGGGACGTCTGCACCCTGCGGGACCTGTTTTACGGCGCGGGCCTGCGGTCGGCGGCGGATGCCACCTCGGCGCTGGCGGTGGCCGCCTCGGGCAGCGAGGAGGCCTTTGTGGACGCCATGAACCGGCAGTGCCGGACGCTGGGCCTGTCGGAAAGCGCCCATTTTACCAACACCAGCGGCCTGTTCCACAGGGAGCACACCTGCACTCTGCGGGATATGGCCGCCATCATGCGGGCCGCCATGGAGGACCCCCTGTGCCGGGAGGTACTGTCCACCGAGACCTATGTCACCCCGCCCACCGGAGACGCGCCCGAAGGCCTGGTCTTCCGCAACAAGTATCTGGGCTGGTTTTTGGAAAAGCAGCCGGAAGGCGCCGCGGTCATCGCCTGCAAAAGCGGCTATGTGGCCCAGGCCCTCAACTGCCTGGTGTCCTACGGCGTCAATGACCAGGGCCGGCATTTCATCTGCGTCATCGCCCGGGCCTCCAACGCCGAGACCATGATGGGTGACCACCGGCTGCTTTACAGCACCTACGGAACATAAAGGAGCGTTTATGTACGACGAACTGACCCCTGTGGACATCCAGAAAATGAAGGAGGAGATCGAGTACCGGGTGACGGTGCTGCGGCCCAAGCTCATCGAGGATGTCAAGACCGCCCGGGAATGGGGCGATCTCAGCGAAAACTTTGAGTATAAGGCCGCCAAGCGGGAAAAGAACCGCAACGACAGCCGGGTCCGCTATCTGGAGCGGATGATCCGCACCGCAAAGGTGGTGGAATTTCAGCAGACTGAGGGCATCGGCCTGTTTGACGAGGTGGAAATCTATCTGGAGAATCTGAAAAAGACCCAGACGGTGCGCATCGCCACCGCCCTGCGTCAGGACGCCATGCACGGCATCATCAGCAAGGATTCTCCCGTGGGAAAGGCCCTTTTGGGCAGGCGCCAGGGCGACCGGGTGGAGGTCGTGGTCAGCGACGCCATGTCTTATTTCGTGGAGATCCGCAAGGTCACCAAGGCAAAAGAGGACGACGCCAGCCTGGCCATCCGGGGATATTGAAAAATACAGCTTCCCAGGGGGGACAAAGGGCCGCGCGGCAAGCGCGGCCCTTTTTGGCAATGTTTGGCTAAAATAAAAAAGGTGTTGACAAATGGGGCGGGATTTGGTATTCTAATCAGGCACTCGAGAGAGCGGGCTGAGAAAGCGGCTCGATGACCGGGAGCGAAAAGCACTTTGTAAATTAAACAACACCAAGAAGACAAGGAACCCTGAAA
>JAQXOO010000026.1 GCA_029099685.1 Clostridia bacterium
GGAACTGGCAGATGAAGTGATTCTCGAGGGGAACTGGGAAGAAATTTTCGCTGCCTGGTTTGCCGATCAAGGCAGCGTGCTGAAGCGCCCGGAACAGACAACTGTGCTGAATTGGAAAACGAAGTAAACCAATATTACACCGGAAAAACCCCGCACTGTCTGAAAGCAAACATTTTTAAGACCAGTATTTGATTTTATTGGCTTGAAAATACCTAACACTAAATGAGAGATATTGACCTTGGCACGTTGATATCTCTTTTTTAGTGGGAGAAATAGACATTGTTTAGGGGGTGCATTAGGGGGTGCAATCGTTCGATTGTATCAAAATGGTGGTTACGATGAATCCCTGTAAGTGCGGCTGGTACGGCGATCCCGGCTGCCGCCCCAAATATAAGGCTGATTTGTTCCCCCATACACCGGGATGTGATATGTTCCCGTGTACCGCGGACATTCAAGCCATTGTCTCGTGGCACGTGGAGACGGTCGTCTTGCTTTCCAGGGAAGAAGGCGGCTCGAAAAGGGGACAGGCAGAAAAGTGCGGAAGCATTCGCACATGATGGAAAGACAGTTGGTCTGCAGCAGACAGATCGGCTGGGATAACAAAGCATATCAGCCCGCCTGGTCGCAGTCCAACCGGTTTCAGACCAGCACAGCCATAACAGATCCCTTCCTGGCTTTTTTGGAAGGCTTCGCGGAACATCTGGAGATCGTCAGTTGGGAACTGGATGGAGGCAAGGCCGCCGCCCAAGCGGAAGGCCTGTGAGCTTGCGCGCCTTAGGTGGGTCCCGCCGGGGGTCATTCCAACTGCGTTGCGGCAGGTTGGACCCCGGGAAGCCGGGAAAATGACCGGGGCGGTATGCCTGCCGAAGACGCCTGAACGGCAAAAATACAGCGGATAGGGGGAGAAGCCATGATCCGGCTTGAGGAAATAACCAATCAAAACGTTTGGAAAGTCTGCGCCCTGAGACCCTTTGACAGCCAAAAGGACTTTGTGGCCGAGAATGTTCAAAGCCTGGCGGAAGCCTATGCCACCCGGAACGAGGGCCACAATGCCCTCCCACTGGCGGTATACGATGAGAATGTCCTGATCGGCTTTGTCATGGTGGGAAAGGGCACCGTGGGAAACGGCACCGTGGGAAACGGGGAGGAAAGCGCCCTGATCCGGGACAACTACTGTCTCTGGCGGCTGATGATCGACCGGAATTTCCAGGGCCGGGGCTACGGCCGGCAGACGGTGGAGGCAGTCCTGGCGCTGGTCAGGACCTGCCCGTTCGGTCCGGCTGAAAAGATCTGGCTGTCCTATGAACCGGAAAACACCCGCGCCCGGGACCTGTACCGGCGCTGCGGCTTTGCGGAGACCGGAGAGCTGTGCGAGGGCGAGATCATTGCCGTGTACGACCTGCGCAAGGGCGGCAAGTGACCGGGCCCTTGTTCCAAAACAAAGAAAAATGAGCGTGAAAACCATGGAAAAGATCAAAACCGTATTTCGGGAGGACTCCCGCTTCAAGGTGTTTCTGCTGTCCGTTCTCATCACCGGCCTGTCCTACGGCCTGTACAAGGGGATGCTGGACAACTTTTTGGCCGAGGTGGTGGGCATGGGCGAAATGGGGCGCGGCGTCACCGAATTTTTCCGGGAGCTGCCCGGCATTTTGCTGGTGCTTCTGCTGGCAGCCTTTTATATGCTGTCGGCGGAGAGCCTGTACAAGGCCGGCGCCGTCATCATGCTGGCGGGCCTGGCCATGCATGCCGTCCTGCCGCCCACAAAGGTGCTGGCCACCCTGGCCATCTGTATGTATTCCCTGGGCGAGCACATCCAGCTGGGCATGAAAAACACCCTCACCCTGGAATATGCCCGGCCGGGCCGCGGGGGCACGGCTCTGGGCCTGCTCAGCTCCACCAACCAGATCGGCACTCTGGCGGGGTATCTGGTGATCGTGCTGGTGTTCGCCCGGTTTGCGGAAAAGCAGCCCTACAGCCTGTTTTTCGCCCTGTCCGCTGTGCTGGCGGGGGTCAGCATGGTGTGCGCCATGGGCATCCGGGGCAAAAGCCAGACCGATGAAACCAAGCGCCGCTTCTATTTCCACAAAAAATACACCAAATATTATATGCTGGAGATGTTTTACGGCGCGCGGAAGCAGGTGTTTTTCACCTTTGGCCCCTATGTGCTCATCCTGTTTTACGGCGCCGGGGCCGCGGCGGTCAGCCTGCTCCATGCGGTATGCTCGGTGGCCGGCTTTTTGCTGTCTCCGGTGGTGGGACGCATCATCGACAAGGTGGGCTACAAGGCGGTGATGGTGGCAGACACCCTCATCCTGGTGGTGGTGTGCTTTTTCTACGGCTTCGCCCACCACCTGTTCCCCATGAAGACGGCCTTTCTGGTGTGCTGCGTCAACTATGTGCTGGATTCGGTGATCTCCCTGGCCTCCATGGCATCCAACGTCTATGTGCAGGACCTGGCGGACAGCCCCGACGAGGTGAAGGCCACCATCTCCACCGGCCTGTCCATCAACCATGTGATCACCATCTTCATCGCCCTGTTCGGCGGCTGGATCTGGCACGCCCTGGGCATCGAGACCCTGTTCATGCTGTCCGCGGGGCTGGGCCTGTGCAACAGCGCCTATGCTGCCACCATCCGGGTGGGAAAAGGGGAAAAAGCGTAAAAAACACAGAAAAAAGCACCGTCAGCGACGGCGCTTTTTTTGACGTATAAGATGCAGCGGGCCTGTAAGCCGGGTTCTGTGGTCGGCAGCCATCTATCTGGGACGGACATTGCTGCCCGCCTCAAGCCACCTGTCCGGAGATTGGCCGAGCAAGCCGTAGCCCCCGAGTCGGTGTTGCTTCGGATAGAGTTTACAGGATGGGCCTGTTGCCAGGTCCACCGGTGGGCTCTTACCCCACCTTTCCACCCTTACCGCGCAAAGCGCGGCGGTCTATTTCTGTTGCACTTGTCCGGCGGTCGCCCGCGGCCGATGTTATCGGTTATCCTGCTCTGTGAAGCCCGGACTTTCCTCACGGAGTTGCCCTCCGCGCGGCTGCCCGGCCCGCTGCCGTTTTATTCTATCAGCGCCGGGAGAAAATGTCAAGGCGGCAGGGGCGCGCCGCCGCCTTTGACTTCTTAAGAAATATTTCATAAATGAAACGATAAAAAGCAGTATCTTTTTTAAGCGGAATATGATATGATGAGTCCAGAAACGTGAAACCCCGGAAAATCAAAAGGAGGTTATATTGTGAAAGTATTTGGGAAAAAGACCCTGGCCCTGGTGCTGACCATCGCCATGGCCCTGTCTCTGTGCAGCTTCACCGCGTTCGCGGAGGAGGGGACGACGTATGTCTTGGTCGGTGACAACGCCACTTTGACTGCACCCAGCGAAGCTGGTTCTGCTACAGTGACGTGGAGTAGTAATAATGACGCCGTTGCGACTGTAAGCGCCGACGACGGCAAAGTCACTGGCGTAGCGCCCGGTGATGCAACGATTACGGCTACCTGGACTCCTGCTGCAACCGAAGAAGGATCTTCGTCCGAACAGAAGAAAGAGTATCCTGTGACTGTGGTGGCAAAAACGGTTACAGCGGTAGCGTTCAAAAATCCCACTGATGCAACTTACAATGTTCCTTACAAAGCAACTTTCAATGCAAATGTGTTGGATAATATCAAGTTTACGGTCAAGTACGGCGAACATATTACTAAGGAAGTTACCGCTTCCTCTTGGACGCCCAACGGAACTTTGGCTACTACAGATATCACCTCAACGGTTGAGTACACCCCCTCGATTGCTGATGTACCCGCTGAAGGTGTTACTGTCCCCAAGGCGACTGTTAAAGTTGTCAAGGCTCAGTTGGCATACGGGGCTTCCACCAATGTTGGAACGATTACTGTTCTGCTGGGCACCCGTGAGGCTGACTTGCAGCTGCCTACGTACGCGCCCCTTTCTTTGAACAATGGTACATCCAGAAACTTCGGCATTGGCAGTTCCACTGGCGGCAGCAGTTCTTTGGAAAACGGCTTGTTCGATGCGTGGACCAGTGCGGATTATAATGATGATAAAGTAGGCACCTATACCTTCAAGGCTGCCTGGAAGGGCAACAGCGCATATTATTCTCTGGCAGACCTGACTCTGACTGTCAAGGTCGTTGACAGTGATTTTACCGTTACTGCCGGGTATGAAGGAAAATCTTTGAAGAGTGTCCTTGATGATATCAGCACCCTGCTGAAAGGTATGTATGGCAGAGGTTTGGCGACCATCGAGTTTACGGATCTGAAGCTGGATGGCGGCGAACTCTACATCAAGGATAAGGATGAGTTGACCGAGGCCGATGAGACGTATTATGATGTGGACGAGTTTGACGACATCGTTTACTATCCCAACGGCACCGGCGAGACCAGCAAAATCTACTACACCGCTTATACTTCTAATGATCGTGAAGATATCTCCGGTATCATTACGCTGAAGTCTTCTGAGTTTGTACTGCTGACCGCTGAGATCGATGACAAGGGCACCGTGCAGTTCAGCGCCAGCGACTTTGAAGATGCGATCGCAGACTGGGACGATGACTGGACGCTGGATTATGTCAAGTTCAGCAGCATCCCCAATTCCACCAGCAAGGGCTATCTCTACACCGAATACGATGAGGATTCCAGCAAGAACACTCTGGCCAAGACCTCTGTCAAGTATTATGTGGAACCCGAGGGAAAAGACCTGGGCCTGGATGACCTGACCTATGTTCCCGGCTCCAAGACCTCCGGTATGGTGGCTATCGAGTTCAAGGCTTATCTTGTAGATGGCAAGAAAACAGATGATGTTGAGGGCGTCTATCAGATCAATGTGATCGAAAAGGCCGACCTCACCATCGAGGCGGGCGTGAAGGAATCCGTCAGCTTCGACCTGGATATGTTCGAGGAGTTCTATCAGGAGAACATCAGCAAGAACTATAAGAACTATGACATCGTGGCCGTCTCCTTCAGCGGTGTGCCCAACAGCAAGGAAAAGGGCTATCTGCGCAACGACGGCAAGAGCATCAAGAGCCCCAACGACAAGAAGTTCTATATCGACAGCGACAAAGAGGGCGATTACGCCTTTGAGGACCTGACCTTCGAGGGCGGCAGCAAGGCTTCCACCACCCGTGCCGAGTTCACGGTCTATGCCAAGAAGGACGGCAAGGGCACTGCCAAGACCGTCACCGGCACCATCGACTTCATCGTGGGCTCCACCCACAGCCTGAGCGGCTCCATCAAGGCCTCTGAGACCATGAAGTTCGCCGCCAGCCTGTCCGCTTTCGAGGACCTGGGCGGCAACGACAACGTCTACGTCACCTTTACCGGCCTGCCCAACGGCGGCAAGCTGGTCTATAACTGGGGCACCGGCTCTCAGGAGGATGTCAAGGTCGGCACTGAGTACTACCTCAGCTACAAGGCCGGCAAAAAGCTGCTGAGCAACGTCACCTTCGTCCCCAGCTACTCCTCCAGCAAGCAGGCCCGCACCATCTCCATCCCCGTCAAGGCCTACAACAGCAAGGAAAAGGCCGTCACCGGCACCATCAACATCACCGTGAACTACGCGGCCTATTCCTCCAAGTTTACCGATATCACCACCAGCACCTATGCCGACTCCGTTGATTTCCTGTATAACCAGGGCATCACCACCGGCATGACCACAACCACCTTCGGCCCCAACAGCAACGTCACCCGCGCCCAGTTCGTCACCTTCCTGTACCGTGCCGCCGGCCAGCCCGCTGTCACCGGCGTCACCAACAAGTTCACCGACGTGAAGTCCACCGGCACCTACGCCTATGCGTACAATGCCATCCTGTGGGCCGTCCAGAACAACATCACCACCGGCCGCAGCGCCACCAAGTTTGACCCTGCCGCCAACGTGACCCATCAGGAACTGCTGACCTTCCTGTACCGCTATGACGTGAATTATCTGGGCCATCCCGGCACCCAGGGCTCTCTGTCCGGCTTCAGCGATGCTTCCAGCCTGCAGTCCTATGCCGTGGCTCCCGCCAAGTGGGCCGCCTATAAGGGCATTATCGACGGTTACACCCTGCAGCCCGCCGTGGCCGGTTCCCGCGCCACCGTGGCTCTGTGGCTGCACCGCATGCTGACCCTGTAAACCAAACCCATTCCCAAGAGACGGCCGAAAGGCCGTCTCTTTTTCTGTTGCACACCGGGGGCGGTTGGGGTATAATAGGAACGGAAATTCGTGCCTGGAGGCGATGGATTTGACATTGGAAGCATATCTGGCGGGCCTGCGCGGCAAGCGGGTCACCGTCATCGGCATCGGCGTGTCCAACCGCCCGCTGCTGCGGCTGCTGGCCTGCGCGGGGGCAAAGGTCACTGCCAGAGACCGGAAAACCGAAGAACAGCTGGGCGACATCGTGCCCCGGCTCCGGGAGTGGGGCGTGGAGCTGGTGCTGGGCGAGGACTATATGGAGGGCATCGGCGGAGATGTGGTGTTCCGCACCCCCAGCCTGCGGCCCGACCATCCCGGCCTGCTGGCCGCCGTGGAACAGGGGGCCAGGCTGACCTCGGAGATGGAGGTCTTTTTTGAGGTGTGTCCCTGCCCGGTGATCGCCGTCACCGGCAGCGACGGCAAGACCACCACCACCACCGTCATCGCGGAGATGCTCCGGGCGGCGGGCAAAACCGTTTGGCTGGGGGGCAACATCGGCACGCCCCTGCTGGACAAGGCGGGAAGCATGAAGCCCGGCGACGTGGCCGTGCTGGAGCTGTCCTCCTTCCAGCTGATGACCATGGAAACGTCCCCCCACATCGCGGTGGTCACCAATCTCAGCCCAAATCACCTGGATATCCACCGGGACATGGCCGAGTATGTGGAGGCCAAGTGCAATATTTTCAAGCATCAGGGCCGGCGGGATGTGGTGGTGCTGAACTATGACAACGAGATCACCCGCTCCCTGGCGGAAAAAGCGCCGGGCGAGGTGCGGTTTTTCTCCAAGAACAGCCTGCCCATGCCCGGCGGCGTCTGGCTGAAAAACGGACAGATGCTGAACAACGGCGAAGCCGTTATGGACATCGCGGACATCCGCATCCCCGGGATGCACAACGTGGAAAACTACATGGCGGCCTGCGCCGCCCTGCGGGGCCTCGTCCCGCCGGAGGTCATAGCCAAGGTCGCCCGGGAGTTTGCCGGGGTGGAGCACCGGCAGGAGCTGGTGCGGGAGCTGGACGGCGTGCGGTGGTACAACGATTCCATCGCCAGCAGTCCCACCCGCACCTTGGCGGGGCTGAAGTGCTTTCCGCCGGAGCGGATCATTCTCATCGCCGGGGGCTATGACAAGCACATCCCCTTTGACGAGCTGGGCCGCGCCCTGCCCTCCGGCGCACGGGTCGTGCTGCTGTGCGGCGCCACCGCCCAAAAGATCGGGGATGCCGTCCGGGCGGCGCCGGATTACCGTCCGGGCAGGCCGGAAATGGTATGTTTTGACAAGCTGGACGATGTGGTGGCCTATGCCCAGACCATCGCAAAGCCCGGGGACTGCGTGCTGTTCAGCCCGGCCTGCGCTTCCTTTGACCAGTTCCCCAATTTTATGGAGCGCGGCCGGTATTTCAAGGAAAAAGTCAAGCAATTATAGACAGAAAGAGGTGTATAGGCTTTGAATTTGGCAGAAATGATCAAGAAGCTGACCTGCGCCTATGGCGTGTCGGGCGATGAGTTCCGGGTCAGCCGCATCGCCGCGGAGATGATGGAGTCTTATTTTGACCGGGTGGACATCGACGACTTCGGCAATGTGCTGGGCCGGAAGGACTGCGGCATCCCCGGGGCGAAAACCCTGCTGCTGGATGCCCACATCGACCAGATCGGCTTTTTGGTGACGGAGGTCACCCGGGAGGGCTTTTTGCGCTTTACAACCGTGGGCGGCGTGGACCAGCGGATGCTGCTGGGCAGTGAGCTGACGGTTTTGACCAAAAAGGGCCCCATCCTGGGCATCGTGGCGGCTATGCCGCCCCATCTGCAAAAGGCCGGCGACAACAAGAAATCCGTACCCATCCCCGAGATGGTGGTGGACATCGGCATGACCGGCGAACAGGCCAAAAAGGCCGTCCGGGTGGGCGACTTCATGGCCTTTGCCAATGACGCCATGGAGCTGCAGGGCGACGCTTTGTGCGGAAAGGCCTTTGACGACCGGGCCTGCCTGGTGTGCCTGCTGTATGCCATGGAGCTGCTGAAGGGCAAGCCCCTGGCGGTCAACCTGGTGCTGGCGGCTTCCACCAAGGAGGAGACCGGCTTCCAGGGCGGCATCGCCACCGCCTTCCGGGTGAAGCCCGATTTCGGCATCGCCGTGGACGTGACCCACGCCCGCACCGGCGACGCTCCCAACGTCATCTGCAAGCTGGGCGACGGCGCGGACATCACCCTGGGCTCCAACTCCAACCCCAGGTTTGCCCGCAGGATGATCGAGGTGGCCCGGGCCAAGAAGATCCCCCATTTCGTCTCCGCCACGCCCTCTGCCAGCGGCACCAACGCCTGGCCCATGCAGATGCAGGGCCAGGGTGTTACCACCCTGGTGGTCTCCCTGCCCCTGAAATATATGCACTCCCCGGTGGAGATGCTGCGTATGTGCGACGTGAAAAGCGTGGGCAAGCTGATCGCCGCGTTCATCGAGACCTTTGACGGGAGGCTGTGACCATGAAAGAGCTTTTGAAACAGTTGTGTGAACTGGACGGCGTCCCCGGCTACGAGGACGAGGTCCGGGAATTTATCGAAAAACAGGCCGCGCCCTATGCCGACGAGATGCTGGTGGACGCGGTGGGCAACCTAATCGTGTTCAAAAAGGGCGCCAAGCCCCGGAAGCGGCCCCTGCTGGTGATGGCCCACATGGACGAGGTAGGCTTTTTGGTGCGGGATATTACCGAGGACGGTATGCTCAAGCTGGCAAAGGCCGGCGGCATCGATCCCCGCGTGCTCATCGGCCGCCGGATGCGGGTGGGCGAACAGAAGCTCCCGGGCATCATCTCGCTGAAGGCCATCCACCTGACCACCCCCGAGGAGCGGAAGGAGGCCCCCGGCCTCGACAGCCTGTACATCGACATCGGCTGCACCAGCCGGGAGGAGGCCGAGGCCCTGGTGATGCGGGGCGAGCCCGCGGTGTTTGACAGCCGGTTCATGGAATTCGGCGTGGACTGCGTCAAGGCAAAGGCCATCGACGACCGCATCGGCTGCGCCGTCATGCTGGAGCTGCTGAAAAACGACCTGCCCTATGATACATATTTCGCTTTTGTAGTGGGCGAGGAGATCGGCTCCCGGGGCGCCACGGTGGCCGGCCGCCGGATCCAGCCCGGCTGCGTGATGGTCATTGAGGGCACCACCGCCGCCGATATGCCCGATGTGGCCCCTCACAAGCAGTCCTGCCGCCAGCGTCAGGGCGCCGTGGTGTCCCTGATGGACAGCGACACGGTCTACAGCCGGGAATTCCGGGAAAAGATGCTGAAGGCCGCCGATGAAAAGGGCGTCAAGTGGCAGTACCGCAAGAGCGCCAACGGCGGCACCGACGCCGGGGTGGGCACCACCTCCGGCCCGGCGGCCCTGGCCTTCGGCCTGTCGGCCCCCGTACGCTATATCCACTGTGCCTGCAACGTGGCCTATCTGCCTGACCTGGAAGAAGTCCGCAAGCTGGCCGAGATCGTCATTGAGGAAGCAGGTGAACTGGATGTTTGATGTGCTGCAGCTCCATCAGGCCCTGGTGGCCGCCGCCCGGCCCTCCGGCGGGGAGCAAAACGGTATCGCAAAGGTGTTGAAGGAGATGGCCGCCCCCTATGTGGACGCTGTCACCACCGACGCCATGGGCAATCTGATCTGCCATAAAAAGGGCAAGGGAAAAAAGGTCATGCTGTGCGCCCATATGGACGCCATCGGCTTCATGGTCACCGGGGTTGACCAGAGGGGGTTCCTCTCGGTGACCAACCAGGGCTGGCACGACCCCGCCGAGATCATCAATCACCGGGTGGTGTTCCCGGACGGCCTTTCCGGCATTCTCCGTCCCCGGGAGCGGGCAAAGACCCTGTCCCGCGGCTGGAACGACATCAAGATGGAGGACTTGTATCTGGACATCGGCGCCGTCTCCCGGGCAGAGGCGCTGAAAAAGGTAAAGGTGGGCGACATGGCCGTGTTTGAGGGCGCGCCCCGGGCTATGGCGGGCCACCGGATCATGGGACCCTATGCCGATGACCTCATCGGCTGCGTGGTGCTGCTGCTGGCCATGGAGCGCCTGAAGCCGAGCAAGTATGACCTGTATTTCGTGTTCTCCGCACAGGAGGAAGTGGGCTGCCGGGGCGCCCAGACCGCCGCGCTGGGCATCCGGCCGGAGATCGCCATCGCCTGCGATGTGTGCGGCACCGACGATACCCCCACGGAGGAAAAACAGCCCCAGGTGGTGTTCCTGGGCCAGGGTCCCGCCATCAAGATCAAGGATTCCAGCGTCATCTGCAGCCCGGCGCTCAATGAGCAGCTGAAAAAGGCCGCCAAAAAGGCCGGCCTGTCCTGGCAGGATGAGATCATGATCGGCGGCGGCACCGAAACCTGCTCCATGCAGATGTCCGGACCGGATGTGGCCGCCACCTGCGTGTCCATCCCCACCCGTCATATCCATTCCCCCGCCGAGATGTACGACAGGCGGGACGTGGAACAGGCCGGCGAGCTGCTGGCCGCGTTTTTGAACCAGTAAGGAGGGCGAGACTATGCTGAATATTTTGGAACTGCACAGGCAGCTGCTGGAAGCGGCCCTGCCCTCCGGTTTTGAGCGGCCCCAGGGCGAACTGCTGGCCCGGCTGGCAAGACCCTTTGTGGACGAGATCCGCACCGACGCGCTGGGCAACGTGATCTGCCGCAAAAAGGGACCGGGCAAAAAGATCCTGTTCCCTGCCCATATGGACGTGATCGGCCTGATGGTCACCTTTGTGGATGACAAGGGCTTTCTGCGGTTTGAGCCCATCGGCGGACACAGCCCGGCAGGGCTGATCGGCGCCACCGTCCGGCTGGAGAGCGGCGTTCGGGGCAGCATCTGGCCCGACGCCACGGCGGATGTGTATAAGCACGGCTGGCAGGCGGTGGACATCCACGACCTGTTCATCGACATCGGCGCGGAGAGCCGGGAGGAGGCCGAACAGCTGGCCCCCATCGGCTCGGTGTGCGTCTTTGACGCCCCCCATGGGGAAACAGCCGGCGGCACTTTGATGACCCCCTATGCCGACGACCTGTGCGGCTGCATCGCCCTGCTCATCGCCATAGAGGAGCTGAAGGACCAGCAGGTGGAAAACGACCTGTATTTTGCCTTCACCGTCCAGGAGGAGGTGGGCTGCCGGGGCGCCGAGCCTGCGGCCTGGGACGTGGAGCCTGACATGGGCATCGCGGTGGACGTCACCGCCACCGGCGACACCCCCGGCGAGATCGACGGCCAGCGGATGCAGGTGGCTCTGGGCAAAGGCCCCGCCATCAAGCACAAGGACAGCAGCGTGGAGTGCAATCCCCAGGTGATCGAGCACCTGAGGAAGGCGGCGAAGGCCGCCGGCATCGCCTGCCAGGACGAGATCCTGCTGGCCGGCGGCACCGACACCCGTTCGGTGCAGACCAGCCGGGACGGCGTACTCTCCGGCTGCGTCAGCATTCCCTGCCGGAACATCCACACCCCCGGCGAGATCGTCTCGCTGAAGGACGTGGAGCAGACGGGCAAACTGCTGGCCGCCGCTGCCAGACTTGCCCTGTAAACAATTCAACAGCAGACGCACCCCTCAGAACGGTGAGGGGTGCGTTTTTTTGCGAAAGCCTGCAACAAAACCGCCGGGAATGGATCATCTGCATTTATTATACAAAAAAAGAAAAGAGAATTGCCAACACGAATTCTCTCTTCTAAAATATCCATTTTGCTGTCACCGCTGCAAACGGCAGATCACATCGCTTCTAAAAACCCAATTCTTCAAATTCTCCTATCGGGATAGATAATTCAATATCTAATTTGGTATCTTTTGCAGCAACTACTTTTATTCTGTTTTTTCCTTTCTTCAAATGAACGGTATGCTTTTGGGAAGCTTCCGACGCTGTTTCAGCAGTGATCTCAGCGATTGTTGTCAGGGAATCATCCGGCGCTATTAAGACGAGCTTCATTTTCCCATTATATACGGATACAGAGTATGACAATTCCGCAGATACATCCTCCGCTGCATCATAGGTCCATACTGTATCCATACCTTCCAGTTTTTCGATCCTGCACTGATAATTCTGTCCATCTATGTGCTGCTCACAATTTTTCAAATTGTAACTGTTAGAATTACCGGCTATTTTTGAATCATTGTCATACATATCCGCCATTGAGGTTGAAGCGCATGAAGCACATACCATTACTCCAAAAACAAGTGCTGCAACGATCATCATGTTCTTTGCTATATGTATCTTTTTGTTCATACGTTACCCTCCTATCGGATTTTAATGCGATTATGATTTTACGGCTTCCTTTAACAAACCGCAATGAGAACAGATCGCAAACTTCCGGTTTATGGGTTTGCTTGGCTCCATGTTATCACACAGCGGCATGGAACGCAAGAACAGCCGCGGCAGGTGCAAACCTCTGTGGCAGCCAGCCGGTTTATGAACACCGCCTTTTCACCGGCGGCGTTTTTCGGCCGGTGGGACGGGAGCATATTCTTCCGGAGGATGCCTGCGGAGGAGGGAGAACCGCGCCGCGCAAAATTTTTCGTCACCTATTGCAAATTTTCCGTGAATTTTGTAAACTAATAAAGTGATGTCCCCATCACATACCAAACCAATTTAGGGAGGAAATGAGCAAAATGGAAAAACTATTTAAGCTCAAAGAAAACGGCACCACTGTCCGTACCGAGATCGTGGCCGGTCTGTCCACGTTTATGACCATGGCCTACATCATCGCGCTGAACCCCAACCTGCTGACCAACTTTGACGTAGGGTCCGCTCTGTGGAACGGCGTGTTCCTGGCCACCTGCATCGCTTCCGGCGTGGGCTGCCTGGTGATGGCCTTCCTGGCCAACAAGCCCTTTGCCATGGCCCCCGGCATGGGCCTGAACAGCTTCTTCGCCCTGGTGGTCACCAACATCGCCGCCATGACCGGCATGAGCTATGTGGCCTCCTTCCAGGCCGCGCTGGTCATCATCCTGGTGGAAGGCGTCGTGTTCATCATCCTGTCCATCTTCAATGTCCGTGAAAAGATCGTGGAAGCCATCCCCCTGGGCGTGCGCCTGGGCATCGGCCCCGCCATCGGCCTGATGCTGATGAACATCGGCCTGGGCTCCAACGTGGGCATCTATGCCGAGGGCAACGGCTTCTCCGCGCCCTTCTATGTGATGCGCGACTTCTTCGGCGCTCTGACCCCCAGCGTGATCAAGAACAACATGGGCGACGCCGGCTACACCCAGATGGTGCTCACCGTGGTCACCATGTTCATCGGCCTGTTCGTCATCGTGGCTCTGGACCACAAAAAGGTCAAGGGCTCTGTCCTGCTGGGCATGCTGGCTGCTTCCGTGGTCTACTGGATCGGCTCCTTCGCCTTCCTGCACACCAATCCCTTCGCCTCCCTGTCCGGCGCCTCTTTCGTTCCTCCCTTTGCCGACATGGCGCAGACCACCCTGTTTAAACTGAACTTCGCCGGCTTCGTGGAGATCGGCTGGTTCACCGTCATCACCCTGGTGGTCACCTTCTGCGTCATCGATATGTTTGATACCATCGGCACCCTGGTGGGCACCGCCAGCCGCGCCGGCCTGCTGGACAAGGAAGGCAATATGCCCAAGATGAAGGAAGCCCTGCTGGCTGACGCCGTGGGCACCGTCACCGGCTCTCTCACCGGCACCTCCACCGTCACCACCTTTGTGGAATCCGCCGCCGGCGTGGAAGCGGGCGGCCGCACCGGCCTGACCGCTCTGGTGGTGGGCGTCATGTTCCTGCTGAGCATGTTCATCGCCCCCATCGCCGCCATCATCCCCGCCGCCGCCACCTCCGCCGCCCTGATCTATGTGGGCATCCTGATGCTGGGCAACCTGAAGAGCATCGACTTCAGTGACCGGACCCAGCTGGTGCCTGTGTGCTTCATGCTGCTGGCCATGCCCGTGTCCGGTTCCATCGGCCACGGCATCGGTCTGGCCCTGATCACCTACACCATCATGAAGGTGGTCACCGGCAAGGCCAAGGAAGTCTCCGCCCTGACCTATGCGCTGTCCCTGCTGTTCCTGGTGAAGTTCTTCCTGGCTGCCTGATATCGCATCCACTTTGCGCCGCCCCCTCAGCCGAGGGGGCGGTTTTTTAACGGGAATTTTACATACTTTTCAGGATCTTAACCGGGTTTTCACCGTTTTTTTCTTGGGCTCGCGGGAGAACCGTGTTATACTGTCTTTGGAAATAAAAGGTGTAACAAGGGAGGGTCCCGTATGGATCTGTTCGATGTGCTGACGCTGGGCGGAGGCCTGGCATTTTTCCTGTACGGCATGAATGTTATGTCCCACGGCCTGGAAAAGCTGGCCGGGGGCAAGCTGGAGGGCATTCTCCGCAGCATGACCGCCAGCCCTGTGAAGGGGATGCTGCTGGGAGCGATGGTCACCGCGGTGATCCAGTCCTCCTCCGCAGTCACCGTCATGCTGGTGGGCCTGGTAAATTCGGGCATCATGGCACTGGGGCAGACGGTTGGCGTCATCATGGGCGCCAACATCGGCACCACCATCACCGCCTGGCTGCTGAGCCTGGTGAGCATCCAGGGAGGCAGCACGGTGATGCAGCTGCTCAAGCCCAAGTATTTCTCCCTGGTGCTGGCCATGATCGGCGTGGTCATGACCATGACCGCCAAAAGCCAGAAGAAAAAGGACGTGGGTACCATTTTTGTGGGCTTCACCGTGCTGATGTACGGCATGGAGATGATGTCCGGCGCGGTGGAGCCGCTGCGGGAAATGCCCGGCTTCGCCGAACTGTTCACCGCCTTCCGCAATCCCCTGCTGGGGGTGCTGGTGGGCGCGGTGCTCACCGCGATCATCCAGTCTTCCTCCGCCTCGGTGGGCATTTTGCAGGCGCTGTCCCTGACCGGTGTCATCACCTACGGCGCGGCGCTGCCCATTATCATGGGACAGAACATCGGCACCTGCATCACCGCGGTGATCTCCTCCATCGGCGCCAGCCGCAGCGCCAGAAAGGTCAGCATCATCCACATCGCCTTCAATGTTATCGGCAGCGCCGTGTTTCTGCTGCTGTTTGTAGCGGCTGACCTGCTTTTCCGGCCGGCCATCATCAACGCACCCATCGACCCTGCCGGCATCGCCGTGTGCCACAGCGTCTTCAACCTGTGCACCACGGCCCTGCTGCTGCCCTTTTCCCGGCAGCTGGTGCGCCTGGCGGACCGGGCCATCCCGTCGCAGCCCGCTCCGGCAGACACCACCCACCAGCTGCTGGACAGCCGTGTGCTGGCCATCCCTGCCATGGCTATCACCGCCTGCGGCAGCCTGACCCAGCAGATGGCCGCCGCCGCCCGCTATGCCGTCCGCACCGCCATCGGCCTGCTGGAGACCTATAACGAGGCCGAAGCCTCCGCCATCTCGGAGGGCGAGGAGACCCTGGACCTGTACGAGGACCGTCTGGGCCAGTATCTCACCCAGATCTCCGGCCAGGGCCTGTCGGACTACGACAGCCGCCAGCGGTTCAAGATGCAGCACGTCATCGGCGATCTGGAGCGTCTGGGCGACCACGCCCTGAACCTGCTGGACAGCGCCCGGGAAAAGCGGGACAAGGGTCTTTCCTTCTCTCCGGGAGCTGCCGCCCAGCTGGCCGTGCTCCAAAACGCCGTCTGCGAGATCCTGGACATCACCTGCCGGGCCTATGAGGCCAGCGATGCGGCCCTGGCCTCCCAGGTGGAGCCGCTGGAGCAGGTCATCGACCTCCGGGTGCGCCAGGCCCGGGACGCCCACCTGCGGCGGCTCAACGCGGGAGAGTGTACCATCGAGGCGGGCTTTTTGCTGGCGGATGTGCTCAGCAATTTTGAGCGCATCTCGGACCACTGCTCCAACATCGCCGTGGCGGTGATCGAGGCGGAAAGCGACCGCTATGACAGCCACGATTACCTGGAAGCCATCAAGACCGGTGAAAACAAGGAATTTCAGCGCAGCTACCGGCAGTATGCGGAAAAATACGCCCTTTAACACACATTTGGCGCAAAAAGACCGCCGCCTTCCCATGGAAGGCGGCGGTTTCTGATTTTGCAGGCTTCTTAACCGAAAAAGGCGGCCAGGGCGGGCACGCACTCAATGATGCGGCACAGGATGGGGGCGATGACCAGCGCGGGCAGATAGTCCGCCACCTTGATCTTGGAAAGACCCAGCAGGTTCAGGCCCAGGCCCACGATGAGCAGAGATCCGGCGCACACGATCTCGTTGACGGCGGCGGCGGTGAGCAGGGGCTGCAGGCAGCCCGCCAGCAGCACCAGCCCGCCCTGAAACACCAGCACAAAGGCGGCGGCAAACATCACCCCCACCCCCAGGCTCACAGACAGCATCATGGAAGAGATGAGATCCAGCACCGATTTGGTGAGCAGCATCTCATAGTCCCCGGTGAGGCCGGCATTCAGCGAGCCGACGATGGTCATGGCGCCCACGCAGAACAGCAGGCAGGCGGTGACAAAACCCTGGGCCACCGGGACCTTTCCGTCCCGTCCGGAAAACCGGTCCTCGATCCGCCGACCCAGACGGTTGATGGCCCCGTCGATGTCCAGGGCGGTGCCGATGACGGCGCCCAGCACCATGGACAGGATCAGGACGATGGTGTTTTCCCCCTTGAGGGTGCCGTCGATGCCGATATAGAGGGTGCACAGGCCGATGCCCAGCATGACGGCATCCGCCAGCTTCTGGGGGATGCCTTTTTTGAGGAAAAGGCCCACGGCGCTGCCGATGAGCACCGTGAGCGTATTGACGATGACTGCAAACATGGCGGATTCCTTCTTTTTCTGTAAACCGGGGGACGGTCAGTCCTTTTTCTTTGCCAGCTCCATGATGTCCCCGAACCGCTCCATGATATAGCCGTAGTTTTTCGGCTTGTGGGGCAGCAGGCATTTGGAGCAGTCCTTGCAGCCGCTGTCTGTATAGGTAAAGCCGCCGCCGCACTTGTCGCCCAGGGCGTACAGGGGGCAGTAGCAGAACAGGCAGTTGAAGCTGTCGGGGTCGGCCGTGGCGTGACAGGGGAAAAACTCACATTCCCGGTGCTGGTAAAAGGCGTATTTCTTGCCTTCCCAATAGGGCTTTTGGCTCATAGGAGCGCCTCCTTTTGGCGAATATAAAATAAGTATACCACTTTACCCGGCAAAAGTAAAGGGAAGCTGCCTGCGGTATGAGGAAAAGGAGGCTGCCGGGCGTGACGGACGAAGGGATTTGCGGCAGGACTTTGCTGACGGAATGCAGCGCGCCGGTGATGCCGCGCCATCTCGTCCTTGCCCAAAGGGCAGCGCATCAAAAAGCAAAGGGGGACTATCATTTGCGAAAAAAGTGTGATATACTGATTCTATCTGAGATTTTAACCCAAACAAAGGAGCGAGCATTGTTTATGAGCACTGAAAACTGCACCCACGATTGTTCCACCTGCGGCGAAAACTGCGCTTCCCGCCAGGACCCCCAGGACCTGCGGGCGCCGCTGGCCCAGGGCGCTTCCGTCAAGCACGTATACGCCGTTGTCAGCGGCAAGGGCGGTGTGGGCAAGTCCCTGGTCACCTCCCTGCTGGCTGCCCAGACCCAGCTGCGGGGCCATCAGGCCGCCATTCTGGATGCCGACATCACCGGCCCCTCCATCCCCCAGTCCTTCGGCATCCACGGCCGCGCGCAGGGCTGCGAGGACGGCATTCTGCCCGCCGTGGCCAAAAGCGGCCTGCAGATGATGAGCGTCAACCTGCTGCTGGAGAACGAGTCTGACCCGGTGGTCTGGCGCGGCCCGGTGATCGCCGGCGCGGTGAAGCAGTTCTGGAGCGAGGTTCTGTGGGACGATGTGGACTATATGTATGTGGATATGCCTCCCGGCACCGGCGACGTGCCCCTGACGGTGTTTCAGTCCCTGCCCATCGAGGGGGTCATCATCGTCACCACGCCTCAGGAGCTGGTAGGTATGATCGTGGAAAAGGCCGTCAAGATGGCCCGGCTGATGAACGTTCCCGTTCTGGGCATCGTGGAGAACATGAGCTATTTCCGCTGCCCGGACTGCGGCGGGGAGCACCAGATCTACGGCCCCAGCCGTGTGCAGGAAAAAGCCCAGCAGTACGGCATCCCCTTCCTGGCAAAGATCCCCGTGGACCCGGCCATCACCGCCGCGGTGGACGCGGGCATGATCGAGACCGTCCACGCGCCGTTCCTGGATGACCTGCTGAACGGTATTTTGAACAAGTAACCGGGCGCTGCCCGGCCAACCGGACGGTCTCGATCCGACGCGAAGCGGCGCGCCGGCGGGTGCCGGCGTAAGGCATAGGGGCGGTTCATCCGCCGCTATGCCACTGGATGTCCCCGGGGGTCCCCGTCGGACCCGTCTGACGGGGCGGACCGTCCACGGGCTGTTCCTGGATGACCTGCTGAACGGAATTCTGTATAAATAACCGGGCGCTGCCCGGCCAACCGGACGGAAAAGCCCTCTCAGAACACTCTGAGAGGGTTTGCCGGCGTTTTATGGCAGCTTTGCTACTCTTTCCATTGGAGGTGTCTCATGTCAAAACAGCCTGTCAGCCTGCTCCAGGGCGACATCAAAAGCGGGCTGCTGCGGTTCGCCCTGCCCCTGTTTCTGGGCCAGGTGTTCCAGCAGCTCTATAATATGGTGGACGCCCTGGTGGTGGGCAATTTCGTGGGGGAAAACGCCCTGGCGGCGGTCACCTCCACCGGCTCGCTGATCTTTTTGCTGGTGGGCTTCGTGGGCGGTATCTACGGCGGCGTGGGCGTAGTCATCGCCCGGTCTTTCGGCGCCGGGGACGAGCACCAGGTGAAGCGCGCCGTGGGCACCGCCGTGGCGGGCAGCCTGATAGCCGGCGCTCTGCTCACCTTTGTGGGTGTGTGCTTTACGCCGGCGCTGCTCCGGCTGATGGACACCCCGCCGGAGGTGCTGGGGGACGCGGTGGATTATCTGCGCATCTACTTCTGGGGCATTCTGTTCGTGGTGCTGTATAACAGTGCCGTGGGCATTTTCCAGGCGGTGGGTGACAGCAAGCGGCCGCTGTATTACCTCATCCTGTCCTCGGTGACCAATGTGGTGCTGGACCTGCTGCTGGTGGGCGTGCTGAAAATGGGCGTCTCCGGCGCGGCGCTGGCCACGGTGGCCGCCCAGGCCCTCAGCGCGGCGATGGCCTTTTTCCGCCTGTCCCGGGTGGACGGCGCTTACCGGGTCACCCTGAGGGGCATCTGCCTGGACAAGAACATCCTGAAGGAGATGCTGCGCATCGGCGTGCCCTCGGGCGTGCAGAATTCGGTGATCGCCTTTGCCAATGTCATCGTCCAGTCCAGCGTCAACGTGTTCGGCGCGGCGGCCATGGCGGGCAACGGCGCCTTTGTGAAGCTGGAGGGCTTTGCCTTCATCCCCATCAACGCCTTTGCGGCGGCCACCACCACCTTTGTCAGCCAGAACATCGGCGCCCGGCAGTTTGACCGGGTGAAGCAGGGCGCCCGGTTCTCCCTGCTGTTCTCCTGCGGATGCGCGGCGGTGATCGGCGTGGTGTTCTTCCTGTTTGCCCAGCCGCTCATCAGCCTGTTCGGCAAATCGCCGGACGCTGTGGCCTCCGGCGTTCTGCGGGCGCACATCTGCACGCCCTTTTACCTGCTGCTGGCCTGCAGCCACGGCGTCGCGTCGGTGTGCCGCGGAGCCGGCTATTCCAAGGTGCCCATGTACATCATGCTCAGCACCTGGTGTGTGCTGCGGGTGAGCTACATCACCGCGGTGACCCACTGGTTCCACAACATCAGCCTGGTGTACGCCGCCTATCCCATGACCTGGGCCATGAGCACCGCCCTGTTTTTGTGGTATTACAAAAAATCCCACTGGCTGGAGCGCGCCCAGGCAAAATACGGCGGCTGACCCCATGGGGCAGCCCGGACCGGGAAAGACGGCTCCCACGATCCCACGCTTAAAAGTGCTTTTACATGAAAAACCCCGGCAAAAGCAAGATTTTTTCCTGCTTTTGCCGGGGGATCTTTCTTTTATTTTCCCGCGCTCTGTACCAGTTCCTTCAGACCGGGACGGTCGTCATAAAACTTCTGTAGGCGGGCGGTGAGCGCGGCTTCATACTGGTCGCACCGGGCCTCCCGGGCGCGGCAGGCGCGCTCCGCCTCCTCCAGTATGGCCTGGGCACGGTCCCGCGCGGCGGCCTCCATGGCGTCGCACACCTGCTGCTGCCGGCCGGACAGCCGCTGGATGTTCTCCAGATACTGGGCGGCGGCCTTTTCGGCGGCTTCAAACACGCCGTTAAGCATCAGCGAAGCCTCTGCCAGGGTGCCCGCTTTATCGATGGCGATCTCCCGCTTTTCCAGCCGGGCCTGGGCCTCCGCCAGCCGGGCCTCCAGCTCGTCGGCCCGCCGGGTCTGTTCGATCAGCAGTTCCAGCAGCTCCCCGCGGCTCAGATGCCGCAGATCCTTGTCGTTCATTGGGCCGCCCCCTTCCGTTGACATCTGACAGCGCCGGTGAACAGGGGCGGCATAGGGCCCGCCTGTCCATCCGTGCTGCTTTACAGTATACAACACACGAAAGAAAAAGTCCACATCCCAACGCAAAAACAGGAAAAAGGAACCTTACTGCCCCTTACCCCGGGGCGGGGTCAGGGCGGACACCAGGCCCGCGCAGCCGAACAGGCCGATCACGTTTGGCAGCACCATCAGCTGGTTGAACAGGTCGGACAGCTCCCACACCAGGCCGGGCGCGGTGACCGTGCCCAGCAGAATGAAGATCAGGGAAAGAACGGTATAGGCGGGTACCGCCTTTTTGCCGAACAGGTACTCGGTGTTGAGCCTGCCGAACATATTCCAGCTGAGCACAGTGGAAAAGGCGAAGAAAAACAGGGCGATGGCGATGAAGGCCGAGCCCACGGCGCTGCCCAGAACGCTGCTGAAGGCGGTCTGGGCCAGGTTGGACGGGCTGAGCCCCAGCTTTTCCGGGGAAAGGCCCGCGCCCACCGCGCTCAGGGGGCCGCCTCCGGCGTACATGGTGACAATGATGACCAGAGCCGTGATGGTCACCACGTTGAAGGTGCCGATGAACACCCCCACCATGGCCACACAGCCCTGGTCATGGGGCCGCTTCACATTGGCCAGGGCGTGGGCGTGGGGCGTGGAGCCCATGCCGGCCTCGTTGGCGAACAGCCCCCGCTTGGCCCCCAGGCTTACCGCCGCCTTGAGGGCTGCGCCGGCGGAGCCGCCCAAAATGGCCTGAGGGCGGAACGCGTAGCGGAAGATCATGCCCACTGCCTCCGGAACATAGCGGATGCGCAGCAGCAGCACGGTCAGCCCGCCCAGCAGATACAGCCCGGCCATGACGGGTACCAGCTTTTCGGTGACAGAGGCCAGCCGCTGGGTCCCGCCCAAAAAGATAAAGCCGCCGATGACCGCCAGCACGATGCCCACCGCCCAGCTGGGGATGCCGAAGGCGGTCTGAAAGGCCTGGCCGATGGAATTGGACTGGACCATGCAGCCGAAAAAGCCGAGAGCCAGAATGATGGCCACGGCGAAAAAGCCCGCCAGCGCCTTGCCGAAGCCGCCCCTGAAGGCGGCACGGATATAGTACACCGGCCCGCCCAGGATCTCGCCGTCGGAGGAGGTGATCCGGGTCTTCTGGGCAAGAACGGCTTCGGCATAGATGGTAGCCATGCCGAAAAAGGCGATGACCCACATCCAGAAAATGGCGCCCGGCCCGCCGGCCATGATGGCGCCGCAGGCACCCACGATGTTGCCGGTGCCCACCTGGGCGGCGATGGCGGTGGCCAGCGCCTGAAAGGAGCTCATGCCCCGGGCCTGCCTGCGGCCCTTGAGCGACAGGCTGCCGAACACCGCCCGCAGCCCTTCGCCCAGACAGCGGACCTGCACGAAGCCCGTTCGGAAGGAAAAGAACAGGCCCGTCCCCACCAGCAGGATGATGAGGACATAGTCAGACAGATAGCCGTTGATCTTCTGCACCGCGGGCAGAAGGGTGGTGTTGAGCGTTTCCATGGCGTTTCCTCCCAAAGTCGTCGGATATCAGGAGTTTGCCGCCGAAAAAAGAAAATATGCGTTTTGGGGGCAAGCGGGGCATTTGCCGAAAGACAGCGGCAAAAAAGTGCCCGCTCCGCCGGCGGCGGGAGCGGGCATTCTTTTATGATTCTGTCCGGAAGCAGCGCACCGCCAGACGCTGGCGGTTGCCGTAGGTGCAGGTAAACAGGGTCAGGTCCCAGTCGCCGGCGGTCATGTCCGCCACGTCGTCGGGAGCCAGGGTCTCCAGGTCAGAGACCGTATAGGCAAAGCGGTTGCCGTCGGCGTCGGTAAAATACACGCTGTCGCCCTGCCGCAGAGACCGCAGGCGGCCGAAATGGCTGGTGTAGTTGTGCCCTGCGATGACCATGTCATCCTGATAGACCGACCCCGCGTAACGGCAGGGGGCGTATTTCAGCTCGCTGTCGGTGCATTGGGCCAGCACCGGCAGGGACAGTTCCAGCGCCGGCAGTTCCAGCACCCCCAGACAGGCATGGCCGTCGATATCGATCCGGGGCATCTCCATTTCCGGGAATTCCACATAGCGGGGCGGCGTCTGAACGGGCGCTTCTCCGCCGCTTTCGATGGCGGAGGAGTCTTCCGCCGGGGACGATGCTTGCCGGGGCACAGCTTCTTCAAGCCGGACCACCACGCCTTCGGCAGCAGCCCGGGCCCGGAACTCGTCCCACCCGTTGTAAAGGGCCAGGGCCAGAGCGGCCGCCATGAGCGCTCCGCCCAGTATCATCAAAAGGACGCCGGCGTTCCGGCGTCCCATGGGGTTTCTTTCATAACGGGCCATGTCAGCCCTCCCGGCGGCGGCGCAGCAGCCCCAGCACAAACAGCCCGGCGCCCAGGCCGCCCAGAAGGGGCACCATCCACCACAGGGTGCCGGTCACGGGCAGCTCCCCGGGTCTGCCGGGGTTGACCGGCTTGGTGGGATTTGTAGGATTTGTGGGATTGGTGGGATTGGTGGGATTTGTGGGGTCCACCGGCTGGATGGGCCTGTCAGGCTGGCCCGATTCTGCCGTGTTGATGATGGTGTAGCTGTCGCCGTCCCGGCGGATCAGGACGGTGTAGCCCTCGGGCACATCCTCCTCAGATATACGCCAGGTGTGGTCATCGGGCAGGCCCTTCCAGATGCAGCGCCAGTTGTTTTTGATGCTGAGGACCGCCGTGTCCTCCACCTGACCGTCCTTGAGCAGCTGAACGGTGACGGACATGGGACGCAGGGCCTCGTCATCATTCCGCCAGACTTTCAGAACCTCTACGTCAATGACGCCACTGTCCACCTTTTCAGCGGGCTTGCGCCGGGTCACCACGTCATATTCCCACGCTTCCTCCGCATCGCTGCGGGTGGGCAGCGCGATGAGGAAGGGGTCCTGCTCATAGGCCTGGTCCTGGTAGGTGTAGCCGTCGCCGATGACCAGGTACAGGCCGGTCTCCAGCCTGCGGAAGCCGGCCTCGCCGTCCCTGTCGGTAGCCCGGGAGTTGTCCGCGGGGATGTCCTTCTTTTCAGCCCAGCGGGCCAGCACCTCGGCGGCTTCCTGCCAGCCGTCCTCGCTCAGGTCATTGACCTTCGCGCGGGACTTGCGGAAATCGGACGTCAGGGTAAACTGCACGTCCTCGTCCACATCCGCCACTCGCCAGAGGGAATAGACGACCCCCTCCACCTTGTAGCGGCAGCGCACCGTCAGGGAGCAGGCCCTGTCGGGGTCGATTTCCCCCGCAAAGGCGCAGATGCCCACCAGCAGCAGGCACAGCAGCGCAGCAACCGATCGTTTGAGCCGGGACACAGGCTCCACCCCCTAAAAAAGACTGATGACACCGGGAAACAGCGGCAGCGCCTCTGCCGGAGCCGGCCACGGCTCCAAAAAGCGCCGGGACTGACCTGTTTCACGGTTTTGAACTTATACAACTCTATATTATAACATTCCGGCTGGAATTGTCCACGGTTTTTCAAAATTTCTTTGAATTGTCTTTGAATTGATGCCCCGCCAAAAGAATGCCCGCGGCGGGGGCGGAGCGCCGGACGCGAACCTTTACGAGCGGGGGAAGCTGTGGTATAATAAATCGATTACAAAAACAAGGAGCGTTTTACATATGAACGATCAGATGACCGCCCTGGCCGCCAGGGCCGAGGCCCGCTGCCGGAGCCGCTTTGACGAGATCGACCGCGTCGCCCTGCTGGGCACGGAAAAGGTGCTGGCCGCCTTTGCGGAGGAGCGGGTGCAGACCGGCGATTTTGCCGGCACCACCGGCTATGGCTATGACGATGTGGGCCGGGACAAGCTGGAGCGCATCTATGCCCGGGTGCTGGGGGGCGAGGCGGCGCTGGTGCGCACCGCCTTTGTCAACGGCACCCACGCCATCGCCTGCGCCATGTTCGCCTGCGTCCGGCCGGGGCAGACCCTGGTGTCCGTCACCGGCGGGGTCTATGACACCCTGGAGACCGTGGTGGGCAAGCGGGGCAACATCCCCGGCACCTTTGCCGACTACGGCATCGGCTACCGGGAGGTGCCGCTGAAAAACGGCGCCCCTGACGGGCCGGCCATTCTGGAGGCGGTGCGGGACCCCTCTGTGGCCGCCGTGTTCATCCAGCGCAGCCGGGGCTACGGCATCCGCAGGACTCTGTCCCCCGGGGAGATCGGCGAGCTGGCGCGGCTGGTCAAGTCGGTGAACCCCGATATCGTGGTGATGGTGGACAACAGCTACGGCGAGTTCGTCTGCGAGACAGAGCCGCTGGCTCACGGCGCGGACCTGATGGCTGCCTCCCTCATCAAAAATCCCGGCGGCGGACTGGCCCCCTGCGGCGGTTACATCGCGGGCCGGGCGGACCTGGTGGAGCGGGCCGCCGCGCGGATGACCCTGCCGGGCATCGGCGGAGAATGCGGCGCCTCCCTGGGGGTCAACCGGGCGCTGTACCAGGGCTTTTTCCTGGCGCCCCACACCACTGCCCAGGCGCTGAAGACAGCGGCCTTCTGTGCCGCCGTCATGGAGGAGATGGGCTACCGGGTGTCTCCCGCCCCGGACGAGGAGCGATATGACATCATCCAGACCATTGATTTCGGCCGCCCCGAGCCGCTGATCCGGTTTTGCAAGGGCATCCAGAGCGCCAGCCCGGTGGACAGCTTCGCCAGTCCCGAGCCGGGAGACATGCCCGGTTATGAAAGCCAGGTCATCATGGCGGCGGGGGCCTTTATCCAGGGCGCGTCCATTGAACTGAGCTGCGACGCCCCCCTGCGGGAGCCCTATACCTGCTACCTGCAGGGCGGCCTGACCTATGAATCCGGCAAGCTGGGCATCCTTCGGGCTGCCGCCAGGATGATGGAGGAGGAGAGATGATCGTTCTGGGCCTGGACCCCGGCTACGCCATCGTGGGCTACGGCGCCATCGAGACCCAGCGGGGCAAGCACCGGCTGTTGTGCTACGGCGCCATCACCACCCCCGCGGGGATGGAGATGTCCCGCCGGCTGCTGGAGATCTCCCGGGATATGCACACCCTGCTGGACCAGGTGCGGCCCGACGCGGTGGCGGTGGAGGAGCTGTTTTTCAACAACAACATCACCACCGGCATCCAGGTGGCCCAGGCCCGGGGCGTCCTGCTGGCGGCCTGCGCCGAGCGGGGCCTGACCCCGGTGGCCTATACCCCCTCTCAGGTGAAGCAGAGCGTGGTGGGCTATGGCAAGGCGGAAAAAAAGCAGGTCATGGAGATGACCCGCATGATGCTGGGGCTGAAGGCCGTCCCCCGGCCGGACGACGCGGCGGACGCGCTGGCCATCGCCCTGTGCCACGCCCACACGGCGGGCAGCATCCTGCCGGTAAAATAAAAAGGGGCTGGAAACCAGCCCCTTTGTCATAACCTTTTACATTCCGGCAAACTGCATGGGTCCCCGCAGCTGAAGAAACACCTCAGACAGCGCGGTGCCGCAGGCCACCAGGAGCACCACGGTACAAAGGATCAGCGCGGCCATGGGCAAAACAGACTTTTTCAGCATGAGCGGTCCCCCTCTTTTTCGTTTCTCACCCATATAGACCGGAAACGGAAGGAAAAGTTCCGGGGAAAACGAAAAAAAGGAACATTTTTTTGAAAAACCAGTCCAATCCTAACAAGAGAGCGCCAACGGATCAGGAGGAAGCTATGAAAAAAACCATGATGTGTATCGCAGCGGCCCTGCTTGTCTGCCTGAGTGCCTGCACGCCCCGGACGGAGGACATCCCCGCGCGGGTGCCGGCAGAGGAGGAAGGCCCCGCCCAGGGGGGCATCCTCACCGACGCGGGCCAGGCCGAGACCCTGCAGGACTACTACGACCGCACCGCCGTCATCAGCCGCAACGAGCGCATCGACGGCAGCTTTACCGAGACACGGAACTGGGCGCTGGAATACGCCAAGCTGGAATATCCCGGCCGGGACGTGACGGTGAGCTTCGCGGGGGGCTTTCAGGCGCCCCAGGCCATGTTCCGGGACGAGCTTTCCGCAGGGGTGTGCGCCTGGGAGATCACGGTGACGGAGCCGAGCGGAGACGGCTTTTCCCAGCGGGTGCAGGTCTATTACTTCACCGAAACGGCGGACGGTGTCCAGCAGCAGTGCTTCAGCGGCCTGCTGGCCGGGGAGGATATGCTGGAGAGCAAGCCGGAGGCCTATGCCTATCTGGCGCTGGACACCCGCTTTGCCTCCCGGATGCAGAAGTTGCAGAAGATCGCCCCGCCGGAGGGGGCGCTGTCGGCGGAGCTTGCCTTTTTGGAGCCTGCCGCCGGGGACTGCCAGGCCTATCCCCTGACGGAGACCGCCGTGGCGGCGCTCTCCCGGCAGGAGGACGGAAGCTGTGCCCTGACCCTCTGGGACCTGGAGGGCGCCTTTGAGACCCGGACCCGCCCGCTGGAGGGCATCTGGAACTTTGCCGGGCTGGAGGACGGCGTGCTGACCCTGGAGCAGTATGTCCAGGACGGCCCCCAGCCGGTGCTGGAGGTCCGCATGGGCCCGGCGGGGCCGGAGATCTCCGACAGCGTCCGGGAGGACGGCGAGGACTGCTGCCGGGTGGGCGGGTACACCGTCACCTGGAGCGACGGCAGCCTGCTGCTGGGGGACGAGGTGCTGCTGCAGGGCGGCGCCTGGGACCCGGAGGACGTGACCACCACCCGCAGCTACCAGTTCCAGCAGGCGCTGGACGATCACCGCTTTTTGTACACCGTGGCCGGGTGGGAGTGGGTCGAGGGCACCGGCGTCTATGACCTGGACACCCGCACGGAGCGGATGCTGCAGGGGGACCTGGGCGGGTTCGGCTACAGCCTGCCCATCATCCGCACCGAAGCGGGGAAGGCCCTGGCGGGCTATCTCAGCGAGCCGGGCTGGTGGGGGCTGTCCCTGGTGGACCTGGAACGCTTCGAGGGCAGGGCGCTGAACGTGGGCTGCGACACCGAGGACGCCGCCGCCGGCCGGGTGGAGGCCAACGGCAGCCTGAGCCGGCTGGCGCTGATGGAGGTCCGGGAGGAACAGCAGCTTTACCGGGTCCGGGTGTGCGGCACCGCCGGCGGACAGACGCTGTTCAGCTGGGACATCCCCATGGCTTTGGCGGCGGGACAGCCGGAGATCCGCCTGGTGGGGGAAAATACCCTGTTCGTCAGCCTGCGCCAGTGGGCCACCGACACGGTGTGGCTGTACCGCGTCACCTATTGAACGGCACCGCTTGTTTGGAAAAGGAGGAGACCCCATGAAAAAATGGCTTGCCTGTCTGATGATCTGCGCCCTGCTTTTGTGCGCCGCCTGCGGCAAAACCGAGCCGCCCGCGCCGCCCCAGCAGGAGCAGCCCAGCCCCCAGGTGCCGGAGACTCCGGAAACGCCGGAAACCCCGGTAGTGCCTGAAACTCCGGTGACCCCGGAAACCCCGGAGGCACCGGAGATCCCCGAAACGCCTGATGACCCGGGACCCGCCGCCCCGGCGGAGCCGGAGGGGGCAGTGTCCGCCGCGCGGCTGCCGGCGGACGTCCCCGGGCTGGAGGAAGCGCTCTGCCTGGCGCCGCTGGAGGGCAGCACCGCCGCGCTGCTGGGCCGGGCCGGAGACAAGGCCTGGGCCGTACTCTATGATTACGGTTCCGGGCGGGAGCTCTCCCGTCTGGAGGTGCCCTTCCACCGGGGAGAGTACCAGTTCACCCGGTATGACGCCGGGACCGTCTGCTATTATGACGGACAAAAGGTCTGGAAGGTGACGGCGGACGGGCAGATGCAGCTTTCCGCGGAGGAATTCGACGCCGCCGAGCAGTTCCGCATGGGGGACAGGGAGGTCTCCTGGCAGAACGGCTCCATCCTGGTGGACGGCAAGACGGTGCTGCAGGCCCGGCCGGGAAAGGACACCTATCTGCTGGCGGCCGTCATCGACCAGCACCGCCTGCTGTATGAGGTCTGCAGCCAGAGCGCCGGTAACCAGGGCACTTACGGCGTCTATGACCACCGCACCGATGAAACAAAGCTGGTGACCACGCTGGGGCAGAGCGTGGCGGGCTTCTGGGGGGATACCCTGCTGGTCTGCCGGACGGGCGACAACGGCCGGCGGTATGCCCTGGGCCGCATGGACCTGAGGGATGACAGCTACGCCCCCCTGACCATCGGCCATGAGACCGCGGACAAAGCCGTGGACACCGTCCTGTGCAATGACGCGGGTACCCGGCTGATGGTGGTCTGGGACGGCGGTGAGGGCCGCACCGTCCAGGTTTTTGACGTGGATACCTGCGGGGAACTGTACCGCTGGACGGCTCCGGCAGGGGAGAACTGGTCGTTTTTCCCTGTGGATGACAACCGCCTCGCGGTGTGGAAGGAGACCTCCGGGGGTCTGAGCCTGTGGAGCGTGGAATACTGACGGGCCGGGCCTGCGGATTTTGTCGCAGAACCGCCGCATTTTTTTGTTGTGCGCCGCGAACAAATGTGCTATCATAGCAATAGATCGCATTTGTGAGAAGAGGAAGCGTATGTTTTATTATATCTCGGGAAAAGTTGCCGCCACCGAGCCGGGCATGGCGGTGATCGACGCGGGCGGAGTGGGCTATGCCATCAACACCTCCTATACCTCCGCCCGGTCGGTGCGGACCGGCGAGCAGGCTACCTTTTACACCTACCTCCACGTGCGGGAGGGCGTTTTTGAGCTGTACGGCTTCGTCCGAAAGGAGGAGCTGTCCTGCTTCCGGCAGCTTATCGCCGTTTCCGGGGTGGGTCCCAAGGCGGCCCTGGCCATTTTGAGCGCGGTCACCCCGGAAAAGCTGGCCCTGTGCGTCATCTCCGGGGATGAAAAAGCCCTTACCGCCGCGCCGGGAATCGGCAAAAAGCTGGCTCAGCGCATCCTGCTGGAAATGAAGGACAAGATGTCCCGGGACCAGCTGGAGGCGGCGGGAAGCGCTTCCGGCGTCTCCCTGCCCGGGCCGGAGGCCTCCGGCGGCGCCATGGAGGACGCGCTGGCGGCACTGGCCGTGCTGGGCTATCCTCGGGCGGTGGCGGTGGGCGCCCTGCAGGGCGTGGACACCGCGGGCATGGCCACCGACGAGATCGTCCGGGCAGCGCTGAAACGACTGTTTTAAGGAGGAGGAGCCGTGGCTATCGAATTCGGACAGGCGCTGGAGGAGGAGCGCATCGTTTCCTCCACCCTGAACCATGACGACGAGCAGGAGGGCGGCCTGCGCCCCAGGCTGCTCCACGAGTACACGGGACAGCAAAAGGCCAAGGAAAACCTGCAGATCTACATTTCGGCGGCGCGGCTGCGGGCCGAGCCCCTGGACCATGTGCTGCTGTACGGCCCCCCCGGCCTGGGAAAGACCACTCTGGCGGGCATCATCGCCAACGAGATGGGGGTCAACATCCGCATCACCTCCGGCCCCGCCATTGAAAAGGCGGGGGACCTGGCGGCCCTGCTCACCAACCTCAACGAAAACGACGTGCTCTTCATCGACGAGATCCACCGCCTCAACCGCAGCGTGGAGGAGGTGCTGTATCCCGCCATGGAGGATTACGCACTGGACATCATCATCGGGAAAGGGCCTGCCGCCCGTTCCATCCGCCTGGACCTGCCCCGGTTCACCCTCATCGGCGCCACCACCCGGGCGGGGCAGCTGTCCTCGCCCCTGCGGGACCGGTTCGGCGTCCAGCTGCGGCTGGAGCTGTACACTCCCGAGGAGCTGCAGGCCATCGTCACCCGCACGGCGGGTATTCTGGGCGTGGACATCGATCCCGGCGGCGCGCTGGAGATCGCCCGGCGGTCCAGGGGCACTCCCCGCATCGCCAACCGCATCCTGAAGCGGGTCCGGGACTTCGCCCAGGTAAAGGGCAGCGGCCGGGTGGACCGGCACATGGCCGATGTGGCCCTTTCGGCCCTGGAGATCGACGGTCTGGGGCTGGACCGCACCGACCGGCGTATGCTGGAGAGCATCATCCATAACTTCCGGGGCGGCCCGGTGGGCCTGGAGACGCTGGCGGCCACCATCGGCGAGGAGAGCGTCACGCTGGAGGATGTGTACGAGCCCTATCTGCTGCAGATCGGGTTTCTCAACCGCACCCCCCGGGGCCGGTGCGTCACCCCCAAGGCCTATGCCCATCTGGGTATCCCCTTCCAGGGACAGCTGGAGCTGTAGCCCGCTGCCGGCGGCCCGGTGCCGCCGGTCACGGAGCTTTATACAGAAAAGAGGAAAACTGCTATGAAATATTTCGGAACCGACGGCATCCGCGGCAAGGCGAATGTGGAGCTGGATCACGATCTGGCCTACCGTACCGGCTTTGCCCTGGGAACGCTGCTGGGCGAGGAGCTGGGCCGCAGGCCTCTGGTGTTCATCGGACGTGACACCCGCATCTCCGGCGGGATGCTGGAGGCGGCCCTCACCGCCGGCCTGTGCAATTCCGGCGCGGACGTCACCGCGCTGGGCGTCATGCCCACCCCTGCCGTGGCCTGGCTCACCGCCACCGGAGAGGCTGACGCCGGCATCGTCATCTCCGCCAGCCACAACCCCTTCGAGGACAACGGCATCAAGATCTTCGGCGGCGCGGGCTATAAGCTCACCGACCGGGAGGAGGAGCGGATCGAGGCCATGATCGACGGCCACCCCGGCAGCGAAAAGACGGGCGCGGAGCTGGGCATGGTCCGGCCCTTCCGGGGCGGAGACCCGGCGGCGGATTATGTGCGCCATGTGGCGGACACCGCGCCCTGCCGCCTCATCGGCCTGCGGGTGGCGGTGGACTGCGCCAACGGCGCCGCTTCTGCCACGGCGGAGCAGCTGTTCCGCGCCCTGGGCGCCGACGCGGTCATCATCAACCGGGAGCCGGACGGCGTCAACATCAACGAGGGCTGCGGAAGCACCCATATCGGCGGCTTGCAGGAGCTGATGCGCACCGGGCGGTTCGCCATTGGCGCGGCCTTTGACGGCGATGCCGACCGCTGCCTGCTGGTGGACGAGACCGGCGAGGTCATCGACGGCGACCATATCATCGGCATCCTGGCGGAGCATATGAAGAACAGCGGCAGGCTGAAAGGCGGCGTGGTGGGCACCATTCTCACCAATCTGGGCCTGCACGCCTTTTTGGAGCAGCGGGATATCCCCATCCAGAGCACCCAGGTGGGCGACCGCTATGTGCTGGAAAAGATGCGGGAGCAGGGCTGGAACATCGGCGGCGAGCAGTCGGGCCATGTGATCCTGTCCGATTTCGCCACCACCGGCGACGGCCAGCTCACCGCGGTGCAGGTTTTGTGCGCCATGAAATTGGGCGGAAAGACCGCCTCGGAGCTGAACCGCATGATGGAGTCCTTCCCCCAGGTGTCCGTCAACGTGCCGGTGGACAACCGGCGGAAGAATGAGGTGGCCTCGCTGCCCCAGGTGCAGGCGGTGGCGGAGGAGATCCGCCAGACCTTCGGCGGCGCGGGCCGGGTGGTCATCCGTCCCTCGGGCACCGAGCCCAAGGTCCGGGTCATGGTAGAGGGCCGGGACCGGGAGCTGGTGGGGCAGCTGGCCCAAAAGGCGGCCCAGACGGTCCGCCGGGCGGTGGAACAGCCGTGACGATCTTCGGGGAGGGGCCTGTACCCTCCCCGTTTCCATATAGAGAGCAAACAGGAAAGGAGGAGCGGAAAACAAGCGCCAGCGCTGGCCGGGCATGGACCAGCGGACGAGGTGGAGGTTGCGCGAAAGCGCGAAAATCGAAAGGTTCGGCGGATGCCTCCCGTCCCGCCGCGGGGCGGAGGGCCGCAGCAAAACCACCGGGCGACCGGTGGGACAAAGTGCGGTCCGCGCGGCAGATCCTATTTTTATTTTAAGACAAGGAGCGTTATCGATATATGTGCGGAATCGTTGGATATGTAGGGGCAAAGCAGGCGGTGCCGGTTTTGCTGCAGGGACTGTATAAGCTGGAATACCGGGGTTATGACTCGGCGGGCGTAGCGCTGCTGGAGCAGGGCGCGCTGCGGGTCATCAAGACCCGGGGCCGCATCAAAAATCTGGAGGAGCTGACCCGGCAGCAGGGGCCCTTTTCCGCCACCTGCGGCATCGGCCACACCCGCTGGGCTACCCACGGAGAGCCCTCGGACATCAACGCCCATCCCCATGTCAGCGGCAACGGCCGTGTGGCGCTGGTCCACAACGGCATCATTGAAAATTATCTGGAGCTGCGGGAAATGCTGAAGAAGGCGGGCTTCACCATCCAGACCCAGACCGACAGCGAGGTGGTGGCCCACCTGTTCCAGATGCATTACCGGGGGGATGTGGTCCAGGCCCTGCGGGAGACCGTAAAGCACTTGCGGGGCTCCTATGCCCTGGGGGTCATTACCGCCGACGCCCCGGACCAGCTGGTATGCACCCGCCGGGACAACCCCCTGATCATCGGCGTGGGCGAGGGCGAAAACATGATCGCCTCGGACATCCCCGCCATCCTGGCCCTGACCAAGCGTTACATCGTCCTCAGTGATAATCAGATCGCCCGGATCACCGCCGGCGGGGTGGAGGTCACGGACGAGCTGGGCACCCCCGTGGAGCCCCGGGTGGAGACCGTCACCTGGGACGTGGCCGCCGCCGAAAAGGGCGGCTACGAGCACTTTATGATGAAGGAGATCTTTGAGCAGCCCAAGGCCGTCCGGGATACCATCGCCCCCCGCCTGCGGGACGGGCTGCCCGCCCTGGAGGAGGAGGGCCTCAGCGATGAGCTGTTCCGCAATGTGCGCAACATCCATATCACCGCCTGCGGCAGCGCCCTCCACGCGGGACTGGTGGGCAAACAGGTCATCGAACGGCTGGCCCGGGTGCCGGTGATGGCGCAGGTGGCCTCGGAATTCCGCTACTGCGATCCCATCATCGGGCCGGAGGACCTGTGCATCGTCATCAGCCAGTCCGGAGAGACGGCGGACACCCTGGCCGCCCTGCGGGAGGCCAAGCGCAAAGGGGCCAAGGTCATCGCCATCGTCAACGTGGTGTCCTCCTCCGCCGCCCGGGAAGCCGACGGCGTACTCTATACCTGGGCCGGGCCGGAGATCGCCGTGGCCACCACCAAGGCCTATTCCGCCCAGCTGGCCGCCCTGTACCTCATCGCCGTCCGGGCGGGCATGGCCCGGGGCACCCTGTCCCGGCAGCAGGCGCTGGACATCTGCGCGCACATTGCCGGCCTGCCCCGCCAGATCGAGGAGACGCTGGCCTGCCGGGCGCAGATGCAGCACCTGGCGTCGCTGTACGCCAACCGTCACAGCGTGTTTTTCATCGGACGCGGCACCGACCACACCGCCTGCCAGGAGGCCTCCCTCAAGCTCAAGGAGATCTCCTACGTCCACAGCGAGGCCTATGCCGCCGGCGAACTGAAGCACGGGACCATTTCCCTGATCGAGCCGGGCACCCTGGTGGTGGCGCTGGCCTGCGAGCCGGCGCTGGTGGAAAAGACCGTGTCCAATATCAAGGCGGTAAAGGCCCGGGGCGCCAGCGTGATCCTGGTGACCAACGATGATGCCCTGCGGGAGGACCCGGAGATCTGCGACCATCTGGTGCGGGTGCCCCGGTGTCCCGCCGTGCTCAGTCCCTCGCTGTCCATCGTTCCCATGCAGCTGCTGGCCTATTATGTGTCGGTGATGCGCGGCTGCGACGTGGATAAGCCCCGGAACCTGGCGAAAAGCGTTACCGTGGAATAACATCGGGCAAAACCGCGATCATAAAAAAACACCCGCTTAAGCGTGGTGTTCGCAAGACAGTCAAACAGGCAAAAGGCGTGACCTTCGTGGTCATGCCTTTTTGCTTTAAGAGCATAGCCGCTTTAGCAGCACAAGGCGTGCAGCCCCTTGTTCGGAATGCAGTGACGCGAAACGCCCCGGACATTCAGGTGTCCGGGGCGTTCCGTCTCACGGAGCGCACATACGGGGCTTGACCCGATCCAAGTGCGCCATTGGTATCTGTTCGACAAACTGGAGTTTACCCCAATCAGCCGTTGGATACGGTGTTTTGCTTCCCATATTTTTCTTCCATTTCTTTCGTATGGGCATGAAGCAGTTCCAGCGCCCGTGCCTGAATGCAGGAGAGATTCGTTGGATCCGTATCTGCAAACGCGGGTTTGAGCCTCGCAGAAGCGATCGCATGACTATCGTCCGGTTTGCTTTCATCCGCTGCCGACAAGAACTCTTGCAGCAAGCCCAAATCGCTGGAGTAATGGAGCTCCACAAGTTTTGCCCGGTATTCCAGTTCCGCTGGAGTGATTCCCGGGAATTGTTTCATATCTACGGTATGCTGCGCTTCGTGCTTCAGAAGAGAAACGAGAAACCGCTCGCTTTCAAAATCATACGCCTGCTCAATACAGTTGATCGTGCCGTCGGGCGAAGCCCAGCCGCCCGTACCGTACCTGCCGAAGGTCAGATAATCCATCCAACTGCGGAATACAAAGCCTTTGAGAATGTTGACCGTATATTCCGCCGTTCCCCCCGGCAGCTCGACACGGTAAACAGTCGGAACAGTATCCCGCCAGATATACGGGCCGTAATACCCCTGGGTTTTCCCGAAAAGCGCATGATAGCCCTTCGCTTCAAACACCGATTGAAGCTTCTCGGTCAAAAGCGCTTCCTCTGCGTCCGGCACATCCAGGAGCACTTTCAGTTGTGTCAGCAGATTGTCTGCGGCCTCTGCCTCCGGCAACCCGCAATAAAAGGTATCGCGGAAATAAACCTGATACAAACGCAGGATATCGTTGAGTATGTCCGGTATTTCAAACGTGCGGTATTCGCAATTTTCAAAAATCGCCACATACGCAGGAAGAATGTCTTTGAATTCCTCGTGATCGCGCATGTATGCAATGGCGCCCTGCAAGTCTCCATTCAAAAAAAACTGACTGATTTGCACGCCTGCTCTCTCCTCTATAAAATTCAGTTTACAGGTCTGTTGGGCTCCATGTTATCACATAGCCGGGAAGAACGCAAGAACAGCCACAGCAGTTCAAACCATCCGCTGTGACTGTCAACTGTCTTATGCCCACCGCGCTTTCGGCGGGTATTTTTGCTGGGCACAGGCGTGGAGCGGCGACAAAAAAGGGAGGGCAAAAGCCCTCCCTTTTTACGCAGGTCACGCGTCGTAGACGCCCATGATAATGATGCCGGTGACTGCAACAGCAATGCAGAGATAGTGCTTCCAGCTCAGCTTTTCCTTCAGGAAAATACGGCTCCAAAGCACCGACGCGGCGCAGTAAGCGGAAATAATGGGCGCGGACATGGCCAGATGGGCGGTGTCGGCGATGGCGTAGATGTAGGCGAACTGGCCCACGGTCTCGAAGCAGGCGCCGATGTATTTGGGCGCTTCCATTTTGGGCACCAGCCGGTCCTTTTTGATGAGGACCACATAGATGAAGCACAGCACACCCGCCAGCAAAAAGGTCAGCTCATAGGCCACGTTGGCGCTGGCCTCATAATCCGCCACCGTCTGGCTCAGCTTGTCCAGCACCAGGTTGTCGGCAAAGGTGCCGGCGGCGTCCAGAACACAGTAAAGCACCGGCAGGGCCAGGGCGATCCAGCTTTTGGCGTACTTGAAGTTGCCGGCCTCCTGCCGGGCGGCACGCAGCTGGTCATCCTCCCGGAATTCCACCACGCCCAGGCCGATGACACCGGCGCATACCAGCGCCACGGCGAACAGCACAGCCGGGGGATAGCTCTCGCCCAGGGTGAGCACGGCCAGGATGGCCACCAGCGCGCCGGAGGCGTTGCAGATGGGGGAGGAGATGGAAAGCTCGATGTAACGCAGGCCCAGGTAGCCCATGGCCATGGACAAAATGTAAAGCAGGGACACAGGCAGGTAGGTCAAAAGGATGTTCAGGCTGATCTCCGTCCCGCCCACGAAGATCTCGTAGCAGGCGTGAAGGCCCATGACCACACCCACGGCCATGACCATCTTCAAATGGCTGTATTTGTCGCGGCTGTCACGGCAGCCGATCTTGGAAAACAGGTCAGAACCGCTCCAGCAGAGCAAAGCGGCAATTGCAAGCCAAAACCACATAGAAATTTCTCACTTTCTTTTTTCGTATTTTTTTGTCAAAGTGCAGAAGCTCCCATGGGCGGCGGCCGCAGCTGCGGACTCACCGGCTTGCATTTCCGGAACACGGGATTATTTCAGTTCATAGCCGCAGAACAGGATAGCGGCCTTCGCAAGCTCGGAGGTGGGATCGATGAAATCGCCGGGCAGGGCCAGCTCCTGGGCCACGATGGGCAGTTCGGTGCAGCCCAGGATGAAGTAGTCCGCGCCCCGGGCGGACAGATCGGCCAGCAGCGCCTCCATGGGCTGACGGACGGTCTCCAGGGGCTTTCCGCCCTTGACGCAGTCATAGATGGCGTACATCAGCACGTCCCGCTGGGCCTCGTCGGGCAAGATGCAGGATACGCCCTCGGCCTCCAGGGCGCGCTCGTACAGGCCGGAGGCCAGGGTCCCACGGGTGGCCAGGACGCAGGCTGTCTTGCCGGGGAAGCGCAGGGCGCAGGCCTTGGCGGTCTCGGCCAGCATACTGATGAAGGGGACCCGGGTCTGCTCCTGCAGCCGGGGCAGGAAGTAGTGGGCGGTGTTGCAGGGCATGATGATGCAGTCCGCGCCGCAGGCCTCCAGATGGCGCAGGGCGTCGCTCATCTGGGGCACGGGATCGGCACCGCCGGACAGGATGGCGGCGGTGCGGTCGGGGATCTGGCTGTTGTTGTCGATGTAGATGCGGATGTGCTCGTTGTCCGAGCCGGCCTTGGTCATCAGAACGATCTTGCGG
The DNA here is from genome assembly GCA_029099685.1 of Clostridia bacterium. Taxonomy (GTDB): domain Bacteria; phylum Bacillota; class Clostridia; order Oscillospirales; family Butyricicoccaceae; genus UBA4644. Next base: position 37,401 of record JAQXOO010000026.1, read on the forward strand.
AACAGGTCGGCGGTGGCCAGGGGACCCATGCCGCCCAGAATGCCGATGGTTTTTTTCATAGGAAAAAGCTCCTTTAAAGAACACAAAATTTGATATCAATATACAGGAAAACAGACAAAAATGCAAGGAAAAGCGCAAAAAAATCCCGAAGAACCGGGTTTTTTGAGGAAAAGGCGCAACGAAAAACGGCTGCTGCCGAAGCAACAGCCGCCTTCAAGTTTGAGATTATTCGGCGATAGCGCCCATGGGGCAAGCACCGGCGCAAGTACCGCAGCTCACGCAGGCGTTCTCATCGATCTCGTACTTACCGCCGGCGTCCTTGATAGCGCCAACGGGGCAAGCACCGGCGCAGGTACCGCAGCCGACGCAAGCATCAGAAATTTTGTATGCCATTTTGAAAGCACCTCCTGTCTAAATCTATCCACTATTCTATCAGAAAAAATAAAAAATGCAACGGTTATTTCTCGAAATAATCAGGGAAATAATCGGATGTTTTTTGGAAAGGATACCAACGGAGGTGATTCCATGAAAAAGAAGCAGCAGAAACCAGAGGATATGCAGCCCGCCGACAACCGGCTGACCATGTCCACCCAGCACGAGGACCGGTTCACGCCGCCTCAGGTAAAGGCATGATGGAGCAGCGGTTTTCACAGAGCGGACAGCGGGCGCTGGTCTGGGCCTATCAGGCGGCAAAGCGGCTGGGCCACGGGGCCATCGGGCCGGAGCACCTGCTGCTGGGCGCCCTGCATGAGGAGGACGGCGCCCTTGCCCTGCAGGCCGAGGAGGTGGTGGTCCGCCTTATGGACCGGCAGCAGGACCGGGACGCGCCCACCGCCCTGACCGAACAGGGCGCGGCGGTCATCCAGCAGGCGGCGGCACTGGCAGCCCCCCACGGCATCATCACCGCACGGTGGCTGCTGCTGGCGCTGCTGCAGGATCCCGCCGGCCCGGGCGCGGACATCCTGTGCCGGTGCGGTCCCCAGGGCGATGCCCTGCGCCGCAGGCTGCAGGAGCGTTCCGGTCCCGCCCGGAACAGCGCCCGCAGGGAGCTGAAGCTGACCCTGCAGTTCGGAGAGGACATGACCGCCCGGGCCATGGCGGGGGGATACGACCCGGTGGCCTGCCGGGACGGAGAGATCCGGCGGATCATGCAGATCCTGTCCCGGCGGCAAAAGAGCAACCCCGTGCTGCTGGGCCCCGCCGGCGTGGGCAAGACCGCCCTGGTGGAGGGCCTGGTCCAGCGGATCGCCGAGGGGCAGGCGCCCGCCTGCCTGCTGGGCAAGCGGGTGGTCTCCCTCAGTCTGGCAGGCATGGTGGCGGGCACCAAATACCGGGGCGAGTTCGAGGAGCGGGTGCGCTCCATGCTCAGCGAGGTCCGGGCGGCGGGGGATGTGATCCTGTTCATCGACGAGCTGCACACCATCTGCGGCGCGGGCTCCGCCGAGGGGGCCATCGACGCGGGCAACCTGCTGAAGCCGGCTCTGGCCCGGGGCGGACTTCAGGTCATCGGCGCCACCACCGGGGCGGAGTTCAAAAAATACATCAGCCGGGACAGCGCGCTGGCGCGGCGGTTCCGGCCGGTGGAGGTGCGGGAGACCACGGCGGAGGAGACTGCCATTATCCTCAGGGCGCTGCGGCCCCGGTACGAGCGGCATCACGGCGTCACCATCACCGACGGCGCCCTGACGGCGGCGGCGGAGCTTTCTCCCCGGTGCGTCATGGGGCGGGCCGACCCCGACCGGTCGGTGGATCTGATGGACGAGGCGGCGGCCTGCGCCGCCATGGACGGCGCACTCCGGGTGACGGAGGAGCACGTGCAGCGGGTAGCCCGCATCCTCCGGGGCGGAGCCTGGGAGGGCCGCCGCCAGGGCGGACTGCGGATGCTGGGGCTGGAGGAGGCGCTGTCCCGGCAGGTGTTCGGCCAGCGCGAGGCCGTGGAGCAGGTGGCCCGGGCCATGGTGCGGAGATGCGCATTCCCCGGCGGGGAACGGCCCCTGGGCGGCTTTTTGTTCTGCGGCCCCAGCGGCGTGGGCAAGACCAGCCTGGCAAAGGCCCTGGCGGAACAGCTCTGGCCCGGCCAGGGCAGCCTGATCCGCCTGGACATGAGTGAATATCTGGAAAAGCACAGCGTCAGCCGGCTCATCGGCTCGCCGCCGGGCTATGTGGGCTACGGAGAGGGCGGGCAGCTCACCGAGCGGGTCAAGGCGAAGCCTTCGTCGGTGGTGCTGCTGGACGAGGTGGAAAAGGCCCACCCGGAGGTGCTCAACCTGCTGCTGCAGATGCTGGAGGAGGGTCAGCTCACCGACGGCACCGGCCAGCAGGTGAGCTTTCGGGACACGGTGGTGATCCTCACCTCCAATCTGGGCAGCGAGGCGGTGAGCGCCAAAAGCTGCGGATTTGTGCGGCAGGAGGGCGCGGCCCTGGCAAAGGAGCGGGTGATGGCCGCGGTGAAGCAGGCCCTCCGGCCCGAGCTGCTGGCCCGGCTGGACGGCGTGGTGCTGTTTCAGCCCCTGGGGCGGGAGCACCTGCGGGACATCCTGCGGCGGGAGCTGGAGGAACTGGCACGGATGTGCCGGCGGCAGGATGTGACGCTGTGCTGGGACGAGCGGGCGGAGCAGGCGCTGCTGGCGGGCTGCGGAGACCCGGCATTGGGAGCGCGGCCGCTGCGTCAGCTGGTGGAAAAACAGGCGGAGGACCCGCTGGCGGCGGCCATTTTGGCGGGCGCCGGGGGGAAGACCGCCCGGCTGACGGCGGAAAACGGCGCGGTCAGGGTGCTGTGGGAGCAGCCCGCGCCGGCAGAGGTATAGCAAAGCCCCGCGGGCCGGGCGGCTGCGGCGGAGAAAACAAGAGCGGATCAGGCCATACAGGAGCCTGCCGCTCTTTTTTTGCACTTTTGCTTGCATCCGGAGCGGAAAAAAGCTATAATAAACTGATAAAATACGAGAAGTATGCAGATTTTTCTTGCAGGAGTGATCAATACATGACCGATTATGCCAAACTGGCCCAACTGTTGTTCCCCCACGTGACCCAGACGCCCCAGCAGCTCATGGAGGCCCAATTCCCGCCCCGGCAGCTGAAGGACGGCGCCCAGGTCACCCGCTTCGCGCCCAGCCCCACCGGCTTTCTGCACATCGGCGGCGTGTTTTCCGCCATGGTGTCCGAGCGGGTGGCCCACACCACCGGAGGCCGGGTGATCCTGCGCATCGAGGATACCGACAAAAAACGCGAGGTGGAGGGCGGCGTGTCCCTCATCGCCCAGGGCCTGCGGGATTTCGGCATCACCTTTGACGAGGGCGCCACCGGCGACGGCGCCGAGGAGGGCGCCTACGGCCCCTATACCCAGAGCCGCCGGGCGGAATATTACCATGTGTTCTGCAAGGACCTGGTGGAAAAGGGCCTGGCCTATCCCTGCTTCTGCACCGCGGAGGAGATCGCGCAGCTGCGGGCGCGGCAGGAGGAACAGGGCGTCACCCCCGGCTATTGGGGCGCGGATGCCCGCTGCCGGGACCTGACCCTGGAGCAGGTGGAGGAAAACCTCAGGGCCGGCAAGCCCTATGTCATGCGCCTGCGCTCCCCCGGCAAGCCCGGCGGCCGGGTCCGGTTCAAGGATGCCATCCGGGGCGACATCGAGATGGAGGAAAATTTCGTGGATGTGGTGCTGCTCAAGAGCGACGGCATCCCCACCTATCATTTCGCCCACATCGTGGATGACACCCTCATGCGGGTCACCCAGGTGGTCCGGGGAGACGAGTGGATCGCTTCCGCCCCCATCCATCTGCAGCTGTTCTGGCTGTGCGGGCTGAAGGCCCCCAAATACGGCCACATCGCCCCCATCATGAAGGAGGAGGACGGCTCCAGGCGCAAGCTCAGCAAGCGCAAGGACCCGGAGGCAGCCGTCAGCTTTTTCACGGAGGAGGGCTACCCCGCCGAGGCGGTGATGGAATATCTGCTGACCATCGCCAATTCCAATTTTGAGGACTGGCGCCGGCAGAACAAGACCGCCCATTACACCGAGTTCCCCTTTAAACTCAATAAAATGAGCGCCTCCGGCGCCCTGTTCGACCTGAAAAAGCTGAACAGCGTGTCCGCCGAGGTGATCTCCCGGCTGACGGCGGAGGAGGTGTATGACCAGGCTTCGGCCTGGGCCCAGCGCTATGACGGGGAGCTCTATGGCCTGCTGGCCGCCGACCCCGCCTATGCGAAGGCGCTGTTCGCCATCGACCGGGGCGGCAAAAAGCCCCGGAAGGACATCGTCCGCTGGAAGGACGTGTCCGGCTACGCCGCCTATTTCTACGACGGGCTGTTTGCCCGGGAGGAGACGCTGGAGCTGGACCGGGACCTGCAGAAGCAGGTGCTGGAGGCCTATCTCCCCGTGATGGACTGCGCCGACGACAAGGACACCTGGTTCGGCAAAATGAAGGAGCTGTGCCCGGCGCTGGGCATGTCCCCGGATGTGAAGGCCTATAAGGAACACCCGGAGCAGTTCCGGGGCCACGTGGGCGACTTCAGCGCGGTGGTGCGCATGGCGGTCACCGGACGGAAGAACACCCCCGACCTTCACGCCGTCATGTCCCTGCTGGGGCAGGAAACGTGCCTGCGCCGGCTGAAAGAATACAGGGCGCTGCTGGACAGCGCCCCCTCCGGTGAAGCCGGAGCGGAGACCAAATGATTTTAGGAGTGATTTGAGATATGTCTGAAGAGATCAGGACCTCTAATTTTATTGAAGAATTCGTCGCGGAGGATATCGCCGCGGGCGGTCAGTTCCAGGGCCGCACCGTTCACACCCGGTTTCCCCCGGAGCCCAACGGCTATCTGCACATCGGCCACTGCAAGGCCCTGTGCATCGACTTCGGCACCGCCGAAAAGTTCGGCGGCAAGTGCAACCTGCGCTTTGACGACACTAACCCCACCAAGGAGGACGTGGAGTTTGTGGACGCCATCCAGGAGGACATCCGCTGGCTGGGCTTTGACTGGGACCAGATGCTGTACGGCTCCGATTATTTTGAGCAGGATTACGCCTTTGCCGTGGAGCTGATCAAAAAGGGCCTGGCCTATGTGTGCGAGCTGACCCCCGAGCAGTTCAGGGAGTACCGGGGCGACACCTCCACGCCCGCCCGCTCCCCCTGGCGGGACCGCCCCGTGGAGGAGAGCCTGGACCTGTTTGCGCGGATGCGCAGCGGCGAGTTTCCCGAGGGCAAATACACCCTCCGGGCCAAGATCGACCTGGAGAGCGGCAACTTCAATATGCGCGACCCGGTGATCTACCGCATCAAGTATGCCCATCACCACCGCCACGGCGACAAGTGGTGCATCTATCCCATGTATGACTTCGCCCATCCCATCCAGGACGCCCTGGAGGGCATCACCCATTCCCTGTGCTCGCTGGAGTATGAGGACCACCGCCCCCTGTACAACTGGGTGCGGGACAACGTGTCCGTGCCCTCCAAGCCCCGACAGATCGAGTTTGCCCGCCTGGGCATCGACCACACCGTCATGTCCAAGCGCAAGCTGCGGCAGCTGGTGGAGGAGGGCTATGTCAGCGGCTGGGACGACCCCCGGATGCCCACCCTGTGCGGCCTGCGCCGCCGGGGCTATACCCCCCGCTCCATCCGCAATTTCTGCGAGCGCATCGGTGTGGCCAAGGTCAACAGCACCGTGGAATACAGCTTTTTGGAGAGCTGCCTGCGGGAGGACCTCAATGACAACGCCCGGCGGGTCATGGCCGTGCTGCGCCCGGTGAAGCTGGTGATCACCAACTACCCCGAGGGGCAGTCCGAGACCATGGAGGTGGAGAACAATCCCCTGAAGCCGGAAGACGGCACCCACACCGTCACCTTCTCCCGTGAGCTGTACGTGGAGGGGGACGACTTTCTGGAGACGCCGGTGCCCAAGTACAAGCGCCTGTATCCCGGCGGCCCCGAGTGTCGCCTGAAGGGCGCCTATCTCATCACCTGTACCGGCTGCAAAAAGGATGAGGCGGGCAACGTGACCGAGATCTATGCCACCTATGACCCGGATTCCCGGGGCGGCGACCCCGCCGACGGCCGCAAGGTCAAGGGCGCTACCCTGCATTGGGTGGACGCCGCCACCGCCGTGGACGCCGAGGTGCGCATCTACAGCAACCTGTTTACCGAGGCCAACCCCGACGAGTGCGAGGGCGGCTTCCTCAACTGCATCAACCCCAATTCCCTGGAGGTGCTCACCGGCTGCAAGGTGGAGGCCTCCCTGAAGGGCGTGCAGGCCCCCGCGGACTTCCAGTTCCTGCGCCAGGGCTACTTCTGCGTGGACAGCAAGGACAGCACCCCGGAGCACATGGTCTTTAACCGGGCCGTGGAACTGAAGGGCGCGAAGTTTTAAACATGGAACATTATCTGGATAACGCCGCCACCACGGCGGTGCTGCCCCGGGCGCGGGAGGCGGCCCTTTCGGCCATGGACCAGTTCGGCAACCCCGGCTCCCTGCACGCCATGGGGCAGCGCGCCCGAACGCTGCTGGAAGACAGCCGCGGCCGGGTGGCGGCGGCCCTGGGCGTGAAGCCCGGCCGCGTCACCTTTACCTCCGGCGGCAGCGAAAGCACCAATACCGCCCTGCGCGGCGCGGTGCAGAAAAACAAGCATCTGGGAAAGCACATCGTGTCCACCCAGATCGAGCACGACGCTACCCTGAACACCCTCAAGGCCCTGCAGAATCAGGGCTTTGAGGTGACTTTGGTTGCCCCTGAGATGGACGGCAGCGTCAGCCCAGACGCCATTCGGGCCGCCCTGCGCCCCGATACCGTTTTGGTGAGCCTGATGGCGGTGTGCAACGAGACCGGCGCCGTCCTGCCTTTGCGGGAGGCCAAAGCCGCCATGCGGCAAATCTGCCCCAAGGCCCTGCTCCACGTGGACGCCGTTCAGGCCTTCTGCAAGATCGAACTGCCCATGGATATCATCGACCTGATGAGCCTGTCCGCCCACAAGATCGGCGGGCTCAAGGGCAGCGGCGCCCTGTATGTCCGGGAGGGCCTGCACCTGACGCCCCTGATCTACGGCGGAAATCAGGAAAACGGCCTGCGCTCCGGTACCGAGGCCATGCCCCAGATCGCCGCCTTTGCCGCGGCGGCGGAGGAGCGGACGGTCCGTTTTGCGGAAAACACCGCCCATATGGCGGCCCTGCGGGACCGGCTGCTGGCCGGCGCCCGGGCTTTGGGATGTGAGATCAACACCCCGGCGGACTGCGCCCCCCACATCGTCAACCTGTCCCCCTGCGTGGGCCGGTCGGAGGTCTATATCCGGGTGCTGTCCGACCGGGGGATCTATGTGTCCGGCGGCAGCGCCTGCAGCCGGGGCAAAAAATCCCATGTGCTCACCGCCATGCGGGTCTCCGGCAAAAACGCCGATGCCGCCCTGCGGGTGAGCCTGTGTCCGGAAAACACGGAAGAAGATGCGGACGCCTTTCTGGCGGCGCTGGACCAGGCGAAAAGGATGTTTTGAATGAAAATGACAGAAGAAGTCCGCGCCTTTTGGCAGCGGTTTTTGCGGGACACCGGCCGGGCGGCGGATACGCCCTGCCTGGACGTGTTCCATTTTGACCTGACGGAACGCTGGGCCGAGGAGCTTTTGGAGCTGGTGCTCCGGGGGCAGAAGCGGGCCACCGCCTCGTCAGAGGCGGGCTTTTTCTCAGAGGGCCTTCCGCTGCCCCGGCCGGGGGACCTGTCGGTGGTGGTCCACTGGGACGGCCGCCCCGGCTGCGTCATTGAGACCCGGCGGGTCACCTGCCTCCCGTTCCGGGAGATCCCCTTTGACCTGGCGCGGCTGGAGGGGGAGGACGATTGTCTGGAAAGCTGGCGGGAAAAGCACCGGCGCTTCTTTCAGCAGGAGGGCACCCAGCTGGGTTATGCCTTTACGCCGGACATGACGGTGGTATTTGAAGAATTTGAGGTGGTTTATCCGATATGAAAGAAATTCTGCTTTGCAAGTGCGGCGAGCTGGTGCTCAAGGGCCTGAACCGCCGCAAATTTGAGGACCGGCTGCAAAAGACCCTCCATTGGCGGCTGAAAAAGGCGGGCAATTTCAAAATTCACGGCTGCCAGTCCACTTTTTATGTGGAGCCGCTGGACGAAAACGCCTCTATGGACCAGGCGGTGGAGATCTGCCGCCGGGTGTTCGGCCTGGTAGGCGTCTGCCGGGCGGTGGTGTGCGAAAAGGACATCCGGGACATCAAGGAAAAGGCCGCGCTGTACCTGAAGGACCTGCTGGAGGGTGTCCGCACCTATAAGGTGGAGACCAAGCGGGCGGACAAGCGCTTCCCCCTGACCTCTCCCCAGATCAGCCGGGAGGTGGGCGGCTATCTCAGTGACGTTTACGGCCACCTGCAGCCCCGGATGGAGGATCCCCAGGTCACCGTCCGGGTGGAAGTGCGCGAGGATTACGCCTTTGTCCACGGCGGCCCTGTGCCCGGTGCGGGCGGACTGCCCACCGGCACATCCGGCAAGGGGATGCTGCTGCTCTCCGGCGGAATCGACTCCCCGGTGGCCGGCTGGATGATGGCCAAGCGGGGCCTGGAGCTGGGGGGCGTCCACTTTTTCAGTTATCCCTACACCTCCATGGAGGCCCGGCAGAAGGTGCTGGACCTGGCGGAGGTCCTGTCCGGATGGTGCGGCCGGATGACCGTCACCATCGTGCCCTTCACCCACATCCAGACGGAGATCCGGGACAAGTGCCGGGAGGATTATTTCACCCTGGTGATGCGCCGCTTTATGATGCGCCTGGCGGAGGCGGTGGCCCGGCAGGAGGACTGCCAGTGCCTCATCACCGGCGAATCTCTGGCCCAGGTGGCCAGCCAGACGGTACAGGCCATCCACACCACCAACGCGGTGTGCGATCTGCCGGTGCTGCGGCCGGTGATCGGCATGGACAAGGAGGAGATCGTCACCGTGGCCCGGCGCATCGACACCCTGGATATCTCCATCCTGCCCTATGAGGACTGCTGCACGGTGTTCACCCCCAAGCATCCCCAGACCAAGCCCACCCTGGAAAAGGTGCTGGAGGAGGAGCGCAGGCTGGATGTGGACGCCCTGGTGGCGGAAGCGCTGGCGGGTGCGGAAAAGATCGTGGTGGGCTGAGCGTATGAATTGTGAACTGCTGGCCGTGGGCACCGAGCTGCTCATGGGCGAGATCGTCAACACCGACGCCCAGATCATCGCCCGGGGACTGAACGAGCACGGCTTTAACGTGTATTGGCAGACGGTGGTGGGGGACAACCCCCAACGCCTGCGGGAGGCGGTGGAGACCGCCAAAAGGCGGGCCGATGTGCTCGTCACCACCGGCGGCCTGGGCCCTACGGCGGACGACCTCACCAAGGAGACGGTGGCCGCCGTGTTCGGCCGGCCGCTGGAAATGGACCCGGTCCAGCTGGCCCGGCTGAAGGAGCGGATGGGCCCCGCCATGACTCCCAACAATGAAAAACAGGCCATGCTGCCCCGGGGCTGCACCGTGCTGGTGAACGACTGGGGCACTGCTCCGGGCTGCGCCTTTGAGCAGGACGGCTGCCACGTGATCATGCTGCCCGGCCCGCCCCGGGAGTGCGCCCCCATGTTCCGGGAGCGGGCGCTGCCCTATCTGGAGACCCTTTGCGGCGGCGTCATCGGCAGCCGGTATGTAAAGATCTTCGGCGTGGGCGAAAGCTCCATGGAGACGCTGGTGAAGCCGCTGATGGATTCCCTCTCCGGCGTGACGATGGCCCCCTATGCCAAGGAGGGCGAGTGCGAGCTGCGCATCACCGCCCGGGCGGAGACCAGGCCCGCCGCCCTGGCCCTGTGCGACCCGGTGGTGGAGCAGGTGAGGGCTATTTTGGGAAACAGGGTCTACGGCGTGGACGTGTCCTCCCTGGAGGAAGTGGTGGTCCGGGGCCTGCAGCAGCGGCACATGACCATCGCCTTTGCGGAAAGCTGCACCGGCGGGCTGCTGGCAAAGCGGCTCACCGATGTCTCCGGCGCCTCCCAGGTGTTCGGCTATGGCTGTGTCACCTACTGGAATGAAGCCAAGACGGGTCTTTTGGGCGTACAGCCGGAAACCATCCGGCAGCATACGGAAGTGAGCGCGGAATGCGCCATCGAGATGGCCCGGGGGGTGCGCCGGCTGTCCGGAGCGGACATCGGCGTCAGCACCACCGGCTACGCGGGCCCCACCGGCGGCACGGAGGAAAACCCCGTGGGTACGGTGTATATCGGCCTGAGCTGGCCCGGGGGCGAGACCGTCCTGCGGCCCGACCGGCGGTATATGCGCACCCGGGAACAGGTGCGGAGAAGCGCCGCCAGCCATGCCTTTGACCTGGTGAGACGGGAGGTGCTGGGCCTGTGAAGCACACGGAACAGCGCCTGCGGGGCGAAACGAAATTTCACGGAACGATCATCGACGTGGTCCATGACACCGTCCTGTTGGAAAACGGCCGGGAGGCCCTGCGGGAAGTGGCCCGGCACCACGGCGCGGTGGGCATCTTTGCCATGGACGGCGGGAATGTGGTGTTGGTGCGCCAGTTCCGCTACCCCATCGGCCGGGAACTGTTGGAGATCCCCGCGGGCAAGCTGGAAAAGGGCGAGGAGCCCTATTCCGCCGCCCTCCGGGAGCTGCGGGAGGAGACCGGGGGACTTGCGGACAAGCTGGAGTATCTGGGAGCGTATTACGGAAGCGCCGGGTTTTGCGACGAGAAGCTGGACCTGTATTTTGCCCGGCTGGACAGCACCGGCGCGGCCGACCCCGACGAGGACGAGTTCCTGACGGTGGAGCGGTATCCGCTGGCGGACTTTGAAGCCATGATCGCCCGGGGAGAGATCGCGGACGGCAAGACGCTCAGCGCCTATACGCTGGCAAGGGCCGCCGGGCGGATCTGAACCCGAAAACCAGACGCCCTCCCCCATTGGCGGGAGCGGCAGCAGGGAGGAAGCTTATGAGCAAAATTCTGATCATTGAGGACGAACAGACCATCGTGGATCTGATCTCCTTTAACCTGAAACGGGAGGGCTTTGAGGTGGACGCCGCCTATGACGGCATCACTGGCCTGGAAAAGGCCCTGTCCGGCTGGGCGGACCTGATCCTGCTGGATGTGATGCTGCCCGGCATGAACGGCTTTGACCTGCTGGGCAGGCTGCGGCAGGAGAGCGACGTGCCGGTCATTATGGTCACTGCCCGGGAAGAGGAGCGGGACAAGGTCTTCGGCCTGGAGACCGGCGCGGATGATTACATGACCAAGCCTTTTTCTGTCAAGGAGCTGATCGCCCGCATCAAGGCCAACACCCGGCGCAAAAGCGGCGGGAACCGCCAGGGCGGCAGCCGCATGGGCTTCGGCCCCTACATCGTGGACACCGGCCTGCAGGAGGTCCGCCGGGCGGACACCGCCGTGGAGCTGACCCAGCGGGAATATGACCTGGTGTGCTATTTTCTTACCTCCGCGGGGCGGGTGATCTCCCGGGAGGAGCTGATGGAAAAGGTCTGGGGCTATGACTATTACGGCGACCTGCGGGCCGTGGATGTGGCCATGCGCCGCCTGCGTGAAAAGCTGGAGGAAGACCCCGCCAATCCCAAATATTTCATGACCAAGCGGGGTGCGGGGTATTACCTGCAGAAGTGAGCCTTTTGCGCTCAAAATTTGTGTTTAAGGAGGCGAACGGGTATGTTTCGCAGCTTACATCGCAAGCTGGTACTGGTGCTGGTGCTGCTGATCGTTTCGGTCATGGCCGTGGTGGGCACCTTTCTCATCAACTCGGTGACCTCCTACCATATCCGCGAGTTTCAGAGCCAGATGGCCTCTGTGTTCACCTCGGAGTTCATCCTGACCCTGGAGCAGAACGCCGGGGACAGCGGCGCCCTTCAGGACATGATCGAGGCCTATTCCGCCTCTCTGGGCATCGACGAATACCGCTGCTTTTATGTGCTGGACGGCAAAACCGGCGACTATCTTTCCGGCTCGGACGATGACTACGGGGCGCAGCTGGTCAAGACGCCCAACATCCTCACCGCCATGAACGGCCGGGTGGGCCAGGCCGCCGAGACCCTGGGGGAATATTTTGACGTGGCCATCCCCATCCGGGACGGCCAGGGCGGCGTCGCCTTTGTGGTAGGGGTGCTGGATGACAAGTCCGAGCTGCAGGAGCTGAACTGGAACCTGTTCACCATCCTGATCCGGGCCATGCTGTTCGGATTGGTGGTGGCCATCTGCCTGTCCTTCCTGCTGTCAAAGACCATCACCAATCCGGTGGAGCGTCTTACCGACCAGGCCGCGCGCATCGCCGCAGGCGACTTCGGCTCATCGGCGGGCATCGATTCCAACGACGAGATCGGCGTCCTCAGCGACACCTTTGACGAGATGAGCGCCAAGCTGGAGACCACCCTCCGCCAGGTGGAGGAGGAGCGCAACAAGCTGGGCACGCTGTTCCAGCATATGGCCGACGGCATGGTGGCCTTCGACAGCGAGGGCCGCCTGCTGCAGTTCAACCCCGCCGCCGAGGTGATGCTGGGCCGGCGGCTGGAGGACACCCTCCACTATACCGATGTGTTCCCCGATGTGCAGGTGCGCCAGGAGGACCTGGCCCAGGACGGCCGGTCCATCGAGATCGATTTCGCCGCCGGGTCCCGGTTTTTGAAGATCTATTTCGCGCCCATCCGCCTGGGCGCCGACAGCACGGGCCTGATGGCGGTGCTCCACGACGTCACCGAGCAGCGCAAGCTGGATGACAGCCGGCGGGAGTTCGTGGCCAACGTCTCCCACGAGCTGCGGACCCCCCTCACCAACGTGCGGGGCTATGCGGAGACGCTGATGAGCGCCGATGACATCGACCGGGACACCCAGATGCGGTTTTTGGGGGTCATCAGCAGCGAGGCGGACCGGATGACCCGCATCGTCAAGGACCTGTTGACCCTGACCCGGCTGGACTACAACCGCATGGAGATGAATATGCAGCTCATGGACCTGCGGGAGCTGGGCGCCAAGGCCGCGCAGGCCATGGAGGGCCAGGCCCGGAGCAAGGACCTCACCCTGACCTGCACCCTGCCGGAGGCGCTGCCGGAGGTGCTGGGCGATGCCGAGCGCATCCAGCAGGTCATCATCAACATCATCACCAACGCCATCAAATACAACAAGCCCCACGGCTCCATCACCATCACCGGCGGCACCGAGGGGGACCGGGTGTTCCTCCGGGTGGCGGACACCGGCATCGGCGTGCCCAAAGAGGACCTGCCCCGGCTGTTTGAGCGCTTTTACCGGGTGGACAAGGCCCGCAGCCGGGAAAGCGGCGGCACAGGCCTGGGCCTGGCCATCGCCAAGCAGATCGTGGAGAGCCACGGCGGCACCATCGGCTTTGACAGCGAATACGGAAAGGGCAGCGTGGTGACGCTGTACCTGCCCAGAGCGCAGAAAGGTGCGGACAGCCATGGCGGATAAGCTGAAAAACCTGTTGCTGGCGGCGCTGCTGGCCCTGATGGGCATTTTGCTGGCGGTGACCTTTTTGGTCAGCGTCCGGGGCAGCAGCGGCGGGCAGCGCCTGCTGCGGCCGCTGGAGGAAGCGGAACGCTATGAAGGGGCGTCCGCCGCCCATTCCGCCGCCCAGCCCGAGATGCTGACACTGCTGGCGGAGCAGGGGGTATATCTGGCGGATGACGCCGGGGCCTACGACCTGCTGCTGCGGCAGGCGGAGCCGCTGTGCCAGGAGGCGGTGGGCTCTGCCGGTACGCTGCAGCCGCTCACCGAAGGGGAATACCTGCAGCTGCTGCAGGCGCCGGCGCTGCTTCTGCAGTATCACGCGCCCCAGCCCTTTTACCTGCTGCAGGCCTGGGGCGGCAGCGACACGCTGAGGGAGGGCGTGGAGGTTTCCGGCGCGGCGCTGGCGGCCCGGGACCAGACCGTGGTGCTGCTGCTCACCGACCGGAAGGGCGGACGCTGGCTGGCGGAAACAGCCGCTTCCCGGACGGACCTGGAGGCCCTGTGCGCCAATGTGACCGAAAGCAACGCCCGCCTGGCGGGAGAGGACGGCGCGCTGGCGGGAGACGCGGTGCTTACCCTGGGGGTGGAGACGGCACCGGTGCTGTCTGCCGTTCAGCCCGAGCTGGCGCGGCGGGGCGAGCTGTCGCAAAACGTGCAGTCGCTGTTCGGCATGAACGCCTATCTCACAAAAGTGTATCAGAATACCGATGGAAGCCTGGTCTATGTGGAGAGCCACAGCACCATCAGCCTGTCTCCAGCGGGGGACCTGACCTATACCGGAGCGGGGGGCATCGATCTGGAGCTGACAGCCCCCGAAGGCCCGGCCCGGCAGGTGGAGCTGTGCCAGAAGGTCTATGACCTGCTGTGCCGCCTGTGGGAGCAGGCCGGCGCCTCCGGACAGCTCAGCCTGGAGGAGCTGGACGTCCAGGGCGGACGGACCGTGCTGCGCTTCGGCCTGCACAGGAGCGGCCTGTTTGCAGAGCGGAGGGAGGGCCACTGGGCCACCGTCACTGTGGAAGACGGCGCCGTCACCGGCCTGAGCGCCGCTCTGCGGCAGCTGGAGGAGACCGAGCAGGCGCCGCTTCTGCCGCTGTACCAGGCGGCGGCCGTTCTGCCCCGGGGCAGGGCCTGGCTGCGGGTGCGCCTGCTGGAGCAGCAGGACGGCAGCCTGCGGCCCGGGATCTGCCGGGTGACGGAAGAGTAAGGCCCCCCGGGGCGCTTCGGAGGAAAAGGCATGGAATGGAGAAAAATACGCAACTGGCTGCTGCTGATGCTGCTGGCGGCGGACCTGGTGCTGGCGGGCAACCTGGCCTGGCAGCTGCTGCGGGGCCGCCAGGCAGAGCGGCAGGCGGTGCTGGACGCGGTGGCCGTTGCCGCGGCACGGGGCGTGGAGCTGGACGGAGAGGAAGTGCTGCGCCTGCCGGCGGAAATGACCGGCTACAGCGCCCGCCGCAGCGACGCTTTGGAGCAGGCCGCCGCAAACGCGCTGCTGGGCGGTGAGACTCTGCAGGAGGGCCCGGGCGGCGGCGTGAGCATCTACCGCGCCGGGGCGGGACAGCTGAGCTTCCGCCGGGGCGGCGCCGTGGAGCTGGACGTCCCCTGGCAGGGGGGCGCGCTCAATGGGGAAAGCTGCGTTTCCCTGCTGGAAAAGGCCGGTTTTTCCATGAAAAATGTCCTGACGGAGCAGCAGGACGGCGGGGTGGTGCTGATCCAGAGCCACGAGGGCTATCCTGTGGTCAACAGCCGCCTGACCTGCCTGTACCGGGAGGGCGTGCTGCGGGTGCGGGGCCGCTGGCTGCTGGCCCAGCCGGTCACGGAAGGAAGCGTAAGCCTGAACCGGGCGCAGCTGGTGCTGGCCCTGTGCGACCTGCTGGAAAGCCAGGAGGCCCCCCGCCCGGAACGGCTGCAGGCAGGCTATTACCTCCAGAGCGAGGACGCCCAGACTGTGACGCTGGTGCCGGTGTGGACGGCGGAGACCGGTGAGGGACAGATCATCATGAGCTGCCTGACGGGCAAACAGCTGAACTTTTGACGGCCGAAAGGCAAAAATCTTCAAAAAAAGCCCCAGATGTCTTTTTATTTGAAAAGATATGTGGTACACTAAGATGGAAAAAGAGCGGATATCCGCCTGATTTTGAAAAAACGAACGAGGAGGACTCCTCTTTGGATAAATTTGTGATTCACGGCGGGAAACCGCTGTTTGGCGAGGTGCCGGTCAGCGGCGCGAAAAACGCGGCGGTGGCCATCATTCCGGCAGCCATTATGGTAAACGGCGTGTGCCGGATCGAAAACATCCCCATGGTCAGCGACGTGCTCATCCAGATGGAGATCCTGCGGGAGCTGGGCTGCGGCGTGCGGGTGATCGCCCCCAACACCATCGAGATCGACAGCCGGGGGCTGAAAAGCTCTGTGGCCACCAGCGACCTGAACCGGAGAATGCGGGCCAGCTATTATCTGATCGGCGCGTTTCTGGGCCGGTTCCACCGGGCGGAGGTAGCCATGCCCGGCGGCTGCAATTTCGGCGGCGTCCGCCCCATCGACCAGCACATGAAGGGCTTTGAGGCGCTGGGCGCCAAGATGGATATCCGCAACGGCATCGTCTGCGCCGACGCTTCCCAGGGGCTCACCGGCGCCAATGTCTATCTGGACGTTGCCAGCGTGGGCGCTACCATGAACATCATGCTGGCGGCCTGCCTGGCAGAGGGACAGACCGTCATCGAAAACGCCGCCAAGGAGCCGCACATTGTGGACCTGGCCAACTTCCTGAACTCCATGGGCGCCGACATCATGGGCGCAGGCACCGACGTCATCAAGATCCGGGGCGTAAAGGCGCTGCAGGGGGGTTTCTATTCCATCATTCCCGACCAGATCGAGGCGGGCACCTATATGGCGGCGGTGGCCGCCGCCGGCGGCAGCGTTCTGGTGAAGGGCATCATCCCCAAGCACATGGACTGCATCACCGCCAAGCTGGAGGAAATGGGCTGCGAGATCTCCGAGGAGGAGGACAACATCCGCGTCACCCGCAGCGGTCCCACCCACAAGATCCAGGTCAAGACCATGTATTATCCCGGCTTTCCCACCGATATGCAGCCCCAGCTGGCCGCGGCCCTGTGCCTGGCCCAGGGCACCTCTGTGGTCACAGAGGGCGTGTGGGAGAACCGTTTCCGTTATTCCGACGAGCTGCGGCGCATGGGCGCGCGCATCCAGGTGGACGGCAAGGTGGCCGTCATCGAGGGCGTGGAAAAGCTCACCGGCGCGCCGGTGCGGGCCTCTGACCTGCGGGCGGGCGCGGCGCTGGTGATCGCCGGCCTGGCCGCGGAGGGCGTCACCGAGATCGAGGAGATCGGCTACATCGAGCGGGGCTACGAGGACATCGTGGAAAAGCTGCGCCGGCTGGGCGCGGACATCACCCGGGTCACTGTGGCAGACACTCCCGCTATGGCAAAAGCAAACTGAACCGGCGACGGGGCAGGGGGCGGCTTTCACCGCCCCCTGCTTTCTGTGGAAGCGGTTTCGGCACCGCCCCCGGAAAACGATACATAAAAGAGAGAACGCTATGACTTATTTCTGCACCCTGGCCAGCGGGAGCGAGGGCAACTGCTATGTATATGTCAGCGGCCGCCAGCGCATTCTTGTGGACGCCGGGAAGAACACCCGCTATATCAACCAGCGCCTGGGGGAGCTGGCCCTTTCCGTGGGGGACCTGACCCACATCCTGATCACCCACAGCCACAGCGACCATGTGTCCGCCCTGCCGGTGCTGCTGAAGCACACCCGGGCCACGCTGGTCTGCTCCCACGGGACCTTCACGGCCATCGCCTCCCGGCTGCCCTGCGGTGTGCCGGTGACGCTGTTCCAGCCCGGCGAGGAGCTTGCCCTGGGAGAGATCCCGGCAAAAACCTTTTCCACCTCCCACGACGCCCCCGGCAGCTGCGGCTATGTTCTGGGCCGGGGCGCGGAGCAGGTGGCGGTGTGTACCGACCTGGGAACCATGTCCGGCGACCTGTTCGAGACCATCCGGGGCAGCGGCACGGTGCTGCTGGAGTGCAACCACGACGTCCAGCGGCTGTGGAACGGCCCCTATCCCTATCCGCTGAAGCAGCGCATCCTGTCCGACCGGGGCCATCTGTCCAACGCCTTTTCCGCCAAGGTGGCGGTGCGTCTGTGCCAGACCGGCACCCGGCGCCTGCTGCTGGCCCATCTCAGCGCCGAAAACAATACCCCCCAGCTGGCGCTCAGCGCCGTGCGGGGCGCGCTGGAGCAGGCCGGGCTGGAGGCCCATGTGGCCCTGGCGCCCCGGAGCGCCCTGGGCGAGCCAATATTGCTGTGAGGTGCCTATGTTAAGCATCCGACTGATCTGTGTGGGCAAGCTGAAGGAGAAGTTTTATCTGGAGGCCTGCCGGGAATATGAAAAACGGCTGGGCACCCTGTGCCGGCTGGAGATCCTGCAGCTGGACGAGGAGCCGGATCGCCCCGGCGCCCTGGCGAAGGAAGCGGAAAAGATCCGGGCGGCCATTCCGCCGGGCAGCTATGTCACCGCCATGTGCATCGAGGGGGAGGCCATGTCCTCTGAAGGGCTGGCGGACCGGCTGCGGCGACTGCAGAACAGCGGTGTTTCCCGCCTGTGCATCCTCATCGGCTCCTCACGGGGGCTGGACGAGGGGCTGAAAGGGGAGGCGGATCTCCGGCTGTCCATGTCGCCCATGACCTTTCCCCACCATCTGGCCCGGGTCATGGTGCTGGAACAGGTCTACAGAGGGCTGTCCATTCTGGCGGGCAGCAAATATCATAAATAGGAGGAACATCACATGAGCTACATTCCCACTCCGGAACAGGCGCTGGAAATTCTGAAAAAGTACAATCAGGACGCCTTCCACCTGCGCCACGGACAGATCGTGTCCGGCGTCATGGGCTGGTACGCCGCCCAATATGACCCCCAGCGGGTAGATTACTGGAAGACCGTGGGCATGCTCCACGACATCGACTTTGAGCTGTATCCCCAGGAGCACTGCGTCAAGGGCGTGGAGCTTTGCCGGGCGGAGGACATCGACGAGGGCATCATGCGCTCTGCCATGAGCCACGGATGGGGCCTCACCGGCACCTGCTACCAGCCGGAGCACATCATGGAAAAGATCCTGTTCGCCGCTGACGAGCTCACCGGCCTGATCGGCGCCGCAGCCATGATGCGCCCCAGCAAAAGCGTCTGCGATATGGAGGTGTCCAGCCTGAAAAAGAAATTCAAAGACAAGAAATTCGCCGCCGGCTGCAGCCGGGACGTGATTCGCCAGGGGGCGGAGGCGCTGGGCTGGGAGCTGGATGAGCTGTTTGACAGGACCATCCGGGCCATGCGCAGCCTGTCTGACCAAATGGATATCTGAACGATGGAAAGAGGCGGCGTGCCGCCTCTTTTTTTATTTCACAAAACGCATAAATATGCAAAGACAGGATGGATAGGCCGGCGGAGACCCCCGGGGTGGCTGATGAACGGAAAACCAAAAACGCAGGCGCCGCCCGTCAAAGGGACAAGAAGGACAAAATTGGCAAAAAATTCAGAGGCTCAAGGCCGAAAAGGTCTGACAGCAGGGACTTTGTGGAGAAACCTGCACGATATCGTCACAACTTTAACAGCGGGGTGCGTTTTAGACAGGATTCGATGCAAATAATGTAGAAAAACCATCAATTTAGGTGTTGCCAATGGCAGGAATTCTTACTATAATGAGAATTGGTTCAGTGGGTCAACATACAACAAAATATAGAAGGAGTGTATTCACATGAAAGAAGTTTATCTGGTAAGCATGGCTCGTACCGCTGTGGGCAGCTTCGGCGGCACGCTGAAGAGCACCCCCGCCGTTGAACTGGGCGCCCTGGTCATCAAGGAAGCCCTGAAGCGCGGCGGCGTCGAGGCCTCCCAGGTCAACGAGCTGTTCTTCGGCAACGTGCTGCAGGCTGGTCTGGGCCAGAACCCCGCCCGTCAGGCCGCCCTGAAGGCCGGTCTGCCCATCGAGACCCCCGCCACCACCCTGAACAAGGTGTGCGGCTCCGGTCTGCACAGCGTTTCCATCGCTTACCGCACCATCATGGCCGGCGAGGCTGAGTGCGTTGTGGCCGGCGGTATGGAGAGCATGAGCATGGCTCCCTACGCCATCAATTCCGCCCGCTGGGGCGCCCGCATGAACAACACCTCCATGACTGACGTGATGGTCAACGACGGCCTGTGGGATGCGTTCAACAACTGCCACATGGGCATCACCGCCGAGAACGTGGCCGAAAAGTACGGCATCACCCGCGAGATGCAGGATGAGCTGGCCCTGCGCAGCCAGACCCGCGCCGCCGCCGCCATCGCCGAGGGCAAGTTCAAGGACGAGATCGTCCCCGTGGTCATCCCCCAGAAGAAGGGCGATCCCATCGTTTTCGACACCGATGAGTACGTCAAGCCCGGCACCACCATGGAGAAGCTGGCCAAGCTGAAGCCCGCCTTTAAGCGTGACGGCGGCACGGTCACCGCCGGCAACGCCTCCGGCATCAACGACGGCGCTGCCGCCATCGTCGTGGCCTCCGGCGAGTTCGTCAAGGCCCACGGCCTGAAGCCCATGGCCAAGATCGTCGCCACCGGTTCTGTGGGCGTCGATCCCGCTCTGATGGGCACCGGCCCCATCCCCTCCGTCCGTCAGGCCCTGAAGAAGGCCGGCCTGGAGACCAAGGACATCGACCTGTTCGAGCTGAACGAGGCCTTTGCCGCGCAGGCTGCCGCGGTCAACGCCGAGCTGGGCCTGACCCCCGATAACGTCAACGTCAACGGCGGCGCCATCGCCATCGGCCATCCCATCGGCGCTTCCGGCGCCCGTATCCTGGTCACTCTGTGCTATGAGATGGCCCGCCGCGGCGCCAAGTACGGCGTTGCCTCCCTGTGCATCGGCGGCGGCATGGGCGAAGCCCTGGTGGTCGAGCGCGTCTGATCCGCAAAATTTCTGTAAAAAACCACAAAAACCGCAAAAAAACCTTCACAACCCATCGTTTATAATTTGACAAACTTGCGGCGGCCCGATATAATGAGGTTAGATCATCAGGCGCAGGGGACTCTTGCGCCTGATGGTCACCTGTTGATTTATAAAGGAGGTTCTCAAGATGGAGTATATCAAACTCTCCGCGGAAGGGAACGTTGGCGTTTTGACCATCAACCGTCCCGCCGCGCTGAATGCTCTGAACGATCAGGTCATCCGGGAACTGGATGAAGCTCTGGACAGCATCGACCTGGACAGCATCCGCTGCCTGGTGGTCACCGGCGAGGGACAGAAGGCCTTTGTCGCCGGCGCCGATATCGGGCAGATGAGCGGCCTTTCCAAAGCGGAGGGCGAAGCCTTTGGCAAGCTGGGCAACGATGTGTTCCGCAAACTGGAGACCCTTCCCATCCCCACCATCGCCGCGGTGTGCGGCTTTGCCCTGGGCGGCGGCTGCGAGCTGGCGATGAGCTGCGATATCCGCCTGTGCTCGGACACTGCCGTGTTCGGCCAGCCGGAGGTGGGCCTGGGCATCACGCCGGGCTTCGGCGGCACCCAGCGCATGGCGCGCCTCATCGGCATGGGCCGTGCCAAGGAGCTGCTCTATACCGCCAGAAAGGTCAAAGCGCCCGAGGCGCTGGCCATCGGCCTGGTCCAGGGGGTCTATCCCGCGGAGCAGCTGATGGAGGAAGCCCTCAAAATGGCACAGCGCATCGCGGGCAACGCCCCCATCGCCGTGCGCGCCTGCAAAAAGGCGGTAAACGATGGCCTCCAGGTGGATATGGACCGTGCCGTCACGGTGGAAGAAAAGCTGTTCGGCTCCTGCTTCGAGACAGAGGACCAGAAAAACGCCATGAGCGCCTTTGTGGAAAAGCGCAAGCCCGACCCCTTCGTCAATCGCTGAAGTTTCGCGCATCGTATCATTTTCTGTCAAATCTATAATATAGGAGGAACTTACAATGAAGGTAGCAGTATTTGGAGCAGGCACCATGGGCAGCGGTATCGCCCAGGTTTTCGCACAGGCCGGCAACGAGACGTATCTGTACGCCAGTTCTCCCGCCAGCGCCCAGCGCCATAAGGATAAGCTGGCCGCGGGCCTGCAGAAGCGTGTGGAAAAGGGCAAGATGACCCAGGAAGCCGTGGATGCCATCCTGAACAACATCAAGATCGAGGAAAAGGCCGCCTGCGCGGACTGCGATTTGATCCTGGAGACCGTCAAAGAGGATATGGGCACCAAGAAGGTCCTGCTGAAGGAGCTGGACGAGATCGTCAAGCCCGAGGCCGTTTTCGCTTCCAACACCTCCTCTCTGTCCATCACCGAGATCGGCTTCGGCCTGAAGCATGAGATGATCGGTATGCACTTCTTCAACCCCGCTCCCAACATGAAGCTGGTGGAAGTCATCGCCGGCGCCAACACCTCCGCCGAGCTGGTGCAGAAGATCAAGGACCTGTCCGTCGCGCTGGGCAAGACCCCTGTTGAAGTCAGCGAAGCCCCCGGTTTCGTGGTCAACCGCATCCTGATCCCCATGATCAACGAGGCCGTCGGCCTGGTGGAATCCGGCGTCGCCTCCGTGGCCGACGTGGACACCGCCATGAAGCTGGGCGCCAATCATCCCATGGGCCCTCTGGAGCTGGGCGACCTGATCGGCCTGGATGTCTGCCTGAGCATTATGGATGTTCTGTTCAACGAGACCCACGACAGCAAGTACCGCGCTTACAGCCTGCTGCGCAAGATGGTTCGCAGCGGCAAGCTGGGCCGGAAGACCAAGGTGGGCTTCTACGATTACAACAAATAATGTTTGGTTCGCAAAATTTTTTGAATATTGCGTGAAAACGCAAGGAGGGTAATTTATGGATTTTGTTTTGAGCAAAGAGCATGAGATGCTCCGCAAAATGTATCGCGAATTTGCGGAGACCGAAGTCAAGCCCCTGGCCCAGGAAATCGATGAGGAAGAGCGCTTCCCCATGGAGACCGTCAAGAAGCTGGGCAAGCTGGGCATGATGGGCATCTACTTCCCCAAGCAGTACGGCGGCGCCGGTGCGGATCCCCTGGCTTATGCCATGTGCGTGGAAGAGCTGGCCAAGGTTTGCGGCACCACTGCCGTTGTCGTCTCTGCTCACACCTCCCTGTGCTGCGCTCCCATTTTTGAGAACGGCACCGAGGAGCAGAAGATGAAGTACCTGCCGAAGCTGTGCTCCGGCGAGTGGATCGGCGCTTTCGGCCTGACCGAGCCCGGCGCCGGCACCGACGCCCAGGGCCAGCAGACCACCGCTGTCCTGGATGAGTCCGGTGAAAACTACATTCTGAACGGCTCCAAGTGCTTTATCACCAACGGCAACGTGGCCAACGTCTTCGTGGTCATCGCCGTCACCGGCAAGACTACCGACAAGCGCGGCCGTCCCATGAAGGAGATCTCCGCCTTCATCGTGGAGAGCACCGATCCCGGCTTCTCCCAGGGCAAGCACGAGAAGAAGATGGGTATCCGCGGCAGCTCCACCTGCGACCTGATCTTCGAGGATTGCGTCATTCCCAAGGACCGTATGCTGGGCAAGAAGGGCGATGGCTTCAAGATCGCCATGAAGACCCTGGACGGCGGCCGTATCGGCATCGCTTCCCAGGCTCTGGGCATCGGCGAAGGCGCCGTGGAAGAGGCCATCAAGTACACCAAGGAGCGCGTCCAGTTCGGCAAGCGCATCAGCCAGTTCCAGAACACCCAGTTCCAGCTGGCCGATATGCACACCCGTATGCAGGCTGCCCAGTACCTGGTCTACTCTGCCGCTATGAAGAAGGCTGAGCATGCCAAGAACCCCAAGGTCTCCTACAGCATGGATGCTGCCATGGCCAAGCTGTTCGCTGCTGAGGCCGCTTCTGATGTGACCCGTCGCGCTGTCCAGCTGTTCGGCGGCTACGGTTACACCCGTGAATATCCCGTTGAGCGCATGATGCGTGATGCCAAGATCACTGAGATCTACGAAGGTACTTCCGAGGTTCAGAGAATGGTCATCGCCAGCAACCTTGGTGTGAAATAAGTAGGAGGTAAAGCAAGTTATGAAAATCATTGTTTGTGTCAAGCAGGTTCCGGATACCTCCGGCAAGGTTGCCGTCAATCCCGATGGTACTCTGGACCGCGCTTCTATGCAGACCATCATCAACCCCGATGACAAGAACGCCGTCGAGGCCGCCCTGCAGCTGAAGGATGAGACCGGCTGCCGTGTCACCGCCGTCACCATGGGCCCCCCTCCCGCAGAAGGCATGCTGCGTGAGCTGATCGCCATGGGCTGCGACGACGCCGTCCTGATCTCCGGCCGCGAGTTCGGCGGTTCCGATACCTTCGCTACCTCCCAGATCATCGCTGCCGGCATCAATGCCATCGGTCTGGAGAAGGATGACATCGTCTTCTGCGGCCGTCAGGCCATCGACGGCGACACCGCTCAGGTCGGTCCCCAGATCGCTGAGAAGCTGCAGATCCCCCAGGTCTCTTATGTTGCCGACATCAAGAAGGAAGGCAACGACATCACCGTCAAGCGTATGCTGGAAGACGGCTATATGACCGTCAAGGTCCAGACTCCCTGCCTGCTGACCTGCATCAAGGAGCTGAACGAGCCCCGTTACATGAGCGTTGCCGGTATCGTCGACGCTTACAGCAAGCCCATGGATGTCATGGATTATCCCCGTCTGAAGGATGATCCCCTGATCGAGGCCGACACCATTGGTCTGGCTGGTTCTCCCACCAACATCCTGACCTCCTTCACGCCTCCCCAGAAGGGCGCCGGCATGATGCTGGAAGGCGCAGATAAGGCTACCTGCGAAAAGCTGGCCGGCATCCTGGCCGCCAAGCACATTATCTGATTGAAAGGAGTTTAGGACAATGAGTGAGTTTAAGAATACTGTGCTGGAAGACTTCAAAAACGTTTGGGTCTTCTGCGAGCAGCGCCAGGGCGTTCTGATGCCCACCGACTTCGAGCTGATCTCTGAGGGCCGCAAGCTGGCCGACGAGCTGGGCGTCAAGCTGTGCGGCCTGCTGCTGGGCGACAAAGTGGAGGGCCTGGCCAAGGAGCTGGCCGGCTACGGCGCTGACGAGATCATCGTCTGCGAGCATCCCCTGCTGAAGGACTACACCACCGATGCTTATGCCAAGGTCATCTGCGACTGCGTCGTGGAGATGAAGCCCGAGGCTCTGCTGGTGGGCGCCACCAACATCGGCCGCGACCTGGCTCCCCGCTGCGCTGCCCGCCTGCACACCGGTCTGTGCGCCGACTGTACCCACCTGGATGTGGAAATGACTACTTACAAGCAGTTCCTGCGTGAGAATTCCACTCTGCCCGAGGCCCGCATCGAGGGTGCTGGCACCGCCATGGTGCTGGGCAAGCCCCACGATGTTTCCCGCGACCTGAAGATGACCCGTCCCGCGTTCGGCGGCCATCTGATGGCCTCCATCATCTGCCCCCGCTTCCGTCCCTGCATGGCCACCGTTCGTCCCGGCGTCATGAAGAAGGCTCCCTTCGATCAGGCCCGTGCCGACGCCGCCGTCATCACCAAGCCCCAGGTCAAGCTGGAGGCCTCTGACATCAAGACCCAGGTGGTCGAGACCGTCAAGGAAGCCCGCAAGCTGGTGGACCTGACCGGCGCCGAAGTCATCGTCTCCGTGGGCCGCGGCATCTCCAAGGACGTGGAAGGCGGCATCAAGCTGGCTCAGCAGCTGGCTGACGTTCTGGGCGGCGTTGTGGGCTCCTCCCGTGCCTGCGTGGACGCCGGCTGGATCACTGCCGACCATCAGGTCGGTCAGACCGGCAAGACCGTCCGTCCCCGCATCTACATCGCTCTGGGCATCTCCGGCGCCATCCAGCACAAGGCCGGTATGTCTGATTCCGAGTGCATCATCGCCGTGAACAAGAACGAGAGCGCTCCCATCTTTGAGATCGCTGACTACGGCATCGTGGGCGACCTGTTCAAGGTCACTCCCATGCTGATCGAGGAGTTCAAGGCTGCCATCGCCAACAAATAAAATCCTACTTACCCGAAAATGGGAGCCCATCCGGGCTCCCATTTTGACTACCGATAGGAGGAATCTGCCATGATCCGTCCCAAATCCCTGCAGCCCGGCGACCGTCTGGCCGTTTTGGGCGGCTCCAGCCCCACGTCTGTCTCTGTGGAGGAGCTGACCGCCGCCGTCCGCAAAATGGGCCTGGAGCCGGTGCTGTACCCCAGCGCCACCGCCAAACACGGCTACCTGTCCGGCAGCGACGCCATGCGTGCCGCGGACATCAACGCCGCCTTTGCCGACGACAGCATCCAGGGCATCGTCACCACCCGCGGCGGCTACGGCTTTCACCGCATCCTGCCCCTGCTGGACTGGAAGACCATCAAAAAGCACCCCAAGCTGTTCGGCGGCTACAGTGACGTCACCGCCATGCTCACCGCCCTGAACCAGATCTGCAATATGGAAGCCTGCCATATGCCCATGGTGGGCGCCTGGAGCGGCGACGGCCTGGATGACTATTCCCTGTCTTTCGTAAAGGCCATGCTGTTCGGCGAGCCGGTGGAATACTGCAATCCCGAGGGCCAGCCCCTCACCACCCTGGTGCCCGGCAAGGCCAAGGGCCGCCTGTGCGGCGGCAACCTGTCCCTGCTGGCGGCCTCCATGGGCACCCCCTATGAGATCGACACCAAGGGCAAGATCCTGTTCATCGAAGAAGTGGGAGAGCCGCCCTATAAGGTGGACGGCCTGCTCACCAACCTGCGCAACGGCGGCAAGTTCGACGACTGCGCGGGCATCCTGCTGGGAGGCTTTACCGACTGCCGGGAAAAGACCGATCCGGCCACCGGCCTGACCCTGGAGGAGGTCTTCCGGGAGCTGATCGTGCCCGCGGGAAAGCCCACCATGTCCGGCGTGGTCTGCGGCCACTGCAGCCCCAGCATGGCGCTGCCCATGGGCCGCCTGTTCAAGATGGACGCGGACAAGGGCACCTTCGGCCCTGTCAAAAAGTAAAACCAGCCTGAAAACCCATACCCGGAAATCCCGGAAACACCCAAAAAGGACTGCGGAAGCAGTCCTTTTTTGCATCCCGGCCACAGCGCGAACCCGGCCCCAAAGCCTTGTAATGGCTGTGCCGCCGGGGTATAATGAAAACAAAGCACCCTCAGCGGACAAAGGACGGTACGCCCGCCGCGAGGGCAAGAAGGAGGAATCCCCATGAAGCACTGGGGCACACAGAGGATGGAGATCGAGCGCCTGATCCTGCGGCCTTTCCGGGCGTCGGACGCCGCTGATATGCTGGATTTGTGGATCGCGGACCCTGCTGTGCAGTCTGAATACGGCGAGCCTGTTTATGAGACCCCGGAGCAGGTGGGCGCGCTGCTGGAACGCTGGATCGCAGGCTACGGGCAGCCCTCCTTTTACCGCTGGGCCATCGAGGAAAAGCAGAGCGGCAGAAACATCGGCCAGATCGCCTTTTGCCGGGTTTATGAGGACTGCCGCGCCGCGGAGATCGAATACTGTATCAGCGCCCGCTTTTGGGGCAGGGGATACGCGGGCGAGGCCCTGCAGGCGGTGATCCAAACTGTGTTTGCCAACACGGATTTCGCTTGGCTGGAGGCCTTTCACCGGCAGGAAAACACCCGCTCCGGCCGAGTGCTGGAAAAATCCCCTATGCAGATCACCGGCACTGTGGAGCGCTTTCGCCGCAAGGGCCTGATGCCCGAGGGCGAGGTGTGCTACCGCATCGGGCGGCCCCTGTACCACGCATCCCAGACCCCTGGCCTCACTGTTTTGGAGCCCCGGGTGTCCAACCACGGCAAGCCCCTGGTCTATGCCTCCGCCAAACGGGAAAACGTGCTGGTGTACCTGTCCAACGCAGTGGAAAAGCATTGCAGGGAGGCAGGCTTTGCCCACGGTGGCCCCTGGCAGAAATGGGGCAGCTACGGCTTTGCAAACGGTCTTTTGCAGCTGGATGAATACTGGCTAGGCGCTACGCCCTGGACCTACAGCGGCGTGTCCGGTTACATTTATACCGTGGAGGGCGACTTCGCGCCCATGGAAGGCATTCCATACGCTTACATCAGCGAAAAACCCGCCCGGGTGACGGACTGCGCGTTTGTGCCCGACGCCTATCAGGCGCTGCTGCAGGCGGAGCGGGAGGAAAAACTCCTGCTGCGCAGCTATGACGCGCTGGGCGAAAATATGCGCCGCTGGGTCCGGCAGACCGTCCGGGAGGAGTATGCGGACGCGTCCGCCGCCCCGGATTACCGCCTGTTTTTGCAGGCCAAGTTTCCGTATATTTTGAAAGAATAGCGGCAGGCGGTTCCGGCTTTTTCCTCCGGTTTCCCCGCTTTCCAGGGGCTGGAAGAAAAAACGCCGAAAAAAATGTACGCTTTGTGTACGCTTTTGCCCGGAACCCCCCGGCGCTTTTCAGAAATTGTTCCACTGTTTCCAAAGACTTCCCCGGCGGCGAAGCGCACCCGTTTTTTCCCAAAAACACACCGCCGGACTGCCGCGCCATGTGAAGGCTGAAGCTGATTTGTTTCCCTACCCTCAGTGGACAAGGGGCAATACATGAAGCGAATCGGGACAAACAGCCGCAGCGGCTTTATTTTACCGGGAAACTATGATATAATAATGCAATAATCGTTCTGATCGACAGGAGGAACTCCCTTATGCGCTATTTCGGAAGCGTTTACCGCCCGCCGTCTGAGGCCCGCAGCCTCATCGTCCAGGTGACCTATGGCTGCAGCCACAATACCTGCGCCTTTTGCAGTATGTATAAGGCCAAAACCTTCGCGCTGCGGCCCATGGACGAGATCCTGGAGGATTTCCGCATGGCCCGTCAGGCATATTCCACCGTCCGCCGCATCTTTTTGGCCGACGGAGACGCACTGATCCGTCCCGCCGCCGACCTGGAGCGCATTCTGGAGGAGATCGCCCGCCTGTTCCCGGAATGTGAGCGGGTCACCTGCTACGCCTCGCCCTCCAGCATCCACAAGCGCGCCCCCGGCGAGCTGGTACGCCTGCGTCAGCTGGGCCTGACCATGGTCTACATGGGCCTGGAATCCGGTTGCGACGCCGTTTTGGACCGGATGCGCAAGGGGCACACCGCGGCAGACATCGTGGCGGCGGGGCAAAAGGTCAACGCCGCCGGTATCCTGCTGTCGGTGACCGCCATTTCCGGCCTGGGCGGCGTGGAGCTGTGGCGGGAGCACGCCATGGACACAGCGGCGGCCCTGTCCGCCATGAAGCCCGCCTATATCGGCCTTTTGACTCTGATGGTGGAGCCGGGCACGCCCCTGTACGACTGGGTGGAGCAGGGGAAGTTCACGCTGCCGGACAGCCGCCTGGTGCTGGAGGAGACCGCCCTGCTCATCGCCGGGCTGGATGCCCCCGGCGCGGTGTTCCGGATGAACCACGCCTCCAACTACCTGACGCTGAAGGGCACCCTCAACCAGGACAAGCAGGCCCTGCTGCAGCGGATCCACAGCGCCATGAGCGGCCGCACCGACCTGCGCCCCGAATATTTCCGGGCGCTGTGACCGGGGAGATTGTAACATTTTCCGCCGCCCTTGCATCTTGGCCGGGAGCCTGCTACAATGGTCTCACAACGTAAAAAATGAGGAAAAACTATGCGAAAAAACGGCTTTTTTGCCATGATGACCCGGATGCGCAACATCACCCGCTGGGGCTTGATGCGCAACAACATCCGGGAGAATCTGGCGGAGCACAGCTTTGACACGGCGGTGACGGCCCACGCGCTGGCCGTGATCGGAAAAGAGCGGTTCGGGCGGGACATCGACCCGGGCCAGGTGGCGGCGGTGGCGCTGTTTCACGACGCCAGCGAGATCGTCACCGGGGACCTGCCCACGCCGGTGAAGTACAACAACCCGGAGATCTGCTCCGCTTACAAATCCATCGAGCACGCCGCCTGTGACAGCCTGCTGCGGATGCTGCCCGGGGAGCTGCAGCCCCATTACCGGCTGCTGTTCGCCTTTGAGACGGAACAGCCCGAGCTGTACCGCTATGTGAAGGCGGCGGATAAGATCAGCGCGTACATCAAGTGCGTGGAGGAACTGCGCGGCGGCAACGATGAGTTCCGGCGGGCGGCTGTCCAGACCCGGGAGGCCATCGCCCGGATGGCGCTGCCCGAGGCAGATTATTACATGGAGCAGTTCGCCCCGGCCTTCTCCCTCAGCCTGGATGAGCTGCAGGAGGAGGAAAACCAATGACGACTTTTGACTATGTGCTGCTGGCCATCGCGGCGGTGGTGCTGGTGCACCAGCTGATGCTGATGGTGCGGGCCAAACGGGATGTCCTGATCCCCGGCACGCCCCCCAACCGCAAGGCGGTGGCCGTGCTGGTGGCGGTGGTGCTGGTGCTGGCGGTGGTCCGCACCCAGAACATCGCCCAGAGCTGGCCGGTGTTCGTGGTGATCGCCGTGGCCTGCGTCACGGTCTTTGCCGGCGGCTGCGGGCTGGCGGCAAACGGGATGTACAGCAGCGGCCGGTTCATTTCCTTTCAGCAGGCGGCCTATTACGAGGTGGACCAGCGGAACGGACAAACCATTTTCCGGCTGTCCCGCCTGACCCGGGAGACCCATATGATCGTCCCCGAGGGGAAGCTTGCCGCCATTGAGGAGCTGATGACCACCAACAGCATCCCCCGGTACGCCGACTATCAGAAAAAGATGGCCCAGAGCGCCAACGCCCGCGCGGCGTCCCAGCAAAAGAAAAAGAAGAAGAAAAAGTAAGGAATTTTCAGAAAAGACCGCCTTTTCCCCGTGAAAAGGCGGTCTTTTTTACGGCAAAAGCCTTTGCAAAGGGTCCCACGCGTACAGCGGCGGACGGTGCCGGTTGACCCGCGGGAAACAGGCCGAGCGGGCGGTATGGATGCCCTGCGGCGGTGATCGCGGGGACGCTTGGGAGATGCGATGTCCGCCGGGAAAGGGAATTTGCGTGGTGAAAAAGGGACGGCCGGGCGGTTATGGGTGCCTTGCGGAAATGCTATGGGGGCATTGCGGCCGGATCTGCATTATAGTGAAAAGCGGGCCCGTGCAGGGTGGTGACAAATGCTCTGCGGTATGTTTGCAGTGCGCCTGTGATTGTGGGGAGGATTTGGACGCAGGCGGCAATATGAGCGCCCGGGATGCCCGGGGACACCCGCAAAGGCGTTTGGCCTGCGCAGAGCGGCTGTGACCGCTTGCAGAGGTATTTGCGGGTATAAAATCCGATTCAGGAAACAGCTGTGGTCCCGGCGGGACAGCGTCAGAAGATGAAAAATGCGGACAATAAGCAAGCCCCCGGGGAAACCCCGGGGGCGTTTGCTTATGAAGTTAAATCGGGTGATTTAAGATCAATTAGCCGACAAGCTTACTTAGCAGCAGCAACAGCGGCGGCCCAGATGGCCAGAATGCCGGTGCCGTAGTTGGGATCCTCGTTCTTCACGATAGCTTCGACAGCATCGACATCAGCGGCATCCTCAACAGCCTTGACCTGAGCATCCAGAGTGGACTGAATGTCAGCAACGGTGCAACCGTTGGCCTCAGCGGCGGCCTTGGCATAGTCCTTCAGAGCCTTAATGCCATCTTCCTTAGCGGCGGGCAGAACGGTGTCGATCTCAGCGCCCTTGGCATCTTTTGCGATGGCGTTGTACAGATCAACAGCCACATCGTCCCAAGCCTCGACCAGGATGGCGTAAACCACGGTGTCATCGCCATCGGTGACGATGATGTAGTTGTAGCCGGTCTCAATGGTCAGAGCATCCTCATAATCGTCCTCAGAGGTGATGGCGATGTAGTTGCCCTTGTCGGTCAGATCATAAACGACGGTCTTATCGTTGTAGTAGAAGGTTTCCTCCTCCACGGTGACAACGTAATCATACAGGTCGTAGATACGGTCAGCCTTGACAGCGTAGATGTCGTTGGCAGCAAAGCCAGAGGTGATCTGGCGGATATGAGACTCGCCATCCTCGTCCTCGGTGTTGTAGTAGAAGGCGGGAACGTTGATGTCGCCCTTGTTGAAGGTGTCATAACCATCGACGTTGGTGACGCTCAGGTTGTCCAGAGCGGCATCGGCACCGATAACATCCAGAGAAGCGAAATCACGGACGGTCTTGTTGACCACGTCGTAGCCCAGGACAACATTGTTGCTCAGGTTGAAGACAGGATACTTGGTCTCGATGACGATGACGTCAGCGACCCAGTAGGGAGCCTTGGCGGAATCGGACTCGATGTTGGAAGCAACAGCGTACATAGCTCTGATCTCAACATAGCTGTTGATGACATCATAGCTGTCCTTATAGCCGGTGACGGCCATGATGTTCAGATCCTTGTCAACATAGTAGAAAATGGTATCCTTGTTGGCCTGGACCTTAATGCGGGCCTGGTTGTCACCGTAAACGGCATTGTAAGCGGTCTGGCCGGCCTTCACGTCCTCGTTGACCAGATCAATGTAATCGGTCTTGATGCCGTCGGGTTCACCCTTCTTGTCATAGTACCAAGTCTCAGCAGTGTACAGAGACATGACGTCATCGTCATCCATGGTGTAACGGGCCAGGTTAGTGCTGCCTTCGAAATGAATCAGACGGTTCCAGCCGTTGGAATTGTTCTCACGCAGGGAGATAAACTGAGCAATATCAGTGGAGGAAGTGGAGGTCTTGACATCGGTATCAGTCAATTCGCCATCCAGATAAGCTTCAACAGCAGCGATATTGCCATTGCGGTTGGTCTCATAATAAGCGTCAGTCAGCAGAACGATCTCGCCGTCAGCGCCGACAGGCTCGGAGTAAGCGCGGATGAAACCGAAGAAGTCCTTATAGAAGACGTAATCGGTCTTGCGCTTGGCAGATTCGATCACGGTGTAGTAATCGTTCTCGAAATCGTCAGAGACAGTGATACCGGACTGGCCGTAGTCCTCGCCGTCAACGGTCAGGATATCGGTCTTATAGGTGTACTTTTCGACTTCGCCCTCGAAGGTGTCAGCAATCTCGACGTACTCAACGCCATCGATCTTGGTGTACAGGACCACATCGCCGGCAGCGACTTCTTCGGACATCTCGAACTCGTCAGAATCCTTGCCGTTGGCCAGGAAGACAGTGTCATCCTTCGCAACCTTGGTGACTTCGGTCATTTCAAACTCGGTAACGAAGACATACTCGGCATAGCCGTCGTCATCGTTGTCCACAACACGCAGCCATTCGCCGTTGGCGGTAGCGTAGGATTCCTTAACGGTCTTGGAAGCATCAAAGTTCAGGAAGTACTCGGTGTCAGCATTCAGCTTGATGCCGTCGATGTTCTTCTTGACGATGGTGGTGCCGGCGCCGGTGGAGAACTCGGTGTTGTCGCCGGTGTCGCCAATGTAATAGACTTCATTGGTCTTGGTGTTGTAGTAGCCCCAGCGGGATTCACCGATCTCGGTCAGGTCAGAGGAGACCTTCAGAGACAGTTTCTTATCCAGCACGGTACGGCCGGCGGACTTAGTCTCAGCGCCATACAGATCGGCATACTCGTTGGCGGTGATAACGCCCTCGAAGTCAGCCATGTTGTAGTACTTCTCGCCCATGGTCTTGTAGTCGCCGGAGGGCAGAGTGGTGCCGTTCAGCAGACCGTTGAAGATGACGGGAGCGATGGTGCCATAGGTGTAAGCGTCAGTCAGAGCATTCTTGAACATGACGGCGACCCACTGGCGGGGAGCGTAGGTGGTGGTGCTGTAGTTGTAGCCATCCATCAGGCCGATGATGGCAGCATCAGACAGGACCTGCTTGTCCCAGCCGGCGCCCACATAGCCGCGGGCCTCGGCAGAGTAGCCGATGGCGGTCAGCAGCATCTTGGCGGCTTCGGCAGTGGTGACAGGATCGTTGGGACCGAAGGTGCCGTTGCCGCGGCCCTGGACCAGCTTGGTGGTGCCGCAGTAGTTGACATAGCCCTCGTACCAGGCGCCGGCAGCAACGTCGCTGAACAGCTTGGCGCCGGTGTAGTTGACGGCCTTGTCATCCTTGCCGTAGTTCAGGATGACATAGATCATCTTGGCGATCTCAGCACGGGTGATGGTGGCGGTGGGGTTGAAGTTACCCTTGTCATCGCCCTTCATGATGTTCATGCTGTACAGCAGCTGAACAGCGACCTCGCAGTCTTCGTCGACCTTGTCGGCGTCACCGTAGGGAGCCACGGTGTAGCCAGCAAAGGCGGAGACAGAGAGGACCATCGCCAG
>JAQXOO010000027.1 GCA_029099685.1 Clostridia bacterium
GCCCTTCCTTCATCACTGCTTCCACAACTCTTTGCTTGAACTCTGGTGTATACCGTTTATTTGGTACTCCTTTTGGCATAACAAAACACCCCACTTGTTAGATAGTATATCATACTGTCTAACTAATGGGGTGCAGTTCACGGGCGGGATACCTGTTCTTTTTACGGCTTTGGGGAATGCGGCCCCGGCGGCAGGCTTGCGCCCGCCGGCAGGATTCGAAAAAGGCTGCCGCGGGGCTGCGGAGGCCCGTTCCGGTGGGAGCCGGGCATTTTCACCGGGAAACGGGTTCGGACGGCGGTTATTTGGTGAAATAGTCCCGGATCTCGGCCAGCTTTTCGGGAATGCCGATCTTCTGGGGGCATTCAGCGGCGCAGGCGCCGCAGTTCAGGCACATTTCGGCCTCCTTGTCCAGACCGTCGGCCAGATAGTCCTTTCTGGCGGCGTCGTACAGGCCCCAGACCCGGGCGCGGTTATAGGCCTTGAAGTGCTGCTGGGGCTTGATGCCCTGGGGGCACACATTGCAATAGGCACAGCCGCTGCAGTACAGCTCGGACAGGCCCTTCAGCTTGTCGTTGGTGGCCTTATAGGCCCGGCGCTCCTCAGGCGTGACCTGGCAGGCCTTTTCCGCGATGGCCACGTTCTGCTCCACCATCTCGATGCTCTGCATACCTGACAGGGCCAGAGTCACCGCGTCATAGCCCAGAACGAACCGCAGGGCCAGCTCCTCGGCGGTGGCGGCGGGGGTGTCGTACAGACGGCGGAAGTCCTCTCCGCCCGCGGAGATCATGCCGCCGGCGATGGGGCCCATGACCATGATGCCCATGCCCCGGTCGGCCAGTCTGGCCATGACCTCCTCGTTGCTCTGGTCGATGAGGTTGTACTGGCAGAGCAGAGTGTCAAAGATGCCCAGGTCCGCGATGTCCACCATCACCCGGGGCGCGTCGTGGAAGGAGAAGCTGATGTGGCGGATGAGGCCCTCTTCTTTGGCCTTCAGCATATCCTTGTCCATCTGCATTTTTTTAGCGTGCTCGAACTTCTGGGCGTTCAGGGCGTGCATATGGTAAAAATCCAGATAGTCCGTGTCCATCAGCCGCAGGGAATGCTCCAGCTTGCGGCGGAAATCGCCGGGCTGCTGCACCTCAGAGGGGGGCAGCTTGGAGCTGAGATAGATCTTGTCCCGGAAATCGTGGACCGCTTTGCCCACCACCCGCTGGTTGTCCCGGTTGGTATAGCCCCAGGCGGTGTCGAAAAAGTTGATACCCAGCTCATAGGCCCGGTGGAGGATGGGGATGCACGCTTCGTCATCGCAGCGCCGCTGCTCGCCTTCGCCCACGGCGGGCAGGCGCATACAGCCGAAGCCCAGGCGGGAGACCATGGGGCCGTTTTTTCCGAACTGCTTGTATTGCATAAACAAAACCTCACATTCGTTGATCTTGCAGCCATTGTACCACGTTTTTTTCAAAAAAGATACCAATTTTCGCAGGAATATGGTATAATCAAAAATCAGAACATGAGAACGTGGAAGGGTCTGTCCTTCCCGGCGGGAGGATGCATATGACCGAACTGTTCCGTGAACATTATGATGAGGACGCCCTGCGGGCCATTCCCACGCTGACGCTGGCTCACGTGGGCGACAGCGTTTACGAGCTGCTGGCACGTTCCGCCGTGGCGGCCAGGGGCGGCTGCAGGGTCGAGGACGCCCACCGGCAGACGGTGGCGTTGGTGTCCGCGTCTGCCCAGGCCAGGGCTGCGGAGGCGCTGCTGCCTCTGCTGACCCCGGAGGAGCGCGCCGCCTTTACCCGGGGGCGCAACGCCAAGCCCCACTCCATGCCAAAGCACTGCTCCATCCGGGAGTATGCCTATGCCACCGGCCTGGAGGTGCTGTTCGGCACCCTGTATCTGAAGGGCGAGACCGGGCGGGTGCAGCAGCTGTGGCAGCAGGTGCTGGAGGTGCTGGCGTGACGGGCCGTCTGGACAAGGTGCTGGCCACCTGCGCCCTGATCTCCCGCACAGAGGCCCAGACCGCTTTGCGGGCAGGACGGGTGACGGTGGACGGCGCGGTGTGCCGGGAGGGCAAGAACCGGGTGGATTCCGCCGCCCAGACCGTTCTGCTGGACGGCAGGCGGGTGGAGGGCGACGGCTTTGTTTATCTGATGCTGTACAAACCGGTGGGGGTGCTTTCCGCCACTGAGGACAAAAAAGGCGCGGTCACCGCAATGGACCTGCTGCCGGAGGAATACCGCAAGGCCGCGCCCGGCGTGGTTGGACGCCTGGACAAGGACGCCGAGGGCCTGCTTCTGCTCACCAGCAACGGCGAGCTGAACCACAGGCTGACGTCGCCCCGCCGGCACGCGGACAAGCTGTACCGGGTGACTCTGGACGCTGCCGCCACGGAGGAGGACGCGGCGGCCTTTGCCGCGCCCATGGATCTGGGGGACTTCATCACACAGCCTGCCCGCCTGGAGCTGCTGGAGGACGGACGCGTCTGCCTGGTCACGCTGCGTGAGGGAAAATTCCACCAGATCAAGCGGATGTTCGCCAAACGGGGCAGGACGGTTCTGACCCTCAAGCGCCTGGTAATCGGCCCGCTGCGGCTGGACCCGGCGCTGGAACCCGGCCGGTGGCGGCCCCTCAGCAGCGGCGAAATTCAGGCCCTTTTGCGCGCCGCTGACATGATGTAGAAAAAACGCCAAAAAATCCGAAATTTATTGTTGAAAAAAACAAGGATATGCGTTAAAATAGACATAAAGCAGCGCAAGATTTTAGGAATATTACATAAAGGGTGGTCAATATGGCAGCCAGACTGTTTCAAAGTATCCTGCTGGAGATCAAAAATAAGATCCCTTTCATTCTCGGCATCGTAGACAGCACCGGCAATATCGTTTCCTGCACGGAGCTGCGCTTCATCGGCGAGAATGTGGAGGCGGCGGAGGAGTTTTTTGCTGCGGGGGCCGAAGAGGGCGAGTACAGCGGCTATACCTTCCGCAAGCTGGACGGCTATGACAACGGCGCGGAATACGCCGTTTTCGCGGGCCAGAGCGGGGAAAATGCCTCCATCGCCTGCAATATCACTGCCGTGGCCATCAACAACAGCAAGTCGCTGTATGATGAAAAGCACGACAAGGCCACCTTTATCAAAAAGATCATTCTGGATAACATCCTGCCCGGCGACATCTACATCAAGTCCCGGGAGATGCAGTTCCAGAACGAGTCCAAGCGTGTGGTGTACCTGATCCACATGGCACAGAAGCAGGATGTGGCCGTGGTGGAGATGCTGCAGAAGATCTTCCCCGACCGGCAGCACGACTTTGCCATCACCATCAACGAGACCGAGGTGGTGCTGGTGAAGGAGCTGCGCTCCAGCGACTCCAAGGAGATCAACAAATACGGAAAGCAGATCGACGCCGGCGTCACCGAAGCGGGCATCGACCATGTGGTGGGCATCGGCTCCGTGGCCAACCAGCTCAAGGACATCGCCCGCTCCTTTAAGGAGGCGCAGGTGGCGGTGGAGATCGGCCGGGTCTTTGACGAGAGCATCACCATGATGAGCTATGAAAATCTGGGCATCGGCCGCCTGATCTACCAGCTGCCCACCACCCTGTGCGAGATGTTCCTGTCCGAGGTGTTCAAAAAGGGCTCGGTGGAATCCCTGGACGAGGAGACGCTGTTCACCATCCAGAAGTTTTTTGAAAACAACCTGAACGTTTCCGAGACCTCGCGAAAGCTGTTCGTCCACCGGAACACCCTGGTCTACCGTCTGGAAAAGATCAAAAAGCTCACCGGGCTGGACCTGCGGGAGTTTGACAATGCCATCGTGCTGAAGGTGGCGCTGATGGTCAAGCAGTATCTGCGTTCCAGAGAAAACTTTTAAAAGAGATCCGCCTTGGGCACAGGAATGACCTGTGCCCATTTGTCCATGGGACGGGATTGTAACGATTTTGTAAACATTTCCCCGCCATCCAAAGGAGAACCGTATGCTCAAACTTGAGGATGTATTCAAAACCTATGAAAACGGTACGAAAGCGCTGAAGGGGGTCAACCTGACCATCAACGACGGCGAGTTCGTTTTTGTGGTGGGACCTTCCGGCAGCGGAAAGTCCACCATTATCAAAATGCTCACTGCGGAGGTGCGGCCCACCTCCGGCAAGGTGACGGTCAACGGCTATGACATCGGCTCCATCCGCCAGCGGGAGATCCCCTATCTCCGCCGCACGGTGGGCGTGGTGTTCCAGGATTTCCGCCTTATCGAAAACAAGTCCGTTTATGAAAACGTGGCCTTTGTCATGCGGGCGGTGGGCGCGCCCCAGCGGCTCATCAAAAAGCGGGTCACCTATGTGCTGGACCTGGTGGGCGTGCTGCACAAGGCCCGGAGAAAGCCCTGCGAGCTTTCCGGCGGAGAACAGCAGCGGGTGGCCATCGCCCGGGCGCTGGTGAACAATCCGGACGCCATCATTGCCGACGAGCCCACCGGCAACCTGGACCCCGCCCGCAGCCTGGAGCTGATGATGCTGCTGGAAAAGATCAACAGCATGGGCACCACCGTGGTGGTGGTCACCCACGCCCGGGAGATCGTGGACCAGTTCGCCAAACGGGTGGTGGCCATCGATGGCGGCATGGTGGTCAGCGACCGCACCGGCGGTTATTACCAGCGGCCCGACGTGACCAAACTCACCCAGGAGGCGGTCCAGCAGGCCAGCTCCTCCGCCCGCCGGCGCAAGGTGCTGGCAGAAGAACTGGGCGTGCCGGTGGACGAGCATTACACCGTGGAGGAACAGCCCGCCGAGGCGCCTGACCCCGGGGAGGAGCCGCCACGGCCCGAAGAGGACGGCGGACAGGACGGGACGTTTGACATCGACGCCCTGCTTCGTTTTGACGGGGGCAGCGGGGAGGCACGGCAATGAGCAGAAAAAGCAGAAACACCAGCGACCGCAAGGCCGGCTTCGCCTATTTTATCCGGGAGGGCCTGTCCTCGGTCTTTGTCCACGGCTTTACCAGCCTGGCCGCTGTCTCGGTGATCGCCGCCTGCCTGATGATCACCGGCATCTTCACCCTGGTGGCCTATAACATCGACCTGCAGATCCGGGAGCTGGAGGGCAAGAGCGAGATCGTGGTCTATATCGACGAATCGGTCAGCCGGGAGGATGCCCTGGCCCTGGGCGACAGCATCCGCCGGCTGGACAACATCAAGTCGGCGGAGTTCGTCACCAAGGAACAGCTTTTTGAGGATTATCTGGAATCTTTGGGGGACGACGCCTATGTGATGGAGGAGCTGCGGGACGACAACCCCCTGCGGGACAGCTATCAGATCACCATGAAGGATGTGAGCCTCCACGGGGAGACGGTGAAGGCGCTGGAGGCGCTGAACGGCGTGGCCGCCAGCTCCTCCATGCAGGAGGTCTCCGAGCGGCTGATCCAGATCCGCCGGGTGGTCCACATGATCTCCCTGACGCTGGTGGCGCTGCTGGGCGCGGTCAGCGTGTTCATCATCGCCAATACCGTCAAGCTGGCCATGTTCGCCCGCAAGGAGGAGATCGCCGTGATGAAAATGGTGGGCGCCACCAACCATTTCATCCGCGCCCCCTTTGTGGTGGAGGGTATGTTTTTGGGCCTGTGCGCCGCGCTGCTGGCGTTTTTCATCCAGTGGGGCGTATATGCCTATGTGACCGCCCAGCTGGCCCAGGGCACCGCTATTCTGACCATGGTGGACTTCCGGACCGTGTGGCAGCCTGTGCTGGGCATCATGGCGGGCGCGGGGCTGCTCCTGGGCGTGGGCGGCAGCGTGGTTACCATCCGTCGATTCCTGAAGGTGTGAGACTATGAAAGAAACCAAGAAAAAGACCGCTTATGAGAGAAAAATGACCCGCAGCCGGATCATTGCCGCCGTTGTGGCTGTGCTGCTGGCACTGCTGATGTTCGGCGGTGTGGTGGTGTCCTCGCTGCAGGCCTTTGCCATCACCAAGAGCGAGGTGGACGCCCTGAAAAACAAAGTGGCCGCCGCCACCGCCAAGAAAAAGGAACTGAAAAACCAGCTGTCCAGCCTGAACAGCGACCTTTCGGCCCTGGAGCAGCAGATCGCTCTGCTGGACAGCCAGATCGAAGCCCAGGAGGACGAGATCGCCGCCCAGGAGGAGCTGCTGGCCCAGCTGGAGCAGCTGATCGCTGACAAGACCATCGAGCTGAAGGACAGCGAGGAACAGCAGGCCCGGCAGTATGACCGGATGAAGGACCGGGTCCGCTATATGGCGGAGCACGACAACACCAGCTACCTGTCTATCCTGCTGGCTTCGGAGAGCTTTTCCGACTTCCTCAACCGGTGGGAGATCATTAAGCAGATCTCCGTAAGGGACGAGGAACTGTTTGAGGAGCTGAAGCTGATCCGTGACAAGGTCTCCGCCGAAAAGGCTGAGCTGGAAGCCGCCCAGGCCGAGGCCCGGGAGACCAAGGCTCAGATGGAGGCCAACATGGCGGAGCTGGAGACCCAGCGGGCCGCCAAGATCAAGCAGCAGGAGGCGGCGCAGAACGCCCGGAACGCCGCCAACAAGGCCTATGCCGAGATCATCGAAAAAGAAGACGACCTGATGGAGGAGTATAAAAAGGCCGCGGCCCAGCTGGCGGCCCAGTCCACCTATGTGGGCGGCAAGTTCATGTGGCCGCTGCCCGCCGCCAACAATGTGGTCACCTGCCCCTACGGTATGCGCAAGCATCCCATCACAGGAAAGTACAAGCTGCACACCGGCGTGGACCTGCGCTGCTCCACGGGCACCAAGGTCTATGCCGCCAACGCCGGCACGGTGACCACCTCCGGCTACAGCTCCGCCTGGGGCAACTATATCATCATCAACCACGGCGGCGGCTACACCACCCTGTATGCCCACCTGAGCCGCCGGAGCGTAGCCAAGGGGGACAAGGTGAAGCAGGGCGACGTCATCGGCCAGTCCGGAAACACCGGCTACAGCACTGCGCCCCACCTGCACTTCGAGATCAACAAGGACGGAAGCTCTTATGACCCCCTCACCGAGTTCAAGGGCTTCAATTATGTCATGAAATAAGCGAGGAACACCTGCATGAAAAAACACAAGATCAGTGTACCCACCGCCCTGATGCTGATGCTGCTGGCGGTGGTGTGCACCTTTAACATCACCTTCTTCGCCGCCACCGAGTATTACAACGCCCGGCTGGACGACCTGGAGGAGATGGAGAGCCGCTACAGCAAGCTGAAATCGGTGGCGGACATCGTGGACAAGTTCTTTGTGGCCGATTATGACCAGGCCCAGGCCATCGAGGGCGCCCTGGCCGGTTATGTGGACGGTCTGGACGACCAGTGGTCGGCCTATTATACCGCGGAGGAGACGGCCGCCATCGAGGAGGACGAGGCAAACTCCTACGTGGGCATCGGCGTCACCTATTCCACAGCGGAGGCCAACCGGTATGAGATCACCTCCGTCACCGCCGGCGGCCCCGCCGACAAGGCGGGCCTTTTGCCCGGAGACATTCTGATTTCGGCAGACGGCGTCGATGTGTCCACCCTGCAGACCTCCGGCGAGCTGGCCGCCATCGTCAAGGGCGAGGCGGGCACCGTGGTCAACATCACCGTCCAGCGGGGCGAGGAACTTCTGTCCTTTGCCATCACCCGGGAGGCCATCCGCGTCTACAGCGTCACCTCCAAAATGCTGGAGGGCCAGCTGGGCTATATCGCCATCTCCGATTTTGACAGCGGCGTGGACGAGGAATTTGCCAGTCACCTGACGGCGCTGCTGGACCAGGGGGCCAAGGGCCTGATCTTTGATGTGCGCAACAATCCCGGCGGCTACCTGTCGGTGATGCGCAGCATCCTGGACCGCCTGCTGCCTGAGGGCATCGTCATCACCACGGTAGACAAGGCGGGCAACGAGACGCCCTATACCTCCGACGCCGACTGTCTGGAGATGCCCATGGTGGTGCTCACCAACGAATATTCCATCTCCGCCGCGGAATTTTTCGCCGCCGCGCTGCAGGAATACGGCGTGGCCGACGTGGTGGGGCAGAAGACCTCCGGCAAAGGCTATTCCCAGCAGACCTTCAAGCTGTCGGACGGCTCCAGCGTCCACATCTCCACCACCCGCTACTATACGCCCAAGGGCAACAGCCTGGCCGAAATCGGCGTCACCCCCGACCATCTGGTGGAAATGCCTCTGGAGGACATCTACAGCCTTGCCAGCGGCAAGCTGGAACCGGCGGACGATGAACAGCTCCAGGCCGCCATCCAGGCCGTGAACACGCTGATCGCCAACCTGCCCACGGAGGAAGCACCCCAGGAGGGCGAACAGACGCCCGCTGCATAAAAACTCCATCACCGCCATAAACTGAGAGCGAAAAGCCTTGGAAATGGCGGTGATTTTTTGTTTGGAGCACTGATGGTGGTTTGTCCGGAACGCTGCCCCCGGTCCCAAAGCTGCGCCCTGCGGCTGCGGCCGGGAAAGGGACTGCGGTGCGGCCGGGGCCTGTTTCGCATGGCCATGTTTGCCTGGGCGGAGGTGACACTTTTGCCCAGATGGAAGGAGCCGCTGCGGGAAAAACGGGTGGGCGCGGCCCTGGACTGGCTGCGGGGACAGGGCGTCCGGGAGGCGGTGCTGCCGGATGCGTGGCAGGCCCTGGCCCGGAGCCGGCACATCGCGCCCATCTCCCGGGAACGGGCGCTGGAGGCCTGCGCCGGACAAGCGGTGCAGGAGGCCTGCCGGGCGCTGGGGCTGCCTCTGTCCGGCATCGGCCTTGCGGTATGCGGCAGGGCCGTTTCCCAGACTGCCGCCGGGGAGCTTTTATCCCTGGCGCGTCTGGTGCGCACCGTCCGCGTCTGCGGCGAGGGCAACGACGGCCTCCGGGCCCAGCTCTGGCGCAGCTGCGGCATCGTGGACCGGGGTCCCATGCCCGGGGACATCCCCGTGGTGGCCCTGCGGCTGCGCGGCGGGGAAGCGCCCCGGGGGGCGCTTTTGACCGTGGACCTCACCGGAGCGGCGGCGGAGGGGGATGAAAGGGTCTGGTCGCCTGTGCTGCTCCCGCCCGAGGGCGCCCTGGCGCAAATGCCGCCGGGACTGGCGCCCGACGCCTTTGCGGCGGCATTATTTGCCGCGGGAGCGGTCCGGTCACGGGAAATTCATGTTTCCCGACTTGACATCCCCGAATGCACACAATATAATAAGGAAACAATCATAAGCTGTTAATGTTTCAATCATTATGAGGAACTACATTTAGGGGGATTTGCCATGCAGAAGCAATATAAACTGACCAAAGAACGCCTGGAAGAGCTCAAGGCCGAGCTGGAGCACCTGAAAACCGTCCGGGAGCATGAGGTGGCGGAGCTGATCAAAGAGGCCCGCGGCTTCGGCGACCTGTCGGAAAACAGCGAATATGACGAGGCGAAAAACGAGCAGGGCAAACTTTACTCCCGCATCGCAGAGCTGGAGGCCATCATTCCCAACGCCATCATCATCGATGAGTCCGCCGGCACGGACAAAGGCGTCAACATCGGCGCCACCGTGGTGGTGGAGCGCCTGGAAAACGGCGACAGGACCGAGTTTACCCTGGTGGGCTCTCAGGAGGCCAATCATAAGGCCAAGCCCATGCGCCTTTCCGATGAATCGCCCTTCGGCAAAGCCGTCATGGGTCATCATGTGGACGACGTGGTGACCATCGAGGCGCCCGCCATGAGCTTCCAGGTGAAGATCATCAGCATTACAAGATAAAAGAGGAAGAATGCATATGGATGAGCATAGAGACGCGGCGCAGGAGACCACCCAGCAGGAGCTGAGCGAGATCCTGCAGAT
This sequence comes from Clostridia bacterium, assembly GCA_029099685.1. Lineage (GTDB taxonomy): Bacteria > Bacillota > Clostridia > Oscillospirales > Butyricicoccaceae > UBA4644. The sequence continues at coordinate 9,801 of JAQXOO010000027.1, forward strand.
CCGCCGGGACAAGCTGGCAGCCCTCCGGGCCGCCGGAAAGGATCCCTTTGAGAAGGTGCGCTTTGACCGCACCTCCAACAGCCGGGAGATCCTGAACAATTTTGAACAGCTGGAAAACCAGGATGTGGCCATCGCCGGCCGCGTCATGTCCAAGCGGGACATGGGCAAGGCGTCCTTCTGCCACATCCAGGACCAGCAGGGCCAGATCCAGATCTACGCCAAGATCGACGAGCTGGGTGCCGAGGGATATGAGTGGTTCAAGAAGCTGGACATTGGCGACATCATCGGCGTCAAGGGCTTTGTGTTCCGCACCCGCCGGGGGGAAATTTCCATCCACGTGCGGGAGTATGTCCTGCTGAGCAAGAGCCTTTTGCCCCTGCCGGAAAAGTTCCACGGCCTGAAGGATGTGGACACCCGCTACCGCCAGCGCTATGTGGACCTGATCGTCAATCCCGAGGTGCGGGAGACCTTTGTCAAGCGCTCCCGGGCGGTCACCGCCATCCGGTCCTATTTTGACAACCTGGGCTATCTGGAGGTGGATACCCCTGTATTGAACACCGTCCAGGGCGGCGCCACCGCCAGGCCCTTTGTCACCCACCACAACGCGCTGGACCTGGATATGTACCTGCGCATCGCCACCGAGCTGTATCTGAAGCGGTGCATCATCGGCGGCTTCGAGCGGGTGTACGAGATCGGCCGCCTGTTCCGCAACGAAGGCATGGATACCACCCACAATCCCGAGTTCACCACCATCGAGTTCTACGAGGCCTATACCGACGTCAACGGCATGATGGAGCGCACCGAGGGCCTGATGAAGTACGTGGCCGAAAAGGTCAACGGCTCTCTGCAGCTGCCCTACGGCGATGTGGTCATTGATTTCAGCCAGCCCTTCCGCAAGGCCACCATGACCCAGCTGGTGAAGGAATACGCCGGCGTGGACTTTGACCGGATCCCCGATCTGGAAGCCGCCAAGGCTGCGGCAAAGGAACACAATATCAAGGTGGAAAAGAAGCATAAGTGGGGCGACATCCTGTCCCTGTTCTTCGAGGAATACTGCGAGGACAAGCTCATCCAGCCCACCTTTGTGCTGGAGCACCCCGTGGACATCTCCCCCCTGGCCAAGCGGGACCCCCGCCGCCCCGGCATGACCCAGCGGTTCGAACTGTTCATCAACGGCAAGGAGTATGCCAATGCCTTCTCTGAACTGAACGACCCCATCGACCAGCGGGAGCGCTTTGAAAATCAGATGAAGCTGCGTGCTCTGGGCGACCTGGAGGCCAGCGAGATGGACGAGGATTACCTCACCGCCATGGAATACGGAATGCCCCCCACGGGCGGCTGCGGCATCGGCATCGACCGCTTCGTGATGCTGCTCACCGGCAACACCTCCATCCGGGATGTGCTGCTGTTCCCCACCATGAAGCCCCTGGACTGATATCCCACCACAAGACCTACACCGGTGTGTAGGTCTTGTTTTGCAACAACAAACGAGAGGAGCGGCCCTATGCTGACCATCACCAGCCGTGAAAACCCGCAGATCAAGCAGGTCTGCGGACTGCTGTCATCCTCCCGCCGGCGGCGGAAGGAGGGCCTGTTCGTCTGCGAGGGCTTTACCCTGCTGGAGGAGGCCCTGCACCGGGGTGTGGAACCCAGAGCCGTCTACTGCCTGGAGGACCAGGCGCACCGCCTGCCGGACCTGAACTGCCCCTGCGCCCTGGTGTCCCGGCCGGTTCTTGAAAAACTCAGCGACGTGCCCGCCCCCCAGGGCGTGGTGTTTCTGCTGCCGCTTCCCCCGGCGGAGGAATGCCTGTCCGGCAGCCGTTTTCTGGCGCTGGACAGCCTCCGGGACCCGGGCAACATGGGTACTATCCTGCGCACCGCCGACGCCTTCGGCCTGGACGGCGTCATCCTGCTGGGAGACTGCGTGGACGTTTACAGCCCCAAGGTGGTGCGGTCCGCCATGGGCAGCCTGTTCAGCACCCGGCTGTATGCCATGACCGCCCCGCAGCTGCGGCAGCAGCTGGACCGGCTGTCCGTTCCCCTGTACGCCGCGGCCCTTTGGCCGGACAGCCGCCCCGTCACCGGGCTGGACCTGAAGCGGTCCTGCGTGGTCATCGGCAACGAGGCCCACGGCGTTTCTGACGAAACCGCCGCCTGCTGCGCCGGGTCGGTGATCATTCCCATCCAAAGCGCCGAATCCCTGAACGCCGGCGTGGCCGCCGGCATCCTGATGTGGGAGATGAGACGATGCTGAGCAAGCCCGATCCCGATCTCCAGTACCTGCTCTGGATGACCGAGGTGGCCGCCCTCAGCCCGGAAAAGGGCGTCCGCCTGCTGGAGGCCTTCGGCTCGGCAAAAGCCGTGTGGCAGGCCGCCGTCCCGCAGCTGGAAAGGTGCGTCAAGCTGGAGGAAAGCGAGAAAAAGCGCCTTGAAAACCGCTCTCTGGCCCTGCCCAATCAGATCCTAGGCCGGTGCGACCTGCAGCACGTCCGCATCCTCACCATCTGCCAGCAGGAATATCCAGACCGGCTGCGCAATATTTATGACCCACCCCTGGTGCTGTACATCCGGGGACGGCTGCCGGATCTCAACAGCCTGCCCGCCGTGGCCGTGGTGGGCCAGCGGCACGCCACGCCCTATGGGCGCATCGTGGCCGAGCGCCTGGGCTTTCAGCTGAGCTGCAGCGGGGTGGTTGTGGTGTCTGGCATGGCCGCCGGCATCGACGCTTCGGCCCACACCGGCGCCCTCAAGGGGAGCACGCCCACGGTAGCGGTGTTCGGCACGGCCATCGACCAGTGTTATCCCGCGCAAAATGCCGGGCTGCTGCGGTCCATCCTTTACAGCGGCGCGGCCATCAGTGAATATCCGCCGGGGAAGCGGACCTATGCGGCTTCCTTTCCCCGCCGCAACCGCATCATCAGCGGCCTGTGCCTGGGCGTGGTGGTGGCAGAGGCGCCGGCCAAGTCCGGCTCCCTGATCACCGCGGGCCTGGCCCTGGATCAGGGCCGGGACGTATTCGCCGTCCCCGGCAGTGTGGACAGCCCCGCCAGCGAGGGCTGCAACGAGCTGATCGCCAGGGGCGCCAAGCTGGTGCGCTCCGCCCGGGACGTTTTGGAAGAATATGTGGGCCTGTACCCCATCCGCACCGGGGAGGAGGAGCAGTCCAGGGAGACCTCACGCCCCGCCGTCCCGGAAAAGACCCCCGAAGAGCGGCCGAAGTCCCGGCCGGAGCCCGCTCCGCCTACCCTGGAAGCCGTCTTTTCCCGCCCGGAGGGCGAACCCGGGGACCCGGTGCTGGAGGCTGTTTCGGGCATCGTCCATCTGGACGACCTCCGGCAAAGGACCGGGCTGGAGACCCCCGCGCTGCTGGCCCGGCTGACCCTTTTGGAGCTGCAGGGCCGGGTGCGCCAGCTGCCGGGACAGTATTATGAGAAACTATGACCGTTTTCGCGGTCTTATCGTAAATGGAGGAACAACATGGCAAAACTTCTGATCGTGGAGTCTCCCGCCAAGGCCAAGACCATCACCAAATATTTGGGAAACGGCTATCAGGTGAAGGCTTCCATGGGCCATCTCCGCGACCTGCCCAAAAAGGAACTGGGCGTGGATGTGGACAATCATTTTCAAACCACCTATGTGCCCATCGAGGGCAAGGATAAAATTATCCGTGAGCTGAAGACCGCCGCAGACGAGGCCGATTTTGTCTATCTGGCAACCGACCCGGACCGGGAGGGCGAGGCCATTTCCTGGCATCTGCAGCAGCTTTTGGAGCTGGACCGTGACAAGACCCAGCGGGTCACCTTCAACGAGATCACCAAGTCCGCCGTCACCGAGGCCGTCAGGCACCCCCGGGACATCGACATGAACCTGGTGGACGCCCAGCAGGCCCGCCGGATTCTGGACCGCATTGTGGGCTACAAGCTCAGCCCCTTCCTGTGGCGGAAGGTGCGCACCGGCCTCTCCGCCGGCCGCGTTCAGAGCGTGGTCACCCGCATGGTGGTGGACCGGGAGCGGGAGATCCGCGCCTTCGTCCCTCAGGAATACTGGAGCATCGACGTGACCCTCCGCCAGGAGGAGCGGGATTTTACCGCCCATTTCTTCGGCAATGAACAGGGCAAGCAGGAGCTGCCCGATGAAGGCAACGTGCGGAAGGTGCTGGAGGCCATCGACGGCCGTCCCTATGAAGTAAAGTCCGTGAAAAACGCCCGGAAAAAGCGCCAGCCCGCGCCCCCCTTCACCACGTCCACCCTCCAGCAGGAGGCCTCCCGCAAGCTGGGCATGACCGCCAAGCGCACCATGGCGGTGGCCCAGGAGCTGTACGAGGGCGTGGAACTGGAGGGCATGGGCCTGACCGGTCTGATCACCTATATGCGTACCGACTCGCTGCGCATCGCCGACGAGGCGCTGGCTGCCGCCCGCAGCTATATCTCCGGCAAGTTCGGCGGGGAATACCAGCCGGCAAAAGCCCGCGCCTTCCACACCAAAAAGAATGCCCAGGACGCCCACGAGGCTATCCGCCCCGCCAATCCCGCCCTGGAGCCGGAAAGCCTGAAAAAAAGCCTCACCGCCGACCAGTACCGGCTGTACAAGCTGATCTGGTCCCGGTTCATCGCCTGCCAGATGGCCGACGCCGTGCTGGACACCGTGTCCGCGGACATCGGCTGCGGCGGCTGGATCTTCCGTGCCACAGGACAGAGCGTGGCGTTTCCCGGCTTTTTGGCCCTGTATGAGGAGAGCACCGACGACGCCGCCGCCCAGGAGGAACCGCCCCTGCCCCGGCTGCAGGCCGGCGACCGGCCGGCCTTCCAAAAGGTGGAGCCCAGGCAGCATTTTACCCAGCCCCCCGCCCGGTACACCGAGGCGTCGCTCATCAAGGCTATGGAGGAAAAGGGCGTGGGCCGTCCCAGCACCTACGCTCCCACCATCTCTGTCATCCTGGACCGGGAATATGTCACCAAGGAGGGCCGCGCCCTGCGCCCCACCAATCTGGGCGAAGCGGTCACCGACCTGATGATCGACAAGTTCCGGGACATCGTGGACGTGCAGTTCACCTCCTCCATGGAGAGCAAACTGGACCTGGTGGAATCCGGCGAGCAGGACTACCGGCAGATCCTGGACAGCTTTTACCGGGAGTTTGCCGCCGAACTGGCCCAGGCCGAGATCGATTTGGACAAAAAGCGCATCAAGGTCCCCGATGAGGAGTCCGACGAAGTGTGCGAGCTGTGCGGCAGACGCATGGTCATCAAATCCGGCCGCTTTGGGAAATTCCTGGCCTGCCCGGGCTATCCCGCGTGCAAAAACACCAAGCCCATCACCCAGGACACCGGCGTGCCCTGCCCCAAGTGCGGCGCGCGCCTGCTGAAAAAGAAATCCAAGAGCGGCTATTATTATTACGGTTGCGAGCACAATCCCGACTGCGACTTCATGACCTGGGATTCTCCCACCAAAAAGGTCTGTCCCCAGTGCGGCGGGGTGGTCTTCCGCCACTATACCAAGGAAGACAAGCGTTACCTGTGCCACAAGCCGGGCTGCGGCTGGTCCGAGCCCATCGCCAGCCGGGGCAGAAAGGCCGCCGTTGAGGGCGAGGAGCCGAAAAAGACCACTCGCGGCCGCAAAAAGGCGGAGCCGGAAGCCGCGGAGGCAGAGGCCAAGCCCGCAAAGCGCACCCGCAAGACGGCGGCCAAAGCCGAAACGGCGGAAAAACCCTCCAAAACCGTGAAAAAGTCCGCTGCCACTGCCAAAAAGACTTTGAAAAAGGCCGCCGACGCCGCTGAAGCCCCCAAAAAGACCACCCGGAAAAAGAAAACGGAGGACGCTGAATGAAACCTGTCGTGACCGTCGTGGGCGCGGGCCTGGCCGGGTCCGAAGCCGCCTGGCAGCTGGCCCGCCGGGGCGTTTCCGTGACCCTGCGGGAGATGAAGCCCCGGGAGATGACCCCCGCCCACCACAGCGCCGGCTTTGCGGAGCTGGTGTGCTCCAATTCCCTTCGGGGCGCGGGGCTGGCCACCGCTCCCGGCTTGCTGAAGGAGGAGCTGCGCCGCTGCGGCTCCCTCATCATGGAGGCCGCCGACCGCACTGCCGTCCCCGCGGGCGGCGCCCTGGCTGTGGACCGGGATGCCTTCTCCTCCTGCATCACCCAGCGGATCAAAGCCCATCCCCTGATCACCGTGGAGGAGGGCAGGGTGGATGACATCCCCCAGGGGCCCTGCATCATCGCCACCGGCCCCCTTACCGACGGGGTGCTGGCCGGGAACATCGACCGGCTGTTCGGGGGCGAGCCCATGCATTTTTATGACGCCGCCGCCCCCATCGTCAGCTTTGCCAGCATTGACATGGAGAACGCCTATTTTGCCTCCCGTTACGGCAAGGGAACCGCCGACTACATCAACTGCCCCCTGGACCGGGAGCAGTACCTGGCCTTTGTGGAGGCGCTGCGCACCGCCAGGGAAGCGCCCGTCCACGGCTTCGAGGATAAGGCGGTGTTCGAGGGCTGTATGCCGGTGGAGGTCATGGCCCGCCGGGGTGAGGACACCCTGCGCTTCGGCCCGATGAAGCCGGTGGGCCTTACCGACCCCCGCACCGGCCAGCGGCCCTATGCTGTGGTGCAGCTGCGGGCTGACAACGCGGAAAAGACCGCCTTCAACCTGGTGGGCTTCCAGACGCACCTGCTGCACCCGGAACAGAAGCGGGTGTTCGGCATGATCCCCGCCCTGCGGAACGCGGAGTATTACCGCTACGGCACCATGCACCGGAACAGCTATATCCGCTCCCCGGGACGCCTGGACCGGTTTTACCGGGTCATCGGCAGGGAGGAGCTGTACTTCGCGGGGCAGATCACCGGCGTGGAGGGCTATATCGAGAGCACGGCCTCGGGCCTGTGCTGCGGCATCAACATGGCCCGCCAGCTCCGGGGGCTGGAGCCCATCGCCTTCCCCCAGGAGACCGCCCTGGGCGCTCTGAGCCTGCATGTCAGCCAGCAGCCCGGTGTGCGCTTTGACCCCATGAACATCAATTTCGGCATCATCAAATCGCCGGACACCCGCATCCGCAACAAACAGGAACGCTACACTGCCGTTTCCCGGCGGGCGCTGGACCTGCTGGAGACGCTGCGGCCCCGGATGGAGGAGGACCTGCAATCATGAAGATCATTCTTGACGCCATGGGCGGAGACAACGCCCCCCAGGCGCCCGTGGAGGGCGCCGTTCTGGCCGCGCAGCAGTACGGCTGCAATATCATCCTTGTGGGCCGGCAGGAGGAACTGGAGCCTGCGCTGGCGGGACGCTGCCGGGACCGGATCACCGTTCACCACGCCAGCGAGGTCATCACCATGGAGGACAAGTACTCCACCGCCTTCCGCGCCAAAAAGGATTCCAGCATGACGGTGGGCCTGGAGCTGCTGAACCGGGGCGAGGGCGACGTGCTGATTTCCGCCGGCTCCACCGGCGCGCTGCTCACCGGAGCGACCCTGCTCACCAAGCGCATCCGGGGCATCCGCCGGGCCGCCCTGGGCGCTCCCATCCCCCAGCGGACCGGCGGCTACGCGCTGCTGCTGGACAGCGGCGCCAACGCCGAATGCACCCCGGAGTTTTTGCTGCAGTTCGCCTTTATGGGCAGCCTGTATATGCAGACCCAGCAGGGCATTGAGCGGCCCCGGGTGGCGCTCATCAACAACGGAACTGAGGAAGGCAAGGGCGACACCCTGCGCCACGAGGCCTATGACCTGCTGAAAAAGGCCTGCGGGGAGGGCCGCATCAACTTCATCGGAAATCTGGAGGGGCGCGAGGTGCTGTCCGGCGCGGCGGATGTGCTGATCTGCGACGGCTTTACCGGCAACGTGATGATGAAGACCATCGAGGGCACCGCGGGCTTCATCATGAAGGAGCTGAAGAACGTGCTGTACGCCAACCTGCCCTCCAAGCTGGCGGGCTTGGTGCTCAAGCCCGGCCTTGCACGGCTGAAGGAGCGGATGGACTACAAGAGCATCGGCGGCGCGCCCCTGCTGGGCATCTCCCGGCCGGTGATCAAGGCCCATGGCTCCTCCGACGCCCGCGCCTTCTGCTCGGCCTGCGAGCAGGCCATCCTGTTCACCCACAGCGGCTTTATCAGCCAGGTGGAGCAGAACCTGGCGTACATGACGGTCCCCAAAGAAAATGCATAAAAAATTTACAGAAACTTCTTTACAAGGCGGTATCCCTCTGCTATAATCGCAACGAAAGAAATCAAAATGACCCAATCGGAGGAAGATACAATGGTTTTCGAGAAATTGAGCAAGCTGATCGCTGAACATTTCAGCATCGACGTGGAAGACATTACCATGGACACCAGCTTTGTTGAGGATCTGAACGCCGATTCCATCGATATCATGGACCTGATGCTGTCTGTAGAGGAGGAGTTCGGTCTGGACGAGGTGGAGGAGTCCGCCATGGAAAGCATCAAGACCGTGGGCGACGTGGTCGGCTATATTTCCGACCGTATCTGAAAACAACACCCGGGACAGCCCTGCTTTCCGCAGGGCTTCCTTTCGTTTTAAGGAGATGCCATGTCTGATTTCACCCATTATGATTACACCTTCAAAAATCCCGCCCTGCTGCAGAACGCCCTGACCCACAGCTCCTACGCCAATGAGAACCGGGACAAGAGCATCCGCAACAACGAGCGCCTGGAGTTTCTGGGGGACAGCGTTCTGGGCCTGATCTGCGCCAGATACATTTATTCCGAGTTCCGCTCCCTGCCCGAGGGCGAGCTGACCAAGCTGCGGGCGGCCATCGTCTGCGAAGGCTCCCTCTATGAGTTTGCCTGTCAGATCGGACTGGGCGAACGCCTGCTGCTGGGACGGGGCGAGCGGGTCGGCGGCGGCAGCAAGCGCCCCTCCGTCCTGGCGGATGCGGTGGAGGCCGTCCTGGCCGCCATCTATCTGGACGGCGGTATGGAGGCGGCGCAAGGCTTCATTCTGGATTTCATCCGCACCAAGGCCGAGGAGGTGGTCAAAAGCCACCGGGTCATGGACTATAAGACCACCCTGCAGGAGATCGTCCAGAAAAACCATGAGGAAGTGCTGTCCTACCGTCTGAAGAGCGAGAGCGGCCCCGACCACGACAAACGGTTCGTGATGGAGGTGCTCATCAACAGCAACGTCCTGGCGGAAGGCGAGGGCCACAGCAAAAAGCTGGCGGAGCAGGCCGCGGCAAAGGCCGCCCTGGCTCTGATGGGACAATAAAAAGGCCGTTTCCGGCCATGAAAAAAAAGCGTATCCCGGATGGGATACGCTGTTTTTGCTGTTTTGGAGCCTGCGGGGAGCGCGCCTGCCAAAATGGCTTAGAATTTCGCGCTGGCCACCACCTTGGGGGCCATTTTCTCCAGGTCGGGCAGGATGGGGGTGCCGGGCCGGCTGGAGACCGTCAGGGTGCAGTCATCGTTGAGCACCAGCTCCCGCTGGGTGATGCTGTCAGGATAGTTGAACATGGAGGGCGTCACGTCGTGGGGATAGGTCATGTTGGAGATGGCGGCCAGCTCCACGCAGATGGCTTTGCCCAGGTCGCTCTCCATCATGCCGCCCACCCAGCAGCCAATGCCTGCCTGGCGGCAGATCTCGTTGATGTCCAGGCAGTTCTGCAGTCCGCCGGCCCGGCCGGTCTTGACGTTGATGTACTTGCAGGCCTTCATCTCAGCGGCCTCCTCCGCCTGCCAGGGCTCGGTAATGCTTTCGTCCAGGCAGATGGGGGTGTCGATGGCGGCCTGCAGCTTGGCGTGATGATACAGGTCTCCCGCCTGGAAGGGCTGCTCGATCATGGCCAGGTGGAAGCGGTCCAGCTTTTTGAAGAATTCCAGGTCGTCGGGATAGCGGTAGCTGGAATTGCAGTCCACGTGGATGACCTCGTTGGGGAACACCGACCGGACGGCGGCCAGCATATCATAATCCCAGCCGTGGGCCATCTTCAGCTTGACCCGCTTGTAGCCCTTGTCAAAGCTGCGGCCCATCTCCTCGATGAGGGCGTCATAGCTGTCCGCGATGCCGAAGCCCTCGCCCACATCGATCTTGTCGGTGACGGCGCCCAGCAGCTTGCCCAGGGTCACGCCCTGGATGTCCGCCTGCAGGGTCCACCAGGCCATTTCGATGCCGGCCTTTGCGAAGGGCGAGCCCTTGAAGCAGGACATGGCGGCGTTCAACTCCCGGGCGCTGTCAAAGTCCCTGCCCAGAACGGCAGGCACCAGGAACCTCCGGGCCAGCTCGTAGATGCCCGGGCCGTATTCATAGCTGTAGGTGGGGCCGGGGAGGGGACTGGATTCGCTCCAGCCCTCGTGGTCGCCGGAGACCATGCGGGTGATGAGGGCGCTGTTGCCGGGGTCCGCGCCGTAGGCTGTGCGCCAGGGGCGGTGGAAGCGGTTTTCCACCAGGTACAGTTCAACATGATCGATGTGCATTGAGATCCTCCTCTGCGATCTGTAATCAGGGAGCCGGAAGCGCGGCTTTGCACCTGCCGGTCATTGTGTTGTTGTAAAGTATAAAGGAGGGCTTTTTTCGTGTCAAGGACGGAAAACCAAGTTTTTTCGATTATTTTCACGCCTTTTTGAAAAAATGTCCCCGGCCGGCCCCCTTTCCCGGCGGAAAAGAAAAGACGTTCCCGGGTTCCCGCCCGGGGTATGGCACACCGCCGGGCGCTCTGCTAAGCTAAAGGGCCAGCCCCCCGCCCTTCACAGACAACAAGCCCTTTCGGCTGCCTGAACAATTTCTGCTGAAAATATTTGCCTAACTTTTTGGGGTCACTTCAAGCCCCCCGTTCCGGGGGCTTTTTCTTGTTGGAAAACCTTGTATTCTCCGGGCTTTTTTGATACAATAAAACAGAATAGACTACTATGCCCGTTTGGCAGAGGAAGGTGCTTTTTTGTACTTAAAATCCATTGAGATCCAGGGCTTCAAGTCCTTTCCCGACAAGACCGTGATGCAGTTTGGCCGGGGTGTCACCGCCATCGTCGGCCCCAACGGCAGCGGAAAGAGCAACATTGTGGACGCAATCCGCTGGGTGCTGGGGGAGCAGAGCACAAAGACCCTCCGGGGCGGCAAGATGGAGGACGTCATCTTCGGCGGCACCGCCCGCCGCAGCCCCATGAGCTTCTGCCAGGTCACGCTGGTGATGGACAATTCCGACGGCGGCCTTGCCATCGAGTACAGCGAGGTGATGGTCACCCGCCGGTATTACCGCAGCGGTGAAAGCGAGTTTTTTATCAACCGCAAGGCTGTGCGGCTCAAGGACATCCATGAGCTGTTCATGGATACCGGCCTGGGCCGGGACGGCTATTCGGTGATCGGCCAGGGCCGCATCGACGAGATCCTTTCGGTCAAAAGCGCCGACCGGCGCGAGATCTTCGAGGAAGCCGCCGGCATCACCAAGTTCCGCTACCGCAAGGAGGAGAGCGAGCGAAAGCTGGACGCCTGCGAGGAAAACCTGGTGCGCATCCGGGACATCATCACCGAGCTGGAGACCCAGGTGGGTCCGCTGAAGGAGCAGGCGGAAAAGGCCCAGAGCTTTTTGATCTGCCGGGACGAGCTGCGTGTGCTGGAGGTCAATGTCTGGCTGGACAGCCTGGACAAGCTGAAGGACAGCCTGCACAAGGCCCAGACGGACTATCTCAACGCCGAGCGGATGCTCTCCGCCCGCAAGCGGGAGGCGGAGGAACTGCAGGAGCAGTCCGCCGCCCTCACCGAGGAGCTGCACCGGCAGGATGCCGCCGGCGAGCAGGCGCGGGAGGAGCTGCGCCAGGCCGAGCTGCGGGAGAGCGACCTGCGCTCCCAGATCGCCGTGGGCCAGACCCACATTCATAACAACGAGGACAACATCCGGGCCAAGATCCAGGAGATGGCCCAGCAGCAGGGCCAGGGCGAGAGCCTGGAGGAGCAGAAGCGGGCCAAGGAGCGCCGCCTGGAGGAACTGCGGCAGCGGACGCTGACACTGGAGCAGCAGCTGGAGGACCTGCTGAAAGAGGTACAGCAGGCCGCCGAAAGCGCCCGGGACCTGGGCGACCGGCTGGCCGCGCTGGAGGCAAAGGCCCAGCTTCACCAGGACGCCGCGGCACAGGACCGTGCCCAGGCGTCCGCGCTGGAAAGCGGCGGCGCCGAGATCCAGGCCCGGGGCCGGACTGTGGAGGCCGAATTGCAGGAGCTGGAAGCGCGGCTGGAGGCGGAACGGGCCAAGGCCCGGGAGCTGCGCCGCGCCATTGAGGAAAACGAGGACAAAAAAGCCTCTGCGGAGAATATGCTCCGGGGCTTTGCCCTCCGGGCCCAGGCCCGGCAGAAAAAGGCGGACGAGCTGCAGCAAAAGCTGGAGCAGGCCTCCCGGCAGAGTGAGATCAAGACCCAACGGCTGGAGCTGCTGCGGGCCATGGAGCGGGAGTACGAGGGCTTCGGCCAGTCGGTGCGCCGGGTGATGCAGGCCGCGGGACGCGGGGAACTGCGGGGCATCCACGGTCCGGTGTCCTCCCTGATCCGCACAGAGGACAAATATTCGGTGGCCATCGAGATCGCTCTGGGCGCCGCCATGCAGAACATCGTCACCGATGATGAGCAGAGCGCCAAAAGCGCCATTGGCTATCTGAAATCCCACGATTTCGGCCGCGCCACCTTCCTGCCGCTGACGGCGGTGAAGGAGCGCCGCGGCGACTGGAAGATCAAAGGCAGCCACCCGGGCTGGATGGGCTGGGCCGACGGGCTGGTGCGCCGCGACAGCCGGTATGACCGGGTCGTCCGCAGTCTGCTGGCGGGCACCGCCGTGGTGGACCACATCGACAGCGCCATCCGGATGGCCCGGGAAAACGGCTACGCCTTCCGCATCGTCACCCTGGACGGCCAGCTCATCAACCCCTCGGGCGCCATGACCGGCGGCAGCCTGAACAAAAACGCCGGCGTCCTGTCCCGAAAGAACGAGATCGCCCGGCTGGAAGAGGAGAGCGTGCAGCTTGGCGGGGTCCTGGAACAGACCGCCGCCGCCCTCAAGACCGCCAGACAGGAGCTGGACAGCGTCACCTATGAATCCCAGGTGGCACAGGACGAGCTGCGAAGGGCCCAGGACGCGCTGCTGGAATCCAAGGCCTATCAGACGCAGCACACCGCCCTGCTGGATACCCTGCGCCGGCGGGTGGAAGAACTGGAGACCGAGCGGGACAGCCAGGACCGGCGCATGGCGGAGATCGCCGCCCGGAAACAGGAACTGCTGGCCCACGCCGAAGCAGAGGATGCCCTGGCCGCCGACCTGCGGCAGGAGGTGCAGGAGCTGTCCGGCGGCCGGGAGCAGGAGGAAGGACGTGCCGGACGCCTCACCCAGCAGGCCTATGACCTGCGGGTGTCCCTAGCAGAGACCCGCACCGAGGGAGAAAGCACCCAGGCGGGCATCGCCGAGCTGGAAGCCCTCATCACCTCGGCCCGGGGCGAATTGCGCTCCCGGGAGGAGGTCATCCAGGCGCTGCGCCTCCGCAACGACGAGCTGCGCGCGTCCATCGCTGCCCAGGAGCAGGTGGCGGGACAGTACGCCGCCGAGGCCGCCGCGAAAAAAGAGCGCCTGCAGGCCATCAATGAGGAAAAACTGCGGCTGGAGGGCGCGCGGCAGAAGTGCGACCGGGACTACCGCAGCAAAAGCGACGAACTCATCAACCTGGAGCGGGAGCGGGGCCGCCTGGAAAACAAAAAGACCCAGGCGGAGATGGAGGAGGACAATATCCTGTCCAAGCTGTGGGAAAGCTATGAACTGACCCGCGTCACCGCCCAGGAGCTGCGGCAGGAGCTGGACAGCCTGCCCCGGGCCAACCGGCGCATCGGCGAGCTGCGGGCGGCCATCAAAAAGCTGGGTCCGGTCAACGTCAACTCCATCGAGGAATACGCCCGCGTCAGCGAGCGCTACACCTTTATGGACGCCCAGCGCAATGACCTGGAGACGGCAAAGGCCGATCTGCTGAAGGTCATCGGCGACCTGACAAAAAATATGAAGGACATCTTCGGCACCCAGTTCCGCCGGATCAACGAGACCTTCCAGCAGACCTTTGTGGAGATCTTCGGCGGCGGCAGCGCCTATCTGAAGCTGGAGGACGAAAGCGATCTGCTCAACTGCGGCATCGAGATCAAGGTGGAGCTGCCCGGCAAGTCCATGCGGGCCATCTCCCTGCTGTCCGGCGGCGAAAAGGCCTTTGTGGCCATCGCCCTGTATTTTGCCATCATCAAGGTGCGGCCCACGCCCTTCTGCGTGCTGGACGAGATCGACGCCGCCCTGGACGACGTCAACGTCAGCCGCTATTCGTCCTATATGCGCACCCTGTGCGAACAGACACAGTTCATCATCATCACCCACCGCCGGGGCACCATGGAGGGCGCGGACATCCTCTACGGTGTTACCATGCAGGAGCAGGGCGTCACCAAGCTGCTGGCTCTGAACATCAACGAGGTGGAAGAACATATTCAGGAAAAGATCCGGTAAAGGAGGCCCCACATGTCATTTTTTGAAAAAATCAAGGCCGGTTTGAAAAAAACCAAGGAAAATACCGCCGCAAACATCAACGCGGTGTTCGCCACCTTCCGCACGGTGGACGAGGAGCTGCTCTCTGACCTGGAGGACGCCCTCATCCTGGCGGACATCGGCGCCTATACCGCGTCAGAGGCCATAGACGAGCTGCGGAAGCAGTCCAAGCTGCAGAACCTGCAGACCAAGGAGGAGGTCATCGACTGCCTGGCAAAGATCCTGGCGGACAAGATGGCGCCCAACGGCGGCCTGCGGCTGGAGACCAAGCCCTCGGTCATTCTGATGGTGGGCGTCAACGGCGTGGGAAAGACCACCTCCATCGGAAAGATCGGCGCCAAGCTCACCGCTCAGGGGAAAAAGGTGCTGTTCGCCGCCGCCGACACCTTCCGCGCCGCCGCCGCGGACCAGCTTTCCATCTGGGCCCAGCGGGCCGGGGCGGACATCGTCCGGCATTCCGAGGGCGCGGACCCCAGCGCCGTGATCTTTGACGCGCTCACCGCCGCAAAGGCCCGGGGGGTGGATGTGGTCATCTGTGACACCGCCGGCCGCCTGCACAACAAGCAGAACCTGATGAACGAGCTGGAAAAGATGCGCCGGGTCATCGACCGGGAGCTGCCCGGGGCCAGCGTGGAGACCCTTTTGGTGCTGGACGCCACCACCGGGCAGAACGCCATCTCCCAGGCCGAGGGCTTCAACAGCGTCACCGGCCTTACGGGTCTGGTCCTCACCAAGCTGGACGGCACCGCCAAGGGCGGCATCGCCATCCATGTCAGCTCGGCCATGAAGGTCCCTGTCAAGTTCATCGGCGTGGGCGAGCAGGCGGACGACCTGTTGGAGTTCAACGCCCTGGAGTTCACCCGGGCCTTCTTTGACGAGAAGGAGGATGCGTAAATGGCCAGACATGACGGCAGAAAGCCCGGGGAGATCCGCCCGGTGTCCATCGTCACCGATTTCATCTGCTACCCCGAGGGCAGCGTCCTCATCTCCTGCGGCAACACCAAGGTCATCTGCAACGCTACGGTGGAGGACACCGTGCCGCCCTTCCTCAAGGGCAAGGGCCGGGGATGGGTCACCGCCGAATACAATATGCTGCCCCGGGCCACCGCCACCCGCACCCCCCGGGACATCAGCAAGCTGAAGCTCAACGGCCGCGCCGCGGAGATCCAGCGGCTCATCGGCCGCGCCCTGCGCTCCGTGGTGGACCTGGAGGCCCTGGGCGAGCGGTGCATCACCGTGGACTGCGATGTGATCCAGGCCGACGGCGGCACCCGCTGCGCCTCCATCACCGGCGCCTTCTGCGCCCTGGTGCTGGCCCTGGACAAGCTGAAAAAGCAGGGGGTCCTGAACTGTATGCCCCTGTATTCCTATGTGGCCGCCGTCAGCGTGGGCATCGTCAACGACGAGCCGGCGTGCGACCTGGACTATGTGGAAGACAGCGGCGGACAGGTGGACTTCAACTTCATCATGGATGACGAGGGCAACATCATCGAGCTGCAGGGCACCGGTGAGGAGCGGCCCTTCAGCAAAAAGGAGCTGGACGATATGTACCTGCTGGCCCAAAACGGCATCCGCCAGCTGGTGGCCGCCCAAAAGCAGGCGGTGGGCCACCTGTTTCGCTGAGAGGAGGATATCGATGGATACCTATGTCATCGCCACCAACAACGGGCACAAGCTGGAGGAGATCCGCGCCATTCTGGAAAACGACCGCAGGCGCTTCCTCTCCATGAAGGAGGCGGGCATCGCCACCGACCCGGAAGAGAACGGCAGCACCTTTGAGGAAAACGCCCTGATCAAGGCCCGGGCCGCCTGCAAAGCCTCCGGCCTGCCCGCTCTGGCGGACGATTCCGGGCTGGAGGTGGATTTCCTCCACGGCGAGCCGGGCATCCGCTCGGCCCGCTACTGCCCCGGCTCCGACCAGGACCGGGTGGACTTCCTGCTGTCCAGGCTGAAGGACGTCCCCGCCCAACAGCGGGGGGCCCAGTTCGTCTCGGCCATCGCCTGTGTCTATCCGGACGGTACCGAGTTTGCCCTGCGGGGCGTGTGCCGCGGGGTGATCCTCACCGAAAACCACGGCCAGGGCGGCTTTGGCTACGACCCGGTGTTTTTTGTGCCGGAGGAGGGCCAGACCTTCGCCTCCATGCCCCAGACGCGGAAAAACGCCATTTCCCACCGGGCAAACGCTTTGCGCCTGACCCGCGAGGAACTGGAAAAGCGGGGCCTGTAATGACACAGCCAAACAGAGAACCTGCCATGAAACGGATCCTGTTGGGCATCGCCCCGGAAGCGTTCGCAGCTGTGAACCTGCTGCTGTACCGTCTGTGAGAACGGGCAGGAACGTTCTTTAACCTGTGCCTGCTGCCCTCCTTGGACAAGGCGGCCGGCATCCATCGGGCGCTTACCGGCACGCTCAAAAAAGAATAAGCCCTGTCACCCCGGGCTTGCCGGGGGTCCCGCGGTGTGCTTGCCGTGAGGCCCTTCCACCGCGCTTCCCGCCGCCCGGGATGACCAAGCATTGCAAAATAATATTGAAAAGAATAGAGGAAATACTATGTTGACAAGCAAACAGCGGGCCTATCTGCGGGGCCTGGCCAACACCATCCCCGCTACCCAGCAGATCGGAAAGGACGGCGTCACCGAAAGCGTGGCCCAGCAGGCCGCGCTGGAGCTCAAGGCAAAGGAGCTCATCAAGATCCGGGTGCTGGAAAGCGCCCTGCTCACCGCCCGGGAGGCCAGCGAACTTCTGTGCGAAGCGCTGGAGGCGGAGCCCGTTCAATGCATCGGCTCCAAGCTGGTGCTGTACAAGCCCAACCCCGAAAAGCCCGGCATCGTCCTCCCCCGGGAGAAATAACATGGGTAGAACAGTCCGAAAGGCCGGCATGGCCGGCAAGCTTCCGCCGCAAAGGCCCGCCGGAGGGATCTTCGCGGCCGCCCGGTGAGGCTGGCGGTTTACGGCGGCACCTTCAATCCGCCCCACCTGGGCCATATGGCCGCGGCGCAGGCCGTGGTCTCGGCGCTGGGGCTGGACAGGCTGCTGCTGATGCCCGCGGGCATCCCGCCCCACAAGACCCTGCCGGAAGGCTCCGCCACCTCTGTCCAGCGGCTGGAGATGTGCCGCATTGCCGCCGCCCAGATGGACCGGGTGGAGGCCTGCGGCCTGGAACTGGAGCGGCAGGGCCCCAGCTACACGGTGGACACCCTTTTGGAGCTGAAGGAACGCTGCCCCGGTGCGGAGCTTTGGATGGTGATGGGCACCGACATGGTGATGTCCTTTGACCGCTGGCGTGCGCCGGAGACCATCGCACGGCTGTGCCGCCTGGCGGTGGTGGCCCGGGACCGGCAGGACCGGCAGCGCATCCGGGAAAAGGCCGCCTGGCTGGAGGCCCATCTGGGCGCCTCCGTGGACATCGTGGACAATCCGGTGCTGCCCATCAGCTCCACCCAGGTGCGGGAGAGCCTGTCTCCCCGGCTGCTGCACCCCGCGGTGCTGGACTATATCCGGGAAAACCGGCTGTACCTGCCCCCGCTGGAGCGGCTGCGGCAGGAGGTGGCCGCCAGGGTCAGCCCCAAACGCATGGCCCACATTCTGGGCTGCGAGCGCATGGCCGCCCAAATGGCCGCCCGGTACGGCACGGATGACTACGGTACCCGGGCCGCCGCCATCCTCCACGACTGCACCAAGGGCCTCAGCGAAAAAGAACAGTTGACCTTGTGCGAAAAGTGGAATATAATGTATGATTATGACGAGGGGGATTTTGCATCCCTGATCCACGCCGATACCGGCGCGGAGACCGCCCGGCGGGTGTTCAAAATGCCCCCGGACATCGTGGAGGCCATCCGCACCCATACCACCGGAGCCGTCTGTATGACCACGCTGCAAAAGATCCTTTATGTGGCCGATATGTGTGAGGAGACCCGCAGCTGGCCCGGTGTGGAAGGCCTGCGGGCGCTGGCCCTCACCGACCTGGAAGCCGCCGTCACCTCTGCTATGGAGCGGACGGCCGCCTTTATCCGGGAGCAGGGGAGAGTGCCCTATTACAGGACGCTGGACGCCCTGAAAATCCGAAAATCTGCCGTGGAAACGGAGGAAACAATATGAGCGAAAGCAAAGAGCTGATGGAAGCCATCGTCAGGACCGCCGACAGCAAAAAGGCCCGTGACATCGTGGTGATGAAGGTGGACGACAAGACCACCCTCACCGATTACTTCGTCATCATGACCGGTACTTCCAGCACCCATATCCGCGCCCTGGGCGATGAGATCGAGGACAAGGTGAAGGAGACCCTGGGCGTTGTCCCCCACCACCGTGAGGGCGTCACCTCCAACTGGGTGCTGGTGGACTACACCGGCGTGGTGGTGAACATCTTTCAGCAGGAGGCAAGGGAAATGTACGCCCTGGAGCGACTATGGGGCGACGGTACCCGGATCGACATTTCCAATCTCACTGTGAAAGAAGACGAAACAAAATGAAATACGAATTTAACCGCATCGAAAAGAAATGGCAGGCCAAGTGGGAGGAAGCCGGCGTGTTCCACGCCACCGATGACTACTCCAAGCCCAAGTTTTACGCCCTGGTGGAGTTCCCCTATCCCTCCGGAGCGGGCCTGCACGTGGGCCATCCCCGTTCTTACACCGCCCTGGACATCGTGGCCCGGAAAAAGCGGATGCAGGGCTACAATGTTCTGTATCCCATGGGCTGGGACGCCTTCGGCCTGCCCGCCGAGAACTACGCCATCAAAAACCATGTGCATCCGGAAAAATTCACCCGGGCCAACATCGCCCACTTCAAAGAGCAGCTCACCTCTCTGGGCCTGAGCTTTGACTGGAGCCGTGAGGTGGCCACCATCGACCCGGACTATTACAAGTGGACCCAGTGGATCTTCCAGCAGCTCTTTAAAAAGGGCCTGGCTTATAAGGCTTCCATGCCGGTCAACTGGTGCACCAGCTGCAAGTGTGTTCTGGCCAACGAAGAGGTGGTCAACGGCGTCTGCGAGCGCTGCGGTGCCCCGGTGGTCCGCAAGGAAAAGAGCCAGTGGATGCTGGCCATCACCAAATACGCCCAGCGCCTCATTGACGACCTGGAAGATGTGGACTTTATCGATCGGGTCAAGGTGCAGCAGACCAACTGGATCGGCCGGTCCGAGGGCGCGGAGGTCAACTTCACCGCCACCACCGGCGATACCCTTACCATCTTCACCACCCGTGCCGACACCCTGTTCGGCGTTACGTACATGGTCATGTCCCCGGAGCATCCCTATCTGAAGCAGTGGAAGGACCGCATCTCCAACTGGGACGCGGTGGAGGCCTATCAGCAGGCCGCCGCCCGGAAATCCGACTTCGAGCGCACCGAGATGGCCAAGGACAAGACCGGCGTCAAGCTGGAAGGCGTGGCCGCCATCAACCCCGTCAACGGGAAGGAGATCCCCATCTTTGTCTCTGATTACGTGCTGATGGGCTATGGCACCGGCGCCATTATGGCCGTCCCCGGCCACGACGACCGGGACTGGGAGTTCGCCAAAAAGTTCGGTCTGGACATCATCGAGGTGGTCTCCGGCGGCGACGTCACCAAGGCCGCCTTTACCTCCAAGGACGAAAACGCCGTCATGGTCAATTCCGACTTCCTCAACGGCATGACCGTTAAGGAAGCCATCCCCTACATGAAGGACTGGATCGAGGAAAAGGGCATCGGCCGCCGGAAGGTCAACTTCAAGCTCCGGGACTGGGTGTTCTCCCGCCAGCGCTACTGGGGTGAGCCCATCCCCCTGGTGTACTGCGAAAAGTGCGGCTGGGTGCCCGTTCCCGAGGAGGAACTGCCCCTGAAGCTGCCGGAGGTGGAGTCCTATGAGCCCACCGACAACGGCGAAAGCCCCCTGGCCAAGTGCACCGACTGGATCAACACCACCTGCCCCTGCTGCGGCGGCCCTGCCCGGCGCGAGACCGACACCATGCCCCAGTGGGCCGGCTCCTCCTGGTATTTCCTGCGGTACTGCGATCCCCACAATGACAAGGCTCTGGCCTCCAAGGAAGCGCTGGATTACTGGACGCCGGTGGACTGGTACAACGGCGGCATGGAGCACACCACCCTACACCTGCTCTACAGCCGCTTCTGGCACAAGTTCCTGTATGATATCGGCGTGGTGCCCACCGCCGAGCCCTATCAGAAGCGCACCAGCCACGGCATGATCCTGGGCCTGAACCCCCGCTGTTATGACAATATGAGCGACGGGGACAAGGAAAAGCTGCTGGCCCAGTACGGGGACGAGGCCGCCGCCCGCCGCCATCTGGTGGAAGAATACGGCGAGATGAGCGAGCATCCCATCGTCAAGATGTCCAAGTCCTTGAACAACGTGGTCAACCCCGACGACATCGTGGCGGAATACGGCGCCGACACCATGCGCCTGTACGAGATGTTCCTGGGCGATTTTGAAAAGGCCGCCCCCTGGGACCCCAAGGCCATCAAGGGCTGCAAGCGATTCCTGGACCGGGTGTGGAACCTGTCTGAAAACCTGGCGGAGGGCGACACCCTCACTCCCGCCAACGAGGCCGCCCTCCACAAGACCCTGAAGAAGGTGGGCGAGGACGCCGACAACCTCAAGGCCAACACCGCCATCGCCGCCATGATGGGCCTGCTGAACCAGCTGGAAAAGAACGGCTGCAACAAGGCGGAGTTCAAGATGTTCATCACCATGCTCAACCCCTTCGCCCCCCACATCACTGAGGAGCTGAATGAGATGCTGTTCGGCGGCGGGATGCTGGCCCAGGCCCAGTGGCCCAGCTATGACGAGAGCAAGACGGTGGACGCCGCCCTGGAGATCGCCGTCCAGGTCAACGGAAAGGTGCGGTCCGTCATCACCATCTCCGCCGATGCCGATGAAAAGTCCATTGAGGAGCAGGCGCTGGCAGACGCAAAGATCCAGAGTGCCCTGCAGGGGATGAAGGTGGTCAAGGCCATTGTTATTAAAAAGAAAATCGTGAATTTTGTGGCGAAACCGCAGTAAATCACTTGACAAAAGGGACTTGCCTGGATATAATAACTATGTGATGCGTGTCATCATTTGTGTTTGTTCATGGAGGGAGGGAAATGAAATGTCTGAGATCCGTGTGAAGCCGGATGAGTCTTTGGACAACGCTCTGCGCCGCTTTAAGCGTTCCTGCGCTAAGTCCGGTGTGCTTTCCGAACTCCGTAAGCGTGAGTGCTATGAGAGCCCCAGCGTCAAGCGCCGCAAGAAGAGTGAGGCCGCCCGCGCCAAGAAAAAAATGTATCGCTAAACGATGATTTTTAAGGCACCGCAGAACCGTCTGCGGTGTCTTTTTTCCAATCTGCGTGACCATCCGCGCCCTGGTTTACAGGGTGTTTGGGGCGGGAAGCCTGCTTCGGTGGTCCGGCCCGTGTTTCAAAGGAGGAAACCCATGAAAAAAGTCTTTTTCGGCGTATTGCTGGCCATGGCTGACCTGGCCCGCTGGGTGATGCTGCTCATGCTGTTCCTGCCCTTCGGCGCAAAGGTGTCGGTGGTGTTCAGCTTTGTGGGCGGCCTGTGCCAGGCCTTGGGCTATTGGTTCATCATGCGGGGCGCAGAGGAGCTGCCCCAGACGCAGTTCTGGCATTATGCCGGCTGGTTCTCTAAGCTTCTGTGCGGCTATACCGCCGCCGTCACCATTCTGCAGTTCGTGCAGCAGATGGGTCTGTTTACCCTGCATCTTCCGTCGCTGGTGTCCAACATTTTGTTCTATATCACCGATCTGGGCAGCTTCTTTGTAATGTATTTCTGCGTGCTGGGGGTCCGGGACCTGCAGCACATCGCCCGACGGGACCTGTTTGCCGACCGGATCTACCAGTGCTTCGCCATCTGGGTGGTGGTGCGGCTGCTGGCCAGCCTTATCACCGGATGGCTGTATCTGGTGGCCATCGCCGCTTATGTTCTTATGCTGGTTTATTACGGCAAGGCGGCCTGGGCCTATGACCGGCGGGATCCCTATCAGCCCTTTTAAGGCGCGGAAAGCTGCCTTTTGCCCCGGTTCTCCGCTGCGTAGAGGAAATTTCCCTGCTGTTGGGTGGCTTTTTTCCTCTGCGTGCGGCAGAATGGCGGCAGAAAGGAGCGATGTATATGCATGAAGCTGTGGATGCCGCCCGCACGGGCGCGTTTCTCTGTACCCTGCGAAAAGCCCGGGGCATGACCCAGGAACAGGTGGCGGAGGCGTTATGTGTTTCCAACAAGACCATTTCCAAGTGGGAGTCGGGGGCGGGACTGCCGGATATCACCATCCTGCCCGACCTGGCGGAGTTTTACGGCGTTACCGCCGACGATCTTCTGGCCGGGCAAAGGCTGCAAAGCGCGGAGCGGACTGCAGGGACCAGACAGAAGCACCGGGCGCGGCTGTACCGCCGGGCGGAGTTTCGGCTGACGGTTCTGGGTCTGTGCATGGCCGTGCTGCCCCTGTGCGCCCTGCTGCTGGGCAGTCTGTTTTCTGGGCTGTATGACAGCACGGTTTTGGGCCTGCGGGGCGTGGCGCTGCTGACGGCCCTGTTTTCCCTGCTGGCGGTGCTGGGGCTGAACTACGGCGGGCTGCAGCTGCGGGAAGGCCTGGCGGACCTGGAGGACCCGGACGGGGGCCTGCTGTCCCGGCTGGAGCTGCGGCAGAAGCGTTTTTTGGCGCTGACGCTGGCGGCGGTGTGCGGCTGCTGTTGGCAGCTGCTGGGGAGCCATCCCCAATATTTTTTGGCGGTGACCGGCCTGTCCGGCGCTGAAGGGAGACTGGGGGCCAGCCTGTTGGACGGGACCCGGTGCGGATCGCTGCTGCTGGCGCTGCTGGCCGTTTTTCTGGTGCTGGGCCGCCGTCAGCCGGACCTGCTGGGCCAGGGCGGCAGAAGGCTGTTTGCAGTGGAATACGGCCTGTGCTGGCTGGCGGTGCTGGTGCCTGTGGCGCTGGCCGTCCGCGCGGCGTTTTTTGTCCGCAGGCTGCAGGCCCTGACCGACGCCGCCTGGATGCTGGTGTACTACGCGTCCAGGGCCTTTTTGCCCCTGCTGTTGGTGCTGCTGGCCAGTTTTACCGGCTACATTCTGCTGAAAAAAGAAGAGATCTGAGAAAAAGCGGCCTTCGGGCCGCTTTTTTCGTTGACATTTTGGGAAATCTGCGCTAAAATAGAACAAAAGTTCGATAATCTGAGGTGGAATCATGGCCTTTGATTTTAAAAAGGAGTATAAGGAATTCTATCTGCCCAAAAACCAGCCGGAGATCGTCACGGTCCCGCCCATGACCTATGTGGCCGTCCGGGGACGGGGCGACCCCAATGAGGAGGGCGGCGCCTACAAGGCGGCCATCGGCGTGCTGTACGCCGTGGCCTATACCATCAAAATGAGCAAGCTGGGGGACCGGCGCATTGAGGGCTATTTCGACTTTGTGGTGCCGCCGCTGGAGGGCTTTTGGCGGCAGGAGGGTGTTCAGGGGGTGGATTACTCTAACAAGACCGCCTTTCAGTGGATCTCCTGTATCCGCCTGCCTCAGTTCGTCACCCGGGACGAGCTTGCCTGGGCGGCGGAGGAGGCCGCCCGGAAAAAGAAGCTGGACTGTTCCGCCGCGGAACTGCTCACTGTTGACGAGGGCCTGTGCGTTCAGATGATGCACCACGGCCCTTATGATGACGAGCCCGCCTCGGTGGCGCGGATGGATGCCTTTTTGGCCCTGCAGGGCTATGAAAACGATTTTGAGAGCGGCCGGCAGCACCATGAGATTTACCTGTCCGACGCCCGCAAGGTGTCCCCCGACAAGTGGAAGACCGTCATCCGCCACCCCATCCGGAAGAAGGCCTGAATGAAGCGCCTGTATGTGATCGGCGGCCCCATGGGCGTGGGCAAGACCGCCGTGTCCAGGGCGCTGCAGCAGCGGCTGCCCAATTGCGTCTTTCTGGACGGTGACTGGTGCTGGGATATGCGCCCTTTTTACGTCACCGACGAGACAAAGGCCATGGTGCTGGACAACATCTGCCACCTGCTGGGCAATTTTTTGCAGTGCAGCGTCTGTGACAATGTGGTCTTTTGCTGGGTGATACACCGGCAGGAGATCCTGGACGGGCTGCTCTCCCGGCTGACCCTGCGGGATGTGGAACTGCATCTGATCTCCCTCACCGCCGCGCCCGAGGCGCTGGAGGAGCGTTTGCAAAAAGACATCGAGGCCGGCCTGCGCAAGCCCGACGTCATCGGCCGCAGCCTGTCCTATCTGCCGTTGTATGAGTCGCTGAACACCCAAAAGCTGGACACCACCGGCAAAACGGTGGAGGAGGTCTGCGAAAGCTTGCTCGTGTTGTAATGCAGAGTGGATTTCTGAAAAAATCGCAATCAGGCGACAAGTGCTTTCTTGAAGAATGCACCGTTCCAATTCCACCTTTTCTTTTCGACCCGCCGAAAAGGAAACATGCCGTTGACGGTACAAAAGAAAAAGCGGCCTGGGGAGCCGCAACGGTCTGGTTTGCCCGCCCCCGGACCCTATGCTGAGTGTTTGCCTGATGGTTACTGTACCGCAATCATTCCTTTTATAGGATCGGCATCACTGCTTAACAGAAAAAGCACCCAAACGGGTGCTTTCTTCGTTTGTTGGATTAACCCAACGGCATTGTTTCGCCGGCTTCTCTGTTTTTGTGTCACAGCTTGCACTGCATATATTTTTTGATCTCGCCGAAGCCCAGGCTTTCATACAGGCGGAGGGCGGCGGCATTTTGGGTTATTACCTTGAGTTCCACGGAGGCGGCACCTTGCTTCTGGGCAAAGTCCAGAAAGCGGTTTGCCAGCGCCTTGCCACAGCCCTGTTTCCGGTGTTCCTCACGGACATACAGGGCGTCCAGCAGAGCCAGGGGCTTTTTATGCACCGGAGAAGGGTAGAGGAAACCGAACAGAAATCCGATGATCTCGCCGTTTTCCTCGGCCACCAGCAGCAGGGTGTCGTCCTCGGTCATGCGGTGCTCATAGTTGTCGCAGACAGTGAAGGTCTCATCCATGTTTTCATCCCACCGGCTCTCCATTTGGATCAGCTGGGTGAGCAATTCGTCGCAAATGGGGCCTTCGCCGGGGTTTGCCTCGCGAATCAACATAAAAAACTCTCCTTACTTCAAAATCTTGGCCTGGGACTCCTCGGCAAACTGCTTGGAATACAGGTCGTGGTAATAGCCGCGTTTCCGCAGCAGCTCCTCGTGCTTGCCCTGCTCCACGATCCTGCCGTCCCGGACCACCAGGATCAGGTCGGCCTTGCGGATGGTGGACAGGCGGTGTGCGATGAGGAAGGAGGTGCGGTCCCGCAGCAGATGGTCGATGGCGTTCTGGATGAGCTGCTCGGTCTGGGTGTCGATGGAAGAGGTGGCCTCATCCAGCACAAAGATCCGCGGGTCTGCCAGCACCGCCCGGGCAAAGGAGATCAGCTGCTTTTCGCCGGTGGAGAGGCGGTCGCCGCCCTCGCCCACGTCGCTGTCCCAGCCCTTTTCCAGCTTGGCCACCACGGTATCGGCAGACACCGCCCGGGCGGCGGCCTCCACTTCCTCGTCGGTGGCGTCCAGACGGCCGTAGCGGATATTTTCCTTCACCGTGCCCGAGAACAGATGGGGGTTCTGCAGCACATAGCCGATGTTGGAGTGCAGCCACAGCTGGCTCCGCTCCCGGTAATCCACCCCGTCGATGAGGATCTGTCCCCCGGTGGGTTCAAAGAACCGGCAGGCCAGATTCACCAGGGTGCTCTTGCCCGCGCCGGTCTCGCCCACGATGGCCACCGTGGTGCCCTGAGGGATGTGCAGGGAAAAGTGCTGCAGTACATCCTCGCCGCCGTCGGGATAGCGGAAGGTCACATCCCGGAACTCGATCTCGCCCCGCAGCGGCTCCCAATTTTCCTTTTTGGGGTGGAAGGAATCGCCGTATTTGGCCTCCACCTCCGGGGTGTCCTTCACCTGAGGCTCCTTGTCCAGCAGATCGGTGACCCGCTCGATGGAGGCCTGCAGGGAGATGAACTCGGCGATGTTGGCCGCCGTCATCTGGATAGGCTCGAAGATGCCCACCGCGTAGCTGGTAAAGGCAGACAGGGTGGCCAGCTCCAGCACCTGGTCCAGCACCAGATAGCCGCCCCGCAGCAGCACGATGGCCACCGCCATGGTGCTGAAAAACAGTACCAGCGGGATATAAACGGCGTTGAGCCGGGCGGCCCGGATGCCGGAATCCTTCATCTTGGCGGTGAGCTGGTTAAAAGCGTCGCTGGACTGGTCCTCCATCACCAGGGTCTTGGTGGTTTTGGCACCGGTGATGCCTTCGTTAAAGGCGCCGGTGATGCGGGAGTTCAGCTTGCGCACCTTTCGGTTCCAGTGGAGGATGCGGTTCTGGAAATAAGCGGTGAGCACCGCCATGACGGGCACGATGAGGATGACCACCAGGGCAAGCTTCCAGTTGAGCAGCAGCATGGAAACAAAGCTGCCGCCCACGTAAAACAGCGCCCACAGAATATCGGTGAAGTTCCAGGCGATCATGCTGGCGATGCGGTTGGTGTCGCTCATGACCCGGGTCAGCAGATAGCCCACCGGGGTCACGTTGTAGAAGGAAAAGGACAGGGTCTGCAGATGGTGGAACAGCTTATCCCGCATATCCCGGCCCATGAGCATCTCGATGCGCATGGAGTTCCGGGCAAAGGCCACCACCGACAGCGACTGCAGCACGATGACCGCCAGATAGGTCAGGGCATAGGGCCACAGGCCCTTCAGCGTGCCGGCCTCGATAAAATTGCCGATGGCGTACCGCTGGAACAAAGGCAGTATCACGTCCACCAGGGCGCATATGCCGTTGAACACCAGCATTCCCACAAAGTCCAGCCGGTAGGCCCGGAGGAAGGGCGTCAGCCGCTTCCAGATCCGCAGGTCAAAGGATTGTGTATAGTCCTGTTCGTCAAATGCGGCCATTACTGCTCGCCTCCTTCCAGAATCAGCGCGCGGTCGTCGGCGCGCATCTGAATGTCATAAATATCCTTGTAGATGCCGGGCCGGGAGATCAGCTCCTGATGGGTGCCCAGATCGGCCACCCGCCCGCCGTCCAGCACCAGGATGCGGTCGGCCTGCATCAGCGTGGTGATGCGGTGGGACACCAGGATCACCGTGGCGGATGCCAGGGAATCCCGCAGGGCGGCACGGATCTTGGTGTCGGTCTCGGCATCCACGGCGGACAGGGAGTCGTCAAAGATCATCACCGGTGCCTGCTGCATCAGCATCCGGGCGATGGCCACCCGCTGCTTCTGGCCGCCGGACAGGGTGACGCCCCGCTCGCCCACAACGGTCTCGTACCCGTCGGGAAAGGCGGTGATGGCGTCATCCACACAGGCGATGGAGGCGGCCCGCCGCATCTCCTCGGGAGCGGCCTTGGGCCGGGTGGCGCAGATGTTTTCACCGATGGTCTGGGAGAACAGGAAGGGCTCCTGCAGCACCAGGCCGATGTTTTTCCGCAGGGCTTCCCGCTTCATTTTGCGGATGTCCACGCCGCCCATGGTAATGGAGCCCTGGCCGTCCTTCAGGTCATAGAGCCGGTCCAGAAGATGCACCAGGGTGCTCTTGCCCGAACCGGTACCGCCCAGGATGGCGAAGGTCTCGCCCTCATGGATGGTAAAGGACACGTCCCGCAGCACATCCTGACCCTCGTAGCCGAAGGTAACGTGGTCAAAGACGATGTCGCCGGAAACCGGCTCCACCGCGCCGGGGATGTCTGTCTCCTCCTCAGAGTTGAGAATATAGCCTACGCGGTCCATGGAAACGCCCGCCTTGCTCATCTCGGACAGCACGCGGCCCAGGGAACGCACCGGCCAGGCCAGAGATTCGTTGTAGGAGATAAAGGCGATGAAAGCGCCCAGGGTCATGCGGCCGTTGACCGTCTCCACAATGCCGCACAGCATGATGACCATCACCTGCAGGGCGGTGAGCAGCGTGCCGGAGGCCCAATAGACCGACAGCAGCTTGCCCAGACGGATCCACAGGGCGGAAAAATAGTGGTTTTTCTGGCCGAACTTTTCTTCCTCATACATTTCCCGGCCAAAAGCGCGCACCACCCGCACACCGGTGAGGTTTTCCTGGGCACAGGTGGTCAGGGCGCCCTCCGCCTCGTCCGCGTCCTTGAACCGGCTGGAGATCTTGGCGTAAAATACGCCGGATGACAGGCCCACCACGGGGATAAAAGCCAGCGCCACCAGCGAAAGCCGCAGGTTCATGGAGAACATGATGCCCATGTACAGGCAGATGAGGAACACCGTCCGCACCACCTCTATCATCTGGTTGCACACAAAGCTGCGGATCACATCCACGTCAGAGGTGCAGCGCTGGATGATATCGCCGGTGGGGTGGGCTTTGTGCCAGGCAAAGGTCAGGTGCTGGATGTGCCGGTACAGGTCGTCTCGGATGGCCTTTACATAGGACTCCGAGCCTTTGGCCAGATTGAGCCGCTGGCCGAAGCTGCACACGCCCCGGAGGACGGCCACTGCCAGCACACTCGCCGCCGCCAGCCACAGGGCCCGCAGCGGCTGCTGCCGCAGGGTCTCCCAGCCCAGCCAGTTCTGGAGAAAGACCGGCAGCCCGGCCGGTTTGTCACCCAGGACCGAGTCCACGGTGACCTTGATGATCTGGGGCGTCAGGGCGTTGAGGGCCATGCTCAGACAGGCGCAGGCCAGTCCCACCGCAAAATAGGGCCAGCAGCCACGCAGATAGCGGGTGATGAGCCGGATCTTTTGCTGGCGGGACAGCTTGTAATTGGGTTCCATGAAAAAAGTACACGCTCCTTTCGGAAAATGGGCGTAAAAAAGCGCCCTCTGACCAACTCAGAGGGCGCAACCATACAAAAAAGGCGGCAGTTATGCCAAAGCTCCGGTGCACAAAATGACCTCTGAGAGAAAAACTGAAACGATGCGGTTTTCGCCATTCCGATTCTTCATCTTGTGCACCTCCTTTCTTCTGTCTGTTTATAACCAACAGCATCAGTATAACCGTGTTGGCATATCTTGTCAAGTGGTTTTTTTCATGCTATAGTGAAAAATGGAAACGGAGGGATGCCCATGGGGCGGGAAACACGGGACAGGCTGGCCGCATGGCTGAAGGAGACGGCCCGGCGCAGCTTTTCCGGAAAGGCGGCGCTGGTTTGCCTGTTCGGCTCCCATGTCAGCGGCACGGCCAATGAGCACTCGGACCTGGACTGCTATTTTGTGCCGAAAACCGGGGAAGGACGGGCACTGGCCCGCACCTTTCTCCTCCAAGGCGTGGGATATGACTTCTTCCCCCTCACCTGGGAACGGCTGGAGGGACTGGCACGTCTGGAGGAGCCGCTGCTGCCGCTGCTGGGGGACGCCAGGGTGCTGTGGTTCGATACCGCCGGCGACCTGCTGCGGTTCCGGCAGCTTCAGGGAAGGCTGTCCGCCGCGCTGCGAAAGAAAGACCTGCGGGAGGCTGCCGCCCGGGAACGCGCCGGGCGAGCCTGGAGCTGGCTCCCGGACCCGGACTGCGGACTGGGGGAAAGCCGCCTGCAGGCGGGCTTTGTCCTGATGGACCTGGCAGAGGCGCTGGCCCTGCGGGAGGGGACCTATTTTCATAATGGCCTGAAGCGGCAGTTTTCCGACCTGCTGGCGCTTCGGGCGCTTCCGGAGCGGTTTGAAGAACGGTACCTGGCGGTGCTGAAAGGGGAAACGCCCCGGGAAATCGGGACGGCCTGCCGGGCGCTGCTGGAAAGCTGCCCCTGGCCGGACAGCGGAAAACGCCGCAGCCCGGCGCGAAGCGGGCCGCCGGACCCCGAAGCATTGGCGGCCCTTTATGAAGAACTGGCCTCCACCTTTCAGAAGATCTATCGCTGCGCGGAAAGCGGCGACCGGGTGCTGGCGTATCTGTCGGCGGTCTGCCTTCAGCGGGACCTGCCCTGGCTGGAGCTTGTGTCAGCCTACCGCTATGATGACCTGGCGCCGCTGGCCGGCGCTGCCAGGCAGGCGGAGGCGGAGGTGCGCCGTGCTGTCCGGGAAGGCGGGGCAGTGCTGCGGGAATATGCGTCCTTTGAGCAATTTGAGCAGGCGCAAAAAGAGCGCGGATGCTGACCGCTCCGGAAAAAGCACGCGCCGGAGGCGCCGCACCTGTTCCCGAACGGAAATTTGATAAAAAGAAAGCGGTATCCCGTGGAGGATACCGCTGTTTTTTCTGTTTCAGGGGATCTGGATATAGTCCTGCCGGAATTCCGCGGGCGCCTTTCCGCCGCCGGTGACATACAGGCCCACCCGGCAGCCGGTGTCCGCCACGGCTTCCTCCACGGCGCTCACGTCGGCGTCAAAACCGCCGGCGGGCACATAGAGAATGTCAAAATACCGGGCCAATTCGGCCACATCCTCACCGGAAGCATTGTCCAGAAGACTGGCGGCGGCATCGCCGGTGAGCACCAGTCCCAGGGGCATATCCGTTGCCTCGCGGAGCTGGCGGGCCAGGCCGGTGAGGGCGCTCTGGCGGGTGTGGCCGTCGCCGTAATCGATCAGCTCCAGCTTGCCCGCCGTAGGATAATGGAAGTTCTGCAGCACCACCTGCTCAAAGCCGGCGGTCCGGCAGGCTTCCACAGCAGCGGTGAGGCAGGAAAGGGTGTCCTGGCCCGCAGGATCGAACCAGGCCGTGTACTCCCGGTCCAGCCAGGTGGCGCCGCTGGCGGTGTGCAGGGCGGAGGAACGGTGAGCCGTGCGGGGACGCACATTGTCCCGCAGGGCGGAGATCACGGCGATCCTGGGAGTGTCCACGCCCTCCAGCGCGGACAAAAGGCTCTCTGCGTCCGGAGAAAGACCGTCCCGGACGCCGCCGTCATCCACGAGAGAGAGCCCGTCAGGAGTCTTGACCTGGAGGGCAAGCTGGGCGCAGCCGCTGTCCCGGAATTGCTGCAGCGCGCCGGATGCGTCGGTCAGAAGAGCGCTGCCGTCCAGCAGCAGCGCTGCCGTCGGCTCCGGAGCCGTCTCCGGGTCAGAGGGCTGGGGCACGGACCCCTCGGGGAGCGTCTGTCCCGTCTGAGGGTCCTCGATCTCCAGCTGGATGTCTCCGGCGTTTTGAGGCGGCTGGCTTTCCTGGGGCTGTTTTTCCTGCTCCCAAAAGGGAAAACGGAAGCCGTCGGCGGTAAACACCGCCGCGTCCTGCAGGAAAAAGAGAACGGCTATGCCTACCACGACCAGCAGCAGCAAGATCAACAGGATGATCTTGATCCGGTTCCGCCTTGCCCGGCGGGAGCCTCTGTAACGGTCATAATAGGCCATAGCCGCTCTCCTTTCATGAAATCAGGGGATGGAAAACGAAGCGGTAAGGGGTCAGGCCATCAGGCCTTGACCTCCTCGGTAACGGGAGCTTCCACCTTGGGGGCGCGCAGATTGACGATCAGCTTGCGTGGGCAGACCGTGGCGCACAGGCCGCAGTTGACGCACTTGCTGTAGTCGATCTTGGCCAGGAAGTTGGTGATGGTGATGGCTTCCTTGGGGCACTTCTTGGCGCACAGGGTGCAGCCGATGCAGCCGATCTGGCAGGCGTTGCGGGTGTCGGCGCCCTTCTGGGTGTTGCTGCAGCTGATAAAGACCTTCTGCTTGGCGGGGACCATCTCGATTAGGTGCTTGGGGCAGGCGGCAGCGCAGGCGCCGCAGGCCACGCACTTGTCCATGTCCACAACAGCCTTGCCGTCGATCACATGGATGGCGTCGAACTTACAGGCGGCCACGCAGGAGCCATAGCCCAGACAGGCGCTGGGGCAGGCCATGGGCGTGCCGGCCACCTTGTTGGCGGCGTCGCAGGTCTTCAGACCGTCATACTGATATTTTTTCACGGCCTGTTCGCCGCCGCAGCAGTTGACGTGGGCCACCATCTTTTCGGAGGAACCGGCCTCCACGCCCATGATCTGGGCGATCTGCTCATGGCAGGCGGCGCCGCCCACGGGGCAGGCAGTGATCTTGGCATTGCCGGCGACGATCTCGCTGGCGCAGTTGGAGCAGCCGGCGTAGCCGCAGCCGCCGCAGTTGGCGCCGGGCAGGACGGCGATGATCTTGTCGATGCGCTCATCCTGTTCCACATAGAAGATCTTGGAGGCAAAGGCCAACAGAGCACCGAAGATACCGCCCAGGATGCCCAGCACCAGAACGGCGTACAGAATATTCATCAAATCCATAATTCAGTGTGCCTCCTTTACCAAATCTTCATGCCGGAGAAGCCCATGAAGGCCAGAGCCAGCAGGCCGGCGGTGACCAGCGCGATGGGGAAGCCTTCAAAAGCCTTGGGATACGCGGCGAAGCGCAGCTTTTCCCGGATGCTGGCAAACAGCACGATGGCGATCAGGAAGCCGATGCCGCCGGTAACGCCGTAAACCAGGGACTCGATGAAGTTGTAGTGGTTCTGGGTGTTCAGCAGCACCACGCCCAGAACGGCGCAGTTGGTGGTGATCAGGGGCAGGTAGATGCCCAGGGCGCTGTACAGGCTGGGCATGGCCTTTTTCAGGAACATTTCCACGAACTGGACCAGGGCGGCGATGACCAGGATGTAAGCCAGGGTCTGCAGATAACCCAGGTTCAGGGGCATCAGGACCAGCTCGTTGATGACATAGCAGATGGCGGAGGCCAGGCCCATGACGAAGATAACAGCCATGCCCATACCGGCGGCGGTGTCCATCTTTTTGGAGACGCCCATGAAGGGGCAGATGCCCAGGAACTGGGAGAAAATGAAGTTGTTGATCAGGATCGCGCCCAGCGTGATCTCAAGCAGTTTGGTAAAATCCATTATTTCACTTCCTCCTTCTTAGCAGCTTTCTTTTCTTCGCTCTTGCGCATGGCGTACTGGGTCAGGGCGATCAGGCAGCCAAGCGTCAGGAAGCCGCCGAAGGGCAGGGTCAGGATGCTGACGCCGTATTCAGCGGGGAAGATCTGGAAGCCGGCGCCGGTGCCGTCCAGGCACAGGCCCTTGACAGGATCCAGCAGGCCGCCGCCGAAAGCGCCGGTGCCCAGGAACTCACGGATGACGCACATGGCCACCAGAACGATGGTGTAGCCAATGCCCTGGAAGATACCGTCCAGCGCGGAAGCGCCGAGGGTGTTCTTGGCGGCAAAGGCCTCGGCACGGCCGATGATGATGCAGTTGACCACGATCAGGGGGATGAACACGCCCAGAGCGGAGGACAGCGCGGGGATGAAGGCCTGCAGCAGCAGGTCCACCACGGTGACGAAGCCGGCGATGACGACCACGTAGATGGCGATGCGGATATCATTGGGGATGATCTTCCGCAGCAGGGAGATGACGATGTTGCAGCAGGTCAGGATGATCAGGACGGACAGGCCCATGCCCAGACCGTTGAACAGGCTGGTGGTGATGGCCATGGTGGAGCACATACCCAGCAGCTGCACCAGAACGGGGTTTTGGGTGATCAGACCGTCTTTGAGCTGTTTTTTCACATTCATAATGTATTACCCTCCTTAACCCACGGTCTTAACGGCGTTCTGCGCGGCAGTGACGCCGGTGCAGATGGCGCGGGAAGTGATGGTGGCGCCGGAGATGGCCTGGATCTGACCGCCATCCTTGGTGACGGCGGCAGAGGAAATGCCCTGGAACTGGGCGCGCCAGGTCTCACCCTTTTCGCTGGAAGAGGCGGCAATGGCGCCCAGGCCGGGGGTTTCGCCGCTCTCCAGGACGGAGATGCCGGTGACCGTGCCGTCGGCGGCAACGCCGGTGAGCATGGTGATGGAGCCCTGGGAGCCGGACACGGTGCACTGGACCACATAGCCCTTGTCACCGGCCTTATAGATAGAATCCACCAGGACGTCGCCGCCGGTGTAATCCACGGGCTGATAGTCGTCGGCGGGAAGGACGGCGTTCATGGCGGCGGCCAGCTTTTCATCGGCGATGACCTTAATGCGCTCCGCGGTGATGCCGTTGACCAGACCCAGACACAGGGCCACGGCAGCGCTGACGGCAAACAGGATCAGCGCCAGCTTGACGATCTTATTGTTCATTTCGCGGCCTCCTTCTCAGCCTTGGGAGCCTTCACCGGCTTCACATAGCCGAACTTCACAGGCTGGGAGATTTTTTCGATGAGGAAGACGCAGCAGTTCATGATCAGAATTGCATAGGATACGCCTTCGGGATAAGAGCCAAAGTAACGGATCAGCACGGTGAGCACGCCGCAGCCGACGCCGTAGATGATCTGGCCCCTGGGAGTGACGGGGGAGGAAGCGTAGTCGGTGGCCATGAAGATGGCGCCCAGCATCAGGCCGCCGGACAGCAGTTCATAGGCCATCCAGGTGAAAGCGCCGCCGTCGCCCTTGGGGAAGATCAGGGTCAGAACGGCTACGGTGCCGATAAAGGCCACGGGGATGCGCAGGGAGATGACCCGGCGGTACAGCAGCCAGACGCCGCCCACCAGCAGGGCCAGGGCAGAGACCTCACCGATACAGCCGCCCACCATGCCCAGCGCGGCGTCGGTCATGCTGACGTCAGGCAGCCGGCCTTCCTTCAGGAAGGAGAGGGGGGTGGCGCTGGAGGTCACATCACAGCTGCCGAACAGGGGCAGAGCGGTGTGGACCTTGCTCCACATGGTCATGAACACGGGATAGGAGGCCATCAAAAAGGCGCGGCCGCCCAGAGCGGGGTTCATGAAGTTTTTGCCGATGCCGCCGAACAGGCTCTTGACGATGACAATGGCGAACAGGTCGCCGATGAGCACCATCCACAGGGGCGCGGTGACAGGCAGGGTATAAGCCAGCAGCATACCGGTGACAATGGCGGAGCAGTTGCCGATGGTGCAGGGCTTTTTCAGCAGTTTGTTATACAGCCACTCGAAGAACACGCAGCCGATGACGGACACAGCGGTGACCACCAGCGCGCGGGCGCCGAACACGAAGATGGCAAGCGCCAGGGCGGGGACCAGGGCGATGATGACGTCCAGCATGATCTGCCGGGTGTTGTCCTCGCTGCGGATATGGGGCGAGTTGCTGACTTTGACTTGAGAAAGATCGTACATATCGTTTCGCCTCACTTCTTTTTACGCGCATCCATGACACGCTGTTTTGCCACCAGGATGCCCTGCATCAGAGGCAGCTTGGCGGGGCACACATAGGTGCAGGCGCCGCACTGGATGCAGTCCAGGGTGTTGTAATACTCCAGGTCGGCCACCTCGCCCTTGTCAGAGCACTGATAAATATAGGTGGGCATCAGATGCATGGGGCAGGCGGAAACGCACTTGCCGCAGCGGATGCAGGCCGGATGCTCCTCGGTGGTGCACTCATCCTTGCAGAAGGCCAAGAAGCCGTTGGAGCCCTTCATCACGGGGATGTCCAGACGGTACTGGGGCATACCCATCATGGGGCCGCCCATGATCAGCTTGTTGGGGGGCGCCACAAAGCCGCCGCAGGCGTCGATCAGGTTTTCCACCGGGGTACCGATGCGGCATTCCAGGTTCTTGGGGTTGGCGATGGCGCTGCCGGACACGGTGACGATGCGGCGGATGGCGGGCATACCGGTGGTGAACAGCCGGTAGATGGCCGCGGCGGTGTCGGTGTTGAACACGGCGGCGCCGGCGTCCGCGGGCAGCTTGCCGGAGGGGACCTCGCGGCCGGTCAGTGCCTTGATGATGTGCTTTTCAGAGCCCTGAGGGTACTTGGTCACCAGGGGATAGAGCTTGACGGTGCCGTCCTCGGGCAGGTACTCCTGCAGCTTGGGGAAGGCGTCCTGCTTGTTCAGCTCCACGCCCAGCTTGACCTCGGGCACGCCGAAGATCTTGGCCAGCAGCTTGCCGCCGCCGACCACTTCCCAGGGGTACTCCAGCATGATGCGGTGGTCGGACGTGACATAGGGCTCGCACTCAGCGCCGTTGATGATGACGGCGTCCACCTTGCCCAGGCCGGAAGAGATCTTCACGGAAGTGGGGAAGGTCGCGCCGCCGTGGCCCACGATGCCGGCCTCACGGACCGCCTGCACGATCTCCTCAGAGGTCATGGAGTCGATGTCCAGGGGATGAATGGAGGGGTCCTTCTCATCCTTGAAGTCGTTTTCGATGACCACGCTCAGGATCTCGGAGCCGAAGGAGTAGGGGCGGGGCTCCACAGCCACGACGGTGCCGGAGACAGAGGCGTGGATGGGAGAAGAAACGGGAGCTTGAGAATCAGCGATCTTCTGTCCCAGATAAACATGGTCGCCTACCTTGACAATGGGCTCGCAGGGCTTGCCGATGTGCATGGACATGGGCAGGACCACCTGCGCGGGAGCAGGTAACAGCTCGATTGCCTTGCCGGAGGTAGCACTCTTTTTATCGTCGGGATGAATACCGCCTTTGAAAGTATGTGCCATAGTCTCACCTCACTTAATGATTAACACATCCATTATACTCACCGAAGCGAAAAATCTCAATATAGAAAACGAAAA
The DNA here is from genome assembly GCA_029099685.1 of Clostridia bacterium. Taxonomy (GTDB): domain Bacteria; phylum Bacillota; class Clostridia; order Oscillospirales; family Butyricicoccaceae; genus UBA4644. The sequence goes on from JAQXOO010000027.1 coordinate 46,692, forward strand.
AAATGCACGATTATTTTGAAAGATGGAACAAAATGTTGTAATATCTGAAAAACTCTGGCAGAAAAGCGGCGCCCCGCTTGGTCCTTTTTTGGCGGAAATCGTTGCATCCGGCAGGAAAATCGTGTAAAATACCTTTATCTGTGAAAAACCTGTGATATGGAGGGAAGCGCCGTGAACGCCTCTGTATGGAAGGAACAGCTGGCCCATCTGGGGAAACACCTGGGCCTGTTCTGCAAATGGCTGCTGATCTCGGTCCTCACCGGCTGCGTGGTGGGCTGGATCAGCAGCCTGTTCGCGCTGGGCCTGCGGACCGTTACCGCGTTCCGCGGGGACCACGGCTGGGTGGTGTTCTGCCTGCCCCTGGCGGGACTGCTCATCGTGTTTCTGTACCGCCGCTTTCTGGGCGAGGACGGCGGCACCAACCTGGTGCTGTCCAACATCCACGCGCAAAAGGACGTGCCCTGGGTGATGGCGCCGCTGATCTTTTGCGCCACGCTGCTGACCCACCTGTGCGGCGGCTCTGCCGGCCGCGAGGGCGCGGCCCTGCAGCTGGGCGGAAGCCTGGGCAATGCCCTGGGACGGATGCTGAAGATGGACGACCGGGACCGCCGTGTGGTGGTCATGTGCGGCATGAGCGCCGCCTTCGCCGCCGTGTTCGGCACTCCCATGGCCGCCGCCGTTTTCGCTTTGGAGGTGGCCAGCGTGGGCGTCATGTATTACGCCGGGCTGATGCCCTGTGTCTTTTCCGCCCTGATCGCCTCCCGCATCGCCCCCACCATGGGCATCGGGCCGGAGCGGTTCACCATCGCCCTTGTGCCGGAAATGGACCTGTGGACCGCCGGACGGACGGTGGTGCTGGCGGCGCTGTGCGCCGGCACGGCCACCCTTTTGTGCGTGGTGCTCCACCGGGGCGGACAGCTGTGCAGATCCCTGGTGAACAATCCCTGGCTGCGGGCGGTCTGCGGCGGCTGCGTCATCATCGCCGTGTTTCTCATCCGGGGGGATCAGGACTATCTGGGCGCCGGCGTGGGGCTGATCGAGCGCGCCCTGGAGGGCCAGGCCGACTGGTACGCCTTTCTGCTGAAGATGGCCCTTACCGCGGTCACCATCGGCTGCGGGTACAAGGGCGGCGAGATCGTCCCCACCTTCTGCGTGGGGGCTACCTTCGGCTGCGTTGCCGGGGGCCTGCTGGGCCTGCCGCCTTCTTTGTGCGCCGCCTGCGGCATGGCGGCCCTGTTCTGCGGTGTCACCAACTGTCCCATCGCGTCGCTGCTCATCTCCTTTGAGCTGTTCGGGTACGAGGCCATGCCCTATTTCCTCATCACCGTGGCGGTGAGCTTTTTGCTGTCGGGCTATTACGGGCTGTATCACGAACAGACCATCGTTTATTCCAAATACAAAGCCATGCTGGTCAACCGCAAGGCCCGCGAGTGACCGGGGAAAGGAGCCTACCTCTATGTCTATGGTCAAAAAGTTCATTTCTTACTACAAACCCCACTGGAAATTGTTCGCCATCGATATGCTGTGCGCTTTTCTGGTGGCCTGCTGCGACCTGGTCTATCCCCTCATCGCCCAGGACATCATCAATGTTTACGTCCCCAACCGCCAGCTGCGGCTGCTGCTGGTGTGGGCCGGCGTCATGCTGGTCATCTATGTGGCAAAGTGCCTTCTGAACTTCGTCATCCAGTACTGGGGCCACATCGTGGGCGTGCGGATGCAGGGGGATATGCGCCGGGATATGTTCCGGCACCTGCAGAAGCTGCCCTTCGCCTTTTTTGACGAGAACAAGACCGGCACCCTCATGTCCCGGATGATCAACGACCTGCAGGAGGTGTCCGAGCTGGCCCACCACGGCCCTGAAAACGTGTTTCTGGCCACGGTCATGCTCATCGGCTCCTTCGTGCTGCTCTCCCGGATCGACGTGTGGCTGGCGGTGATCGCCTTTTCCCTGGTGCCCCTCATGCTGCTGTTTTCCTGGAACGCCCGGAAAATGATGCGGGATTCCTTCGCAAAGGCCCGGGTGGAGACCGGCGAGGTCAACGCCAATGTGGAGACCGCCATCGCCGGGATGCGGGTGTCCCGGGCCTATACAGCCGCCGACCACGAGGTGAAAAAGTTCATGGATGCCAACGCCCGGCTGATGAAGGCCCGCGAACGGTCCTATTTCTCCATGGGCTACTTCAACTCCGGCACCGGGCTGTTCACCGACCTGATGTACCTCACGGGCCTGGTGGCGGGCGGCCTGTTCTTTTACTTCGGCCGCATCGACGGGGGCCAGTTCACCGCCTATCTGCTGTTTATCAACAATTTCCTCAAGCCCGTCAACCGCATCATCTCCTTCTTTGAGCAGTTCATCAACGGCATGACCGGCTTTAAGCGCTTTCAGGAGATCCTGGCCCGGGAGCCCGAGCCGGAGGACCCCAACGCCCTGAAGCCTGACCGGCTGGCGGGGGACATCTGCTTCCGGGACGTGTCCTTCCGCTATCAGAACAGCGACGCTGCCGACGGCAAGGAGCGGGTCATCGATCATCTCAACCTGCAGGTAAAGGCGGGGGAGACGCTGGCCCTGGTGGGACCATCCGGCGGCGGAAAGACCACCCTCTGCCACATGATCCCCCGATTCTATGAGCCGGAGAGCGGCGTCATCACCATCGACGGCATGGACCTGCGCACCATCGACCGCTGCGCCCTGCGGAAGAACATCGGCATGGTGGCCCAGGATGTGTTCCTGTTCAACGGCACCATCAAGGAAAACATCGCCTACGGCGACCTGGGCGCCGGCGACGACGCCATCGTGGAGGCGGCGAAAAAGGCCCGCATCCATGATTACATCATGACGTTGGAGCACGGCTATGACACCCAGGTGGGCGAGCGGGGCGTCAAGCTGTCCGGCGGACAGAAGCAGCGCATCTCCATCGCCCGGGTGTTCCTCAAGGACCCGCCCATCCTCATTCTGGACGAGGCGACCTCCGCTCTGGACAACGCCACCGAGATGGCCATCCAGCAGTCGCTGGAGGAGCTGGGCCGGGGCCGCACCACCATTGTGGTGGCCCACCGCCTGTCCACCATCAAACATGCCGACGAGATCGTGGTCCTCACCCGGGACGGCATCGCGGAACAGGGCACTCACGACCAGCTGATGGAAAAGGGCGGCATCTACGCCGGCCTGTACCAGTACCAGTTCCGGGGATAAAAACCCCGCAAAAGCACCGCTTCGGCGGTGCTTTTTTGCGTTTTGCCCGCATATCCTTCACCAGGAGGGGAGATTATGCGTCGATTTATCACCGAATACGGATATTTGGCCGTGATGACGGTCTGCCTGGTGTGCTGCGCCGTGCTGCTGGTCAGCGTCACCACCGACCGGCCGCTGGTGGCCGCTGCCGAGACCCACATCCCGGTGCTGCGCACCCAGACCGCCCGGACGGAGGGGGAACACGCCCCGGAGAGCGCGCCGGAGATGTCCGGGGAAGGGAGCGCCGCGCAGGAGACCCTGTCGGGCCCCGGCGCGGGCTATGTGCTCACCGAGGAGTATCTGGAGACCGCCCTGGCGGATTTTCTGCCGGAGTGCTTTCCCGCCGCCGATCTGGACGTGGACCTGGAGGGCGGGCTGATGGAGCTGTCCTTTACCATGAGCCGCGGGGCGCTCAAGGATTATCTCAAGAGCCGGGGCGCGGAGCTGAGCCTCCGGCAGTCCCTGTTTCTGCAGATGCTGCCCCGGCAGCTGGAGGCGGAGGCGGCCTTTGCCCTGTCGGCGGATGAGGGCGGCCTACATCTGGCCCCCGTGACGCTGGAGGTAGGCGACCGGGCCTTTGACCTGTCGGGCCTGCCCGCGGATGTATTTTCCGCCGTGGACGAGGGCCTCAACGCCCTGCTGCAGAGCGCGGGGGTCAGCTTCTCCTCGGCGGAGTTCACAAACGAGGGCCTGCTGCTGAAATGATGGCCGGAGAACAGGAAAAGGACGGGAAATCCGTCCTTTTTTCTTGCGTTTTGAAGGGCTGCGTGCTACAATATATAGTGAATTTTTATCGATATTTTGGAGGCACTATGAGCCGTGAACAAATCGTTTTGACCCGGGAAGAGCTGGACCTGCAGCAGGAGTATGCCCAGCGTGTGCGGCAGATCTACCGGGACCGCCTGCCCCGGCAGCCCCTGGCCTGCGTCACCACCTTCGGCTGCCAGCAGAACGAGGCCGACAGCGAGCTGATCCGGGGGATGCTCATCGACATGGGCTTCGGCCTGACGGACGACGAGCGCCGCGCCGACCTCCTGATCTTCAACACCTGCGCCATCCGGGAGCACGCGGAAATGCGGGTCTTCGGCAATGTGGGCCAGACCTCCCATTACAAAAAGGAGAATCCCGACCTGGTGATCTGTGTCTGCGGCTGTATGCCCCAGCAGCCCCAGGTAGCGGATAAGATCAAGCAGAGCTATCCCTATGTGGACATCGTTTTCGGCACCCACGCCCTGTGGCAGTTCCCCCGGCTGCTGTACCGCCGCCTGACGGAAAAAAAGCGGGTCTTTGACATCTCCGGCGACCAGCAGGGCCGCATTCTGGAGGGCATCCGCCCTGTCCGCAAGGAGGGTCCCGCCGCCTGGCTGTCCATCATGTACGGCTGCAACAATTTCTGCTCCTACTGCATCGTGCCCTATGTCCGGGGCCGGGAGCGCAGCCGCGACCCCCAGGTGATCCTGCGGGAGCTGAAGGAGCTGGTGGACGAGGGCTACCGGGACATCACCCTGCTGGGGCAGAATGTCAATTCCTACGGCCTGGACCGGGAGGACTATCCCGACTTCGCCGGCCTGCTGGAGCTGTGCAACAACGTCCCCGGCGACTTCCGCATCCGGTTCATGACCAGTCATCCCAAGGACGCCACCCCCCGCCTGTTCGAGACCATGGCCCGGTGCGAAAAGGTGTGCCACGCCATCCACCTGCCGGTGCAGTGCGGCTCTGACCGGGTGCTCCGGGAGATGAACCGCCGTTACGATGTGAAGCGCTATCTGGAGCTGGTGGATTATGCCCGGAAGTGTATGCCGGATCTGACCATCACCTCGGACATCATCGTGGGCTTCCCCGGCGAGACGGAGGAGGAGTTCCGGGAGACCCTGGAGCTGCTGGAGCGGGTGCGGTTCGACTCTTTGTTCACCTTTATTTATTCCAGGCGGGAGGGCACCCGGGCGGCCTCCATGCCCGATCCGGTCTCCCGGCAGGAAAAGCAGCGGTGGTTTGACCGGCTGCTGCAGGTGCAGAACCGTATTTCCCGGGAAAAGAACGCCGAATATGTGGGCAGGACCGTGGAAGTTTTGGTGGACGGCGTCAGCGAGGACCCCGATTTTGACCTGACGGGCCGCACCCGGGGCTTCAAGCTGGTGCATCTCAGGGGCGGCCGCGAGCTGATCGGCAGGACCGTTGAGGCGGAGATCACCCGGTCCTCCACCGTGGCGCTGTTCGGAAAGGTGAAAGCATGAGCGGAAAAAAGGCGGACAAGCCTGTAAAGGAAAAAAACTTTACGCCCATGATGCAGCAGTATCTGGACGTAAAAAATGAAAATAAAGACAGCATCCTGATGTACCGTCTGGGCGATTTTTACGAAATGTTTTTCGACGACGCCAGGACGGCCTCCCGGGAGCTGGACCTGACCCTCACCGGACGGGACTGCGGCCAGGAGGAGCGGGCGCCCATGTGCGGCGTGCCCTACCACAGCGCCGAGGGTTATATCGCCCGGTTGGTGGCCAAGGGCTATAAGGTGGCCATCTGCGAGCAGATGGAGGACCCCGCCCAGGCCAAGGGCCTGGTCCGGCGGGAGATCATCCGGAAGATCACCCCCGGCACCGTGCTGGAAAGCTCCATGCTGGAGGAGGGCAAGAACAATTTCATCGGCGCGGTCTATCTGGACACCCGCGGCGCGGGCGTCTGCTTCTGCGATATTTCCACCGGCGAAGTGTTCGGCACCCAGCTGCCGGGGTCGGAGGTGGAGCAGGAGCTGGAGAGCGAGCTGGGCCGGTTCAGCCCCCGGGAGCTGCTGCTGTCCGACGGCGCCTACAGCCGGGAAGGGCTGCTGGCCTTTGCCAAAGACCGCCTGAACGCCTATGTGGAGCGGGCGGGGGAGTGGCGGTACCAGCTGGAAAACGCCCGGGAGGCCGCCGCCCGGCAGTTCCCCGGCCAGCAGCTGCCGGAGGACCAGGAACTGCTGCTGCGGGCCGTGGGCGGCCTGCTTTCCTACCTGCACGAGACGCAGAAAAACGACCTGGCGTACATCTCCAATCTGCAGGTCTACAGCCTGGGGCAGTTCATGGAGCTGGATTACACCGCCCGCCGGAACCTGGAGCTGACCGCCTCCCTGCACGGCGGGGAAAAGAAGGGCAGCCTTTTGTGGGTGCTGGACAAGACGCGCACCGCCATGGGCGCCCGGCTGCTGCGCCAGTGGATCGAAAAGCCGCTGTTGTCGGTATCCCGGATCACCCGGCGGCAAAACGCCGTGGAAACGCTGGTCCGCGATTTTATGCTGCGGGAGCGGCTGGAAAAGCTGCTGTCCGGCGTCAATGACATGGAGCGTATCGCCAGCAGGGTGGTTTACGGCTCTGCCAACGGCCGGGACCTGCGCTCGCTGTGCCAGGTGTGCAGCCGTCTGCCGGATATCCGCGCCTGCTTGGCAGAGACGCAGGACCCCCTTTTGCAGACGCTGTACCAGCGCCTGGACCCGCTGGAGGATATCGGCGCGCTGATCGGCGACGCCATCGTGGACGAGCCGCCCTTTTCCGTCCGGGAGGGCGGCCTCATCCGGCCGGGCTTCCACCAGGAGGCCGACCGCCTGCGGGACCTGCTCAACGGCGGCAGCGCGCGCCTTGCCGACATCGAGCGCAAGGAGCGGGAGCGCACCGGCATTCCCAAGCTGAAGGTGGGCTACAACAAGGTCTTCGGCTATTATATCGAGTGCGGCCGGGTCCACGAAGCGTCCATCCCCGACGATTACATCCGCAAACAGACCCTTGCCAACTGCGAGCGGTACATCACGCCGGAGCTGAAGGCGCTGGAGGGCGAGGTGCTGTCCGCCAGCGACCGTCTGACGGCGCTGGAATATCAGTTGTTCACCCAGGTGCGGGAGCGCATCGCAGCCCAGGTGGCCCGGCTGCAGCAAAGCTCCCAGGCCGTCGCCTGCGTGGATGTGCTGTGCTCCCTGGCCCGGGTGGCCCAACAGAACCACTATGTCAAGCCCCGGATGGACGAGCTGGATGTGATCGACATCCGCGACGGCCGCCATCCCGTGGTGGAGCAGGTGCTGGAGGGGGAACTGTTCGTCCCCAACGACACGCTGCTGGACTGCGGCGACAACCGGGTCTATATCATCACCGGCCCCAATATGGCGGGCAAATCCACCTTTATGCGTCAGGTGGCCCTGATCGTCATCATGGCCCAGATCGGCAGCTTTGTGCCGGCGTCATCCGCCGCCATCGGCATCTGCGACCGGGTGTTCACCCGCATCGGCGCCTCTGACGACCTGTTTGCCGGGCGCTCCACCTTTATGGTGGAGATGAACGAGGTGGGGGACATCCTGAAATACGCCACCCGCCGCAGCCTGCTGATCTTGGATGAGATCGGCCGGGGGACCTCCACCTTTGACGGGATGTCCATCGCCCGGGCGGTGCTGGAATATGTGGCCGACCGGAAAAAACTGGGCGCCCGCACCCTCTTCGCCACCCATTATCACGAGCTGTGTGAGCTGGAGGGCCTGGTGGAGGGCGTGAAAAACTACAACATTGTGGTGAAAAAGCGGGGCGACGACATCATTTTCATCAAAAAGATCGTCCCCGGCGGCGCCAATGACAGCTACGGCATCGAGGTGGCCAAGCTGGCGGGCCTGCCGGAGGCGGTCATCCGCCGGGCGAAGGCCGTTTTGGCCGAGATCGAGATCCGCCAGCCAGGCGTTCTGCCCTCGCTGGCGCCCCAGCCCGAACCGGAGGAGGACGATGGGCAGATCACCCTGGGCGCCTTTGCGGAAAAGGCGGTCATGGACCAGCTCAGGCAGCTGGAGCCCGATACCCTCAGCCCCATCGAGGCGCTGGGACTGCTGTATCAGCTGACCAAGCAGGCAAAGGAGTGTTGATATGCCCCAGATCTTTCAAATGCCGCCCCAGATGGCCAATCTCATCGCCGCGGGCGAGGTGGTGGAGCGGCCCGGCTCCGTGGCCAAGGAGCTGGTGGAAAACGCCGTAGATGCCGGGGCGAAGCACGTCACGGTGGAGATCCGCAACGGCGGCGTGACCTATCTCCGGGTCACCGATGACGGAAAGGGCATCCTGCCCGAGGATGTGCGCACCGCATTTCTGCGCCATGCCACCTCCAAGGTGCGCACCCCCGGAGACCTGGAATCCATCGGCACCCTGGGCTTCCGGGGCGAGGCGCTGGCCGCCGTTTCCTCGGTGGCCCGGGTGGATATGTTCACCCGCACTGCCGGAAACACCGAGGGCATCCAGATCACCCTGGAGGGGGGGCGGGAGACCGGCTATGGCGAGACCGGCTGCCCTGTGGGCACCACCGTGGTCATCCGGGACCTGTTTTTCAACGTCCCCGCCCGGGCCAAATTTCTCAAAAAGGACGTCACCGAGGGCGGCTATGTGGAAAACGTGGTGACCCAGATCGCCGTTTCCCAGCCGGAGATCGCCTTCCGTCTCATCAAGGACGGGCGTGAGAGCTTTTCCACCCCCGGCGACGGCAAAATGCTGTCCGCCATTTTCGCAACCGGCGGAAAGGACCTGGCCGGGCGGATGCTCAGCCTGGCGGTGAATATGGGCGAGGTGTATATCAGCGGCTACATCGCCCCGCCGGAGATCACCCGGGCCGCCCGGAACCAGCAGCATTTTTACCTCAACGGCCGCACCATCCGCTCCCGCCTGCTGACCGGGGCTTTGGAGGAGGGCTACAAGGGCCGCCTCATGAGCGGCCGTTACCCGGTGTGTTATCTGCATTTGAGCATGCATCCCTCCGCGGTGGACGTGAACGTACACCCCGCCAAGCTGGAGGTCAAGTTCGCCCGGGAAAAGGAGGTATTCTCCGCCGTTTACCACGCGGTGGCCTCCGCTCTGGAGGGCAACGATGAGGTGGCCGCCATCAAGGCCAGGGAGAGCGCCCGTCCCCGGGAGGACAACCTCACCGGGCGGCAGCAGACCCTGCGGATGCCCCCTGTCCGCCCCGCGCCCATTCCCTATGAGGCCGGCCCCGCCGCCGGAGGGGCGTTCACCGCGCCGGAGACCTTTTCCCGGACAGAGCGCCGGGTGGCGGGCAGCACGCCGGAGATCCCCTATCAGACCCGGCGGGAGCCTGCCGCCCAGCCTTCCCCGAGGCTTGTAAAGCCCGAGCTGGACCTGACACCCCCCGTGGAAAAGCAGCGCTCCGCCATCCCTTATCAGACAGAATCTTCCACGGGCCCCCAGACCTGGCGGCCCGATGGGGACATCCCGTCCCGAACGGCGCCCCAGACGGCGGAGGAACCGCCCGCAAAGGCAGCCCCGGAGGCAAAACCGGCCGGGAAAGAACCGCCCGTCCGGGAAGCGCCGGAGGTCCGGGTGCTGGGCGAGGCCTTCCACACCTATATCATCGCCCAGGACCAGGACGGCCTGTGGCTCATCGACAAGCACGCCGCCCATGAAAAGCTGCTGTTCGACCGGCTGAAGCAGCAGACGGCGGAGCAGGCGGCACAGCTGCTGCTGGCCCCCCGGCCAGTGACCCTCACCCCGGCGGAAAAGGCGGTCTGTCTGGAGCATGAAGGCCTTTTGCGCAAAGCAGGCTTCGAGATCGAGGACTTTGGCCGGGCCGCGCTGATGGTGCGGGCCGCGCCCATGTATCTGGAGGAGGGCGACCTGACCTTTGTGCTGTCGGACATCGCCGGGCGGCTGCAGTCCTGCCGCGGCCCGGAAAACGAACTGCTGGAGGAACTGCTCAAGAGCGTTGCCTGCAAGGCCGCCGTCAAAGCCGGCATGGTCACCGACCCCGCGGAGCTGCAGGCCTTTGCCCGGAGCGTGTTGGAAAACGACAGCCTGCGCAACTGCCCCCACGGGCGGCCCTGCGTGGCCTATGTCAGCCGCTATCAGCTGGAAAAGCTGTTCAAACGGGTGCTATGAGCGGAAAGATCATTGTCATCTGCGGGCCCACCGCGTCCGGAAAGACCGCCCTGTCCATTGAGCTGGCCCGGCGCTTTGACGGGGAGGTGGTGTCTGCCGACTCCATGCAGATCTACCGGCGCATGGACATCGGAACGGCCAAGCCCACCCCGGAGGAGCGGGCGGGCGTCCCCCACCATATGCTGGATGTGGCCGACCCCGGCGAAGGGTATTCCGTGGCCCGCTATGTCCGGGAGGCGGGGGCCTGCGTGGAGGATATTTTGTCCCGGGGAAAGCGGCCCATCGTCTGCGGCGGTACGGGGCTGTATATCGACGGCATGCTGCGGGGGACGGATTTTCAGCCCGGCGGCACGGACACCGGCCTGCGGGAAGGGCTGGAGCGGGAGTGGGCGGAGCTGGGCCCAGAAGCCATGATGGCGGCCCTGGCCGCCGTGGACCCTGAGAGCGCCGCCCGGCTGCACCTGTCCGACAAGCGCCGCATCCTGCGGGCGCTGGAGGTGTACCGGGCCACCGGCGAAACCATCACCGCCCACAACGCCCGGACCAGGCAGCAGCCGCCCCGGTATGACGCCGTGATGATCGGCCTCACCGCCGAGCCCCGGTCCATCCTGTATGACCGCATCGACCGGCGGGTGGACCGGATGCTGGAGCGGGGCCTGCTGGAGGAAGTCCGGGGCCTGCTGCGGGATGGCCTGCTGGAGGGTACCGCCGCCCAGGCCATCGGCTACAAAGAACTGCTGGCCTGCATCCGGGGGGAGACCACCCTGGAGGCGGCCGCCGGCCTGATCCGCCAAAAATCCCGCAATTACGCCAAACGGCAGCTGACCTGGTTCCGGCGGGACAAGCGGATCCACTGGATCTGCTTCAACGCGCCGGAAGCTGCCGCCGCCGTCCTGCAGGAAGCGACAGATTATTTGCAAAACACCCTTTATAATGGTTGATGTCAAATCATGAAGCTTTGCCCCGAAGGGGCGGGCTTCCAAAGAAGGGGACATCACCATGGAAAACAAATGCAATCTGCAGGACATCTTTTTAAACGAAGCGCGAAAAGAGCGGATGCCGCTCACCGTCTTTTTGACCAACGGGTTTCAGCAGCGGGGCACGGTGGCCGCCTTTGACGGCTACACCGTGCTGCTGCTCTTTGACGGCAAGCAGCATCTCATTTACAAGCACGCCATCTCTACCATCATCCCACAGCGGAGCCTGCGGCTCATGCCGGAGTAAATGGCCGGGCCGGGCTTCCGCCATTCCAAAGGAGCGCCCATGAAACGATCCAGACTTACCCCTCTGCTCACAGCGGCTTTTTTGCTGGCGGTGGCAGTCTACATAAGCTATCAGGTGGCTGCCAACCTGACCCAGCAGATCCAGACGGTGGACGCGCTGGAGGTGACGGTGGAGGACAAGATCCCCGCCTGGGGCTATTTCATCCGGGAACAGATCACGGTCCCCGGCGGTAGCGGCAGCTCCGCCGAATATCTGGTGGAGGACGGCGAAAAGGTGGCCAGGAGCCAGAAGCTGGCGGTGCTGTTCGACGGCGAGGCCGTGCGGCAGGCCTATGACCAGGCCTCTGACCTGGAGGACCGGCTGGAGGCGCTGACCTATGCCTATTCCATGGTCACCAGCGGCGTGGACAGCATCAAGATGGACCAGCTGATCTTCGATGACATCCTGTCCGTCACCGGGGACCTGGCCGCTGGGGAGGCTTTCCGGGTGAGCGGCGATTACAGCGCCCTGCAGCAGCTGGTGGCCAGCCGCGGCGCCACGGAGGAGGACAAGGAGGCCTTTGAGCAGCAGATCGCCCAGTTGGAAAAGGAGATCGCAGCCGCCAAAAAGCAGTACGCCTCCGGCAGCAGCAGCATCAAGGCGCCGGACGCGGGCTATTTCGTCAGCGGGCTGGACGGCTACGAGACGGTGCTCACCGTGGACAGCCTGGACAGCCTGACTCCCGACACGCTGGACTCCCTGCAGTCGGTGCAGGCCGGGGGCGTGGGCAGCATCACCACCGGCTTCCGCTGGTATTATGCGGCGGTGCTGTCCCGGGAGGAGGCGGACAAGCTGCAGCAGCGCAGCAGCCTGGAGGTCTATTTCCCCGAGCTGTCCGCCCGGAAGCTCACCATGAAGGTCCGCCGCCTGCAAAGCTATGAGGATGGCCGGGCCATCCTCATTCTGGAGAGCGACCGGATGGAGCCTTTGTGGCTCGCCGCCCGGGAGCAGGACATCGACATCGTGGCGGGCAGCTATACCGGCCTGAAGGTGCCCTCCAAGGCCCTGCGGCAGCAGGACGGCCAGTGGGGGGTCTTTGTGCTGGACAGCGGCGTCGCCTCCTTCAAGCCGGTCACCTGGACCTACAGCACCGACAGCTACTTTCTGGCGCCCTGCGCAAAATCCGCAAAGGAAGGGCTGTACCGCTATGACCGGGTCATCGTGCAGGGAAAGGATCTGGCGGACAACAAGGTCATCCAATAGGAAAACCGTGAATATTCCGTCAAGTTTTTCCGTTGCCGCTTGACAGTGGCCCCAAAAGACGGCATAATAAAAGAAATATGGACATAATGGAACAAAATCCGTACCGCAGGGCGGCGGAGCGCCTTTATCCCCGCTGCCGGCAGTGAAAGGAGCAAGATAACATGAGTTTTATGGACGACCTGAAGCGCTGGGCCAAGGGCGAGGACGAGGATGACCTGGAAGAAGAGGAGCTGGAGGCTGTCTCCGGCGGCCCCGGCCGCAGCCGCACAGTCCGCACGGAGGACGAGGGAGGCGTCAACATCCCCGTCACCGACTTCCGCCGCAGCAGCAACAACAAGGTGGTCAACATCAACGCCACCACCCAGCTGTCCGTGGTGCTGGTGAAGCCCGAAAAGTTTGAAAACGCCGTGGACATCGCCGACCACCTGCGGGAAAAGCGCACCGTGGTGCTCAACCTGGAGCAGACCAACAAGGACGTTGCCCGCCGCCTGGTGGACTTCCTCAGCGGCGTCACCTATGCCCAGGACGGAAAGATCAAAAAGGTGGCCAACAGCACCTTTATCATCACGCCCTATAACGTGGACATCCTGGGCGACCTGATCGACGAGCTGGAAAACAACGGCCTGTACATCTGAAAAAAGGAGCGATCCGGTGCGTAATCTCAATTCTATGGTACGAAGCCTGGCGCTGCTGCTGATCCAGGCTCTGCAGACGCTGATGCTGGTGATGGCGCTGATGTCCTGGATCCCGCCCCTGCGGCAGACCCGGCTGTATCAGTTCATCTCCATGGTGGTGGAGCCGGTCATCGACCCCTTCCGCCGCCTGCTGTACCGCATCCCGGGGATGGACCGTTTTCCCCTGGACCTGTCCTTCCTGGCAGCCTGGATGGTGCTTTCACTGCTGGGCGGGCTGCTTTGACTTTCTATGACCGCTGGCCGGAGGGCCATCGGTCCCTTGATATGCCTGAAGATAGAAAAGAGGGGGTAATTTCATGCTGACTCCGCAGGAGATTCAGGAGCAGAAATTTGAAAAAGCTGTGTTCGGCGGCTACGATATGGAGCAGATCGACAAGTTTTTGGACGTGGTGCTCAACGACTACACCTCGCTGTATAAGGAAAACACCGCGCTGAAGGCAAAAATGCGGGTGCTGGTGGACAAGATCGAGGAATACCGCGCCGTGGACGAGGAACTGCGCAAGACGCTGTACAATGCCCAGATCGCGGCCAAGGACACCGTCAGCCGCGCCCAGGCGGAGGCCGAGCGCATCCTGCGGGACGCCCAGTTTGCCGCCAGCCGGAATGTCACCGACCTGCAGGCCCAGGTGACCGCCGAGGAAAAACGGCTGGAGGATGCCAAACGGGCCAACGCCGCCTATGCGGGCAAGATCCGCCGGGCCATGGAACTGGGCCTGCGCCAGATGGAGGAGATCCTCAGCGAGTCTGCCGCAGGGAAGGACGGGGCCGAGGTCCGGCAGCCCGCGCCCCAGACGGCGCCCGCTCCCGCGCCCCAGACGGAGCCTGCTCCCGCGCCTCAGCCCGAGCCCGCGTTCCGCGCGGAACCGGCTCCCGCGCCTCAGCCCGCGGCCGCGCCCGGGGACGAAGGCGTGGTTCTGGATCTGGAGGTGGAGGAGGAGCAGCCCGCCCGCAAGGCCGACCCCCAGAGCGACACCGCCCGCATTTACGGCGACAGCCCCTTTACCCCCAAGCCCCGGTTTGATTTTAACGATATGCGGTTCGGCAAGCAGTACGACGCGGACGCAGATCAAGAATAACACCAATTTGTAGGAGATAAAAGAAGAATGGCTAAGGATTACAAAGCGACGCTCAATATGCCCAAGAGCGGTTTCCCCATGCGTGCCGGCCTGCCCAAGCGGGAGCCGGAAATGTTGGAGCACTGGAACAGGATCGATGTTTACAGGCTGCTGATGGAAAAGAACCAGGGCAAGCCCCGGTTCAGCCTTCATGACGGCCCGCCGTTTTCCAACGGCGACCTGCACATGGGCCACGCCCTGAACAAGGCGCTGAAGGACTTTATCACCCGCAGCTATGCCATGCGCGGCTACCTGACCCCTTACATTCCCGGCTGGGATAACCACGGTATGCCCATCGAGTCCGCCATTATCAAAAAGAACAAGCTCAACCGCAAGGAGATGAGCGTCGCGGAGTTCCGTTCCGCCTGCCAGGAGTTTGCCCAGCACTACATCGATGTGCAGATGAAGGGCTTCCGCCGCATGGGCGTCGTGGGCGACTGGGAGCATCCCTACAAGACCATGGCCCCCACCTTCGAGGCGGAGGAAGTCCGGATCTTCGGCCAGATGTATCAGAAGGGCTATATTTATAAGGGCAAGAAGCCCGTCTACTGGTGCTACACCGACGAGACCGCCCTGGCTGAGGCCGAGATCGAGTACCAGGACGATCCCTGCACCACTATTTTTGTCAAATTCCCGGTGAAGGACGACCAGGGCAAGCTGGCGCAGTACTGCGACCTGTCCAAGCTGTTCTTCGTCATCTGGACCACCACCCCCTGGACCCTGCCCGGCAACCGCGCCATCTGCCTGAACGCCAATCTGGAGTACAGCCTGGTAAAGGTGCCCTGCGGCGAGGTCTATATCATGGCCAGCGAACTGACTGAGTCTGTCTGCAAAGCCGCCGGCATCGAAGAATACACCGTGATCGCCCGGCTGATGGGCTCTGCGTTTGAATTGATGACCGCCCGGCACCCCTTGCTGCCGGATGTGGAGTCCGTTATCCTCAACGGCGACCATGTCACGCTGGACGCCGGTTCCGGCTGTGTCCATACCGCTCCCGGCTTCGGTGCCGACGACTATTTCATCTGCCAGGCCTATGACCGCACCGGCCGCACCAACATCGGCGTGCCTGTGCCTGTGGACGAGCACGGCGTCATGACCGACGAGGTGTTCCAGGGCGTGCATATCTCCAAGGCAAATGAGTTCGTCCTGCCCAAGCTGGAGGAGACCGGTGCCCTGCTGGCCAGCGAGGACATCGTTCACTCCTATCCCCACTGCTGGCGCTGCAAAAAGCCCATCATCTTCCGGGCCACGCCCCAGTGGTTCTGCTCCGTGGACGCCTTCAAGGACCAGGCTGTCAAAGCCTGCGATGAAGTGCGCTGGGTCCCCGAATGGGGCAAGGACCGCATCATCTCCATGGTCCGTGAGCGCGCCGACTGGTGCATTTCCCGCCAGCGCAAATGGGGCCTGCCTATCCCCGTGGTGTATTGCCGGGAGTGCGGCAAGCCCGTCTGCAACGACGAGACCATCGAAAAGATCTCCCGCCTGTTTGAAGCCGAAGGCTCCAACGCTTGGTTCCTGAAGGACGCCGCCGAGATCCTGGGCGCGGACTTCGCCTGCCCCCACTGCGGCAGCAAGGCCGGCTTCACCAAGGAAGAGGACACGCTGGACGGCTGGTTCGATTCCGGCTCCTCCCACTATGCCTCCATGCAGCGGGACCAGGGCTTCTGGCCCGCGGATGTTTACATCGAGGGTCTGGACCAGTACCGCGGATGGTTCCAGTCCTCGCTGCTCACCGCCACCGGCGCGCTGGGCAAGGGCGCTCCCTTCAAGCAGTGTCTGACCCACGGCTGGACGGTGGACGGCCAGGGCCGCGCCATGCACAAGTCCCTGGGCAACGGCATGGACCCCAACGAGATCATCAACAAGTACGGCGCGGACCTGCTGCGCCTCTGGGCCGGCTCCGCCGACTACCATGTGGACGTGCGCTGCTCTGACAACATCTTCGCCCAGCTGAGCCAGAATTATCTGAAGTTCCGCAACACCTGCAAATATATGCTGGACAACCTGATGGAGTTCGACCCCAATGACCTGGTCCGGCCCGAGGATATGCAGGCGCTGGACCGCTGGGTCATCACCCGGCTGAACCAGCTCACCGACAAGGTGCTGGCTGCCTATGACGCCTATGAATTCCACGTGGTGTCCCACGCCATCAACGATTTCTGCGTGGTGGACCTGTCCAGCTTCTATCTGGATATCATCAAGGACCGCCTGTACTGCGATGGCCGCGACAGCCTGTCCCGCCGCAGCGCCCAGACCGCTCTGTATCTGGTGCTGGATACCATCACCCGGCTGTTTGCACCCATCCTGGCCTTTACCTGCGACGAGATTTGGCTGGCCATGCCCCATAAGGAGGGCGACGACGGCCGCAACATCATCCTGAACACCTTCAACGGCAAGTATGAGGAATATGCCCTGTCCGATGGCGAGATGGCCCAGTGGGCCGCCCTGCAGCAGCTGCGTGACGGCGTGAACGCCGCCCTGGAGCTGGCCCGCGCCGAAAAGAAGATCGGCAAGGCGCTGGAGGCCCATGTGGTGCTGGCGGTGAACGAGGCCGGAAAGGCCAATCTGCAGCCCATCCGGGATAAGTTCGGCAGCACCTGGGCCGATCTGTTCATCGTGTCCGATGTGGAGGTCACCGAGGATGCCGCCCTGTATGACCAGGCTGCGGAGACGCCCATCGCCGGCGTCCGGGTGCAGGTCAGCGAGGCCGGCGGCGTCAAGTGTCCCCGCTGCTGGAAGCACACAGCCTCGGACCATGCCGACGGCCTGTGCGCCCGCTGCGCCGCCGTGGTGGCCGACCTGGGCGATCTGGCGGACTGACCCTGTAAAGCCGCAAAAACAATCAAACGCACCCCGAAAGGGGTGCGTTTTTCTGATCATTTGTTTAATCGCCGAGAAATCGAAACAGCTCCCGTTCCAGAGTATCATAGGGCAGGGCGGCGATCTCCTGCAGATCATAGGTCAGGCGCAGGTGCTTGATAAACATGCAGCCCAGAAAGTATCCCACATCAGAATGACCCCGGAAGCTGCACCAGTCGCCGAAATAATCCTGCACCCGCTCACCGTTGACCAACCGCCGCAGGAAGTCGGCCCGGATCGCCGGGAAATTTTCCGTACACCAGTCCAGCCAGCCGTCTTTGTTCTGATGGAAAAAGGTTTCATCGCCGCACAGTATCTGCTCGCACACCATTGCCACGCCTTCCCGGTAAAGCTGCAGCACAGCCCGCTGGCGGACATCCTCGGTGTTCCGGGACAGGTCATGCCGCTGCTGATGCCAAAGATGACCCAATTCATGAAACAGCAGCCCTTTTATGTCCTGCTCAGACTGCCAGTTGAGTTCAAGGATCTTTTCCACACCCAACAGAACCGCAGGCCGGCCGTCCAGCTCTGTGGCCCAGCCCGCGCCGCTGCACAGGCCCAGATACAGCACAACGGTGATCTCCGGCTCCGCGCTGAACAGGGAAGAAGCGTTAGCCTCCCAGGCAGAAACAGCGGCGGCAAAGGACCGTGCAAGCGGAGACAGATCCTGCGCCAGGGCCCACTGGACCACAGGGACGATCTCTTTTTGAAAATCATAACCGGCAATGTCATCCAGGCACTTCTGGGCGAGCGTGGGGGAGATGCCGTTGGCATATTGCCGCCAGCGCGCCAGGTCAAAGGCGCCATCCGAAAAGGCGGCTTTGATTTGCGGGAGGGTGTTTTTAATAATCATGGATCTCTCCTAAAAAAATAAGCCTGTTTCAAAACAGGCTTATTTTTAAATATCTCAGAATGCGATCTTGTTCTGAATATAGCTTTCCAGCTCCGCGATGGGCAGGCGGACCTGCTCCATGGTGTCGCGGTCACGGACGGTGACGCAGTTGTCGGCGGGGGTGTTCTCGTCGCCCACCGTCTCAAAGTCCACGGTGATGCACAGGGGCGTGCCCACCTCGTCCTGGCGGCGGTAGCGCTTGCCGATGGAACCGGCGTCGTCATAGTCCACCATGAAGTGCTTGCTCAGCTGGGCATAGATCTCCTGAGCCTTGCCGCTGAGCTTTTTGGACAGGGGCAGCACGGCGGCCTTGTAGGGCGCCAGAGCGGGATGCAGCCGCAGCACGGTGCGGACGTCGTTCTTGGCCGGGTCCACCACTTCCTCGTCATAAGCGTTGCACAGGAAGGCCAGAACCATGCGGTCCGCGCCCAGAGAGGGCTCGATGACATAGGGAATATAGCGGGTGTTGTCCTCCTGGTCAAAGTAGGTCATATCCTTGCCGGAGGTGGTCTGGTGGGCGGTCAGGTCAAAGTTGGTGCGGGAGGCCACGCCCCACAGCTCGCCCCAGTCGGTGAAGGGGAAGGCGAACTCGAAGTCGGTAGTGGCGTTGGAGTAGTGGCTCAGTTCGGCGGGATCGTGGTCCCGGAGCCGCAGGCTTTCCTCCTTGATGCCCAGATCCAGCAGCCATTTGTGGCAGAAGTCTTTCCAATAGGCGAACCACTCCAGTTCGGTGCCGGGCTTGCAGAAGAACTCCAGCTCCATCTGCTCAAACTCCCGGGTGCGGAAGGTGAAGTTGCCGGGGGTGATCTCATTGCGGAAGGATTTGCCGATCTGGCAGATGCCGAAGGGCAGCTTCCGCCGGGTGGTGCGCTGGACGTTCTGGAAGTTGACGAAAATGCCCTGGGCAGTCTCGGGCCGCAGATAGACGGTGTTCTTCGCATCCTCGGTGACGCCCTGGAAGGTCTTGAACATCAGGTTGAACTTGCGGATGTCCGTGAAATTGTGCTTGCCGCAGCTGGGGCAGGGGATGCGGTTGTCATCGATGAAGGCTTTCATCTCATCCTGGCTCATGGCGTCCACGGGCTTGGGCAGGGAGACGCCGTTTTGCAGCGCCCATTCCTCAATGATCTTGTCCGCGCGGAAGCGCTCCTTGCACTCCTTGCAGTCCATCAGGGGATCGGAGAAGCCGCCCACATGGCCGGAGGCCACCCAAACCTGGGGGTTCATCAGAATGGCCGCGTCCAGGCCCACGTTGTAGGGATTCTCCTGGACGAATTTTTTCCACCAGGCCTTTTTGACGTTGTTTTTCAGCTCCACGCCCAGCGGACCGTAGTCCCAGGTGTTGGCCAGGCCGCCGTAGATCTCGCTGCCGGCAAAGACAAAGCCCCGGCCCTTGCACAGGGAAACGATCTTATCCATCGTTTTATCTGCAGGATTCATAGAAAAACCTCCTGATTATCAATCATATAAAGTTATATTTAATAATATTCAAAAAAACGCCTATTGTCAAGGGCTAAAGAATCGTGTATAATGTTTTCGCTGCAAAGCTGTAAAAGGATTGTTTGCAGCTTGTCCCGGCCCTATTCGGGCACAAACTGCGCAGGGATGCTTTTGCACGGCACAGGCCTGTGGGCATGGCGAAAAACGCAGGCGGCCCCGGCGGCGGGGAGCGCAGAGGCACTTGAGCGCCCGGCATAACGGAGCATCCGGGCACGACGGCGGCCGTATGCGCGGCGTTGAAAGAGCGTATTCCGCGCCGGATCGGGAAACGGCATCCATCTTGCACCGCGGTTGGGAGAATACGCCCAGTCGGATAAAAACTGAATAACCGGGTGTAGCGCAGTTGGTAGCGCGCCTGCTTTGGGAGTGCGTATGCACTCATCCATGATACTTTTGCCAATCCCGCAACCCCTTGAAACACTAGGAGAACACGGTTTTCTGAAACCTTCGTAATCCCCGTTTTTTCCGTTAATACCACAGACTTACTACTTCAATTTTCAATTTCATATTCATCTCCGGGTGTGGCGCAGTTGGTAGCGCGGGTGGTTTGGGACTTCGTAAGCCCTAATCCAGTGGGTTTTTCCCGAAACGCTGAAACCCTTGATACACTAAGGAAAATTCCATTTTCCTATTCTCGAAAAATCCTTTCAAAAGTGGTTCATACCACAGGTTTGCTACTTCAAGACAAAATTTCATATTCCACTTCCGGGTGTGGCGCAGTTGGTAGCGCGGGTGGTTTGGGAGAGGGAAGCAGAAAGTTTGCATTGAGGTTTTTCAATTGCCGAACCCCTTGATATTACTGGGTTTTTGATTTATGATAATTACAAAAGTGCGGAAAAATTATTTTTTGACCACTTATTTTACCACAACTGGAAAAATCCCTAACGTTTAAATTGATACTGATAAAAATTTGATATCCGGGTGTAGTTCAGCTGATAGAACGGGCGCTTTGGGAGCGTCAGGCCGCGAGTTTGAGTCTCGCCACTCGGACCAAAGCAGCCATTTTCTCTCGAAAATGGCTGCTTTTATAACTTTTTCGGCATTTTCGATCATTTGCGTGTTTGGTCTCATTTCTCTTTTACAAGCGTTTAGTTTAATACTGATTTTAGTATCAAAAAATCCGTTAATTCCATCTTCTTTTTGAATACTCCTCAATATTTACTTATGTCGTAAACCAGTTATCGCACAAAAGATGAGAGAGTTTTTCCTTTGTTTGCACATTTTCCGAGCGACTTCATACACAAGCTTAAAGGCACAAGTGTGTTCTCCATGAAAGAACCGCTTGTGCCTTTTTGTTTCTCTATCTCAACTCACT
The DNA here is from genome assembly GCA_029099685.1 of Clostridia bacterium. GTDB lineage: Bacteria > Bacillota > Clostridia > Oscillospirales > Butyricicoccaceae > UBA4644. The sequence goes on from JAQXOO010000027.1 coordinate 67,650, forward strand.
CAACACCTTACCAATATCGGCATCAAGCAGGATGGACTGCTTCTCAAGGCCGTGCATAGTGATGGCCTCACCCAGGTTGATGCAGGCGTAGGTGGCCTTGGGATTCTGAGCCGTCATGCGCAGAAACGGCACTTTGATGATGCCGGGGGTATTGCCGCCGACACCGAGTTCCAGGAACAAGATGTGACCGTTCCTATACCGATGCAGGAAATCCTCATACCGACGAGCTGCGGCATACCAGCCCTCATCCTGCACAAAGGTTTCGTCACAGCGCAGGTTCATGGTCATGGGTTTGCCACACTTGGGGCAGTGGGGTATCAGCTCGGAAGGGACTCGCATGTCTGCTTGCTCTGCAATCATGCGGCGGACGGTATCTTCGTTCTCATAAGTGGCCTGATGGCACGGCTCGCTGCACTGCCAGAGGCCGTAATCGCCTTGGGTGTAGAACAGCCGCGCCTTATCAAACCCGGCCAGCTGAAATTGATGGTCCACATTGGTGGTCAGGACAAAGTAATTCCTGCCCCTGACCAGTTCCAGCAAGTCAGCATAAGGCTTGCCGGGCGTCACATCGTAACGGTTGTAGTAGATGTGGCGGCTCCACCAGGCCCAGTATTCCTCCGAAGAGGGAAACGGATAGAACCCGCCGGAATACATATCGGTGATGCCGTACTTCTCATGGAAGTCGGAAAAGTATTTCAGAAAGCGCTCGCCGCCATAGGTCAGACCGGCAGATGTCGAAAGGCCGGAACCCGCACCGATGAGGATGGCATCCGCACTTTGAATCTCAGCTTTCAGCCGCTCAATTTTCTGTGAGTAGCCTTCTGTAGATTTCGAGGTCCAGGTCTTTGAAAACATTGAAAATCACCTTCATTTCGCTTCCGGTTTCCGCCTTATACCGACCCACAGTCTCCACGGCAATCTCCGCGGCCCGCTGGTTGGGGAAATGAAACACGCCGGTGGAGATACAGCAGAACGCAATGCTCTCCACGCCGTTTTGCTGGGCCAGCTCCAGACAGGAACGATAACAGGAGGCCAGCAGGCGCTCATCTTCCGGGGTCACACAGCCTTCAATGATTGGGCCGACGGTGTGCAGGACATAGTCGCAGGGCAGATTGTAGGCCTTGGTGATTTTGGCCTGCCCGGTGGGCTCCTCATGGCCCTGGCGCTCCATGAGCTGGGCACAATCCAAGCGAAGCTGGATGCCTGCAAAGGTATGGATACAGTTGTCGATACAGGCATGGCACGGCACATAGCAGCCCGTCATGCCGCTGTTTGCGGCGTTAACAATGGCGCCGCACTCCAGCCGGGTGATGTCGCCCTGCCAGAGGTAGAAATCGCCGCAAACAGGCTCCAAATCGGCCAGACGGGTGATGCCTGCATCTTCGATTTCCTGACGCAGGTATTCGTCCTGCACGGTCAGGAACTCGGCGTCGATGGCTTGGGGGCGGCGAATGTTCATCAGAGAACGCAGCATCCGCTTCTGCTCATAGTCGTCCGCCGGGACTTCCATGCCGCGATAGCGCCTGTCCTCGTCCAGCAGCCGCTTGATGAGAAATACTCTTTTTTCAGCCTGGTTCATATCATCACCCCAGGTAATCGTACCATTTTTCCTCCGAAAAATGAAGTGGGTATCAGTGATCAGAACTCGTAAGGAGGATTGCCGGCGAAGTCGGCAATCACGCCGTGGGGTTCCTCCAGATAAAAGACCTCAAAGATGGGGTTGTCGGCGGTCTGGTACTGGCCCTTGACGATGGGATTGTTCATGCAGCCCTCCTTGACGGCCATGTTGTTCTCAAACACAGCCTTGCCGCGCAGACGAATCCAGGCATAGCTGGGGCTGGAAACCGTGACCTCCACATAGGGGTTGGCCTGCATATCCTTGTAGACATCCTTTTGATTGTTGGTGCAGAACCACAGCTTGCCGTCCTGCTCAAAGCAGAACATAAAGGGACGGCACTTGGCCTTTCCGTCACGGCCCACAGTGGCCAGATACTGAACGGGGTTGGCAGTCAGAAATTCAACGACTTTTTTCATGAGAATACCTCCAATGTTTTTTACAGCTTGACTTGTGCCTTGCTTGCTTTTAGAATAAGGGTAAAAGTATCAACTGTAAAGTAAGCACAATATTGTGCTGTAGTTACCGAAAAGATACTATTGGAGGTTTTGTGATGGAACTGCCCGCATGCCCGGTGGAGACCACCCTGATGCTCATTGGGGATAAGTGGAAGGTGCTGATCCTGCGGGATCTGATGAATGGCACCATGCGCTTCGGCGAACTGAAAAAGTCCATCGGCACGGTATCCCAGAAGGTACTGACCGCCCAGCTCCGGGACATGGAGGAGAAGGGACTGCTTACCCGCAAGGTCTATGCCGAGGTTCCGCCGAGGGTGGAGTATACCCTCACCGAGACAGGCTATAGCCTGAAGCCGGTCCTGGACGCCATGGTAGTCTGGGGAACAGACTATAAGCGGAAGAACGGATAAGGAGAACAACCATGGTTCGTGAAATATGCAAAGACGAGGCTTTTCTCGCTCAAAAGGCGGAGCCCGCCATGGCTGACGATCTCGGCGTGGCGCAGGATCTGCTGGAAACATTGGCCGCCCACAAGGATGGCTGTGTGGGCATGGCGGCGAATATGATCGGTGTCAACAAACGCATCATCGCCTTTGACAACGAGGGCGAATACATGGTCATGTTCAATCCCGTCATCGTCAAGAAGTCCGGGGTGTATGAGGCCGAGGAGGGCTGCCTGTCCCTCACCGGCACGCGGCACACAAAGCGTTTCCAGACCATCAAGGTGCAGTGGCAGAACGAGAAGTTCCAGACACGGCTCAAGACATTCACCGGCTGGACGGCGGAGATCATCCAGCATGAGATCGACCATTGCGAAGGGATCATCATATGAAGAAAAGAACGAAAATCATCCTCTCTGTGTGTCTGGCGTTTCTTCTTGTCATCGGTATCTGCGGCTACGCCTATATGTCCGATTACTACCATGCCGATGAAATAGCCTTGGAAGCTATGGCCTATCAGACGGACAGTGTGCAGACGGAGCAGGACGGAAATGTGAGCTGGTTTGTCCCTGAAAATCCCACAGCAGGGCTGATCTTTTACCCCGGCGGCAAGGTGGAGTACACGGCCTATGCGCCCCTGCTGCGTGCCTGTGCAGAAAACGGAATTCTCTGCGCTCTGGTGCAGATGCCCGGCAATCTGGCTGTTCTGGATGCTAACGCTGCGGACGGACTCCAGCAAAAGCATCCAGAGATCACCACCTGGTACATAGCCGGACACTCTCTGGGCGGTGCTATGGCAGCGGGCTATGCTGCGGCACACGAGAAGGACTTCGATGCCCTGATCCTGCTGGCCGCCTATTCCACAAAAGATCTCACGGGTACACCGCTCCGGGTGCTTTCTGTCTATGGCTCGGAGGATGGGGTGTTGAATCGGGAATCCTATGAAAAGAACCGCGCAAATCTCCCTGCAGATACCGTTGAAGTGGTTCTGGACGGCGGCTGCCACGCCCAGTTTGGAAGCTATGGCCCACAGGATGGTGACGGGATCCCCACCATTTCGGGCGAGGAACAGGTTCAGCAAACCGTAGAAGCAATTGCGGCTTTTGTCGGAAAGTAAGGAGGCAGCGCATGGTACTTTATTTTACCGGTACCGGGAATAGCCGGTACGTTGCACAGCGCATCGCGGAAGCCCTGGGCGACGAGCTTCTCAGCATGAACGACAGCATCAAGGCGGGCGATACCTCGCCGGCTACATCCGATGAGCGCCTGATTATCGTCACGCCCACTTACGCGTGGCGCATTCCGCGCATTTTACGGGATCATCTGGCAGAAACGGACTTTCCCTATGCCAGACAGGCCTGGTTCGTCATGACCTGCGGCAGCGAGATCGGCAATGCCGCAGGGTATAACCGTGCCCTCTGCCGGGAGAAACAGCTCACCTATATGGGCACGGCGCAAATCATTATGCCTGAGAATTACATTGCAATGTTCAATGCGCCGCAGGCTGACGAAGCGCGGCAGATTGTTGCCAGGGCCGAGCCGGACATTGACCGTGTGATTTCCGCCATCGCGGCCAATCAAGCCTTCCCGCCGCCCCGCAATAACCTCTACGACCGCTTCATGAGCGGCCCGGTGAATCCGATCTTCTATTCTTTCTTCGTCAGAGCGAACGCCTTTACGGCCGGCGATGCCTGCACCGGCTGCGGTCAGTGTGCAAGGCTCTGCCCGACGAACAACATCACGATCCAAAACGGCAAGCCTGTCTGGGGCGGCGACTGCACCCACTGCATGGCGTGCATCTGCCGTTGCCCTGCCCAAGCCATTGAGTACAGCAAAAAAAGCCTGGGCAAGCCCAGATATCATTTCGAGGCGCTCTGAGCAAAACCGTTTTTCTTTGATACAGCGCCACAAACTTTGAGCTACGTTCTTCTCAGAAAACACTTGCATAACCCCTCACTCAGAGTTATGATTCAACCAACATGAAACGCTTCCCATCCCGGCCGGTGCGAACGATCACCGGTCTGGGACGGGAAGCGTTTTCATACCACAGAAATACGACTGACACACCGGAACACGTGGAGACACCGGACACGACAGGTCTTAAAAAGTTCCGAAAAATACAAGATAGTGCTAAAAAGCAATACATATTACACGATGATACATCAAAAATCCGCTTTGGGAGCAGGATGCCGCATGTTCGAACCCAGATACCCGGACCATAAAAACGGCAGTGGTAGAAACCGCTGCCGTTTTCAGATTCTGCCGTATCTTTGGATTTATCCGAAGCGTTCGGACCTGCTTCGACACTTCGCTTTTTATGGCTCACGGCTGCAGCAAAGGGGGACGCAGTCCGTGAAGATGTTCGCATTGCCGGTTGGCTGCGCTGGACGCGCCACGCTGTGGACCGGACATAAACCATCCGCAAGCATCCGCGATGACTTGCGGATGGTTTATCAGATGCCTTCGCAAAGTGATTTCAAAGCATCGGCCTGCGCATTCATTGTTATTTTTTACGCAGCACGATCTTGATAAAGTTCAAATACGCTCCTCCGCCGGCTTCCATGGCTTTTCGGTCACCAATGGCATACGCATTCTCCTGCTTCAGCCAGTCTGCCCATACTTCTTCATTGGATTCCATCTGGCTGACTTCGATGACCTCGGCATCCCGGCTCCGGCTGACCATATTGCGCCAGTACGCCGCATCATGCATATAGTCCAGCTGTTCCGGCGTCCAGGACAGCAGCAATTCCGAAGGTAAATGATCGTGGCAATCCTGCTTCATGCCCGGGACCGTGATGTAGACATATCCGCCTTTCCGGACAAAGGGCAGCAGCTTTTGATCCAGAAATTCCGGGTCACGGCCAAAATAGTTGTAGGAATCTGTGCTGACGACGGCGTCAAAGAATCCTTTTTCAAACGGCAGTGCGGCGGCGTCCGCTTTGACCGGAATGATCTCCGCTTCGGACAATCCCATTTCCCGGAAGAAACACCGGTTTTCCTCCGGATCGCTCCACAGGTCTGCGGCATAGACGGTAAATCCGTATTCCTTTGCCAGAAATACGCTTGTCAGACCCTGTCCGCTGCCAAGGTCACAGACCACGCTCCCGGCGGGGATCTGATGACCGGTCAGCAGTTCTTCCTCCAGCTTCATAGGGTTTGGTCCCATGATTTTCGCCATGAGTTCCGGCGTGTTGTATTTTTCACTTAATGGATATTTCATGTCTATTACCTCTTTCGGTTATTTTTGTTGATCTTTGAGATCTCTTTGAATTTCTTTTCTTTTGCGGCCAGATAGCTTTCGCTGCCGGCGGCATAAGAATTCTCGTTTTTCAGCTTTTGATAGGACCGCCAGCGGCTCTCATCCAGATCCCCGCTCCGGATGGCGGCCCGGACGGCGCAGCCCGGTTCGCCGGAGTGGGAACAGTTGCGGAAGCGGCACCCGGCTGTCAGCGCTTCGATATCCCCGAAGGTTTGCTCAACGCCGGACGCGGTATCCCACATGCCCAGTTCCCGCATACCAGGGGTATCGATGACCATGGCCCCGTTGGGCAGAACCAGCAGTTCCCGGTGGGTCGTGGTGTGATGGCCTTTGTCATCGTTTCGAAGACCATCTGTTGCCAGACGATCTTCCCCCAGCAGGCGGTTGATCAGCGTGGACTTGCCCACTCCGGAGGAACCTACAAAGGCGACGGTCCTGCCCCCGGTGATATAAGGCAGGATCTGCCGGTATCCGTCCAGCTCCAGGGCAGAAGTGGTCAGAATATCCACGCCCGCGGCGATGGCTTCCACTTCCGCCTGCTTGTGGCGCAGATCCCCGCACAAGTCCGCTTTTGTCAGCACCACCACCGGCTCCGCGCCGCTTTCCCATGTCACGGCAAGATAGCGCTCCAGACGGCGCAGATTAAAATCGTTGTTCAGGCTCATACACAGGAACACGGTATCGATATTGGCGGCCACCACCTGTTCTGCTTTGGAAGTACCTGCCGCTTTGCGGACAAACAGGCTTTTACGGGGCAGCACCTGGTGGATGATGGCGGTATCTCCACCGGCGCAGCCGGCCGTCACATAATCGCCTACGGCCGGGTAGTCGGACGCGGACTGCGCATCATATTGGAACTTGCCGGAAACAAGCGCGTTCTGTTCGCCCATGGCGGTGCGGATCCGATACATGCCTTTTTCCTGCAGCGTGACCCGACCAACGGTCTGTTCGGGATACTGAGCGGCCAGCGCCGCCCAACGGTCCGGGATAGAAAAACTCATCTGCGCCACCTCTCCAAATGGGTATCCAGCATAGCGCGTACCGACGCTTTATCCTCCGCGCCGTCATAGACGCTGTACAGCAGGTACATCGGGCCGTAAAAAGCCAGGGCCTCTGTCTGAGAACCCAAGAGATCCGCAACATAATTCAGCGGGCCGGCGCCGAGATATTGCTGGTAAAGCTCCCGCATTTCTTCGCTGCGGAATTGTTCCACCGTCAGCATCTTTCGGAAAGAAGACGCAAAGTCATCTTCTGTCCAGTAACGGAACTGCTGTTTGCTGAATGTGATCAGATCCTCTGTGGATGACCGTTTATAGGCTTCCGGCATCCTGTCTGCCGTTTCTTCCGGCAAAGAGCAGGCGATCGCGTTTTCTCCATCCTGCTGTTCCATGAGCCGTAAGATGCTGTCAAAAAGATCGCGTTTGCTTTTGTAGTGTTTATAGAGGGAAGGGGCCTTGATGCCGACAGCTTTTGCGATCTGATCTACACTGACAGCCGCGTACCCCTCTTTTGAAAACAATTTTACTGCTTCGGTCAGGATCCTTTGTTTGGTTGTTTCCTTCTTCATAACGCACCTCACGCTAATGACTGTTAGCCAAATTATAGGCTAATCATTATTAGCTGTCAATGGGTATTTCAGAAAAGCCGCAGGCGGCTGTGCCATGATGGATTCTGATGAGGATGCGGCCGGTATAATCAAAGGCGGAACCGTTTCCCGTGCAGAGGATACGGAGCCGGAAAACAGCATTCTGTTTCGGCAGCACCTTGTTGTTCTTCCGGATCCGCATTATAATAAATGGACAATAGACATTGTGCCGCCATGGCGGCCGTGTGGCAATATAAAAGCAGAAGCTTTAAAGTGAGAAATTCCCCTTTGAAGAAAATGCGGTCGTGTCCGCTGAGACATGGCCGCTTCCATTTAAGCAGTATCCTACCGAACGATAGGTAGCATTGACAAAAGGGCAGAACTTCCTATGGAAAGCGGACTGGGAAATCATGAAAGGGATTCTTTTTGTCATTGAAATTCTCAAGCCGCCGGTCTTGCTGTTTATCGCCGGACTGGCATCTCCTGCAGTCCCGCTGCTGTTTGCCATCCTTTCGCCGGCGGAGCTGGCGCCCTTGGCGGCATACCGGCCGGATTCCATGCAGATCATGATGCTGCCATAACACATCTTTTTTACGGGGAAATAACAAAATGAAAACAAAGAAAATACTGATCGTCGACGATGATATCCAAATCGGAAATCTGGAGCAGGAGGTACTGGAGCAGCACGGTTACACCTGCGCCCGGGCATATTCCGGCACGGAAGCCGTGATGCTGCTGGACCGGGAGCGGCCGGACCTCATTCTTTTGGATCTTATGCTGCCGGGGTTTTCCGGCGAAGAGGTGCTGCAGAAAATCAGAGAGATTCCGGTGATCGTGGTCAGCGCAAAGGCCGGCGTGGATGATAAGGTCGCCCTTTTGCTGGGGGGTGCCCAGGACTACCTGACAAAGCCCTTTTCCACAAAGGAACTGCTGGCCCGGGTGGAGGTTCAGCTGCGGAAAACCGGCGCGCCCTTATCCGCCCGGTACAATGCAGGCGATATTGTGATGGATCAGATCTCTCATTCCATTGAAATTTCCGGACAGCCGGTTTCTTTGACCAGAACCGAGTACGCCATTCTGAAGCTTCTGCTTCAAAATCCGGGTCAGGTGATCGCCAAGTCTGTGATTTTGGACAGGATCAGTGAGGACACACCGGACTGCACAGAAAGCTCCCTGAAAACCCACATCAGTCACCTGCGCACCAAGCTGCGGGAAGCCGGGGGCAAAGAATACATCGAATCTGTCTGGGGAATCGGTTTCCGGTTTTCCCCAGACTGATTCTCAACCATTTCTCAACCCTTTTCTTATCCGGTTTCTCAACCTTTTGCAGGTAGAATGAGCCCATTAACAAAAGGAGGTGCTGCACATATGGAATATGTGCTGGAAACAAAGGCGCTTTGTAAAACCTACAAGCATTACAAAGCCCTTGACAATCTGACGATGCACGTGCCGAAAGGGGCCATCTATGGATTTGTGGGGAAAAACGGCGCCGGTAAGACAACGCTGATTCGGCTGATCACGGGATTGCAGTTTCCCACGGTTGGAAGCTATCAGATCTACGGTGTTGACAACACAAGCCCCCAGATCCGTAAATCCCGCCGCCGGATGGGCGCGGTGGTGGAGACCCCGTCCATCTATCTGGACATGACCGCCCGGGATAACATGCAGCAGCAATACAGGATTTCGGGACAGCCCGGATATGACGGCATCCCGGAACTGTTGGCGCTTGTGGGCCTGGGTGACACCGGAAAGAAGAAGGTAAAGGATTTTTCCCTGGGAATGCGGCAGAGATTGGGCATCGCCATCGCCCTTGCGGGAAACCCGGATTTTCTTGTGTTGGATGAGCCGATCAACGGCCTGGACCCCCAAGGCATCATTGAGGTCCGGGAGCTGATCCTGAAGCTGAACCGGGAGCATGGCATCACCGTTCTGATCTCCAGCCACATTCTGGACGAGCTGTCCAAGCTGGCTACCCATTATGGATTTATCGACAAGGGGCATATGGTAAAGGAGATCAGTGCCAAGGAGCTGGAGGAAAAATGCGCAAAGAAGCTCCGGGTGACCGTATCCGACATGACGGGCTTTTCCAAAGCCATGGAAGCGCTGCAATTGCACTGTCAGGTCGTTTCCGACTGCCAGGCGGACATCTTTGATGAAATTACCATCTATGACCTCACCGAAACGGCAAAGTCGTATGGCTGCAAGGTCCTGAAGGCATCCGAACAGGACGAAAGCCTGGAAAGCTTCTATCTGAATCTGGTGGGAGGTGCCAACCATGACTAATCTGCTTGCGCCCAATCTCAAACGGCTTTTGAAAAACAGCGCCTTTCGGATCGCAGCCGCCGTGGTGGCCGTGATCGGGCTGTTCGAGATCTTCATGATGTATCGGGATTCCATCATCGAGATGGATACGCCGTATCTTGACGGCGGATTGTTCTCCTTCGCAGCACTGGGCGTGTTCGCCCTTGCGGCCGTGGTCCCCCTGTTTGTGGGAAGCGAATACAGCGACGGAACCATCCGAAACAAGGTGGTCGTGGGACACCACCGGGCATCTGTTTACCTGTCCCTGCTGCGCACCTCGCTGTTCGCCGAAACCTTGCTGATACTGGTCTGGACGGCAGCCTACCTGATTCCCGGCGCGATTCTGATGGAGCACGCAAATCCCCTCTGGGTGTACCTTGTCCTCTATCTGGCCATGTTTTTGGAGCTGGCGGTCTTTTCCGTCATCTTTACCCTCCTGACCATGACACTGGGGAACAAGGCAGGTTCGGCGGTGGTTTGCATCCTTTTTGCCCTGCTTCTGGTGATGCAGGGGATCGTGGTGAAATCCATGCTGGAAGAGCCGGAGTTTTACGGGCCGGAAATCATCATATCGGATGACGGGGAAGTGTCCTATGGCGGCGAAATGGAACCGAATCCCAATTATATCCCGGAGGGAAGCCCGAAACGGGCATTTTACAACTTCCTCATGGACTTCATGCCGGGCGGGCAGGCCTTGCAGATTGCGGGGCATACCATAGACAACCTCAGCAAAATCTGTCTCTATGATATCGGCTGGCTTGTGGTCCTGACCGGTGCCGGAGTGCTGATTTTCCGGCAGAAGGATTTGAAATAAGAAAAAGGGGGAGAGCATATGCAGCTTGTATGCATCGGGGCAATTGCCATTCTTTTGGTCATTGCGGCTGCGGAATTTCTGTATATTCTCTCCCTTAGAAACAGCATACGGAATATCGCCCGGGATTTCTCGGAAAAGCTGTCCATGGATACCAATACCACGGTATCTGTTTCCATCGCCGACCGGGAAGTCCAGCGTCTGGCACTTCTCATCAATCAGGAGTTGAAGCAGCTGCGAAAAGAGCGCCTGAGATTGCAGCAGGGGGATCAGGAACTGAAAAACGCGGTCACCAACATCGCTCATGATCTTCGGACGCCCCTTGCCGCCATCAGCGGCTATCTGGAACTGATGGAAGCGGTACCCACAGACGAGAAGGGACATAGATATCTGACCGTCATCCGGGAACGGACAGAGGCGCTGAAGCGCCTGACGGAAGAGCTGTTTCAGTATTCCGTCATCACATCCGCATCGGATGATAGAAACCCCACCCAGCTCTCCCTGAAAAGCGAGCTGGAAATCGCCCTGGCCGGCGCCTATGGAATGCTTTCGGAGCGGGGCATCGTGCCGGAGATCCATATGCCCGAAACGGATGTCAGAAGGATGCTGGACCATACGGCCCTGCAGCGGATTTTCAGCAATATTCTTTCCAATACAGCGAAATACGCAGATGGAGATTTGAAGGTCGTTCTGACGGAAGCCGGAGAGCTGCTCTTTCAGAACCGGGCCTCCGGGCTGTCTCAGGTAGAAACAGACCGGTTGTTTGACCGGTTTTATACCGTGGAAAACGCGAAAGGCTCCACCGGTCTTGGCTTGTCCATCGCAAAGCAGTTGACGGAACAGATGGGCGGTTCCATTCAGGCAGCGTGGGAACAGGGAAACCTCTCCATCATTCTGCGTTTTGAGCAGAGCTGTGAGGCACAAGCAGAATAGAGAACGGATGGGGAAAGCCTGTATGACAGGCTGGGCAAAAAGCCATTGCTGCGAAGCATCCCGGGAAACCTTGCCTGCGCAGCGGATCCGTGAATCCGTTGCGGAGGCCAAACAGATAGCCGGCGAGCTGCGCTTCAAACCCCGTCCCGAGATCCGGGCGGCCTGTGTATGTTCCTGCGTTCAGTTATTCGTTATTGACTACCGAACGATAGGCAGCTATAATAGAAACATACGGCCATTGGATCGCAGCAAACAGAATGTTTTGGCCGCCGTGAAGGAGAAACCGTTATGGAGCGAGGAAACACAAAGCAGGAGATCCTGGAAGCATCGCTGGAGCTGTTCTCGGTACAGGGGTTTGAAGCGACCTCTATCTCTCAGATTGCCAACGCCGTGGGCATTCGGAAGGCTTCGCTTTACAGTCATTTTGAAAACAAACAGGCCATTTTGGATGCGCTGGTGAAACAAGTGCTGGAACAGTATGAGACCCATTCTATGTTTGCCGGGGCAAATCAGGAGAAAGCCGCAGGAGACCGCCCCCTGACTCCCGAGGCCGTTGTACAGATGATTCAGGAGCAGATCCGTTATATCCTGCATAACCGCTCTGTCAGCAGGGCGCGGAAAATGCTGGTCATGGAACAGTACCGGAATCCCGAACTGGCGAAGCTGCAGACCAAGCAGAATTATACCGGTGTGATGGAGTATTTCACCGGGCTGATGAAGCAGCTGATCCGGCAGGGCATTTTGACAGATGAGGATCCGGAGATCATGGCGGCGCAATTCTGTCTTCCCATTTCCGTGTGGATCAACCTCTGCGACCGGGAACCGGAGCGGGAACCGGAGGCCATGGAGCTGGTGGACAGGCACATCCGGCAGTTTTTCAGACTTTACCAGCGGCCGGCGGAGTGATTTTATGGGGAAATACGATGCTTTGTGGACGTGGATCAAAGAAACCGGCAAGGACAGCTTCAAACTGACCTTTGCCGAGATCGGGCAGATCGCCGGATGCCCCATCGACCATTCCTTTCTGACCTACAAAAAGGAATTGACGAACTATGGGTATCAGGCGGTGAAAATCTCGATGAAAGAGCAGACGGTTGTATTTCAGAAGCTGAGTTGAGGGCTTTTGATGCATAATTGGGAAGTTGGAGCATGAAAATCATCAAAAAGATGAATGAATCCCAGGCTGCAGTTCCGGACAACTTCCCCATTACAGAACATCGCGGCTGTGTCTGCCCGGGCATGGCCGCTCTGTTTTGCAGATAAACACTACCGAGCGATAGGCAGTGTCCAATTATAAAGATTATAAAGAAAGAGTTTCAGGATATGAAGGAAGCAGAAAAGACAGCATGGATCGATGAGAACAATAAAATCGTGTCGTTCCATGTCATTGACAACGGCAAACTGATCATGAAACCAGAGAACCAGTTTTGGAACTTTATTTTCGGACTGACAAACACCGGATACCGGATCCTGTAAAACAACTCTGTCCCGGGGCGGCTTTTCCGCGGACGGCTGGAGCTTGGCTGGGCATTTGCGCTTTTGCCCCTTGCACAGCTGTCATGAGTGCGTTCCCTGGGTTAAAGAAAAAAAGAATTGGAAGGAAGATGGTGCAAAGATGTATACAGTAGTGGAAGGAATGCAACAGGATATTGATTCCTGGATGGAATTGGTGAAAAGCGTCAGATGGAACTTTCCGGGATTAGAGACAGAGAGCGCACTCAAGGAACATCGGGATACCGTTTTAAAATTTATGGAACAAAAAAGGGCCATCTGCGTTAAGGACGGAAAAAGGATCGTGGGTGTGCTTCTGTTTTCTTGCAAGTATAACATGATTTGCTGTTTGGCGGTTTCAGAGAATTACAGGAATCAAGGGATCGGGAGCAAGTTACTTGCTTGTTCTCTGGAAAAACTGGACAGAACAGAACCGGTCACAGTCTCAACATTCAGAGAAGAAGACGAAAAAGGAGCTGCTCCAAGAGCACTTTACAAAAAATTTGGTTTTGTGCCGGATGAACTGATCGAAGAATTCGGATATCCAAATCAGAGATTCATCTTATATCCATGTGGGAATGCGGAAAAGTGATGTTCAGTCAAATGAGCTGAGCCAATTCCGGTTTGCGGAACAAGATACCTGGGTCACACAAACAGAAGTGCTTTGCGCGAGGACTGATTCTTGTTGGACAGGAGCGGGGCGTATAAATGACCTTCCCGGAAAGCGACTGGGCAATGTTTTCCGCCAAGGGCCCGCTGCCCGACTCCCTGCAGGCACTGAACACACGGGTCTGGGAGGAGTGGTATCCCAAGGAGGGGAAGAAGTACAGGGCAGGCGGCGGCGCCATGCTGGAGGTCTATTCTCCCGGCGATATGCAAAGCCCCGATTATGAGTGCGGCATCTGGGTGCCGGTTTTTAACCCCGAAAAGGAAAACGAAAGCGAAGCGGCGGAGATCATTTCCACGATGATGATCACGGGGATCCTGTAAACCCCTTCAGGACACCCTTGGCCCGCAGTCAGATCTGCGCGGGAGGAAGATAGGCCACCTGGAACAAAAGCGGGACACGCACAAGATTTGACAATACTGTTCCTGGGAAAAACAGCCCCGTCATTCAAACAATGGTTGATTTTGTTATAAAGATGTAGTATCATCTAAAAGGTTGATACTACATCTTTTTACGGGGGACCGGTATGGACATGACCAAAAGGCAAATCACAAAAATCGCGAGAGAAGCCAACAAGCTGGTGATCCGCACCATGAAGGAGGACGGCATAGGCTCGGGTGAAATGGACCTGATCCATTTGGTGCGCCACAATCCGGGGCTTTCCCAAAAGGAAATCAGTGTGCAGCTGAATATGGACAAGGGTGCGGTGGCCCGGCGCACGGCCAGCCTGGAACAAAAGGGCTACCTGACCCGCCGGGAAAACCCCGCAGACGGCAGAAGCCAGCTTTTGTATGCCACGGAGAAGGCGGAAACGCTGAAAACCTCCAAGGCGGCCGTGGAGACGGTTTTTTATGCCTGGCTGCTGGAGGGACTTGATCCCGCGGAGCAAGCGTCTTTTACGGCTGCCTTGAATAAGCTGTATCTGCGCTCCAAGCTGGAAAGCCGCAGTGGATTTCCCCATGTGACAGAACTGCTTGACGGAAAAGAAGAAGGCGGGACCCATGAGCAGGCGTGACGCGACGGATCACATCGGATATTATTTCCGAAAGGAGAAATGGACCCTGCTTGTTGTAGCGGCAACAGGGATCCTCTATAATGCCGGGATGGTGGCGGGACCCTGGTTTGAAGGCCAGATGGTGCAGTACCTGTGCGACATCCTGGGCGGAAACCGGCAGGCCATGGAAATGGTCACGCTGGCCGCCTGTTATGTTCTGACCATCCTGTTTGTTCAGTTTATGCGCTACCTCAAGCGCCTTTATGTCCGGAAGTTTGCCAATCACATCAGCAAGAGCATGAAAATGACCCTTTACCGGAACCTGCTGCACCGAAAGCAGGAGGATCTGGAAGGAGCCGGCTCCATGATGACCAAAATCATCTCTGATGCAGACGCCTGCGTGGAAGGCATGCGGAAGTTTACCACCGAAGTATTTGACACCGGAGTGGTGATAATCGCCTATCTGGTCATGCTGCTGTCTTATGACTGGAAGCTGACGCTGCTTTCCATGCTGTTCCCGCCCATTGCCTATTTTCTGGCGGAACAGCTGAAAGCAGTCGTCACCAAAAATGTGGCGCAGAGCCGTGAAAGCAGCGCCCGTCTGAACGCGGCCACGCTGGAGCGGGTCACCAACGCTCTGACTTACCGGGTCTACGGTCAGGAGACCAACCGGAACGGGGCCTATGAGAAGAATCTGACGGATTATGAAAAGAAGGCCGTCCGGGCCAACATCTGGGAAAATGCCATGCAGCCCATCTATCAGGTGATCTCCATGCTGGGGGCCATCGCCATCATCTGGTTTGGCG
This sequence comes from Clostridia bacterium, assembly GCA_029099685.1. Classification (GTDB taxonomy): domain Bacteria; phylum Bacillota; class Clostridia; order Oscillospirales; family Butyricicoccaceae; genus UBA4644. Next base: position 83,010 of record JAQXOO010000027.1, read on the forward strand.
GTAAAAACGTATTTGGTACAGGCTGGAGCGCCTGGAACATCGCCGCGTTTACCACGTTCTTTTCCTGCTATCAAAAGCTGGCGGTCAAATCCTCCAAGGCGGCGAAGCTGTTTAACGCAGTACAGAAAGCCCAGGTTTCCTGGAAGCGGATCAAGTCCTACTTAGCGCCTGTGGAGGAGGAGCCGGAACGCAGCATTGCCGCCGGTTCCGCCCTTTCCGTCCAAAGCGTGACCTTCGCCTACCCGGGCCGGCAAGCGCTTTTTACCAATGTGACGTTTGCGGCAAAGCCGGGGGAGGTCGTCGGACTCACCGGCAAAATCGCCTGCGGAAAGTCCACCCTTGGGAAGCTCCTCACCGGGGAGCTTCCCTATCAGGGGGAAATCTTTTTGGGAGATGTCCGCTTTTCCAATGAGGGCGGGCGGTATGAAAACGGTGTCGGGTATCTGGGCCACCGGCCGGAGCTGTTCAGCGGAACGATCGAGGAAAATATCTGCATGGGAAAACCCGGCGATATCGGCCCGGTGCTCCGGGCCGTCTGCATCGACCGGGAGGTGGAAGAATTCCCGGATGGCATCCATACGGTCATTGGCAGCGGCGGCGTCCGCCTGTCCGGCGGCCAGCAGGCCAGGCTCGCTCTGGCCAGAACCCTCTATCACAAAAAGCCGCTGATGGTTCTGGATGATCCCTTTTCCGCCGTGGACCTGGAGACGGAGACCCGGATCTTTGCCAATCTCCGCGTCCTGGCAAAAGACAGCGTGGTGCTGCTGATCTCCCACCGGCTTTCCCTGTTTCCGCAGATGGACCGGGTGCTTTGGCTGGAGGATGGAACGGTCACTGTCGCCAGCCACGGGGAACTGATACAAAAAAACGTCCATTACAGGACGCTCTGTGAAGCCCAGAGGAAGGAGGCGGCATCGGATGAAAACTGAATCTTCCGTGGCGGGGATCATCGGCAATACGCTCCGAAAACATCCGTGGCTGAGCGTGCTGCTGCTTCTGACCATCCTTCTTTCCATCGGGTTCTCCCTTTTGCCGCCCCTGGTGCTGGAAAAAATTGTGGACACCCTGACGGCGGGAGAACCGATCCTGTTTTCCGTGGCGGTGGGATACTTTGCCATTGTGGCCGTCTCCGGGCTGCTGGACGCGGCGAAAGAAAGCCTGATCACAGCCTTCGGCCAGAAGGTGACCCATCACATCCGGTCTGTCATGAGTGAAAAGCTGAAACGCCTCCCCGCTTCCTATTTTGTGGAGCGGGAGCCGGGGGTGACGGCATCCCGGTTTGTCAACGATGTGAATACCGTGGACAACCTGTTTTCCTCCGGCATCATCAGTATGGCGGCTGACCTTTGCAAGCTGGTGAGCATTCTTGTCATCATTTTTATGAAAAGCACCGGCCTGGGCCTTCTGCTGTTGAAGGTCACGCCGCTTCTTTTTTGGATGACGCGAACGTTCCAAAAACGGATGCTGAAAGCCCAGATGGAAAACCGGGTCGCGGTGGGACGCACCAACCAGCAGATCCCGGAAACGCTGAACAATATGCGCACCATCCGGGTCCTGCACCGGGAACCCTATATGCTGGAGCGTTACGGCGATACCATTGAACAGAGCTACCGGGCGCAGGAGCGTTCCAACTTCTATGACGCCGTCTATTCGCCCATTGTGGTGTCGGTCAGCTCGCTGCTGATCGGCATTGTGATGGCGGCCTCCGCCAAAAGCGGCACGGTACAGCTGTTTTTCGGGATGTCCGCCGGTACCGCGGCGGCGGTGATCGCCTATGTGAGTAATTTCTTCGGCCCACTTGAAAGCATCGGTATGGAGATCCAGAATGTGCAGTCGGCGGTGGCCGGCGTGCGGCGGATCAATGAATTTCTGAAAGAAACAGAGCAGAAAAAAAGCACGGAACAAGTCCGGGGAGACAGCATTGCCGTCCGAGTATGCGATGTGAGCTTTGGTTATCGCGAGCAGGAGCGGGAGATCTTCCATAACTTCAGCCTGACTGTCGCAGAGGGTGAATCCGTCGTCCTGGCCGGGCGCACCGGTGCGGGAAAGAGTACGCTGGTCACGCTGATCGCGGGACTGTACCAGCCCCGGCAGGGAACTGTGCGGGTGTTTGGCAGGGCGCCGGAAACGATCCCGGAAGACGAAAAGCGCCGCTGGTTCGGCTATGTGGAACAGCAGTTCCGGCTGGTGCCCGGCACGGTTGGCGACCAGGTATCCCTGCTTGACCCGCAGGTGACGGACGCGCAGATCCGGCAGGCACTGGAGATGGTGGGCCTGGGCGAAACGGTGGATAAGCTTCCCCAGGGCATCCATACGCCCTGTGCCGAAAGCCTGTTTTCCCAGGGACAGTTTCAGCTGCTCGCCATCGCCCGGGCAGTGGTTCTGGACCCCCGGATCCTGCTGCTGGACGAGATCACCGCGAACCTGGATTCCCAAACAGAGGAACTGGTCCTATCAGCCCTCCGGGCGGCCTCACAAAACAGAACGGTGCTCTCCGTCTCGCATCGGTTGTATAGCGGAGCGCCAAACCGGCATACACGGTTTGTGACCCTGTAACCATTCACTGCAGCAAGGCGCTATGGTCCATAGGCGTTCCGGAACGTATGGGAGCATAGCGCCCTGCTGCCCCGAGGTGCGGAGGGTTCCGTGAGGGGGCGGCCCTCAGAAAAGACACGGGCGCCGGCTCTACCGCGGTAAAACCGGCGTTTTTCTGCTGAAATCAGCAAAAAAGCGCCTCCGGCTCAAAAGAGCCGGAGGCAAAGGAGTCTGGAAGAGAGGAGACTCCGGAAACTGCTCAGCGTGTCTTAAAGCACGGAATGTCAGGCCGCGGATGCCGAGCGCTTCTCCCGCTGCTGCTTGACCCGCTGGAACAGGAACAGCAGCAGCCCCAAGACCAGGCCGATCATATCGGTGAGCCATGCGCTGTCAATCAGAAGCAGCGCCGTGGCGAAAGATATGATCCGTACAGGCCAGCTGGCCTTGGTAAAGAGATACCCCTCGGCCGCCAGTGCGATGAGCGCCACCCCCAGACAGGCGGTAATGCACACCTGGATACCGGAGAGCAGGGTCACATCCGACAGCATCAGCTGCTGGTTGTACACGAACATGTAGGGTACCACGAACCCTGCCAGCGCCAGCTTGACGGAGGTGAAGCCAGTCTTCATGGGATTGCCTCCCGCCAGGCCCGCCGCCGCGAAGGAAGCAAGCGCCACAGGCGGCGTCAAATTGGCGAACATGGCAAAATAGAAGCAGAACATATGGGCCGCCATGTCGGGAACGCCCAGCTTGATGAGGGCGGGCGCAGCGATGGTGGCAGTGATCAGGTAAGAGGGGATGGAGGGCAGACCCATGCCCAGGATCATACAGGTGACCATGGTGAACAGCAGGGTCAGAAGGATGCTGCTCTGTCCGATGCTGATGATGGTGGAAGCCACATTGAGGGCAAAGCCGGTCTGGCTGCACACGCCCACGATGATCCCCACGCAGGCACAGGCGATGGCCACGGACACGGTGGATTTGGCGCCCTGAACGAAGGCATCACAGATGTCTTTTATGCGCATACGGCTGACGGGCCGCAGCTGCGCCACCACGATGGTCACGATGATGGTCCAGAAGGCGCTGACAATGACTGTTTTTCCGCTGAAGATCAGCATATACAGCAGGAACAGGATGGGAATCAGCAGATGGCCACGGGCCTTCATGACCTCCTTGAGCCTGGGGAGCTGGTCCTTGGGCGTGCCCAGCAGGTTGTTGCGCTCGGCGCGCATCTGTACCTGCAGGATAATGCCCAGATAATACATCAGCGCCGGAATGACAGCTGCCTTGATCACCGAGGCGTATTGCACACCCAGGGTCTCCGCCATGACAAAGGCGGCGGCTCCCATGATGGGCGGCAGCAGCTGTCCGCCCACGGAGGCGGTGGCTTCCACTGCGCCTGCAAACTCTTTGGAGTAGCCGGTCTTTTTCATCAGAGGGATGGTAAAGGTGCCGGTGGTCACTACATTGGCCACAGCGGAGCCGTTGATGGAGCCCAAAAAGCCGGAGGCCAGCACCGCCACCTTGGCGGGGCCGCCCTTGGTGTGCCCGGCCAGGGAGTTGGCAATGTCGTTAAAGAACTGGCCCATGCCGCACTTGTTCATGACCTCGCCGAAAATAATGAACAATACAATATAGGTGGCAGACACCTTGACGCTGGAGCCGTAAATGCCGTAGATATCGGTGGTCAGATAGGTGACGATGCGCTCCCAGCTGTAGCCCCGGTGCTGAAACACGCCCGGCAGGTAACGGCCGAACAGACCGTACAGCAAAAACACCACCGAAAGGATGGACAGGGCCGGGCCGCTGATCCGCCGGGAGCATTCCAGCACCAGCAGGATCAGCACAGTGCCCACCACCAGGTCCATCATGGACGCCCGGAAGCCGGTGGAGATGAACGCCGGATAACGGATGAATACATAAACCGGCATGAAAGCGGACAGCGCGATGAGGATCCAGTCGTACCAGGGTATCCTGGTACGGCTGGCCTTTTTGCTCACCGGATAGAAAGCGAAGCCCAGCACCAGCACCAGTCCCACGTGCAGGGCGAGGTGCTTGATGTTGACCATCTGCAGGGCGGTGATGCCGGAGGCGTAAGCCAGGTGGTAAAGGGTGAAAAACAGGCAGAGGATGTAGGCGATCTTGACCAGCAGCTTCGCGTCGAAGGAGCGCGTGCGGGATTCCTTTTCAAATTTTTCCATGACCTCGGCGCCGCTGGCCAGCGGCGTGCCGGTATCCTGGATGTGGTGATCGTGCAGTTCATCCACGAAGAACTACCTCCTTTTTGTGATAATGGAAGCGCGGACAGGAGTGGCGTTGGGCAGTGTGCGGAAATCAAAGATCTCCGTTCCGTTGAGGGTGAGACCCTTCATGTAGGTGGAGGAGGTCAGCCATTTGAGCTCCGGGAACCGGGAGCCGATCCCCTCCATCCACACAAGTCCATCCTCGATGCGGGTGGAGACGTCCATCTCCGACGGGATTCCCGCGCCGTAGCCCCCCACCGCAATGGTGTCCAGCAGAAACGCGCCATCCCCGGTGACCGTGTAATATTCGAACCAGGGGATGTGCTCAAAGGAGTGCTCGATCTCCAGCCGCAGCACATCGCCGGGCTGCACAGGGACCTCCAGGAGCACCCTTTCATTCTCCCTGTCGTAGAGCTGAAAGCAGGTCTGCTCCTCCGCCGCGCAGCCCATGGCTGCCCAAAACAGGAAAATCAGGACGAGCAGGGAGGATACACGGACAACAGACGGTTTCATCTTGTCACCAGCGCGGAGGGCACGTCAATTCAGATACCCCTGCTCTCTCCAGAAGGCTTCCGCGCCGGGATGGAGGGGAAGCTGCAGATCGCCGACGCCGACCTCCAGATAGATATTCTTGTTGGCGGCATTGTGGGAGGCCTGGATGGTCTCGATGTTCTCAAAGATGCCGGTCAGCATGTCATAGACCATGTCGTCGGAGAGTTCCTTCCGCACCAGCATGATGTTGTAGACAAAGACGCTTTCCACATCTTCTTTATTGTTGTAAGTATTGGCAGGGATGGTTGCCTTGGCGTAGTAGGGATACTCCTCCACCAGCTTGTCGCGGCCTTCGCCGTCGATGGGGACTACCACCATGTCATAACTGACGCTCAGCTCCATGACCGAGGAATTGGGCAGGCCGGAGGTGACAAACACGGCGTCGCACTGGCCGTTCTTCATATTGTCGATGGCCTCGCCGTAGGCCAGATAGTCAGGCTGGATGTCGTCATAGCTCATGCCGTAGGCTGCAAGGATCATGCGGGCATTGATCTCCACGCCGGAGTTGGCAGCGCCTACGCCCACACGCTTGCCGCGCAGGTCCTCCACGGAGTGAATGCCGGTGTTGGAAGTGGTCACAAGCTGCACGTAGTTGGGCCACAGCCGCATCAGCGCCCGCAGACTGTCAGCGGCAGCGCTGCCCTCATAGGCGCCGGTGGCGGTATAGGCTTGCATGACGGCGTCCTGCATGGCGATGGCGATCTCGGCGTCGCCGTCCAGGATCAACTGAATGTTGGCGCCGGTGGCGTTGGTGGCTTCGGCACTGGTCTTATAGCCCCAGGCGCCCAGAGCGGTGGCAAACGCGCCGCCGATGGGGTAGTACACGCCGGAGGTGGGGCCGGTGGCGACGGTGATGAATTCCTTGGCACGCTCCTCTGCGGTCAGCAGGGAAACCTCTCCGGAAGAAGTCCCGCCCTCCTGACCGCCGGCGCTGTCCGGGGCCGTATCGCCGGCGCCGCAGGCAGCCAGTGTCAGGAGCATACAAAACGCAAGAAGCAGAGCGAATAGCTTTTTCATAGAGGTTCTCCTTTCTGTTCCGGGCCCGTCCATGAAGACGTCCCGGTTTTTACTTAAGATACGGCACGCCCCGGCGTCCGTCAACACTTTCCGCGTATCCGGTAAAATCTGCAGCGTGAACCGTAAAATTTCAACGTTTTTCCAAAAGCTGTCCGGTCTTTATGGACGCATCAACACCTGCCAGCTGCGCGTTTCTTCTTGCCAATCAGCGGAACCTGCACCATAATAAATCAATAAAAAGAAAAAGACAGGAGGGGTGCTTGTGTCCGACTCTTTGCTGGTTTCGCTGCTTTTAAATATCAGTCTCCTGACGCTTGCCGCGACTTTGATGATGGAACTCAAGCCCCTGCGCGCGTTCCTGTACCGGGCTCCGGACGACTGGCGGCTGCAGCTGATGCTGGCGGCCCTGTTTGGCCTGCTGGCCACGCTGTCCACCTATTGCGGCTTTAACGCTTACGGCGCCAATATCAACACCCGTGTCATCAGCGTCACGGCTGCCGGGCTGCTGGGCGGGCCGGTGGCCGGCATCGGCGCCGGGCTCATCGGCGGTATCCACCGCTATTTTTATGCGCCGGGCAGCTTTACCGCTTTGGCCTGCAGTGTGGGGACGGTGACATTCGGCGTCATCGGCTCCCTGGGCAGCCGCTTTTTCCGCCGCCAGCCTTCCCGCCTGTTCCTGGTGGGGATCACCGTGATCGGGGAACTGTGCCAGACCGTGTGGCTGTTCCTCCTGGCCCGGCCGGTATCCGCCGTGGTGGAACTGGAGCTCCATATTCTGCTGCCCAAGCTTGTGGTCAACTCTGCGGGGATGGTATTGCTGTTCTCCATCTTTTCCCGCTTCCGTCAGAGCCGCACCGATGAAATGATCGAGAGCCAGTCCGACAGTATGTACATTGCCAACCAGTGCCTGCCCTACCTGCGGGAGGGCTTCGGCCCCGGACCTCATCTGCAAAAGGTAGCCGACACGATCCGCGCCCATGCTGTGGGCTACCAGGTGCTGCTGTCCGACCGCAGCCGCCTGCTGGCGGCCAGCGGCGTCACCCCCGGCGGGGATGCCCTGCCTGATTACATGGCCAGGTGCATGGACAGCGGCAGCACCCAGGTCCGTTCCTCCGGCACGGCCCAGCAGGGGCGGCTCCGCCTGCGCCAGGAGGGGCTTGTGGCTGTCCCCATCCGCTGCGGAAAGGAGATCGTCGGCGCCATGGCTCTGCGCCTGGACCAGGGCGGCTTGCTGCTTGCCAGCGCCGACATCCATTTTGCTGAAAACCTGGCCGGCTTTCTGTCCACGCTGCTGGAGCTCAACAACCTGGACCGTGAGATCGAACTGCGGCGGCAGGCGGAGTTCCGCGCCTTTCAGGCCCAGATTGACCCTCATTTTTTCTTTAACGCCCTGAACACCATCTCCGCCCTGTGCCGGACCGATCCGGACAAAGCCCGCAGCCTTTTGCTGGTGCTGGCTGACTACTACCGGCAGACGCTCACCATCAACGAGGACTTTGTAACCCTCACCACCGAGCTGCAAAATGTGAACAACTACCTGACCATCGCGCAGGCGCGGTTCGTCAATGCCATCTATTTCACCGCCGTCCTGCCGAAGGACACCGACCGCTTCCGCATGCCGCCGCTCATCATCCAGCCGCTGGTAGAAAACGCCGTGCGCCACGGCGGCGTTTCGGTGGATGACCGCAGGGTGGAGCTGCGGATCGTGCAAACAGGCGGCTGTCTGGAAATCGCGGTCACTGACTGGGGAAAGGGCTTCCCAGCGGATGTACTGAGCAGCCTGGCTGACCCGGACAACAAGCGCTATTCGGGCCTGTTCAATGTAGATAAGCGCCTGCGCAGCGTTTACGGGGCGGAAGGCCGCTTGCGGGTGAGCAGCACCCCGGCGGGGTCTACCGTTCGCTTCACCATCCCCGCCGGAGAAGCTGAAAAGGAGGAGACCGCATGAAGATCGCTGTGATCGATGATGAGAAATACTCCCGCGAAGAGCTGATTTATCAGATTCGCCAGATCCTGCCCGACGCGCAGATCCGGGAGGCCTACTCCGGCGTGAAGGCCATGGAACTTTTGGAGCAGGAGCGCTTTGACCTGCTGTTTATTGACGTCCGTTTGGGAGATATGCTGGGTACCACCGTGGCATCCCTGGCCAGAAAGCTCATGCCTCAAGCCAAGATCGTCTTTGCCACCGCCTATTCCGAATACGCGGTCAAGGCGTTCGAACTGGAGGTGGATAACTACATCCTCAAGCCCTTCGATCCCCGCCGGGTGCGTCAGGTGCTGGAGTCCTGTACCGCCGCGCCGCCTGCGCCGGCCGCCGCGCCGGTGCCGAAGGTAGCCGTCACGGTGAACCGCCACACCACGCTGCTGGACGTGGAGGATGTGGTCTATATCGAGACCGACAGTTCCGGCCGGCACTGCATCATCCACACCTCCGGCGGCACCTATTCCTCTACCCATACCCTCTCCGAGTATGACGTCAAGCTGTCGCCTTACGGCTTCTTCCGCATTCACAAGACCTGCCTGGTGCAGCTGCGCCTCATCCAGGACATTTTTCCCTGGTCCAGCAATGGCTTTGCCCTCCATATGCAGGGGTTTTCCCAGGTCCTGCCCATCAGCCGGGACAGAATCAAGCCCCTGCGGCAGAAGCTTGCGCTGTAAAGGCGCAGCGCAAAAGGATACCGCCCGGGTCCCGGGCGGTATCCTTTTGCCGTTGGGATCATCCGGGAGAATCCCGAATGTTGAGAAATTACAAATCTTTCTAATTTAAAAGCGCGGGAAATGCAGCGGAAACAGTGGGGGGAGAGCCCGCCTGCCGGCGGCTTATCCGGCGTTCAAATTATAATTTATCTAATATTTTGATAAAAAACCGAAACATCATAGCGTTTTTCGATGTTTGTTGACAAGCACAACGAAAATTGCCATAATAACATGGCTGGTGGACAAACGCTGTCCAAAGCGGGGTCTGCCGGCCAACGATTATATTTTGAAAAGGAAGAATGAAAGCATGAAAAAGAAATTGTTTGCTCTGCTTCTGGCTGTGGCCATGGTGCTCACCCTGGCCGCCTGCGGCGCAGAGAAAAACCAGGAGGAACTTGGCCAGGATCCTAACGTTCAGGATCCTAACGTTCAGGATCCGACTGTTCAGGAGGGAACGCCGGACGCCGAACCCCAGCTTTCCGGCACCATGAAGGTGGTGGCTACCAGCGAGAGCTATGTCACCCTGTTCGACAAGTTCACGGAAGAGACCGGTGTGCAGGTGGAACTGCTGTCCATGTCCTCCGGCGAGGTGCTGTCCAAGCTGCGTGCAGAAGGCGGCACGCCCTCTGCTGACCTGTGGTTCGGCGGCGGCATCGACGCCTTTATGGGCGCCAAGGAGGACGGCCTGCTGGAGCAGGTGACCTTTGACGCTGCCGCTGATCTGGCCGACACTTACAAAGACGCCGATGGCTACTGGTTCTCCAAGGGCATCACCATTGTGGGTTTCCTGGTGAACGATGACCTGCTGGAAGATCTGAACCTGACCGCTCCCGCCAGCTGGGCCGACCTGCTGAACGAGGAGTACGCCGGCGAGATCATCATGTCCAACCCCGCCATCTCCGGCACCAACTACGCCGTGGTCAACGCCCTGCTGCAGACCCTGGGCGAGGAAGACGGCTGGGCCTATTTCGACGGTCTGAATGAGAACATCGCCTACTATGGCAAACGCGGCTCCGACCCGCTGAACAAGGTCACTGCCGACGAGTTCGCCATCGGCATTTCCTATATTGACCGGGGCGTGGAGGCCAAGACCGAGGAGTATCCCGTCTCTATCGTCTATCCCACCGACGGTATCCCCTGGGTACCCGAAGGAGTGGCCGTGTTCAAGAACTCCGACAATGTGGAGGCTGCCAAATACTTTGTCGAGTGGCTGTTCAGCAACGATGACAACCTGCGTATGCTGGCCGAGATCGACAAGAAGGACGGCCTGAAGCTGGTGAAGCCCTCTCTGGAGGGCGTGGAGCTGGGTTATGATACCGCCATCCTGATGCAAGAGGACCTGTCCCTGTTCGGCAGCCAGCGCGCCGACATTCTGAGCCGCTTTGAAACCCTGATGGGCGACAAGGCCGCCAATGAGTAATCGATCTGTTCCTGCGAAAAGGGCATCAAAGGATGCCCTTTTTCGCATTTGCGGGAAGGGCGTGGACAAACTCCTGCTGGTGGCGCTGCTGGGCTCGGTGTGCCTGTTCGTGCTGTATCCCATTCTGTGCATCCTCATGCGCAGCCTGCGGGGCGGCGAGGGACTCAGTCTGGCTGCCTATGAAACGGTGTGGAGCCAGTACCGCGTCAATCTGTGGAACAGCGTATTTGTGGGAACGCTCACCGCGGCTTTCTGCACCATCCTGTCCACGGCCACCGCGCTGTTTCTCTCCACACGGAAAGGCTGGGCAAAGCTGCTGTGCATGGGGCTGCTGCTGGTGACCATGGTCTCGCCGCCCTTTGTGTCCTCCCTGGCCTATATTCAGCTCTACGGACGCCGGGGCTGGATCACGTACCGGCTGCTGGGCCTGTCCTGGGACCCCTATAACTGCTGGGGCGTCATCTGGATGCAGAGCATCTCCTTCGTACCGCTGAACGCCCTGTTTCTCACCGGTATGTTGTCCAAGCTGGATCCCGGCAGTCTTCAGGCGGCACGGGACCTGGGCGCCGGGCCCGGGGCCATTCTGCGGGATGTGGTGCTCCCGCTGCTCCGCCCCGGTATCTGGGTATCCCTGCTGCTGTCCTTTGTTCGCTCCCTGGCGGACTTCGGCACGCCAGTGATCATCGGCGGCCGCTTCTCCACCATCGCATCGGAGATCTACCTGCAGCTGGTAGGCTACTCCAATCTGGAAAAGGCCTCCGCTATGAATATGTTCCTGCTGCTGCCCTCCATCGCCGCGTTTTTCCTGTACAGGCACCTGATGCGTCAGGCAGACCTGATGACGGGGAACGGACGGGGGACACAGGCGCAGCTCCCCCTGCAGCTGCGCCGCTGCGGTCCCGCGGGCCTGCTGGCCGCCGGGGTGAGCCTGCTGTTCTTCGTTATGATGATTTTGCAATATGGCTGTATTTTTCTTTCCGGCTTTCTCAAGCTCAGCAAAGGCAGCTACTCCTTCACCACAAAGTATTTGGAGGAGCTGCTGAAGTACGATACCTCCACGCTGCTGCGCAGTGTGGAGTACGCCCTGGTGGTCTCGCTGGCGGGCACTTTGTTCGCCATGCTGTTTTCCTATTATATGGAGCGGCGAAAAGTGCCGGGACGGAGCCTGTTTGACTGCCTGGTGACCCTGCCCTATATGCTGCCGGGTACCTGCTTCGGCATCGGCTATATTCTGGCTTTTAACCACGAGCCGCTGAAGCTGACGGGCACAGCGGTGATCGTCATGGCCAATATGCTGTTCAAGCAGCTGCCCACCACCACAAAAATCTGCTCCGCCGCCCTGACCCAGGTGCCGGTCTCCCTGGAACGGGCGGCCCGGGACCTTGGGGGCGGACAGTTCGCAGTGCTGCGGGATGTGATCCTGCCCAGCCTGCGTCCGGCTTTTTTCAGCTGTTTTGCCTACAACTTTTCCAGCAGCATGACCACCGCGGGAGCCATTCTGTTCCTCATCAATCCCGGGAAAAAACTGGCTGTGTTCAAGCTGTTTGACGCGGTGTATGTGGGAGAATACGCCACGGCCTCTCTCATCTCCACCATACTCATTCTCATCGTGCTGGCCATGGAGGGCCTGGCTTATCTCATTACCTGGAAGGAGGCGAAGCCCCGTGTATCTTGAATTGTCCCATTTAAAAAAGAACTTCGGCGACAAGGAAGTGGTGCAGGACCTGTCCCTCTCCCTGGAGCAGGGCAAGCTGCTGTGCATCCTGGGCTCCTCCGGCTGCGGAAAAACCACCACCCTCAACATGATCGGCGGCTTTTTGACGCCGGACGGGGGCAGCATTCTGCTGGACGGACAGGATATTACCCGGCTTCCGCCGGAGCGGCGGCCCGTGACCACCGTGTTCCAGTCCTATGGCCTGTTTCCCCACATGACCGTGCTGCAAAATGTGGTATACGGACTGAAATTCCGCTCCTGCACCAAGTCCCAGGCCCGTGAAAAAGGGCTGCGGTACCTGGACATGGTGGGACTTTCCGATTATGCCAACGCCCGCATCCATGAGATCAGCGGCGGACAGCAGCAGCGGGTAGCCCTGGCCCGGGCGCTGATCGTAGAGCCCAAGCTGTGCCTGCTGGACGAGCCCTTCTGCAACCTGGACGCCGCGCTCCGGGTGAAAATGCGGGGAGAACTGAAAAAGCTCCAGCAGGAGCTGGGTATCACCATGGTGTTTGTCACCCACGATCAGGAGGAGGCGCTGATTTTGGCGGACTCCATGGCCATCATGGAGCAGGGGCGGCTCATCCAAAACGACACCCCTATGCAGATCTACCGTCATCCCGCCAACCAATTCGTGTCCGACTTTTTGAGCCTGGACGAGCTGGTTTGGACGGAGGACGGCGTATTGATGAAGGTCATCAAGCGATAAACAGGCGGCTTTACGCTGCCGGGAGGTAATGATATATGCTGATAGATATGCATCTTCATGAGCGCACCTGTTCCACAGACAGCTTTCTCTCTCTGGAGGAGATCGTCGCCATCGCAAAGGCCAGGGGGCTGGACGCGGTCTGCATCACCGACCACGACAGCATGGGCCTGCGGGACTATGCCGCGGAGTATTCCAAAAAAACAGATTTCCCCATCTTTGTTGGCGTGGAGTTCTTTTCTCTTCAGGGAGATATTACCGCCTGGGGCATCGACAGTTTCCCGGACCACCGCATCGACGCCCAGCCTTTCATCGACCAGGTGAATGCCGCCGGCGGCTTCTGCGTCTCCTGCCATCCCTTCCGCAACAACAACCGGGGGCTGGAGGACAACCTGCGCCGGGTATCCGGCCTTCACGGGGTGGAGGTGCTCAACGGCAGCACCAGCCTGGAGGCCAACCGCACCGCTCTCCGCTATTGCCGGGAGCTGGGCCTGAAGCCCATCGGCGCCAGCGACGCCCACGTCACCAAGCAGGTTGGAAAATATGTGACCTGGCTGCCGGAGAAGGTGTTCACCCTGGAGGACTTTGTGGCGCAGCTGCACAGCCGCCCCACGCGTCCCGCCATCTGGAACGGCTCCGGCTACGACGTGGTAGACGAGTTTTGACCGGCGCTTTCCCCGTTTCACCGCAAGGGCCTTTGCAGGACGCACCCATCCCCACAAACGTGTTCATCCCGCCGGAAAAGGGATGATTTGCCGCCGCAAAGGGGTTCGCGCTTTTCCGGAACAGCCATACAGCGCAGCAGATGCCGCCGGCTTCTGCATTGCCCATACCTTGGTCAATGCTGCCGGCGGTCTGCTATTTTCAGGTCATCCGCAAGGCATATGCCGGAGCCATGCTGTCACTTCTTGACAAGCACGGACGGTCGCACTATAATGAACAATGTTCAGTTTGAGGGAGGCGATTGGTCTGAATACGGTCATCACATCGAAAGAAGCCATCATGCAGGTGTGCAGGCGCATTGTGGCGGAAAAGGGCATGAACGCGCTGAATATGCGGCTGGTGGCCGACGAATGCGGCATCGCCCTGGGCACGCTGTATAACTATTTCGCGGACAAGGACGCGTTGGTGCTGGCTGCCGTGGAGAGCATCTGGAGAGATATTTTTCATGCGGGCCCGCCCCATGAAACGGCCCCGTCCTTTCCCGGCTATGTGGCGGCGCTGTACGGGCGCATCCAAAAGGGCGCGGAAGCCTATCCCGGGTTTCTGACGGGCCATTCCATCAGCATCGCCGCGTCCAAAAGGGGAGAGGCCAAAAGCGTTATGGAGCACACCTTTGCCCACATGAAGGCTGGGATGCTGGAGGTGCTGCGGAAAGATCCATCTGTCCCGTCCAATGCCTTTACGCCGTCCTTTTCCCAAGAAGACTTTGTGGGCTTTGTGCTGGACCAGCTGCTGGTCCTGCTGGTGCGGGGACAGCCCACCTGCGGCGTACTGCTGGAGGTCATCCGCAGGACGGCCTGCACTTCCGCAGCGCCCGCCAACACGGGGACAAGCCCTTCCGGCATCTGTGGCTCACCGTGGTACTGAGCTTTGCCTGCTGCATCCCTGTGGTGCTGTTTGCCGATGCGGTACCCGGTGGGGATGCTGATGTTTCTGGTGGTGGCCCTGTACGCCGCCCATAACGATCTGAAAAGGCTGAAGACCTTCCGGGTCTTCCTCTGGACCTACAACCTGGGTGTTCCCCTGACGGCGGCCATGCTGCTGGCCCGCGGCGTGCCCCAGGTGCTGGGCGTGACCTTGTCCGGAGCTGCCAGCGCCTCCATTTCGGGGATCGCGGGCATCGGCCATATTCTCACCGGCGCGGGTATCCTGCTGCTGCTGCTGTCTCTTAAAAAACTGGCAGGGAACGGAGACTGAGCGCATGGAGAAGCGTTCTGTTTTTCATGTGAAAAAGCGGACTCTGCTGGCGGTGGCCGGGTGCGTGTGGCTGATCGCCGGGTTCAACGTGGCCAGACTGGGCCTTATCGCCTACGGCGGGCTTCCGCAGGTCAGAGTCCTGCACCTGGTGCTGTCCGCCGCTGTCTTTTGCGCGTTTGGGCTGATGTTTTTCAAAATGAGCATCAAGCACACCAGGCGGATCAAGGGATACCGGGAAGAATTCCGCCCGGTATGGAACTTTTTCGATCTGAAGGCGTACATCATCATGGCGGTCATGATGGGCGGCGGGATCTGGCTCCGTTCGTCCGGACTGGCGCCGGAGGTGTTCATCGCCGTGTTTTACACCGGCCTGGGCTGCGCCCTTGCCCTTGCGGGCGTGCTGTTTTGGGCCATGTTTGTGACGTACCGGGAAGAAAACGGCGGCTGTCCGCTCCGGCACAGCGTAAGCCGGCGCTGACCGGCGCGGCCGGAAGCCGCAAAGGGCCAACGCAGCCTGCTTCAGGGTCAAATGCAAAAGCACCGGATGCCAATCATCCGGTGCTTTTTGTTGTGCAGGGGCCTGCCTGTTACAGCAGATAAGCGCTCAAAAGGTCGAAGGTGGCGCTCAGGCCGTCGATGTGGGTGCGCTCGTAGCCGTGAGAGGCATAGACGCCGGGGCCGATGAGGCAGTGCTTCACATCATAGCCGGACTTCAGGGCGCAGTCCACATCAGAGGTATAGGCGTGGTACACGTCGATGGCATGGTTGATGTTGTTGTCAATGGCGGCCTTCAGCAGGGCGGTGGTGCACTCGTAGTTATAGGGACCGCCGGCATCCTTGGCGCAGATGGACACCTGCTTTTCGGTGCAGGTCATGGTCTCGCCCACACAGCCCATATCCACGCTCATCATCTCCACGATGCCGTCGGGGATGCCGTGGCAGGCGCCGTGGCCCACTTCCTCATAAACGGTGAAGGAGATCCACACAGAGCGCTTCAGGGCGATGTTCTCGTCCCGGACCATTTTGGCAAAGGCCAGCAGGACGGCGGCGCTGGCCTTGTCGTCCAGGAACCGGCTCTTGATATAGCCCTTGGAGGTGATGGTAAAGCGGGGCTCCACAGCCACAATGTCGCCGGGGCGGATGCCCAGCTTGGCAACATCCTCGGGGCACTTCACGTCCTCGTCCAGAACCACCTCCATGTTGGTGGTAAAGTCGCGCTTCAAGGCGGCCAGTTCCAGATTCACGTGGGCGGAAGCGTTTTCGATCTGGATGGTGCCCTCATATTCGCCGTCAAAGCGGGTCTTGACCCGGACATTCATGGTTTCGGTGTTGCAGGCCTGGAGACCGCCGATGCGGGAGACCATCAGACGGCCATCGGGCTTGACGCAGTCCACCATGGCACCCAGGGTGTCCACATGGGCCATCAGCATGATGGGCTCGCCCTCGCCGCCCAGATGGGCGCGGATGCCGCCCTTGGCGGGGTTTTCGGGCTGGTAGCCCAGACGGGTCAGCTCTTCGTTCATATACTGCTGGACCTGGGCGGTATAGCCGCTGGGACTGTCAATGGCCATGATGGCCTTCAACTGTTCCAGCATATAGTCCTGATATTGCTTTTTCATTTGGAAAGACCTCCATTTATCATAATACTGAATAAAGGATACCACAGCGGCGCCCAAGAATCAAGGTGCAATCTTGCGCTGGCAGGCACGATGGGGTATAATAGCGGCAGATGGCGCCGGCACACAGAGATGTGTGTGATTTCTGTGCGCCAAGGATAAAAAGGAGCGTGTATCTCCGTGAAAAAAGCTTGTTTGCTGCTGCTCTGCGCCGCCCTGCTGCTGGGACTGTGCGCCTGCGGCGGAACCAAAGAATATACCGCCGAGACCTATGCCTTTGACACGGTGATCTCCCTCACCGCCTATTGCGGCAGCCGGGAGGAATTTGAAACGCTGCGGTCAGCGGTCTTCGGCCGGATGCAGGAGCTGCACAAAAAGTTCGATATCTACAACGAATATGAGGGGCTGAACAACCTCTGCACCGTCAACCGTCTGGCGGGCCAGGCCGTGCCGGTGGACGGGGATATCCTGGAGCTGCTTGCGTCCGCCCTTCAGGCAGAAAAGCTGACCGGGGGCCGGGTCAACATCGCCATGGGGCGGCTGTTCGGCCTGTGGAAGGAAGCCCGGGACACCGGCGTGCTGCCTGCGGAAGACGCCATTCGGAAAGCCATGCTCCATGGCGATCCGGCGGATGTGCTGCTGGACCGGGAAAACGGCACGGTGACTCTCCGGGATCCGGAGATGGCGCTGGATGTGGGCGCCGTGGCCAAGGGCTGGGCCGCCGGACAGGCGGTCCGGGCTGCGGATGCGCTGGAGCGCACAAACTTTGTGCTCTCCGCCGGGGGCAACGTGGTGGTCCGGGGCCTGGTGAAGGACCGACTGTGGAAGGTGGGCATCCGGGATCCCCTGTCGCAGGACGGCACGGGCCACGCCGCCGTGGTGGAAGCCACCGACATGGCGCTGGTGACCTCCGGCGGCTATGAGCGGAACCTGACGGTGGACGGCAGGACCTATTGCCACATCATTGACCCCCAGACCGGCTGGCCGGCGGACAAGGTGCTGTCCGCCACCGCCGTCTGCGAGGATTCCGGTCGGGCCGACGCCCTGTCCACCGCCCTGTTTCTCATGGACGCGGAGGAGGGCATCGCCTTTGCCCGGGAAAACGGCTTCCGGGCCATTGTCATTGACCGGGAAGGGACGGTCTGGGACTCGGAAGACCGCTGAAAAGAACGGCGGTCATTGAAAAAGCGCCTGCGTCACGGACGCAGGCGCTTTCTTTCACGGTTCAGACCTGAAAGGGGTTGGTCTCCACCAGCCGGTGGAGGCGGGGACGGTTGTGAATGCTGTGGTTATAGGCGTTGTCCAGCCAATAGGTCACCAACTCCTGATAGATCTCGGTAAGCAGGCTGCCCAGATAGTTCTTTTCCGCATCGTTCAGGTTATACAGGTCCGTGCGGCAGTCCAGTTCTTCCCACATGAGATAGATCTTCATCACCATCTCGGTGAACTCGTTGGACTGGGTCAGCGCCGGGTTTTCCAGAATGTTGCGGTAATAATTGTGCCGCTCATCCAAATGGTAATGCAGGCCGAAGAAATCCACCCGGCTCACATCCAGATGGAAGGAGTAGTTGCTCAGCTGCTTTTTGGCGTTGATGAAGTCCGAGGACTTCCAGTCCTCTGTGACCTGCAGGATCTCAGACAGATGATGGGACTGGGGATCGAAGCTGGTGAGATAACGCAGCATATTGCCGCCCGATTCATTGAAGAACAGGGTCTCGATGATGGACAGCTTGCTGCGGTTCTCCTCCTCGTTGGTCTTTTCGATGATGCGGTCAAAAAACAGTGTCACCAAAATGACCTCCAGCGGCATGAAAGCGATGTCGTGGACAAAGAAGATGGCGATGTGGTGAAAATCCCGGAAGATCAGGTAATGCACCACATACATCACGGCGGAGAAGCAGAGCAGCATCAGCACGATCTGCTTTAAGGTAAACTTGTGTTTCATGGAGTTTTTCATGAGAAGGCTCCCTTCCGGTGAGAGATTACAGGTCCGCCTGGGTGAGCCGGGCGGTATAGGTCACGCCCCGGTCGTTGATGACGAACACGTGGATGGCGGCCCGGTCGCCCAGAGTGCTGGATCTCAGCAGCGCCCTGGCGGGGATGAACAGGTTGCCGTTCACCGTCACCTTGGTGTAGTGGAAGGGCCGGTTGGCGGTGGTCTCATAGTTATAGGCGTCGTCCACATAGTAGGCAACGATGCCGGTGCAGCAGCGGCGGCCGCCGTTGAAGTGGGGGTCCAGGGGCATATCCTGGCCGTTGACCTCCAGCAGGAATTCGTCGCCGAAATCGGTCTTTTTCAGCTTGGCGGGCACGCGGTAGGGGCTGCCGGAGCCGGCGCCGGGCAGCTTGGGCCGGACCATATACATCATGCCGCTCCAGGCCTTGACGAACTGGTCCAGGGGATAGCGGCGGCGGGCCTGGCTGTCGGGATTGCCGTAGGAATCGTTCACCAACAGCCACTCCCGGCCCTCGGCGTCCAGTTCCAGACCGCGGGCGGTGAGCAGGTGGCCGGCGGTGTAGCCGGGGGTGTTCTCCACATAGGGGGCGTGCTCGGTGGCCCGCTCCAGGGTGTTGGAATAGGCGGCGTTGACGCCCACCGGACCCTGCTTCAGAGCCTGACGCAGGGTGTCGGCATTGCCGAAGGAAAGCCAGGTCTCATAGCCGAAGCTGCCGGCCATGGCCATGGTAAAGGCCCAGTTGCCGTGGCCCTCGTAGGTGTGGTCCCAGCAGGCCATGGCGGATTCCTCGGGCAGCAGGTCTCCGCCCAGGGCGTTCATCAGAACGGTGGCGGTGGTGGGGGAGCACATCCCGAAGCCGATGTTGGGGTCGCGGATGCCCTGGCAATAGGCGGGAGCGGTGTTGTCCACAGAGCACTTGGGCTCCACATTGGGAAGACGGTCCTCTCGGGACAGGCGGGCCGTGGCCGCCAACAGGCGCAGTACGGGGTCCCCGCAGCCGGCCCGGGTGCGGCGCAGCACGCACTTCAACTGGACGGCCTTGCCCACATGGCCGTCATTCATGGACAGCGTGTCGGTCTCCACAGAAGCCACGCCGCCGCAGGTCTCGTTGAGGCTGGCCCGGCGGATAAAGGGGCTCCACTGACCCCAGCTGAGCCACTGGGACCACTGGCCGTCCTCGGCCTGGGCCCGGCAAAAGGCTTCGGACACCGTGCCTTCCGGCAGGTCGGTGTTCCAACTCATCACCACTGCGGAAAAATCATCCATGGCCAGCACCGGAGAGACAAACTCACCCTCCACGGCCTCAGGAGCCAGCACCAGAGCGCCGCGGCCGATGCCGGCGGCGGGGACCAGGCTTTTGCAGGTGCCCGCGGCAAAATCATTGCCGCAGGAAAAGATCACTGTGTTGTTCATAAAATCACCGTAATTCCTTTTTTATAATAACTTATTATACAATAAAACAACCCCTTATGAAAAGAGGAAAACGGCATAAATTGTGCAAAAAACAACAAATTTTCCGTTGCAGAGGGCGGAAAAAAGGTGTATCATGAAAAAGATAAAAACAAAAGAGAGGTGTCCGGCATGCGCTGTCCCTATTGCAATTTTCCTGAAAGCAAAGTCATCGACTCCCGGCCAACGGATGAAAGCAATTCCATCCGCCGCCGTAGGGAATGCCTGAGTTGCGGAAAGCGCTTCACCACGTATGAAACGGTGGAGAGCGTGCCGCTGGTCGTCGTAAAAAAGGATGGCTCCCGCCAGGCCTTTGACCGGAACAAGATCCTCAACGGTTTGGTGAAAGCCTGTGAAAAACGCCCTGTTTCCATGGAGGTCCTGGAAAAAACCGTCTCGGAGATCGAGCAGAAGCTGCTCAATTCCATGGACCGCGAGGTGCCCTCGGAGCGTGTGGGCGAACTGGTCATGGACGCTTTGAAGGAGGTCGACCAGGTGGCTTATGTCCGGTTCGCGTCGGTGTACCGCCAGTTCAAGGACATCGACAGCTTTATGGCCGAGCTGAACAAGCTGCTGGGCAAATGAGCCTTCGCCGGCATCCGGCGCAGGCAGCGGCTTGTAGTTTTTGCATAAAGAAACCCCCGGAGCATGGCTCTGGGGGTTTTGCTTTGCTTGATGACCGCTTATTTCTTGGCCTTCACGCCGGAGAAATACTCCTTGGTGAGCTTGATGACCTGCGGAGACAGCAGGGCGACGGCGATCAGGTTGGGGATGGCCATCAGACCGTTCAGCGTGTCGGCGATGCCCCAGGCAAGCTGCAGGGAGACAGTGCCGGCGATGCAGGCAAACAGGCAGAAGATGACCTGATAGACCTTGGAGGCCTTGTAGCCCAGCAGGAACTCCACGCAGCGGGTGCCGTACAGAGCCCAGGTCAGGACGGTGGACAGAGCGAACAGAGACAGGCAGATGGCCACGGCCGTGGCGGAAGCCTTTCCGGGGAAGACGGACATGAAGCCCTGGATGGTCAGGTCGGGGCCGATGTCAACGCCGTAGACCACGTTGTCCACGCCCACGCCCAGCAGAACCACCAGAGCGGTCATGGTACAAACGACCACGGTGTCCATAAAGACCTCAAACACGCCGAAGATGCCCTGCTTGACGGGGTGATCCACGTCAGCGGCAGCATGGGCGATAGGAGCGGAGCCCAAGCCGGCCTCGTTGGAGAAGATGCCGCGGCCGACGCCCTTGGTGATGGCGGTCTTGATGCCGATACCGACGGCGCCGCCCACGATGGCACTGGGGTTAAAGGCGCCCACAAAGATGGCCTTGAAGGCCTGGGGGATGGCGCCGATGTTCACGATGATGACGATGATGGAAGCCACGATGTAGATCACGGCCATGACGGGGACCATCAGGGAGGTGACGTCAGCCAGACGCTGGATGCCGCCCAGCAGGACGATGGCCACGATGATGGCGCAGATGATAGCCACGACCCAGGCGATGATGGTCTGGGTGCTGGCAGAAGTGTCAACAAACTGGGAAATAGCGGTGTTGATGGTGCTGGCGATGGTGTTGATCTGGGTCATGTTGCCGATGCCGAAAGCAGCCAGCGCGCCGAACACGGCGAAAATGACGCCCAGCCACTTCCAGTTCTTGCCCAGACCGTTCTTGATGTAGTACATGGGACCGCCGACCCAGTCGCCCTTTTCGTTGCGCTCGCGGTACTTGATGGCCAGGGTGACCTCAGCGTACTTGGTGCACATACCCAGCAGGGCGGAGATCCACATCCAGAAGACGGCACCGGGACCGCCCAGGGCGATGGCGCCGGAGACACCGGCGATGTTGCCGGTACCGATGGACGCGGCCAGTGCGGTACACATGGCTTTGAAGGGAGAAACGGAGCCTTCCTTCGCATCGGTCTTTTCAAGAGCCTTGCCCAGGGTGTTTTTCATGATGTGGCCGAAGTGTGCGAACTGGGGGAAGCCGCAGCGGACGGTGAGGTAAATACCCACGCCCAGGATCAGGACCATCATGGGGAGGCCCCAGACGAAACCGTTGATTTTGGCGTTCACATTGGTAATAATGTCAACCATAAGAACCCTCCTTGTGTTTTTTACACAGGTCGCTGAAAAAATCAACGTTCCTGTGTTTTTGAATAATTATATGTTAACATATTGTGAATCCAAATACAAGATTAGATAAAACAGCAGAACAACCAAAATTGCAGGATTCATTTCGTTACAATCAACAAATTTTCAAGAATTCCTGTAAAAAGAGATGAAATAACATGCGGTTTTTGTAGAAAATGCTCAATGAAATGAACGATCAGATGTGAAAAAAGCGAAGGCTGCAAAAGCCATATTTATACAAAAATGGAAAAAGAAATAAAAAATAGATAAAATTGCCATCGCTTCGGCGTCTACAGAAGCGTTTTTAAGCTGATGTGATCGTATTCTCCGATGTCGTCCAGCAGGTACAGGACCGCCCGCAGCTGCTCCAGACAGCCGGAACGGTCTTTTGCCCGCAGGCAGCCCGAGGCCCGGGAAAGGCCCACGCCTACCTGCTCCAGTTGTTCGTGGTCCAGCAGAGACGAAAGAAAGGGCAGACGCTCCTCCCAGAGGAGGAGGGCCCGGTCCAGCGTCCCGCTGTCCGGGAGCGTGCCCTGCTCCAGCGCCGCGGACAGCCCGGCCAGCATATGATCTATGGTTTTACAGTGCTCCTCAACCTGTGCCCGGCACCACAGCCCTCCCAAAAGAATGCCCGTCAACAAAACCGCTGCCGTCAATACCCGCCACCGCATGACTGTTGCTCCTTCTTCAAAAAAATAATATTCCCCTGCTTGTCGGCGCAGAACAAAAAGACCTGCCGGGGCGTTTCCGCGCCGTTGGCGCGCAGGATGCTGTCCATCCAGTCCTGCCCACGCCCCAGGGCCTTCAGCGCGCGGGGGTCTGCCCGTCCGTCGGCCACCAGCACGTAAAAGGGGCCGTTGTCCCGGGCCTCCTGCCCCATCTGGCGGGCCGTCACCGGAAGATCCGCCGCCTGCACCAGCACCGACAGGCGGCCGTTGGTCTCTACCTGGGCAAAGGCCACCTGCCGCAGGTCGAACACGCCGCTGAGCCGCAGGTCCTCCAGAAGATCGTCCAGGCTGATGCGCAGCTTGCGCAGGGCCTTTTGGTCCACCTGGCCCCGGCGGATCACCGGCACGGGCTTTCCGGAGAGCAGGTTGCGCAGAGAGACGCTTTTCAAAGACAGCGCCGAGATCAGCACCTCGGCGGCGATCAGGGTGAACACCGGGATGAGGCCGTGGGCCAGGGGGATCTTCAGGTCCTGCATGGGCACCGCGGCCACCGCCGACACCAGGATGGTGATGACCAGCTCTGCGGGCTGCATCTCGCCCACCTGGCGTTTGCCCATGAGCCGCACCGCCAGAATGATGCACAGGTACAGGACCAGGGTCCGGAAAAAGGGAACAAGCATGGAGACGCCTCCTTACGGGATGCTGGGCGGCCGGGCGGAAGGCTTCGGCCAGGACCGCCGGCTGCCGTTTTCTTCCTTATCCTTTCTGTTTTCCGGGGAAATATGCAGGAAAACCGGGCGGGACGCCCGGCCCCTTTCCGCCCGGAAAGAGGCGTTCCGCCGCGGCCCCTTGACAGGCTGCCGGGAGATACGTATAATAGCATCCGATGTATATCGGATGATATGCATCGGGCGGCGTCTGGCGGAGGGCAAGGAAACGGACCTTCCGGTGGGGACGGCCCCGCCGCCGGGCGGCGTTCCGCGATAAACCCCTGCATCTTTAAATTTGACACAAAGAGACAAAAAATCCGCCTATCTGCGAACCGGCTCCCACGGTAGAATAGCAAGCAGAAACAGTGCTTGGGAAACGGGGCAGGAAGGGATGACATCCATTGTGGTCAAAGAGCACAGGGGAGAAAGAACAGACAGCGTGCGCTATTTGTGCCTGCTCTTTCTGGCCGGCTCCGTGACCGGCTGGCTTTAGGAGGAGGTCTTTTACCGGACCACGGAAGGACTGCTCCGGAACCGGGGCGCGCTTTGCGGTCCGTGGCAGCCCATCTACGGCATCGGCGCGGTGGGGATCTACGCCCTGAAGCCGCCGAAAAAGCATCCCCTGGGGCTGTTCGTTCTGTGCGTGGCGGCGGCAGGCGGGGCGGAATACAGCATCGGACTTGCGGGGCTCCGGATGTTCGGGATGCGGTTGTGGGACTACCGGGGCCTGTTTCTGGATCCGGATGGGATCATCTGCTTCCGCAGCGTGGTCAGCTTCGCGGTGATGGGGATGGCATTCCTCTATCTGCTGGAGCCGGCGGCGGAGCGCGTGATGAAAACAGCAAACCGGGAGACCGTGCGCGTCCTTTGCCCGGCGCTGCTGCTCCTGTTCCTGGCGGACCGCATCCTGAGCGCGCTGTTCCCCACGCCCATCACGTATTAGGAGGAAGTGAACATGAAAGCACTGAAAAAAGCACTGGTGGTGCTGGCGGTCCTTGCGGCTGTTCTGGCGGCGGTTTTTCTCGCCGGGCGCTATGGGTGGAAGGTGCTGGGATTCCGCGCCTGTCAGGAGGCGGGTATCACAGCCGTGGAGGTAAGAGAAAAGGCCGTGCGCATCACGGGCTTCTACCCCGACTCCTTCCCGGAGGGCTTTTGCGGTTACTGCGCAAAGGAGGAGGACGGTAAGCTTTATGTGGGCTTCCGGTTCAGCGCGGTGTTCGGCTTTTTTGAGACCGGAGATTTTGACATCACCATCCCGGTCAAGGGTGAGATCAGCGAAGTCCTTGTGAAAACCCGCATGCATGAACGCACGGTCTGGAACGGGCAGGCCGGCCTGCTCTCTCAGGCGGAGCGCTGCGGCGTGTATGTGAAGGTGGAGCAAGTCGGGGTGTACGCTGTCTCCATGTCCTATGAGGGCTTCAGCGGGTGTGTGACCAACGCTGATAACACCGCCCTGGACAGCGGAACATACTGCTTTATGGACAACGATATCATGATGGCTTCCAAGGATGCAGGCGTTCCGGTGCTCTTTACCCTTACCGTAAAGGACGGGGCGGGAGCGGTGACGGCTTCCGGGACATTTTCCTTTGACGCCGGCATGGAAAAAATGTATCTGACCGTCACCCGGGACGGCAGGATCGTGGAGGACAAAGATAATGAAGGATAAGCATTTTACGTCCCGGATGCTCACCTGTGCCGGGGCGCTGATGACGGTATCGGCCCTGCTTATGGCTGTTGGCGCCGGTATCGCCTACGGCGGCATTTTTCTGGCGGCGGCTTCCTGTATGTTTTTCGCGGCCCGCAGCTTCCGCATCGCGGAAAATCAGAAAGAGGCCGGTCAAGCCCAGGACCGCGCGGCGGAGCAGGACGGCGGCGAAGGGGAAACGCCCCTTGCCCCACCCGGAAAGAACAGGTGACGAGGCCGTTCAGCGCCGGACAGGAAGCTGCGGGGCTGGCGGAAAACACCGGGGTGCCGCCCTTTGCCCGGATGGACAGGACCTCATCCGTTTCTGCTTTTTGAGATCCTGCAAGGATATTGGAATTTACAGTCACATACGTTATAATGAGGAAAAACAAATGAAACAGTATCGTTGGAGAATGAAAATGATTTCCTGCGGTATGGCGTTTGCCATACTGCTGGCGCTGTCTGCCTGCGGACAGAGCAAAGCGCCTTCTGAAGAAACGCCTCCGGACAGCCCGGCGCAGACTCCCGTGGAAAGCCCGGAAACGCCCCTGCCGGAACGTGAGGTTTCCGATACCATGCTTCTGGAAGGAAAGGAGACCCAGGTGTTTCTCGATATTAGTGACGTGGAAATAACGTTTTGGGACCAGGCATCCGGCGGAACACTCCTTGCGGCAGCCAAGTATCCTCAAGAAATTCCGGGAGCCGCGGAAGCGCTGAGCGAATGCGACTTTACCGACCTGGACGGCGACGGAAACAGCGATTTTGCCGCCTGGTTCCGGTTTGAAGACGGAAGCATGGCCAGCCTGATGTGGTTCTTTGCCGATGGCGGCTTTGTGTACAACGAGGAATTCTCCCAGCTGCCCGGCAGCGCCTCGGGCGGCGAATAAACCGTCTTTCCGAAAACCGAAAACGCCCCGGCGCTGCACGGCGCCGGGGCAGAACCCGTTCAACAGAAAATGCCGCCCGGCAGCAGCCGGGCGCGTTTGAACGTCATTGCCGCGGGCACCAACAGGAGGCCACATGAAACGGATCCAGATCATTGAGGACGATGAAGCCATCTGCGGAGAACTGAAAACGCTGCTTTTGACAAACGGCTACCAGCCGGTGGAGGAGCCGCCCTGCGACCTGATCCTGATGGATGTGAATCTGCCGGGGGAAAGCGGCTTTGTGCACTGCCGGAAGCTGCGGCAGACGTCCGATACGCCAGTGATCTTTCTTACAGCCCGGGACACCCCGGAGGATGAGCTGCTGGCCTTCGGCGTGGGTGGGGATGATTTTATCCGCAAGCCCTACAATTCCGCCGTGCTGCTGGCACGGATCGCCAGAATCCTGAAAACCACTGTAAACGACAGCCCGACGGTCCGGGGACTGGCCCTGGATCTGCCGGGCATGAAGGCTGTATACGGCGGAAACGCCGTGGAATTGACCAAAAATGAGGCCCGCATCCTGTGGTGCCTGACGCAGAAGGAGCTGTGCACCCGGGACGAGCTGATCGAAGATCTGTGGACCAACGGGATGGCTGTGCCTGTGAAACCGGCGAGCGGATGTATGTGGAGAAGGAGAAACCATGAAGACCTGTAAGAAAATACTTGCAATGCTGGCGGCGCTCGCACTGACGGCCGGGATGCTGTCCGGGTGCGGATTCCGCCCTTCCTTTGGCATCGGCAGTTTTGTGACCGGCGAGAGCTATCCCAACGAGGCGGCCTATCAAACCGGCGCCTTTACCTATCAAGCGGACGACGTGCAGTCCGTGGAGATCTACTGGCGATCCGGCCGGGTGGAACTTGTTGAATCGGACAAAGCCCAATTGAGCGTCCGTGAAAGCGGCGGGGAACTGCCGGAAGACGCCGCCATGCACTACCTGCTGGAGGACGGAACCCTGAAGATCCGGTTTTGCGCATCCAATGTGAGACTCCGTGTTCATTCAAACGACAAGTACCTGACCGTGGAGGTGCCCAGGGGCGTCGACCTGTCCGTCCACACTACCTCTGCCGCGGTCAAGGCGGACACCCTGGAGCAAAACAGCATCCTGATCTCTGCCCATTCCGGCAGGACGGAGCTTGGAACCGTGAATGCCGAAAGCGTCTGGCTGAGCAGCAGCTCCGGCTCCATCCGGGCCGGCAGCCTTTCGGCGGGGACGCTGAAAGGCAACACCTCCTCCGGTTCGGTGCGGATCGATGATCTGGAGGCGGGGTCAGCGGACCTGGAAACCAGCAGCGGCGGCGTGGAACTGGGCCTTTCCGCTGTTTCGCAGCTGAATGTCCACACCTCCAGCGGACGGACCGTGCTGCGCCTGGCCGAAGGCGGCGGAACGGTGGTCTACACCGCAGGCAGCGGAAAGCTGCGCACAGAGCGGGTCTTTGAGCAAAGGGGCGACCTGTATGTTTTCGGCGGCGGGGAAAGCCGGATCACGGTGGACAGCTCCAGCGGAAACCTGGAGATCCGGTGACATACCTGCCGGATCTGACGGAAAAAGTCCGTGCCGTGCCATTGACAAAGGAAAGAACGGCAGCTATAATGACACTTGATATATATTGTATAATATATATTTACTGATATTTTATTGCGACAGAGGAGAGGAAGCGCGGAGCAGAAAAACTGTCCCTGCAAAAGAACGGATTGTCCCCGTCACGGCGACTGCCTTGCCTGCTGGGAACACCATCATGCCTCGGGCCGCAAGCCGCTGACCCGCTGCGAAAAACCGGAAGGAAAAGCACGGCGCAAAAACGAACGGCAGGCCCGGAAACAGAAGAAATCGGGAGAGGATCCATACAGATGAAGATCGTCATCATTCACGGCCAGAGCCATGAGGGAAGCACCTGCATGGTGGCAAGGGAGCTTGCCGGAAAGGTGGGCGGGGAGATCCGGGAGTTCTTCCTGCCGCGGGATTTTGACAGGCCCTGCCTGGGCTGCGGCACTTGCTTTCAAACAGATCTGCGCAGCTGTCCCCATTTTGCGGCGCTGGAACCCCTCGCGGCGGCCATCCGGGAGGCGGAGCTGCTGATCCTGGCAAGTCCGGTGTATGTGTATCATGCCACAGGCGCCATGATGAATTTTCTGGACCACCTGGGGACCTGGTGGGTGATCCACCGGCCGCTGCCGGAAATGAGCGAAAAGCAGGCCGTGGCCATAGCCACCGCCGCCGGCGGCGGCATGAAAAGCACCGTAAGGGACATGGCCGACAGCCTGGAAATGTGGGGCGTCCGCAAGGTATACCGGCTGGGGGTGGGCGTCCAGGCCATCAGACCGGAGGAGATCCCGGAGCGCATCTTGGGAAACATTCACAAACAAACAGACAAGCTGGCGTGCCGGATCCGGAAAAACGCAGGCAGGCGCGGGTACAACGGCCGCGCGAAAAAATGGTTTTTCCTGATGCGCGTTGCCCATCTGCATTTTCCCCCTGCGGAGCCGGACTACGGATACTGGCAGAAGCGGGGCTGGCACGGAAAGGACCGGCCCTGGAGGGCTCCCACGGCCCGTGGGTGAACAGCGGGGGAGGGGGAACGCAGCGCCGGCGCGTTGACACCGCCGCCTGGCGGAGACGCCGCTGCCTCCGGCCCCCTGCGGCAAGGATACGCTCCATGACGGAGTGCCCATGGAAGGGAGCTTTTAAACAGAAAGGATGTGCCCTATGGCGCCCAAAAATAAGTTTACCAGAGAAGAAATGGTGGAGGCTGCCCTCCGGGTGGTGCGGAAAAAAGGAATTGACGCGCTGACGGCCAAAGCCCTGGCCGAGGAGCTGGGGACCTCCACCCAGCCGGTCTTTACCTGCTTCGGCACCATGGACGCTTTGAAAAAAGAGGTGCGCGCCGCCGCTGAGCGGGTATATGACGGCTATGCCGCCCAGGGCCTGCGGCAGCAGATCCCGTTTTTGGGCTTCGGCAAGCAGTATATCCGCTTTGCCCGGGAAGAACCGGAGCTGTACCGGCTGCTGTTCCTGACAAAGATGGATGAGACTTGCCAAGCCTTAGTGTCTATGACGCATTCCCTGGACCTTGTCCGTCCGTCCCTGGAGCAAACCTATCAGATCAGCACCCGGGACGCCGACCGGTATTTCCGGGATCTCTGGCTGGTGGTCCACAGCCTTGCCACGCTGATCGTGACCGGCGGATGCCCCTATTCCGAGGGGGAGATCGGGCAGATCCTGACCGGCTTCAGCGTCAGCGTCTGCAAGGCCATCAAGGAGATCCCGGGCTTTACCGCGGGGACCTTCGACCGGGACGCGGTTTTCCGGTCGCTGATCGGGGAATAACGGCCCCCCGGCCGCTATGGGCTGCCCCCGCCGCGTTGGAGCGGGCCGCCAAAGAGCACGGAAAGGAGAAACCATGGACTATAAAACAAAGGCGGTCAACTGCCTGAAAAATACCGCGCTGCCGGTTTTACTGCAGCGGTTCCGGGAATGCGGCTCGGATCTGGATGCCTACTGTGCCCAATACGGAGAAACGGAGTTTTTCTTCGCCCGGGTGATCCAGCGCGGGCACATCTATGAGATGGGTTATCCAAGGTGCCTGTGCCCCGAAGCGCCGGTGGGGAGGGAAACGGCCTCCTTTTGCGAGTGCTCCAGACAGGGGGTGCTGTATATTCTGAACACCATGATGCCGGAAAAGCACATCCAGGCGGAGGTGATCGAGACCGTCCTGGGCGGCGGGCCGCAATGCAGGTTCAGAGTGACCGTGGAGCCGTAAAAAACGCGCTGTCCGCTGCTTCATGGCGGATGACGACGTTGAGCGCCCTGTCCGTCCGGGGTGCGCCAAGTGCCTGGAGAAGGCGGCTCAAAGGTGTGCGGGGCCACGACAGAGATCAGAGGCAAGGCGGCAGCGGCTTCCGGCCGGTCCGGGACGGACAAACACACAAACGGCGCGTGCCACCATCCGACACGCGCCGAAAACATATTGACATTTTTGAATATGACGCATATAATAAATCAAGAATTATTGATTTGAGGTGAGCGCATGGCAACCGTATATGAGGAGCGTGCAAAGGTGTTCAAGGCTCTGTGCGACGAGCGGCGGCAGCGGATCCTGGAACTGCTGCACAGCGGTGAAAAATGCGCCTGCGTTCTGATCGATGAAATGGATATGCCCCAGTCTTCTCTTTCCTATCACATGAAGATCCTGTGTGATTCCGGCATTGTCACAAGCCGGGAGGAGGGCAAATGGACGCATTATCAAATCAGCCGGCAGGGCAGCGAAAAAGCGGTGGAACTGCTGAAAGAAATCACGGCAGTCACGGAACACGAGGACGGATGCAGCCGCTGCTGCGGGTAAAAACGGGCCATCCCGGTACCGAGATGGCCTTTTCCCCGGAGTTCGAATCTATTTTTCTTGATCTAATCGGGAAGCGAGGAAACAAGTATGCAAGCGCTGCAAACCGGATGGGATTTCTTTCAAAATGAAATCCTGGGTATGAAATGGCTGAGCCGCCTGATCGGCCGCGCCGTGGAAGCCTGCGGGCTGGACCCCGAAGGCAAGGTGGGCGGCAGCATCCAGTTCTTTTTCTATGATGTGGTCAAGATCATGGTCCTGCTGGGCGTGCTGATATTGGTCATTTCCTATATCCAGAGCTATTTTCCGCCGGAGCGGACCAAAAAGATCCTGGGCCGGTTTCACGGCATTTTCGCAAACTGTGCTGCGGCTCTTTTGGGCACCGTCACGCCGTTCTGTTCCTGTTCGTCCATTCCACTGTTCATCGGCTTCACCAGCGCGGGACTGCCGCTGGGCGTCACCTTCTCTTTTCTGATCTCCTCCCCCATGGTGGATCTGGGCAGTCTGGTGCTGCTGATGAGCATTTTCGGCTGGAAGGTGGCCGTTGTCTATGTGGTGCTGGGGCTGGTGATCGCCGTGGCCGGCGGCACGCTGATCGAAAAGCTGCGTTTGGAGGAACAGGTGGAGGAATTTATCCGTAACGGCCATGCCATCGATCTTCCCCAGGAGGAGCTGCATTTCAAGGACCGGATGCAGTACGCCTGGGAGCAGGTGGTCTCCACGGCTAAAAAAGTGGCGCCCTATGTGCTGATCGGCGTGGGCATCGGCGCGGTCATTCACAACTGGATCCCCGAGGAATGGATCGTGGGCCTTCTCGGCACAGGCAATCCCTTCGGCGTGATCCTCGCCACCGTTGCCGGTGTGCCCATGTACGCCGACATCTTCGGCACGATCCCCATTGCGGAGGCGCTGCTGGCCAAGGGCGCCCAGCTGGGCGTGGTGCTGTCCTTCATGATGGCGGTCACCACCCTGTCCCTGCCCTCCATGATCATGCTCCGCAAGGCTGTGAAGCCCAAACTGCTGGGGATCTTCGTGGCCATCTGCACCGCCGGTATCATTGTTGTGGGCTACTTCTTCAACGCGATCCAATATTTGCTTGTGTGAGGAGAGCGAAAGACAATGGCGAAAAATTGGTATCCTGTTATTGACATTCTGACCTGTATGGAATGCGGCACCTGCATCAGGTTTTGCCCGCACGGCGTTTACGACAAGCGGAAAGCACCCGTTCCGGTGGTTGTGAATCCCGATGGCTGCATAGACCATTGCCGCGGCTGCCAAACGAAATGCCCCGCGGGCGCCATCGCTTATGTGGGGGACATGGGGGACCGGTCCAATGCCGCTCCCGCCTGCTGCTGCAATGGGGAGCCCGGAAACTGGGAGAGCCGTCCGCTGCGCATTGAATATCTGTATCTCGACCTGAACACCTGCGGCCGCTGCATTGGCACGGACGCCGTCCTGGACGAGGTGGTCGCCGTCCTTCGACCCGCGTTGGAATTGGCAGGCTACGCGGTGGATTATCGGAAGCGGGAAATGGCGACGCCGCAGCTTGCCGAACAATATCATTTCCGTTCCTCGCCCACCATCCTGGTCAACGGACAGGACATTTTCGGGCCCGTAAAGGAAGCTGGCTGCGCCTGCTGTGGCGAGATCGCCGGTACGGATGTGGATTGCCGGGTATTTGAGTGTGGAGACAAGACCTATGAGGTCCCCACAAAGGAGATGCTGGCAAATGCCATCCTGAACAGTCTGAACGCGCAGCCGGCTTGCTCCTGCGGCGCTTATGAACTTCCTGAAAATCTCAGGCGGTTTTATGAGGGCAAGGAAAAGAGGGCCGGGGACAACGCATCCTGCGGATGCGGCTGCGCCTGCAACGAAGAATCAAAACGGTGAAGGAGGAAATTTTTATGGGTCTGTTGGGGTTTGGCAAGAAAAAGGAAGAAGAAAAGCAGGTTTCCGCTTGCTGCTGCGGCTCCGCAGGGAAAGCGGAGGAGACCTCCTGCTGCTGCGGCTCCGCCGGCCAGACGGAAGAAGCTTCCTGCTGCTGCGGCGGAACCGGCAGCGGCATCATCAGCGTCAAGGTCCTGGGCGCGGGCTGCAGATCCTGTCATGAGCAGTATGAGAACGCAAAGGAGGCGGTCAGGGCGCTGGGCCTGTCCGCAGAGGTGGAGTATGTCACCGACCTGGAAAAGGTCATGGGATATGGCGTCATGTCCATGCCCGCCATCGTGGTCAATGAAAAGGTGGTCTCCATGGGCAAAGTTCTCAAGGCCGCCGATGTGGAGAAGCTGCTCCGCAGACTGGACGCATAAAACAAATAACAGACCGGAGAATAACTATGGAAAAGAAAAAACTGTATGTGCTCACCGGCTTTTTGGGCGCCGGAAAGACCTCGCTTCTTCAGCATCTGCTGGATCATCTGCAGGCGAAGAAGACCGGGGTCATTCAGAACGAGTTCGGCAAACTGAGCATTGACGGCGAACTGATCCGGCGCAATGGCATCGAGATGACCGAAATCAGCCGCGGGTCCATTTTCTGCTCCTGCCTGAAGCTTTCTTTTGTGCAGGCTCTGGCAGAAATGGGAAAAATGGATCTGGAATATGTGTTTGTAGAGAGCTCCGGCCTGGCCGACCCCTCCAATATTGAGGAGATCCTTCAGGCAGTGCGGGCGCTGGCCGGAGATGTATATGAGCTCAAGGGTGTGATCTGCCTCATTGACGGCGTCAATTTTCTGGATCAACTTGCCGATATTGAGACCGTTGACCGTCAGCTCGCCCATTGCCATATGGCTGTGATCAATAAAACCGATCTGATCAGTTCTTCCCGTCTGAAGGAAGTGACGGAGTCCGTCCGGAAGGTGAATCCGATCTGTGAGATCGTCACCTGCCAGAAGGGCGTGATCGACCTTTCTTTCCTGGACCGGGACCTGATGTCCCTGCAGTGGGCCGCGTGTGAAGACTCTCACAACACCGTGGATAACAAGCCGAAAACCATTTCCCTGGAGAGTTCCGCGGTCCTGCCCAGGGAAATGCTGACGGAGTTTTTAAAATGTGTGCTGCCGGACTGCTACCGGATCAAAGGCTTTTTCCATCTGGAGGAGGGCTGGCATCAAGTGGATGTGGTTGAAAAACAGATCGACTTC
This sequence comes from Clostridia bacterium, assembly GCA_029099685.1. Lineage (GTDB taxonomy): Bacteria > Bacillota > Clostridia > Oscillospirales > Butyricicoccaceae > UBA4644. Next base: position 116,431 of record JAQXOO010000027.1, read on the forward strand.
AAGCCCTGTGAAGCGCGGGAGATCTCGCAGCTGGTATTCTTGTCAAAGATCGGCCCCATGGTTATCCGAACGGTTGACGGGGCCTGGAAAGAGGTTGTCAACCAACCGATGAAGCTGAGAAATTGAGGCGGTACGATGGTGATCAAAGTCATTGGAACCGGGTGCGAAAAGTGTGCCCGGCTTTATCAGAATGTGCAGCAGGCTGTGACGGAACTGGGCGTGGACGCGGAGATCCGGAAGGTAGAGGACCTGGTGGAGATGGTCCAGCTGGGTGTTATGTCCGCCCCGTCATTGATGATTGACGGCAAGCTGGCCGTCAGCGGCCGTGTACCCAGCGTGAAGGCGCTCACGGAGATCCTTGAAGCGCAGGGGAGACGGTGATATGGGGCGGCCCAAAGTCGCCTTTATCTGCGTGCACAATTCCTGCCGCAGCCAGATCGCAGAGGCCCTGGGACGGCATTTGGCGGCAGATGTGTTTGAAAGCTGTTCCGCCGGAACAGAGCGGAAAGAGCGCATCGATCCAGACGCTGTGCGGCTGATGAAGGAGCTGTATCACATTGATATGGAAGCCGAAGGCCAGCGCAGCAAGCTGCTGTCCGAACTGCCGCCGGTGGATGGAATGGTTACCATGGGCTGCAATGTTCAGTGCCCGGTCCTACCCTGTAAGTGGCGGGAGGACTGGGGCCTGGACGACCCCGTCGGGAAGCCGGATCAAGCTTTCATGGAAACGATACGGCTCATCGAAGAAAAGGTGCTTTCCCTCCGGGAAAAGCTGCGCTGAACAAAAAACGCCGGCGCGGTGGCCAGCGCACCCTTCGCGGCGGCGCACAGCGGTCCTGTCTTCAAAACACAGAGGAATACACATGAAGAAAATGATACGTTTCATGATGCTTTTTTTGACGGCCCTGCTGCTTTTGGCCGGATGCGGTGCACGGCCGGAGGAAAGCGTCTACCGGCAGGTCACAATGGAGGAAGCTGCCGTCATGATGCGGGAGGAAAGCGGCTATATCATCCTGGATGTCCGGACTGCTGAGGAATACAGCGAGAAGCATATCCCCGGCGCCGTCAATGTCCCCAATGAGATCATCGGCTCCGCCGGCATCCCGGAGCTGCCGGACAAGGCGCAGCTGATCCTGGTATATTGACGCAGCGGCAACCGCAGCAAGCAGGCGGCCGAAAAGCTTGCAAAGCTGGGCTACACCAACATCGTCGAGTTCGGCGGCATCCATGACTGGACGGGAGAGACCGTTGGCGGCGCTGGGTGACAAGGCCCCCGAGGCCGGCCCCGCCTGCAAGCATTCTCAGGTTTTTTTGAAGTCCGTAAGGAAAATAATTGATAGGAGGAAATTATCATGAGCGCAAAGTTTTACATCTGCCGCCACTGCGGCAACCTGGTGGGTATGATCCACGACTCAGGCGTACCGATGCTGTGCTGCGGCCAGAAAATGGAGGCGCTGGAGCCCAATACTGTGGAAGCCAGCGGCGAAAAGCATCTGCCTGTGGTCACGGTGGCGGACGGCTCCGTCAGCGTCAATGTGGGTTCTGTGAATCACCCCATGGTTCCGGAACATTTCATTGAGTGGGTCTATGTTCAGACGGAGCATGGCGGCCAGCGCAAGGCCCTCAAACCCGGAGACGATCCCAAAGTTACCTTCTCTCTGGACAATGACAAGGTGGTGGCCGTTTACGCCTACTGCAACCTCCACGGCCTGTGGATGACCGAAGTATAAAATAAATGATTGCCGCCTGTCGGGTTTTCCGGCAGGCGGCTTTTTTGAGGGGTATGGGCCGGAACAGAAACCGCATTGTGACCGCAGTGGTTCCGCTGGCTTTGGCGGCGGCCATCCTGCTCCTATCCCGCATTGAAGGTGGGCAAGGCCGATGCCGTTGTGGTGCAGGCTGGGAACGAAACGTTGGTCATCTACGCCGGAGAAGACAAAGACAGCGAGAAAGAAACAGCAGGATATATCCGGCGCTGCGAGGATGCCGAAAAGATACGAAAGCAAAAATGGGCAAATTTGAATGAGGAAAACCGGGCGTGCATTGGATGCACTGTGCAAATACAGAAAGAGGCGGCAAGAACATACATTCTTGCCGCCTCGATTTCTTTTGCCGTTGTTATTCAGCGGCTAAATTTTTTGTTGTTCCCGCTTATTCCTCACCCAGGCAGCGGAACAGGAAGGTCACGATCTGGGCGCGGGTGCAGTTGCTGGCGGGGCTGAAGGTGGTGTCGCTGGTGCCATTGGTGACGCCGTTCTCCACGGCCCACTGGACCGCGCCCGCGTAGTAGGCGTCAGCCGCCACGTCGGTGAAGGGATTCACACCATCGGCAGCGACAGACTTCTGGCTGCGCCAGATAAAGGCCATGGCCTGGGCGCGGGTGCAGGTGGCGTCGGGACTGAACTTACCGTCGCCGGTGCCGGTGGTGATGCCGTTTTCAACGGCCCAGGCCACCGCCTTGGCGTAGTAGCTGTCTGCGGGCACATCCGCGAAGCTGCTCACGTTCTCCGGCTCGGGGGAACCAGCCGCCCGCCACAGGAAGGTGACGGCCTGGGCGCGGGTGCAGGTGGCGTCGGGCGAGAAGTGGACAGCGTCGGTGCCGCCGGTGATCTCCTTGTCCGCGGCCCACAGCACCGCGTCATAGTAGTAAGCGTCGGCGGGCACATCCACAAAGAAGTTCAGCATGGAGTTGTCCTCCATGAAGGTGACCTCCACATTCACCTTGCCCGCGGGCTGAGTGAAGCTGAAGGTGCCGTCGCCGTTGTTGGTGACTTTCACAGGGTTGCCGTCCTTGTCTGTGACAAGGATCTGCTCCACCGTATAGCCATCCTCGGGCTTGGGCGTGATGGTGACGGTGTCGCCCTTCCTGGGGGCCTTGGGGCTGACGGTCACGGCGCCGTTTTCGGGCTGGGTCACCGTGGGAGGATAGGTGGGCGCGGAGCTGCCGCCGCCGGAGGAGCTGCCACCGCTTCCGGAGGAGCTGCCGGAGCTGCCGGGGACGATCTCCACATAGGAGTAATCGGGCTCCCAAACGAAATTGCCCTTGGTATAGCCGCTATCCTTGGAGCAGCGCCACCGGTAGGAGGCATAGCCGGTGAGATCCGGTTCGCTGTACAGGGCGGCGCAGGATCCCGCGCTGTCAGACGCCTCCGCCAGCACGCTGCCGCCGGAGATCTTAATGCTGCTGTAGGTAAAGATGCCGTAGCTTTCCGAATCCGTCTCGCCGCCGGTGGCCTTGACGGTGCCGCCGGAGATGTCCACGTCATCGTATACCGAGATGCCGGAGCTTTCCGGAGCCGCGCCGCCGGTGGCGGTGACGGTGCCGCCGGAGATGGTCACGTTATCGTATACCCAGATGCCGAAGCTGTCACTCGTCGTGCCGCCCGTGGCGGTCAGCTGGCCGCTGCCCTCGATGGTCAGGCTGCCGGTCGGGGTGCAAATGCCGTAGCTATTGTACGCGAAGTTTGCCTCGCCTTCAGAGCCGCTATACACGCTGGTGATGGTGTTGGTCGTGCCATCCGCCAGTTCGATGGTCGCGCCATCGGGAAGGATCACTGCGGTTTCGGCGGTGGTGGTAAAGTCCACGCCGCTGAGGGTGAGAATTTTATTGGTGCTGTCCCATGTGCTGTCAGCCGAACCCTCTGTTTTCGCGGCGTTGAGCAGCGCCAGCGCGGCGCTGCCGTCGCCAATGGTGAAGTCCGCCGTTTTATCACAGGTGGTGTCGGAGATGTCCTTCCAGATCGCGTACAGGGTGGTGTCCTCGATCACAGTAATGGTGCTGTCGGAAATCACTTCGCCGCTTGCGCTGGTCGCCCAGCCCTTGAACTGCTGCCCCTCGGGAGCGGTGAAGCCGCATTCAGGCAGGGTGTAGCTGTTTTCGTCGGAATAGACGGTCACAGCATCCATGCTGCCGCTGCCGCCGTTGGGGTCGAAGGTTACGGTGTAGGTCGTAACAGGGATGTCCTCCCAGATCGCGTACAGGGTGGTGTCTGCCTTCACAGTGATGGTCGCGTCGGTGATCACTTCGCCGTCATCGGTGAGCGCCCAACCAGCGAACTGCTTGCCCTCGGGTGCGGTAAAGCCGCATTCGGGCAGGGTGTAGCTGCTTCCTTTGTTCGCACTCGCAGGCGCCATAGTTCCCGAACCGCCGTTGGCGTTGAAGGCGACGGTGTATTTCGGGACAACCTTCAGATGGAAATCTCGGTCACAATCTTCTCTACAGTTGTAGCTGTAGGTGACGGTGGTGGCTCCGCTGGCCACCGTCAGAATACCGTCTGTGTTTACGGTGCCGTTAGTCCAGGATACTACCTTGCTCAGGTCAAAACCATATTGCTTCAAATTGTTAAGATCAAAGGTTCTGGTTTCATCCACTCCGATCGTATAATAGTTATTAAAGAGATCCAGCGTCGTAAGCGCTGTATTGTTGCTGAGGTCCAGAGATGTCAACTGGCAGTTATGGCAATCCAGACTCGTCAGTGCTGTATTGTTGCTGACGTTCAGAGTGGTCAGCGGATTTTCGCCACACTTCAGCTCCAGCAATTTTTTATTCTGACTGACATCCAGCTTGGTCAGTTGGTTATGGGTGCAATAAAGTACTTCCAGTTCTGTATACTGACTGACATCCAGCTCGGTCAGGTTGGCCGCCTGCACGTACAAGTGATCCAGGTTGAGACTATTGGTGATATCCAGTGATCCCAGCTGGGGGTTCGCTGAGGCTTCCAGCCACACCAGTTCTGTATTCTTACTGAGATCCAGCTTGGTCAGTTGATTAAAGTTGCATTTCAGCGTTCTCAGTTTTGTATTTTTGCTGAGATCCAGCTCGGTCAGCTTATTGTAGCTGCAGTACAGGTATTGCAGTTCCGTGAAGTACTCAATGCCTTTGAGACTCGTAATCTTCGACTCCTCAGTACTATATTGGCCGTCGAGGTTAATAAATGTTTCTGCATTCGCAATTTCGCTGTCTTCGAGCAGAGAGTTTTTGTTCGAGTCGAGTCTGTTTAAAACATATTTGCGGAAATTGGCATCCGGGAAGTTTTCTTCATTGATATCGATGCCCCAAAACAGGGTGCAAGTGACGGAATTGCCTTCTAATCCAGTATCGTAGGTGTAGGTGACGCTATTAACGCCTGACTTCACCGTCAGGATATTTCCGCTGACCGAACCGCTCGACCAGTCCCTTGCTCTGCCCACGTCGAACTTCCCGGGCAGGGTGGAGAGATCGAAGGACCTGTCCTCACCCAACGTGATCCTATACCACTCGTTGCCGATACAAAGAAAATCCTCCAGTTTTGTATTCTCGCTGAGATCCAGCGACGTCAATGAGTTGCCGCCGCAATAGAAACGCGTCAGTTTTTTATTGTTGCTGACGTCCAGCGACGTCAATGAGTTGTCATTGCAATAGAGACGCATCAGGTCTGTATTGTTGCTGAAATCCAGTTTTGTCAGCTGATTATTGGAACAATCCAGCCACACCAGTTTTTTATTATTGCTGATATCCAGTTCTGTCAGCTGGTTCTTGTTACATATCAGCGATGTCAGCTCCGTGAAGTACTCAATGCCTTCGAGACTCGCAATGTCCTTCTCGCTGCACGACATGTACGTTGCGTTCTGGATCTCTTCGGCATTGAGTGCTCCGTCACTGTCTTTGTCATATTTTGCAGCCACAGTGCGGAAAGTTTCATCCGGGAAGTTTGTCTCATTGATTTCGACACTGGTTTCCGTTTCTTCCGCCAGCGCGGTGGCGGGCAGCAGGCTCAGGCACAGTACCAGGGCCAGCAGTACGCTGAGTCCCCGCCGCAGGGTTTGCTTGTGTTTCATTTCAGTTCCTCCGTTTCTTCTTGAATTTCAGTGTTTCCGCTCCGCCATGGCGGGCAGCCCGTCGTGGCTGATCTCCACATGGCCGATGCGGACAAAGATGCCGCCCATCACGGCGCTGGCCCAGACCGCCGGGTCATTCAGCGGCAGACGGATCCCGGATACGAAATCCATCCGCAATCTGTGGTCCGGCAGCGGCGCGACAGCGGTCAGTTCCCTTCGTTCCAGAGAACTCCCCCTTTCTTGCTTTTCCAGGGATTTGCGTTTGCGTTACAGTCCGTCGGCGAAGCGGTTGACCTCATACTCCGCCATGTCGTAGGTGTAGCCCTCAGCGTCCGTCCAGCGGATGGTATAGCCATCCGTCACGACAGAGCGCCAGACCGTCTCGTCCCGCAGCGCCGCAAAGCGGGGGCTTCGCAATAAGGGCCGCATGTTCAGCAGTGTGACGCTGCCGTTACGCCATTCCACCCGCAGAATATAGCCCCTGTGTGCCGCCACAGACTTGATGGGTGGAGGGCCTGCCATCTGTAACCACCTTCCTTTCCAAAGCCAATTTGCTCGATCCATACAAAAATGCCATTGTATAGCTTAACTATACAATGGCATTTTTTAATTTGATAGGGTAATCAATACCCCAATTTGAAAATTTACGAGATTTTTTTCGAAATTTTTATTGTAAGTGATTGATGAGCCTGACCATCGCCTGACGCTTGTTCCGTCCCTCGCCGCCCAGGCCCAGTTTCTCATAGATGGCGTTCAGGCGGTTGTTTGACGGACTTTATGGAAATCTCGCTCATTACATACTTGTCATCATTATATTGAAAAATGCACAAAATTTCAAGAGAAGGAGTTTGTAGTACGGCGGTGCTGCGAAGCAGATGTCATACGACCATGTAAACAGCCGCGGGCATTGTTCCGCGCTCTTACGACTCATTGTTCACGCGGATGGTATACGGCAGGACAGTCAGCGTGTCCGGGTCGATCATGATGAGCGCCCGTTTCTTTTCGTATGCGTAGTTAATGGTGTATGCCGTACCTCCTTTGGGGGAACCATTGTAGACGGCAAGGACAAAATTGGCATGGTCGATCAGCCAGCGATTACGCCGGAACATACAGTCGCGTGTGTAGTGGCGGCTGATATAGACGGTTTCGTCACACTCCGCCAGGATGTTGAAATAGCGTTCCCGCTGCTCCACGCTCCAGCGGTCCGCCTGACTTTCGCAGGGCAGCACCGCAATCAGGAGGATGTCCTTTTGGGGATATTTCTTCTTGCAGGCGAGAACGATCTCCGCACCCCAGATGTCTGCACCCAGCGCCATCCCCGTAAGAAATGTTGTCACGCCATTTTCAATCAGGGACACGATCTGAATCGTCATCAGGGCCTTGAGTTTACAGCAGTCCGGGTGTTCTTCATCATAGCCAAAACGATAACTGGACGGTCTGTGTCCGGTAAATGCACAAGTCAAATCTTCCATAATACCGCCTTCGTAAATAAGCAAAATATGATGTGTGTAAAATCATTATACAAATGGTCCAAACTAAAATGTGATATTATCACGGAACGCCCACACGGCATCTGTTATGATACAGCCATAAACAAAAGAAAGGCGGTCTAAATATGAGACTGAAAGATAAGGTTGCGATCATCACCGGCGGCAGCCGGGGCATCGGTTTTGCTACCGCGGACAAATTTCTTAAAGAAGGCGCTACCGTCATCCTGACTGCAAGTTCTCAGGCATCGGCTGATAAGGCTGTTGCACATCTGCAAGAAAAATATCCGGAGGCAACCGTCGCGGGGATCAGCCCTGATCTGTCCAGTCTGGAATCTGTCCGAAATGCGTTCCGTGAAGCCACTGAAAAGTATGGTTGCGTGGATATTCTGGTGAACAATGCCGGCGTGTCTGAAAGCACCCCTTTTACCGAATATACCGAGGAGACCTTCGATAAGGTCATGAATCTGAATGTGAAGGGCGTGTTCAACGCCACACGGGCAGCCAGTGAGTGCATGGTGGCCCGGGGCAAGGGCGTTATTCTCTCCACGTCCTCTATGGTCAGTATTTCCGGCCAACCCAGCGGCTTCGCCTATCCCGCGTCCAAGTTCGCAGTGAATGGCTTGACGGTATCCTTGGCCCGTGAGCTGGGTCCCAAGGGTATCCGGGTCAATGCGGTGGCTCCCGGCATCACGGAAACCGACATGATGAAGGCCGTTCCAAAGGAAATCATCGAGCCGATGATCAAGCAGATCCCCCTGCGCCGGCTGGGCCAGCCGGAGGACATTGCAAATGCATTTGTGTTCCTGGCCTCTGATGAAGCGTCCTATATTACAGGCGTGGTGCTGAGTGTAGATGGTATGGCAAGAACCTGAATAAACGAACAAGGCGGCTGACACGCAGCCGCCTTGTTTTCAAAACACGGAGGAATGACCATGAAGAAAATCATACCCTTTTTGATGGCCCTGTTGCTTTTGGCCGGATGCGGAGCGCAGTCGGAGGAAAGCACCTACCGCCAGATCAACGCAGAAGAAGCAGCCACTTTGATGGAGAAGGAAAGCAGCTATATCATTCTGGATGTGCGGACGGCTCAGGAATACAGCGAGAAGCATATCCCCGGCGCCATCAATATTCCCAACGAGACCATCGGTGACCAGGACATCCCGGAGCTGCCGGACAAAGAGCAGCTGATCCTGGTATACTGCCGCAGCGGCAACCGCAGCAAGCAAGCTGCGGAAAAGCTGGTCAAGCTGGGTTACACCAACATCGTCGAGTTCGGCGGCATCAATGACTGGACGGGAGAGACCGTCAGCGGCGAAGCGTGACAATATCACGGAACTTGCAGAAAATTCAGGTTATCATGGAGCCATCAAACAAAAGATCATAGGAGGACTTGCATATGTCTGCCATCAATATCAACAAGAATAATTTCCGGAATGAAGTTCTGGATTCTGAAAAGCCCGTCCTGCTGGACTTCTGGGCCAGTTGGTGCGGCCCCTGCCGGATGGTCAGCCCCATTGTGGACGAGATCGCAGCCGAGCGCGGCGACATCAAAGTTGGCAAGGTCAATGTGGACGAGCAGCCGGAACTGGCCGCACAGTTCGGCGTTATGAGCATCCCAACCTTGGTGGTAATGAAGGGCGGAAAAGTCACCAATCAAATGGTGGGCGCAAGACCCAAAAGCCAGATCCTGGCCATGCTGTAAGAAGGGCACAGCCATGGGATTCTTCGATTTTTTGAAAAGCCCCGACATGAACCAGGGTGTAAAAGAGTATCAGGCCACTCCCGGCGCTGTCCTGCTGGATGTCCGAACACCGGAGGAATACCGGGAGGGCCATATCCCCGGCAGCAAGAATGTGCCG
>JAQXOO010000028.1 GCA_029099685.1 Clostridia bacterium
CCCTTCCTTCATCACTGCTTCCACAACTCTTTGCTTGAACTCTGGTGTATACCGTTTATTTGGTACTCCTTTTGGCATAACAAAACACCCCACTTGTTAGATAGTATATCATACTGTCTAACTAATGGGGTGCAGTTCACCCAAAAAGAATTTCCCATAATTTTAAAAAAAACGGTTGAGTCATCGGGAAAACTATGCTATGATAGGGTCGAAGATAAATACTTCCCACTACCTTATAGGAGGAATTGTAATATGGTCAAAGTAATCATGGGTAAAAAGGGTTCCGGCAAAACCAAGCAGATCATTGATCTGGTCAACGTCGCCGTCAATGAGGAAGCCGGCAGCGTTGTCTGCGTGGAAAACGGCCAGACCCTGCGCATGAACATCAAGTACAGCGCCAAGCTGGTGGATATCTCTGAATACTCCATGGAGCTGGGCTATGATTATCTGTATGCTTTTGTCTGCGGCCTGTACTGCAGCAATTACGATATCACCCACGTCTTTATCGACGGCCTGTACAAGGTCACCGGCGATGACGACAATGCGAAGGCCGGCGCTTTCCTGGATAAGCTGGAGAAGCTGTCCAAGTCCACCGGCATCAAGTTCACGCTGACCCTGAGCGGCGACCCCGCCGAGGCCCCCGAGGACGTCAAAAAGTATCTGTAAGCATCCGTACATCCCGCCCCGGACTTGTGTCCGGGGCGTTTTTGCTGTCCGGAAAGTTTTTGCGGAAAATAAGGCAAATTTTTTGTGAAACCTATAGGAAATCCCCCGGGATTGTGATAAACTGTCCTTATGTATAGAAAATTGAAAAACGTCCTGCTTTTAGCGGGACTGCTGATGATACTGGTTCTTTCGGGAGGCTGCAGCCTGCAGACGGGCGACGGCCTTCTTTTGCTGCCCAAAGTCCCCACGGAGTATGTGCAGCTCCAGCAGCAGCTGGACGAGATCCTTCAGGGGGGCGCGGTCTATGCGGTGGCTGAGGCCGGCACCAACCGCCAGGCGGTGCAGCTGATGGATCTGGACGGCGACGGGGACGAGGAAGCCCTTGCCTTCTTCCGGGCCGAGAGCGGTGCCTATCAGGTCTGTGTGTTCCGGCAGAAAAACGGGGCGTATATCCGCCTGGGCATGGCCGAAGGCTATGGGACCACCCTCCGGGCCATCTATTATCCCAGGATCGGGCAAGGGCGCCGCGCCCTGGCCATGTGCTGGGGGTTTGACGAGGGCGGCTCCTACGGAATGACGGTTTACGGCTTCGGCGTGGGGGACGAGGGCATGAGCGTGCTGATGGACATTCAGTACGGCGACGTGACCATCCGGGACATTGACGGCGACGGCGCCGAGGAGATGGCCTTTGCCGTCCGGGACAGTGTCACAAGCCTGTACAGCGCCCGGGTCTTTCAGTTCCGGGAGGGACAGTACCGGGTGCTCTTTGAGGTGCCCATGTGCCTGGAGGTCAGATCCGTGGCCAATATGCAGTTCGGCACGGTGGAGGACGGCCTGGTGGGCCTGTATATCGACAGCCTGGCCACCACCGGCGGCTATGTCACCGATCTGATCTGCTATGACGGCCAGACGGCCGCCAACCGCACCATCGACCAGGCCAGCGGCTCCGGCAGCCGGACCTGGCGCAACGGCTCGGTGTTCTGCGCGGACATCAACGGCGACGGCCTCATCGATATCCCCATCGCCCACACCTATTCCTATGAACTCACCGAGGCGGAACCCCGGGCCCGCCTGGACTGGATCAATTTTGAACGGGACGGCGGGGAGACCCCGGTGGGCAGCACCCTGCATTCCGTGTCGGAAAACTGGTATCTTGTCTGGCCGGACAAGTGGGGCGACCGGGTGCGGGTCCTGCGGGACAGCAGCCTGGGCCTGTCCCGCACCGTCTTCACGCTGTCTGACAACGGCGGCGGGGACGACGAGCTGCTGACCCTATGGGTGTTTTCCGGCAGCGGACGGGAGGAAGCCGCCTCCATGAAGCGGGGACTGCAGCCGTTGGCCAGCAACGCGGCGGGCATCTACCGCTTCAGCATCCCGCAGACCGCGCCGCCCTCTCTGGCGCTCACCGGCGACGAGCTGCGGAGCCTGTTCCACACCATCGAGACCAGCTGGCATTCGGAGGAGTATTAAATGAACAAGAAAGTTTTGGTTCTGGAGGACGAGGACAACATCCGCGCCTTTGTGGTCATCAATCTGAACCGGGCCGGTTACGAGACCGTGGAGTTCGCCCTGGGCGAGGAGGCGGCAGGATATCTTCGGGACAACAACGATGTGTCCATCGCCGTGCTGGACGTGATGCTGCCGGATATCAGCGGCTTTGACGTATGCCGCCGCATCCGGGGCATGGGCAGCAAGATCGGCATCATCATGCTCACCGCCATGGGGCAGGAGAGCGACCGGGTCACCGGTTTGATGACCGGTGCTGACGACTATGTGACCAAGCCCTTTTCGGTGGCGGAGCTGGTGGCCCGGGTGGACGCGCTGTACCGCCGGGTCTGCGGCGCGGGCTTCCAGAGCGACAGCCTGGTGTCCGGGGCCTATGAGCTGGACCTGCGCAGCCGTGAGCTGAAGTACCGGGGCAAAAAGGTGGAGCTGACCCAGGTGGAATACCTCATCATGAAGACCTTTTTGGAAAATCCGGGAAAGGCTTTGTCCAGGGACAACATTTTGTCCCTAGTATGGGGCAAAAACTATCAGGGTGACCTGAAGGTGGTTGATGTGAACATCCGCCGCCTGCGCCTGAAGATCGAAGAGGACGCCGCCCAGCCCAAGCACATCACAACGGTGTGGGGCTATGGCTATAAGTGGGAAGGGTAAGAGGCCGGGAGCTGCGGCGGCCTCTTCACGGCGCGAAAGCGCCGCGGCTGCGGGTGCAGCCGCAGGATTTTGCGGGCTTTGCCCGGAAAATCTATGAAATTCCCCGGGGTTCCCGCAAAACAGACCTGTTTTGCGGGGCCGGACGCCGCCCAGCCCAAGCACATCACAACGGTGT
>JAQXOO010000029.1 GCA_029099685.1 Clostridia bacterium
CATCATCCTGGGCGCCGCCATGGATAATACCGGCGTGGATCCCCAGATCCGAATGATATACCTGATGCTGATCCTGGGCTTCCTGGGCTGGCCGGGCATGGCCCGTCTCGTCCGCGGCCAGATCCTCTCCCTCCGGGAGCAGGAGTTCATGACCGCCACGGAAGCCTGCGGCATCAGCGTCTCCCGCCGGATCTTCCGGCATCTGGTGCCCAACGTCATCCCCCAGCTCATCGTCTCCTGCACCATGGGTCTGGGCTCCACCATCATCATCGAGGCGACCCTCAGCTTCCTGGGTCTCGGCGTCAAATTCCCCTTCGCCTCCTGGGGCAACATCATCAACGACGTCAACAATACCTACGTTCTGACCAACTACTGGTTTATCTGGATCCCCGCGGGCGTCTGCCTGCTGATGACCGTCCTGGCCTTTAACCTGGTGGGCGACGGTCTGCGCGACGCCTTCGACCCCAAGATGAAGCGCTGAGAAAGGAGGAACCAACATGGCTAAGGCTAAAAAGGAAGGCTATCTTTCTTCGAAAGAATCCCGCCGGATCTCCCGCGAGAACCGCCGGATCACCAACGAGTACGAAAAGCAGCGCAAGCGCAAAAACGTGCCCGAATCCGAATACCTCACCGAGATGCGCGACCCCAACAACGCGGTGGAGTTTGACAACCTGCACACCTATTTCTTCACCGATGCCGGCACCGTCAAGTCCGTGGATGGCGTCTCCTTCGATGTGCCCATCGGCAAGACGGTGGGCGTCGTGGGCGAGTCCGGCTGCGGCAAGTCGGTCACCAGCCTGTCTCTGATGCAGCTTCTGCAGCGGCCCCAGGGCCAGGTGGTGGAAGGCTCCATCCGCCTGAACATGGGCGACAAAGCCTATGACGTCACCAAAATGCCCAATGAAAAGATGCAGAACATCCGCGGAAACGCGGTGTCCATGATTTTCCAGGAGCCCATGACCGCCCTGAACCCGGTGTTCCGCATCGGCGACCAGGTGAACGAGGTCATCGAGCTGCACGACGGCGTCGGAAAGTCCAAAAGCGATATCAAGGCCCGCACCATCGAGCTGCTGGAGATGGTAGGCATCGCCAACAGCGAGGGCGTCTACAAAATGTTCCCCCACGAGCTGTCCGGCGGTATGCGCCAGCGTGTCATGATCGCCATGGCGCTGGCCTGCAACCCCCGTGTCATCATCGCAGACGAGCCCACCACCGCCCTGGACGTCACCATCCAGGCCCAGGTGCTGGACCTGCTGCGCAATCTGAAGGACAAGATCAACTCCTCCATCATGTTTATCACCCACGACCTGGGCGTCATCGCCGAAATGGCCGATTATGTGGTGGTCATGTATGCCGGCCGCATCATCGAAAAGGGCACCGCCGAGGAGATCTTCGCTCATCCCGCCCATCCCTATACCATCGGCCTGATGGCCTCCAAGCCCGTGGTGGGCAAGCAGGTGGATAAGCTCTATTCCATCCCCGGAAAGGTGCCCAACCCCATCAACATGCCCAACTACTGCTATTTCAAGGACCGCTGCGAACTGTGTGTGGAGCCCTGCGGCGGCGCTTATCCCGGCGAGGTCAGCCTGTCTCCCACCCACAAGGTCAGCTGCTACCGCTACTATGACAAGAAGGAGGAGAACTAAATGTCTGACAATGCTGTCGTAAAGGACGAGGCTCTGGAATACGATCCTCAGTATATCCTCCAGGTCAAGAACCTGAAAAAGTACTTTCCCATCAAGGGCGGTATGATCTCCCACACCATCGGCCAGGTCAAGGCGGTGGACGGCGTCACCTTCAACCTGAAGCGGGGCACCACCATGGGTCTGGTGGGCGAGTCGGGCTGCGGCAAGACCACCGCCGGCCGCACCATCCTGCGCCTGTCCGGCGAAAAGACCGGCGGCCAGGTGCTGTTCAACGGCAAGGAGGTCTATGACCTGTCTCCCAAGGAGATGCGGGAGCTGCGCACCAAAATGCAGATCATCTTCCAGGACCCCTTCTCCTCCCTGTCTCCCCGCCTGCCCGTGGGCGAGATCATCGGAGAGGCCGTCCGGGAGCACAACCTGGTGCCCAAGGAGCAGTTTGACGACTATATCGATCAGATCATGGACAACTGCGGCCTGCAGCCCTTCCACAAGGACCGCTACCCCCACGAGTTCTCCGGCGGCCAGCGCCAGCGCATCTGCATCGCCCGGGCTCTGGCTCTGAATCCAGAGTTCGTGGTGTGCGACGAGCCGGTCTCTGCTCTGGACGTGTCCATCCAGGCCCAGATCATCAACCTGCTGAAAGAGCTGCAGGAAAAGTACAACCTGACCTATCTGTTCATCTCCCACGACCTGAGCGTTGTGGAGCACATTTCCGACACCGTGGGCGTCATGTATCTGGGCAGCCTGGTGGAGTACGGCGAGACCGCCGACATCTTCCGCAATCCGCTGCATCCCTATACCAAGGCCCTGTTCTCGGCCATTCCCGTACCCGATCCCACCGTCAAGATGGACCGCATCGTGCTGGAAGGCTCCATCCCCTCTCCCGCCAATCCCCCCAAGGGCTGCAAGTTCCACACCCGCTGCCCCAACTGCACCGACCGCTGCAAGACCGAAGTTCCCCAGCAGCGCGAGATCGAACCGGGCCACTACGTGGTGTGCCACCTGTACAGTGACGAGGCATAAATGGCACGGAAACCCAGGATTTATGATGATGACGACGGCCGCACCATCGCCGACATGAGCGGTGTGGGCCGTCAGCCCGTGTTCCTTCCCCGCCGGCCCCAGCGCCGGACGCCGGACCGGACGGAAGATGACCGTGCAGCGCCGCCCCGGGAAGAAGACCTGCTGACGCCCCAGGAGCGCCGCTGGTATGTGCTGGGCGCGCTGAAAGCCGCCCTGCTGATCGGCTTGGTCTTCATCGTGGGCCTCGGCCTCGTGGTCCTGCTGTTCCTCTGGGCGGCAAGGATGCATTCATGATAAAAAGCCGCACTCCCCCGGGAGTGCGGCTTTTTTCACGCTTTTGGGGCTTCTGCCCGGCAAAAAGGCCGGTCAATAGACTGGCCAATATAAATAGTATAGCACAGTCTTGTATAAAACGTCAATAGGACTGTCGTTTTTCTGCGCATTTTCTCTGTTTTGCACAGGTTTTGCCCTGAAATTTGAGGAATGTTTGCCCCTTGCATTTTACTGCAAACTGCGCTATGCTATAGACATAAGGAAGGATGATACCAATGTACAGGTAAACCGAAAAGGCACCGGCTTTCGAATATGGGAAGGGTTCCGACACCAAAGTGTTTCTCGCTTAAGAGAAGGATCGTAAGGTAAGAAGTGTGCTGCGGACCGGATCTCGGGCATCGAAAGACTTAGCCGAATCTGATGAAAGAGAGGTCAAAATGATGTTAGATACCAAGAATTCAGAGAAATGACCCTTGGGCGCTGCAGGTGAAAGATGCATCGTTCAAGGGTCATTTCTTTTAGTCCGCGCGCCCGGTGGGGCGTCTTTTTTTATGCCCGGAAAATCAATTTTTCGATCTGTCTTGACTCCGGCCGGAGCAGCTGCTATTATGAAACCATTCATTCTCCGAAAATCGTCCAGGAAAAGAGGTCTTTCCATGTTCAAGCGCGTTTTTTCCCTGCTTTTGTGTGCCGTCCTGCTGTGCCAGGGCTGCCTGGCCTTTGCCGAAACGGAGCCCGCCGCCCAGCCCCAGGGCGCTCCCGAAACGCTGGCCGCCCGCTATGCCCTGCTGTATGAGGAATCCACCGACACGGTGCTGTATTCCAAGCTGCCGGACCGCACCAATCCCGGCGCCAGCATGACCAAGGTGATGACCGCCCTGCTGGTTCTGGAATATGACCCCGACCTGTCGGGCACCACCGTGGTCCCGCCGGAGGCCGTTTCCGAGAAATACTGTTATTGGATGGACACCATGCATCTGGCCGCCGGGCAGGAGGTCTCTGTCTGGGACCTGATGAATTATCTGCTGATCCCCTCCGGCAACGAGGCTGCCACCACCCTGGCCGCCTATGTGGCCGGCGATATTGACACCTTCATCGACATGATGAACGCAAAGGCCGCGGAGCTGGGCATGACCCACACCCATTACGCCGACCCCCACGGCCTGTCCTCCCAGGATCTGGTCACCTGCGAGGATATGCTGATCCTGTGCCGGGAGGCCATGAAAAACCCGCTGTTCCGTGAGATCGTGGGCACCACCAGCGGCGTGATGCCGGTCTCCAACTTCCCGGGCCGCCCCATCCGCTACAGCACCACCAACCGGGTAATGGACCCCCGGAGCAATCCCTTTTATGAGACGGATTTCACCCAGTACATCGTGGGCATCAAGACCGGCTCCACACCCGCGGCCGGCCTGAACCTCAGCTGCTGCATGGAATATGACGGCCTTTCTTTCTACTCCGTGGTGATGAACTCCCAGGAGCTGCCCCAGGGCGAGGGTCACTTTTTGGACACCATCGACCTGATGACCTATGCCCGCAGCTTCCACAAGGAGGGCTTCAACGCCGGCGACCAGGTGGCCCGGGCCAAAACCCTGGGCAGCTTTTCCGAAAATCTGGAGCTTGCGGCGGAAAGCGACATCTGGGTGCTGGTGCAGGACGCCGCGAAGGTGACGGCCAGTCTGAATGACATCGGCCTGCAGGTCAAAGCCGGCGACGTGCTGGGCAGCGTGACCCTGGAGGACGCCTTCGGCAACGCGAAAACGGTCAGCCTGGTGGCGGTCGCCGACGCCTCCACCGCCCTTGTCCCTTATATCGCCATTGCCGCCGCCGTGGTGGTCCTGGCGGTTGCGGCGGTTCTCCTGGTGCGGAAGAAAAAGCGCGCAAAGGCCTGATCCCCCAAAACATCAACGGCCCGTCCATCCGGACGGGCCGTTTTGTTGTGTATGTATGCCGGTCACACCAGCTTGAAGCCCGCGTCCTTCAGCGCCTGGGCGATCTCCTGCACGTGCTGGTAATTCCGTGTCTCCATGCCGATGCGCAGATAGCAGCCGTTGATGCTCTCGGTGTCGCCGCCCCGCTCGTGATGGACGGAGACCACGTTTCCGCCGCAGTCCGCGATGATGCGGGACACATCCTTCAGCTGGCCGGGCTTGTCGATCAGCTCGATGAGCAGCTGGCTGGAGCGGCCGGACTTGATCAGGCCCCGCTCGATGACCCGGGACAGGCTGGTGACATCGATGTTGCCGCCGGAGACCACGCTGACCACCCGTTTGCCCTCCAGAGGGAACTTGCGGTACATGGCCGCCGCCACAGACACGGCGCCTGCGCCCTCGGCGATCATCTTCTGCTTTTCGATAAGGGCCAGGATGGCGCTGGAGATCTCGTCCTCGGTGACCAGGGCGATGTCGTCCACATATTTGTTTACCAGCTCAAAGGTATTGACACCGGGCTGCTTGACGGCGATGCCGTCCGCGATGGTGGACACGGCGGGCAGGCATTCGATCTTGCCAGCCCGGACGGAATTGAACATACTGGGCGCGCCCGCCGCCTGGACGCCGTAGACCTTGGTGCGGGGGCTCATAGCCTTTACCGCGCAGGCGATGCCCGAGATCAGGCCGCCGCCGCCGATAGGCACCAAAATGGCGTCCACATCGTCCAGATCATTGAGGATTTCCAGGCCGATGGTGCCCTGTCCCGCGATGACATCCTCATCGTCAAAGGGGTGGACAAAGGTATAGCCCTTTTCATCCCGGATCTCCAGCGCCTTCTGATAGGCGTCGTCGTAGCAGCCGTTTACCAGGCACACCTGGGCGCCGTAGCCCTTGGTGGCCTCCACCTTGGAAATGGGGGCGCTGTCGGGCAGGCAGATCAGCGAGGAAATGCCGCATTTGGTGGCCGCCAGCGCTACGCCCTGGGCGTGGTTGCCCGCGGAGCAGGCGATGACGCCCCTGGCCTTTTCCTCGTCGGACAGGTTGGCGATCTTGTAGCCCGAGCCCCGCAGCTTAAAGGAGCCGGTATTCTGCAGGTTTTCCGGCTTGAGATACAACTGGCAGTGTGACGCGATGCCGTTGGCCCGGGCCACCGGCGTTTCCCGGATGATGGGCTTCAGCGCGACGGAAGCCTGAAAAATCTTATCAATGGTCAGCATGGTGGTCTCCCCCTGGAACAAATGCGGTCTTCGCTTTTCTGCTTTAGCGAGCCATAATACTAAAGGTTATCACGAACCGCGCAAAATGTCAAGCGTTTGTGCTCACCCTGCCAGCCACAGCAGGCCCAGCACCGCCAGATGGACGGGATAGAACCAGTAGCCCAGCCATTTCATCACCTTTCTGCCCCGGCCCTGCCGGCCGTCATACAGCCCGATGGGGATGAGGGCCAGCACCGCGAAGCCTTGTATGGGAAAGTCCCACAGGGCAGGCAGGGTCTGTCCCTGGATCAGCACGCAGTTGATCAGCACCATCCCCGCCAGCCGGCACAGCCATGCGCCCCGGAAATCCCGCGCCGCGTAAAACAGCAGCACCGTCAGCACCCCGGCCAAGCCGTAGTCGGTAAAGCCCACCACCGACAGTCCCAGGGCCGCCGCCACGGTAAGGACCGCTGCCGCCACGTCCCGGCGGTTGCCGGAGCGCCGGGCCTTGTCCAGCGCCATGACGGCCCACAGGCCCAAAGCCAGCGTCCACAGCACATTCTGGTGGAAGGGGAACAGCCAGCTCCCGCCCATCACCAGATTAAAGGGGATCTCTGAGATCAGCGCGAACAGTAGCAGCCGGCGCAGGTATTTTTTACAGTCAGATGTGCGGAAGAAGCCCTCCGCGATCTGAAAGGCAAAAATGGGGAAGGCCAAACGCCCCACGCAGGTCATCCACAGGTTTCCCGACACCACCGTGGCCCACAGGTGGTCCAGCAGCATGGCGGCCATGGCCAGCAGCTTGAGGGCGTTGGCGCTGATGCCCCGTCTTACGGTTTTTTCCATATTAAAAGCTTCCCTTTTCATCACAGTTTCCTCTATCATAGCGGAAACCTGCGGAAAAGGGAAGCTTTTCTGCCTTATTTTCAGATTTTTTCAGAAACCGGCCCGGGCCAGCAGCCAGGTGAGCACACCGCCGGCCACGCCCCAGACCAGTTTGTCCACCAGACCGTCCCAGCGGCGGGCGGGCTTCATCTCCAATGCGTCCACCTTGCCGTCCAGCCGGGAGACATCCTCCCGCATGGACCGCAGCGCCTCGGTCTGGTGCTTTTGCTCGGCGGCCATCACCTGCAGGCTGGCGGCCAGAGAATGTATCACCGCCTGCTCCTGCTCCAGCTTGTCCAGCCGCCTGCCGTCGCCCCGGCACCGCTGCTCCACCGCCGTGACCCGGCTTTCCAGATCATCCACAGCCTTTTTCCGCTCCTTTCCCCGCCGTCATTTCCGGCTCAGCAAATAATACCGGGGATACCGCCCCGCGCAGTCGGCGTCCAGAGTGGCGGGAGACGCCAGCACCAGGTCGCCGCTGACCCCCACCGCCGCCCGCCGCCGGGGGCTGTTGTATTTGCCGGGATACATCCCCGGGTCCGCGATGCACAGCCGGCCGTCCAGCAGGCCCAGCGCGGTGACATAGTGCCCGCCGGTAGAGAACATTCCCCGCCCTGCGGTGTTGCAGATGGCCACGCCTCCGGCCTTCAGGTGGGCGGTGAGAGCCGACACATCGCCGCTGACGGCGCAGGCCAGCCCGTACTGCCGGCACAGTTCGGCGGTGAGCCGCCGCATATCGGTGCCGCCGGAGACCCGGGCGCCGCAGCGCACAGCAGCGTCCCGCATCTCCCGCACCGGCACCTGACGGCCGCAGAGGGCGCCTATGGCGTTTACGGCGGCGCACACGCCGCAGCCGCCGCTTTTGACCGTGGCCGAAGGATATCCCGGCGCGGGATAGCTCAGGCCGCCATAGGCGTTCTGATTGCACAAAAAGCCTGTGAGTTCGGGCACCCAGCGGGTCTTTGCTCCCCTGGCGGTGGGATAGGTCACCGGATAAAAGCCCGCCAGCGTCTTATCCGAGACTTCGCACAGGTCCCCCGGGGCGATGTGGCTTTTGGGGTCGGCGGAGCCGTCCTTTTGCCGGACCCCGATCCGCGCAAAGGCCATCACCTTCATCGGCTGGCCCCCCGGTCATCCTCGGTCATGGATGTTCCCGCGGCAGGCTCCTCCGGGACCGGTTCCCGCTTTTTTCCGCCCAGTCCGTAATTGAACTCGGCCACCGCGCTTTCGATGAGGAGGTTCATCTCCAGCTCCGAGATGGGGATGCCCTTTTCCTCCAGCATCTGGCGGACGCCCTCCTGGGCCTTTTTCAGCTTTTCCGGGCCGCCCAGGTCGTGATACAGCTGCTCCGCGGCCTTGACGCAGGTGTGGACCACGTCCCGCTTGATCCGGTCGTTGACATACCGCTGGTACAGTGTCTTGATCTGCGCCCCCACAAAGCCCGCCAGGGCGGTGATGACGGCCACCACGGCAGGCAGCACATACACGCCGAAAAATTCTTCCTTGCTCATAAGATCGCTCCTTTCAGAATATGTACCACCGGTTATAGCGCGGTTGTTGGGAACTGTCCATTTGACAGGTTTTTGGGGGTGGTCCATCCTATGTCTCCGGGAGCGTTTCTGTGACGGGCAAAAAAGCGGCGGCCCCCAGGCCGCCGCTGTCTTTCCTCTTATGTGCCGCGCAAAGGCGGGAAAACAACCCTCTCCGCCGGGTTTAAAGGCGCTGCCGGTGCTCCTTCCACAGCCGTTCCCGCAGGTCCGGCTCCGCCGTCACCCGCAGTCCCGCCGCCGCCAGCACCCGCACGGTGCTGTGGAGGGAGGGATAGGCCGGCCCGTCCGCCAGAGCCAGTGCCTCCGCCGTGTGCCCGCAAAAACCCTTCAGCCCGATCTCCACAAAGGCGGTGGGGCACACCCGGCTCACGTTGCCCACGTCGGTGGAGCCCACCCAGCGGGCTGCCTCCTCCTCCCGGGTGATGCTGTGCAGTCCCTCCTGCCGCAGCAGGCCGTCCAGCAAGTCCTGCAGGGCGGGGATGTGTACCAGTTCATCCATGGGCTGTTCGGGGGTGGTGATCTCCAGCCGCGCGCCGGTCATCAGGGCCGCGCCCCGGGCCACGTCCCGCAGGCGCTCCACCACCCGGTCCAGGTCCTGCCGCCGGGCCGCCCGGGCATAATACAGGCAGGAGGCCCGCTCGGGGATGCTGTTGGCCGCGGCGCCGCCCTCGCGGATGACGCCGTGCAGCCGCACGTCCGGCCGCAGCTGCTGGCGCAGGGCGCCCACACCGGCATAAAACAGCTGAACGGCGTCCAGGGCGTTGATCCCATCCCAGGGCGCCGCCGAGGCGTGGGCCGCTTTTCCGAAATACCGGATCTCCATCGCCGTCAGCGCCAGCGACCGGTGATAAAGGTTGGTCTCCTCGGACAGGTGGGCCTGCAGGGCGCAGTCCACGCCGTCAAAGGCCCCCTGGCGGCAAAGCAGCGACTTGGAGCCGAAGGTCTCCTCGGCGGGGCAGCCCGCCAGCAGGATGCGCACCGGCAGCTGCAGCCGCAGGCAGGCCTCTTTCAGCACCACAGCCGCCCCCACCGTGGTGGCGGCGATCCAGTTGTGGCCGCAGGCGTGGCCGTTGTCCTGTCCTCCGGGGCCGTAGCCGGGCAGCGCGTCATATTCCGCCAAAAAGGCGATGCAGGGGCCCTTCTGCCCCCACCGGGCGGCAAAGGCGGTCTCCATGCCCTGCCAGCACCGCTCCAGGGCAAAGCCCTTGTCCTCCAGATAGTCCGTCAGGCACCGGACCGCCTGCCGTTCCTCCATCCCCAGTTCGGGGTGGGTGTAGAGGAAGTGCGACAAGGCCTCCAGCTCCGGCGCCACAGCCTGCTCCAATTCCGCGATCAATGCCCGATGTTCCATGAAACGCACCGCCTTTGTTCCGATTTGAGCTCATTTTATCATATGCGCGCCTTTGCCGTCAAATGTCCGCAAGGGCGGCCAACGGGGCGCTTTCCCCGGCAAAAAATCCGGTTTTTCCCCGGGGCGGGAACTTTTTCCCGAAAATCCGGTCTATTTTTACAGATTGACAACCGTCTTTTCTTGTGTTATAACTGTCCTAACACAACTAATACGCTTCAAACAGTCAGGGCGTATGACAAGGAGGCTCCTATGATCCATCTGAACAGCCGGGATTCCCGGCCGATCTATGAACAGATCATGGACAATCTCCGCCGGCTGATCATCAGCGGCGGCATGGCCCCCGGAGACCGGCTCCCCTCGGTGCGGGAGCTGGCCGCCCAGCTGGCCATCAATCCAAACACCATCCAGCGGGCCTACCGGGAGCTGGAAAGCCAGGGCTATCTGGTAACGCTGCCGGGAAAGGGCACCTTTGCCGCCCCCTCTCAGGAGGTCCGGCAGGGCCGCATCGACCAGCTCTGGCAGCAGCTGGACCGCACCGCCGCCGAGCTGCGCTTCGCCGGTGTGACCGACGTGGAGCTGGCGGACCACCTGCGGAAAGGAGACCATTGATGATCGAGATACAGAACCTGAGCAAGTGCTACAGCGGCGCCCAGGCGCTGCGCAGCCTTTGTCTGCGGGTGCCCCGGGGCGCTGTCTACGGCCTGGTGGGGCCCAACGGCGCGGGCAAATCCACTCTTTTGCGCTGTCTGGCGGGCGTCAGCCGCCCGGACGGCGGCTCCATCCTCATCGACGGCCAGCCCATCTGGGAAAATCCGGCCCTGAAGGCCCGCATCGCCTATATCCCCGACGAGCTGTACGATTTCACCTCCTCCAGCCTGCTGGACATGAAAAAATTTTACCGGGGCTTTTACCCCGCCTTTGACCAGGCGCTGTTTGACAAGCTGGCGGAGGCCTTTCCCATCGATCCGAAAAAGCCCATCCGCCACCTGTCCAAGGGGATGCAGAAGCAGGCGGCCTTCTGGCTCAATCTGGCTCTGCAGCCCGACCTGCTGCTGCTGGATGAACCCGTGGACGGTCTGGACCCGGTGATGCGCCGGCAGCTCTGGAGCCTGATCCTGGGGGAAGTGGAGCGGCGGGAGATGACTGTGGTCATCTCATCCCACAACCTGCGGGAGCTGGAGGACGTGTGCGACCATGTGGGCGTCCTGGACTACGGCCGCCTTCTGCTGGAGCGGGCGCTGAGCCAGCTGCAGGAGGATTTTGTCAAGCTGCAGATCGTTTTCCGCCCCGGTGACCCCCCTGTTCTGCCCGGCCTGACGCCGCTGCACCATTCCAGTACCGGAAAGGTACATACCTTCATTCTGAAATGCGGCCAGCAGGCTGCGGACGAGGCCGCCCGGGCGGTGGACCCCGTCTTCCACGACATCCTCCCGCTGACACTGGAGGAGATCTTTATTTACGAGCTGGGAGGTGCCGACTATGCAGTCAAAGACCTGGTGCTGTAAGCTGTCCCGCCCGCTGATCCGCAAGGATATCACCCGCTTCTGGCCCATCTGGAGCAGCTATCTGGCCATCTGGCTGATGCTTTTGCCCATTCCGCTGCTGAACAGTCTGGCGGAGAGCCGCAGCGGCCGCACCGACGTGCTGTGCACCGTCTACCGGCAGATCGTCACCGCCGGCGGCAACGCGTCCCTGGTCATGACCCTGATCTTCGGCGGCCTGTCCGCCGCCGCCGTGTGGAGCTATCTGTTCCAGAGCCGCAGCGCCAGCCTGTTCCACGCCCTGCCGGTGACCCGGGGGACGCTGTTTGTCTCCCATTTTGCCGCCGGCCTGGGCTTTATGGCAGTGCCCAACGTGCTGCTGGCGGCCGTCACCTATCTCTGCCAGCTTTCGGCGGGCTGCACCGATCCTATGCCCATTCTGCACTGGCTGGCGGCGGTCTGTCTGGAGAGCCTGCTGTTTTTCTCCATCGGTACCCTGGCGGCCATGCTCACCGGCAGCCTGCCCGCCATGCCGGTGCTGTACGGCCTGCTGAACTTTGCCGCGGCGGCCTGCGAGTCCCTGTGGAGCAGCCTGGCCTGTCTGCTGTATTACGGCGTGTCCAGTCTGAGCGCCCGCCTCACCTTTCTTTCCCCCTTCATCCGGCTGGTGGCCATGTCTCCGGGAAAATGCGTGTCCTATGTCCCCGCGGTGGACGCCGGCTTCCCCCAGCAGCTTCAGCAATTTGACCCGGATTATCTCCGGCACCTGGTGCGGTACGGCCTGGCCGCGCTGGCCCTGGCCGCCGCCGCGCTGCTGCTGTACCGCCGCCGCGCCACGGAAGCGGCGGGGGATGTGATCGCGGTCCCCCGGCTGCGCCCGGCGGCAAAATACGCCTTTTCCCTGTTCTGCAGCCTGGCGCTGGGCTGGATCTTTCAGTCGGTGTTCTTCCCCAGCCACACCGGCGCCCTCAGCCTGTTTCTGTGCATGGCGGCAGGCGGCGCCGTGGGCTATATCGCCGCCGCCATGCTGCTGAAGAAATCCTTCCGGGTGTTCCGCCCCCGGCAGATGGCGGGGCTGCTGGCGGTGTTTGTCCTGCTGGGCGGCTGTGTGCTGTGCCTGCGCTTTGATGTGCTGCAGGTGGAAAGCCGGGTCCCCGCAGCCGAAGATGTGGCCTCCGTCACGGTTTACTGTGACCGCACGCTGACCCTGTCCGACCCCGGCGGCCTGCGCTGGACGGAGGCGCTGCACCGCACCGCCCTGAATCCGGAAGAGCGGGCGGATCCCGACACAGTCCCCAGCGAGGAACGCCTGTATTTTACCCTGGAATACCATCTGAAGGACGGCTCCGCCCTGTCCCGCAACTACTGCATCCCCTATACGCCGGACCGGGCGGAGGTGCCCGCTTCCGCTGCGGGGCAGCTGACCGCCCTGATGCGGCAGCCCGCATACGCCCTTTCGTCGCTGCTGCCCCCGGAGGACGCGGTCTATGAGAACATTGAGCTTTCCCTGCACACCATCCGCCACCTGGCGGCCGAGGGCCGCGGCTATGAATATGACAGCTGCCCGGTCTATTCCGTGGACGGCGATGCTCTCACTGCCGCGCTCCGCGAGGATATCCTGGCGGGCCGCATCGGCATTTGGGACCCCATCCGGGGCGGCCGTGAGGCCATGCTGGATCTTAGCTTTGACTACAGCCTGCCCGGTGACCGCGACACCCGCTGGAGCTATCTGACCATCTATGCGGACGAGCAGCCCACCCGCACCCTGGAGGTGCTCACGGAGCTGGGTTATCTGGTGCCGGAAAGCGAGGCGCCCCATGCGTAAACGAAAATGGTGGCTGCTGCTGCCCGTCCTGGCCTTTGCCGGCCTGATGGCGGCGCTGCTGTGGGTCTGCCTGGGCCCGGACAGCGGCTTTGTCATCCCCGACCAGATTCTCATCTGCCTGGACCCGGGCCACGGCGGCAGCGACCCCGGCGCCGTCCTGGGCGACCGGCTGGAAAAGGATGACAATCTGAAAATGGCCCTGGCCGTCCGGGACGCTTTGGAACGTCATGGCTTTGAAAACCTGTCGGTGATGCTCACCCGGGAGGACGACACCGACCTGGAGCTGCAGCAGCGGGTGGACATTGCCAACAGCGCCGGAGCCACCCTGTTCATTTCCTTTCACCGGAACAGCGGCGGGGGCCAGGGCGTGGAGACCTGGGTCTCCGCCGAGGGGCTCCGCCCCGAAGTCCGGCTGGCCACCTATATCCAGAGCAATCTGGCCCGCTGTGACATCCAAAAGGACCGCGGCGTGAAAAAGGGCACGGCCTCCAATCCCCTGGCCAGCTATTACGTGGTGGGCAACACCCATATGCCCGCCTGTCTCATCGAGCTGGGCTTCATCGACAATGCCGGAGACAACCGCTGTCTGGGCGCCGGTTTTGACGGCTACGCCCAGGCCATCGCCGACGGCATTTTGAAGATGGTGGAGCTGAAATGAACGTCGTATTGCATTATCTGGGAGAAATGGGGGGCGTCATGCTGCTGGCCCTGCCCCCCTGGCTGCTGCTGCGCACCCTGTGGCTGCTGGCAAAAAAGCAAAGCCCCCGGTGGGGGCGGGAGCTGCTGCTGGCGGCGCTGGCGCTGTATCTCGCAGGTCTGGCCTCCCAGACCCTGAGCACTCCCGTCCGGGTGGACCTTACCGACCTGCCTGCCCTCTGGGCCAGGGCCCTGCAGCGGTGGCAGGAGGGGCTGGCGGTCAACCTGGTCCCCGGCAGGACCATCCGCGCCTTTTGGCAGCGGGGCTCCCAGACCCAGCAGCTCGTGAATCTGGCGGGCAACGTGGCGGTGTTCCTGCCCCTGGGCTTTCTGCCACCCCTTTTGTGGCGGCGGTGGCGGTACTGGTGGGCGGCCCTGGCCCTGTCGGGCGGGGTGTCCTGTCTCATCGAGTTCCTGCAGCTCTTTCTGGGCCGCAGCGTAGATGTAGACGATGTGCTTCTCAACGTACTGGGCGGGTTTCTGGGCTATCTTTTATTCTGCCTGCTGCCCAAAAAGCTGAAAAACCGATAAAAAAAGCTGTTTCCGACGCTTCTTCCGTCCGGAAACAGCTTTTTCTGTTGATGATCGTATTGCGAAGGTCAGACGGCCTGCTCCTCCGGGAACTGCCGCCGCACCTTTCGGAACGCCAGGAAAAAGCACACCATATGGGCCAAAAAGGTCACGGTCCAGGAAATGGGATAGGACACATACAAGCTGTCCAGGGTGTGCAGCTCCCGGAATACGGTGAAGATCCACACCACGCGCAGGCCGCAGGCCCCCAGCAGGGTGACGCTGGTGGGCAGCCAGGACCGGCCCAGGCCCCGCATCCCGCCGCAGCCCACCTCCATCAGGCCGCAGAGGAAATAGGGCCGTCCCACGTAGCGGAAGCGCCGCAGCCCGGCGGCGATGATCTGCTCCTTCAGCCCCTCGCTGTCCGAAGCGTAAATGCCCAGCAGCCCGTGGCCGAAGGTATAGACCAGCGTGCCCAGCGTCAGGCCCACGGCGGCGGTGACGCCCAGGCAGATCCACATGACCCGCAGGATGCGGCTGGGCTTGCCCGCGCCCAGGTTCTGACTGACAAAGGTGATGCTGGCCTGATAGACGGAATTCATGGCGGTGTACACAAAGCCCTCGACGTTGGCGGCCGCGGCGTTGCCCGCCACCACCACCGAGCCAAAGGAGTTCACCGAGGACTGGATGATCACGTTGGACAGGGAAAACAGGCTGCCCTGGATGCCCGCCGGCAGGCCGATGCGGATCATGGCCAGCAGCTGTTCCCGGTAGATGCGGATCTGCCGCAGGTCCAGATGGCAGCAGTCCTCCCGCAGCATCAGGCAGCGGATGACCAGTACCGCGGAGATCAGCTGGGAGGCCACAGTTGCAACGGCCACGCCGGCCACCCCCATCCGAAAAACGATGACGGTGAGCAGATTGAGGGCCACGTTCACCGCTCCGGCGGCGGACAAAAAGTACAGGGGCCGTTTGGTGTCGCCTACGGCCCGCAGCACCGCCGCGCCGAAGTTATAGGCGATGTTGAAGGGCATCCCGCAGAAATAAATGCGCAGATACAGGGAGGCCAGGGGCAGCACGTCCTCCGGCGAGCCCATCAGCCGCAGCAGCGGCGTGGAAAACACCAGGCCCACCATGCCCGCCGCCACGCCGATGATGACGCTGACGCCCACGGCGCAGTGCACCGTCCGGGACACCGACTCCCGGTCGCCCGCGCCGTAATACCGGGCCGCCAGCACGTTGCAGCCCACGGAAACGCCCATAAACAGGTTGATGAGCAGATTGACCAGCGCGCCGGTGGAGCCCACTGCCGCCAGCGCCGCGGAGCCGGCCCACTTGCCCACCACCACCACATCGGCGGCATTGTACAGCAGCTGAAGCATTCCGGACAGCATCAGCGGCACGGAAAACCGGATGATCTTGCCCAGCAGCGGACCTTCGGTCATATTCACATTGACGGCCTTCGCCATAAAAATCCCCTCCTGCAGGCCCGGCCGGAGACGGGCGCACATTTTGAACGACAAAAGACTTCCCGGCGGGCAGCCGTCGGGAAGTCTGCGGTTTTACGGTTCCTCCTGGGGTTCGGGCCCGGGCAGCTTCCGCACGATGGCCCACGCTACCCGGTGATCGGCGATCTCCTCTACCTGGATGTGCATTCCCAGTGCCGTGACCTCCGGTCTGGAGCCGTCCGCCGGGATGACCGCCAGCTGGCCGAACACCAGTCCGCCCAGCGTTTCATATTCTTCTTCTTCCTCTTCCGGGATGTCCAGCTCCAGGGCCTCGGCCACATCCTCCAGCGCGGCGGAGCCGGCAATCCGCCAGCGGTCGCCGCCCAGAGGGGTGATCTCCTGCTCTTCCTCCCGGTCGAACTCGTCATAGATCTCGCCCACCAGCTGCTCCAGCAGGTCCTCCATGGTCACCAGGCCGGAGGTGCCGCCGTATTCGTCCACCACGATGGCCATGTGGACCTTTTGCCGCTGCATATCCCGGAACAGCACGTCGGCCTTTACCGATTCCGGCACAAAAAACGCGGGCCGCAGCAGCTCCGCCAGGGGCAGCGGCTTGGGCTCCCGGGCGTTGAGCAGGTACTGCCGGGTGCTGAGGATGCCCACGATATCATCCACATCCTCGCCGCACACCGGGAAGCGGGACAGGCCGCTCTCCCGGATCATGCTGACGATCTCCTCATCGGAATCATCCAGCCGGATCATCTCCATATCGGTGCGGTGGACCATCACATCCTCCGCCGTCCTGTCATCGAACTCGAAAATGTTTTCGATCAGTTCTTTCTCATCCTGCCCGATGGCGCCGGTCTCCTCGCCCTCGCCTACCATCAGCAGGATCTCGTCCTCGCTGACCTCTCCGGTCTGGGCCTTGGGATTGACGCCGAACAGCCGCACCAGCAGCTCCGCCAGCCGGATGAGCACCCAGGCCAGGGGCCGCAGCGCCCGCGCCAGCAGACTGGCCAGCGGAAACACCGCCCGGGCGGCCTTGTCCGCCCGGTGCCAGGCATAGCGCTCCGGCGCGAAATCGAACACCGCCACCGCCAGCAGCAGCAGCAGTACCCACAGCACGCCACCTGCCGCCTGCTGCACGGCATGGCTCCCGGGCACCAGGCCCTCCGCCCGCCGGACCAGCCCGGCGGTCAGCGGATTCATCACCGCCACAAAGGCGAAGCCCGCCGCGCCCACACGCATGGCGGCGCAGAAATCGTCCGGTTCCCGGACCACAGGCAGCATTTTTTCGGCTTTTTTGTCGCCGTCCTCAGCGGCGCGGATGAGTTTGCTTTCGCTGCATTCCCGGATGGCGTTGGCAGCCAGGGCGCAGAACACGCCCAGCACGATAAACACGATCTCCCACACCAACCATCGTCCAACAGGATCTGACAAGATGATTCCCCCTATGTTTCAACAAATCATTTCCGCCTTCGCGGATACAGCTATTATAGCATGGCGCCCCCCGCTTTGCAATGGGCAAAGCAAAACCCTCCTCATTCACTTATACGGTTGATGCGTCAGACTCCGGCGGTTTCACCAGCAAGCATTGTTATGCATAGTTCCAGGGCATGATAAACTCCATAAATACGAATTTGCGGAACGAAGTGAAACAAGATCCGGAAGCGTTTCTTTTTTAAAAAAAGATCCCTCGCACAGAAGGGATCTTGTTTTGCAAAATCACTTTTTCAATTTGAGGCCATCCTGGAATGCTTCGCCCACGCGCTCTGTTACCCTGTAATATCCGTGCGTGTAGGGGTCAAAGGCAATGGCGTTTACCAGGGACATGTCAATTTTGCCGTCCACCATTACACGCTCATCCGCCGTGACATTGACGACCTTTCCGATCACGCCGCAGCCGTATTCGCCGCTCTGGTACTCCACGAATTCACATTCCAGACACAATGGGAATTTGTTGATGACAGGGGCGTCAACCGCTTCCGCTTTGCTGGCGGTAAGCCCACTGCGTGCAAGCTTGTCAGGGACTCTGTTTCCGGTTTCAACACCGAAGTAGTCCGCTTCCGCTACGTGAGCAACATCCGCAATACTTACGGTGAAAGCGCCGCGTGCTTTGATGTTCTTTACGGTTTTATGCGTTTCGGTCAGATTGAGAGCCACCATATTTCTTTCCTGCATGGTTCCCCAAGCGGCATTCATGACATTGACGCTGCCATCTTCATTATAAGTTGCGACCATCAGAACGGGCATGGGGAAGATACCCTCGGTGATATTGATCTTTTTTCTCACAACAACTACCTCTTTTCGTTGATCAAATTGACAGGATGTCTCATCCTGAATATAATTATATCCGGCATCGAAAACAATTCAAGTACTGGTATTTTAGAAATGTACTATCCGAAAGGAAAGTGTATTATGATAAAAAATTATATCGAGAACGCAAACTTTGAAGATACGGGATTCAGCTACACGCTCTCTCTCATATCCGGCAAACACAAAATGGTGATCCTGTATTGCCTGATGGAGTTCAAGGTCGTGCGGTTCAATGAACTGAAACGTTATTTGAAAACGATCTCTGACAAGACGCTCAGCACAAACCTGAAAGAATTGGAAGCAGATCATCTGATCGTAAGGACAGAATACCCGCAGATCCCGCCTAAAGTAGAATACAGTCTGAGTGATAGAGGAAAATCCCTGATGGCTGTGTTAGACCAACTTTGTGTTTGGGGAGAAAACAACAGATTGGCCAGGCGGTGAATCATGTCCTGTTCATCTGATGGCTGAACAAACTTTGCCTTGGGCCGTTGAAGTCTTTCCCGCCGGTTTGTCCCATGGTTTTCCAAGCCCTAAAACCCGCACATTACGCTAAAGAGCAAAGCAAAACCCAGCCCGAAGGCTGGGTCGACTTTTCAAAGGAAAGAAGCCGTTTTTCCCTGTCAGCAGCAGCGCATCCTGCAGCACAGGTTGCAGAACATATTCAGCAGCAGCATACTCATGCACCAGCGCCCCACGTTCATGCTCTGGCTGTAGCCCCCCGCCTGCTGATAGGACCTTCCGCCGCTTTCCAGCTGGCTGAGATAGGTCTCGTACTCGGCGTTGCCCGGGTCCATCCGGCAGGCCGTGCGGGCGTGCTCCATGGCCAGGACGCGGTTCCCCTGCCCGGCGTTGGCGATGGCGCTGTAATAGTACCACCGGGCGGTGCGGTCGGCGATGCCGCCCAGCACATGCAGCGCCTCGGCATAATGCCGGGCGGCGATATAGTTGCGGGCTGCCCGCAGCTCAGGCGTTTCCTCAGGGTCCTGCCGGGCCTGCTGCTGGCCATAGGCCTGCCAGCCCTGGAAGGGGTCCCAGGTATAGGTCTGCCAGCCGCCGTAGCCCCCCTGGCCGTAGCTGTAGCCGCCGGCGCCGCTTCGGCTCTGACCGTATCCCGGCTGGCCGTTTTGCCCGCCGAAGCTGTCGGCATTGCCGCTTTTGATGGCGTCATAGGCGGCGTTGATCTCTTTCATTTTTTCCTCGGCCTGCTTGTCGCCGGGGTTCACGTCGGGATGATACTTTTTTGCCAGCTGGCGGTAAGCCTTTTTGATCTCTTCGTCGGTGGCATCGCGGCTGACGCCCAGCACTTCATAGGGATCTCTCATTGGGGAGCCTCCCCCTTCTTGTTCTCTTTCTGCTCCTGCAGGGAGCGGGCCTCGTGATAGCGGGTCCAGATACCGTCGTGGAGAATGTTTTTCAAAATGCCGGCATCCTGCACCAGGGGCAGCCGGTCAAAGGCGGCGTAGCACTGGCCCGCCAGCATCAACAGCATGGGCTGAAAGTCGGCCGCCGGCCGGGTCTGGCCTCCTTGCATGGCCAGGAGGGGGTTATACCGGCCTTTTTTCGCGTCCTTTTGCAGGTCCACGCAAGCGTCCTGCAGATAAATGAACTGGCCCAGCCAGTAGCCCATCTCCCGCAGGCCGGGCGCCCACCGGTCCTCCCGCGGGACGAACAGCTCCGCCATCAGCCGGCCGAAGCAGGCCGCCCCCTTGTCGGGCACCGTCTCACCGGCCTTTTCCAGCGCCAGCAGGTTTTCCAGCTCCCGCTCGATGGCCAGGCACTGCCGGGGCAGGCGTTCCTTCACCCGGTCATAGGCCTGCTGCATCTGCTCCATCAGGCCCTTCTGCAGCCGGGCGCCGTCGTCCAGCCAGTCATCCCGCAGCTTGTGATAGGTGAGGGCGATGTTCAGGTCGGCGGCATAGGCCGAATAGCTGCAGGTCCAGTAGGGCTGTGGCTTTGCCGGATGGACGGGGCAGCGGGCCGCGCCCGCCTGCTCCTCCGGCTCGTACAGCGAGGCCAGCACCAGGATCAGAAAGGTCATGTCATAATTGAGGGCCAGGCGGGAAAGGTTTCCGTGGCTTTCCCGCAGGGCCCGGCACAGGCCGCAGTAGCAGCCCTTGTAGCGGGCCTGCTCCTCCTCCGAAAGGGTGTCCTTCCGGGCGATCACATAGCCGAACATATCAGCTCTTCCGCTGGAAGATCTCGCCGCACTTGGGACAGGTGATGCGGATCTTTCCCTTTCCCTTTGGCACCCGGGTGGTGATGCCGCACTTGGGACATTTATAAAACCGGTAATAGCGCTTCTGCTGCATACGCTGCTTCAGGCCGGACAGCTTGCGGGTCATGCTGTAGCGGATGGTCAGGTAGGCGTTGTTTTCCGCCCGGCGCTTGTAGGTGTTGCGGGAAAACATCCGAAAATAGGTCCACACCAGACTGATGATGGCCAACAGCCAGAAAAACACGCTCAGGCCATTGTTGAACAGGATGGACAGCACCAGAGATACCAACGCCACAATATTCAGAAAGCGGCTGTACTCGTCCACGCCGTATCTGCCCGCCATCACTCTTTGCAGCCAGTTTCGCATAAAGTTACGCCTCCAAAACGCATACCAGGGATTTTGCAACGCTTATACTTTACAAGAATTCTGTGTCCTGCGCAAGGGTTTTCCATGAACGAATCGTAAATTCCGGCCTGTCTCCCCGAAAAAAATACGGAAGCCGCCCCTGCAGCGGCTTCCCCTGGGGGATATTCCTCCTGCGGCCGTTCCGGACGGCGGCATTTTCCGGACAATTAAAAAGAGGGCCTGCGCCCTCTTTTTTGTTTACCGGTTCAGCTCGCCGTAAGCGTCCTTGATGATGGCCACGCACTGCTCCAGGCCGATCTTTCCGCTGTTCAGGCACAGGTCATAGTTGTCCGCGTCCTCCCAGGCCCGGTCGCAGTAATGCTGGCAGTACCGCGCGCGCTGCTTGTCGATGTTCTGCACGGTTTTCTGGATGCCCTCCGGCTTGTCGCCGTACTGCTCCACGGCCCGCTTGCAGCGGGTCTCCAGCGGCGCGCAGATATAGACCCGCAGCACATCGTAATTTTTCTCCAGCACCCAGTCGGCACAGCGGCCCACGATGACGCAGCTGCCCTTGTCTGCCAGCGAGCGGATGGCCTTTGCCTCCGCCAGATACACCTGGTCGGACAGGGAGAGCATATTGGGGCTGAACGCCCCGCTGTTGGAGGTGAAATTGGTCACGATGGAAAACAGCAGGCTCTGGGTGAGCTGCTGCTCCTGCCCCCGGATGAAATCCGCCGCGAGGCCGCTCTCCTTGGCGGCCAGATCGATGATCTCTTTATCGTAAAAGGGGATGCCCAGCTCCTTTGCCAGCTGCTGGCCGATGCTCCGGCCGCCGCTGCCGTACTGGCGGCTGATGGTGACGATCAGATTCTTCATAGAACATCACTGCCTTTCTTCGCCATTCCCGCTCCGAAAAAGCGGCGGGCACGGCTTTGTGATACCTTTATTTTACGTACTTTTGCCCGGAATGTCAACCGAAAGGACCGCATATGCTCCACCGAGGTGATCCTATGTCTTTGAAAAAAACACACCGGCTGGCGCTGGCCCTGGCGGCGGCGCTTTTGCTGGCCCTTTGCCTGCTGCTGCCCTTTTGGCATGGCCCCGCGGCAGAGACCTTTGCTCCGCCGGGCAGCCGGGCCGAGCTTTTGGTGCTGATGTATCACAGCCTAGTCAAAGACGAGAGCCGCGCCGCGGAATACGTCTGCCCCATCAGCCGGGTGGAAAGCGATTTCGCCTGGCTGCGGGAGCAGGGCTATGAGAGCGTCACCCTGGACCGGCTGATCGCCTTTGCCGACGGCACGGACGTCCTGCCGCCCAAGCCGGTGCTCATCACCCTGGACGACGGCTACCGCAACAACCTGACCCTGCTGCCGCCGCTGCTGGAGCAGTATGATTTTCACGCCGTCATCGCGGTGGTGGGCGAATACGCCGACATCTACACCGCCAGCGGCGAGGACGGCTCCCTGCACACCTGCATGAGCTGGGAGGACACCCGCCGGGCCGCCCAGACCCCCCGCATCGAGCTGGCCTGCCATTCCTATTATTTTCACCACCTGGGCGACCGCCGGGGCTGCGCCAAAAAGCCCGGCGAGGAGGAGCGCGACTGGGCTGCGGCCCTTACCGCCGACACCCGCGCCCTGCAGCAGGCCCTGGAAGATCACTGCGGCGTGTCCCCCCGGTGCTATGCCTATCCCTTCGGCCAGATCTCCCCGGGGGCCGACCGGCTGCTGTCGGAGCTGGGCTTCCGCGTCACCCTGTCCTGCTCGGAAAAGCGCAGCGTGCTCACCTCCGGCGACCCCGCCTGCCTGTTTTCCCTGGGCCGCTTCAACCGGGACGGCCGTCTGACCACCGCCGCCTTCATGGCCCGGACGGAACCGTAAAAAGAGGGCCGCTCCGGCCCTCTTTCCTGTATGTCCGCTGCAAAACGCCCGTTTTACCGCCGCTTTTTCCCGCCGCCCAGCATCACCCAGATCAGCAGGACCGCCAGCATGGGCGCCACGATCAACGGCTCCACCTGCATGGCGGACGCCTGCGGCACGATCGTCACAGTCCTTGTGATCCTTAGCGCAGCGATACGGGATGGCAGCGAACTGCCCACGGGTGTGTCGGGCCACTTTCTTTTCCATGTTCTCAGGCGCCCGCACCTCAGGCTCAGGATAAAAAAGGCTTGCGCTTGAAGGTTTTTCAAGCGCAAGCCTGTCCTGATGCTCTGCGAAAAACAGTCTGTCAGATCACCCGGCAGATCTCCATAGCCATAGATTGATATATTTCCGCTGCCATAAAGATCTGCTTTTTGCTGATTTTTTCATGGACGGAATGCGCCGCTGCTATATTTCCCGGGCCCAGGATGATACACTGGCTGTGGGTTCCCG
The DNA here is from genome assembly GCA_029099685.1 of Clostridia bacterium. Taxonomy (GTDB): domain Bacteria; phylum Bacillota; class Clostridia; order Oscillospirales; family Butyricicoccaceae; genus UBA4644. Next base: position 23,068 of record JAQXOO010000029.1, read on the forward strand.
CCTGAAGGAAGCCGGCATCGGTCCATGCCGGACAGCATGAAAGAACCGGTTCCATTCCGCTGGCGCGCAGCGCCTTTTCCGCCGCCTTCACCACGCCGGAATCGGGATCTGTGCAGAAGGGAATGTGCGGCAGGGTGGTTCCGTCGAATACATCCCGGATCTCTGCTTCGAACCGCGGATCTTCCCGGTGCAGCTGATCGATCAGTTCCTGCAGCTCTTCATAAACCTGTGCAATCGTTTCACTGGGCAGGCATCTCCTGTCCAGCCGGATGCTGCAGTGGTCCGCAACGGTACTGGGCTGGTCGCCGCCGGCAATGGTGCCGATATTCAGGGTCGCCTGGCCCAGGACCGGATGGGTGCGCTGTGCCAGTTTCGGCAGGTATTCGGTTTCCAGTTTATGCAGGAAGCGCCCCGCCATCATAATGGCATTGACCCCTTCCTTCTGGGCTCCGCTGTGAACTTTATGGCCCCGGAAGGACACTTCGATCCATTCCAGCCCTTTCTGCCCCAGATTGATTTCCAGACTGGTAGGTTCACAGATGACCGAATATGTGGCCTCAGGTCCGGTTTCGATCAGGCTGCGGGTACCAATACCGGCTTCTTCTTCGTCAGCAACACCGCAGAAAATCAAATCTCCTTTCAGCCGCGTTCCGCTTTCCTTTAATTCCACCATGGCACACATGGCTGCGGCCAGCGCCCCTTTCATATCCACGGTACCTCTACCGTAGACATACTCCTCATCCTCCCACGGCTCAAAGGCCTTCTCAAAATCATAAGCCGGCACCGTATCCATGTGTCCGGTGAGCAGCAGGGATGGCGAAGTTTCCCGTTCCGTACCTTCCAAAATGGCAAAGGTATTGTAGCGGCCCGGTACGATTTCTGTCCGGTATGCTGTAAATCCATGTTCAAGGAAAAAGTCCAGAATATACTGAGAAATGGCTTCTTCCTGATGCTCCATATAAGAATAGCTTGGAATCGCTACCATATCCATGGTCAGTCTGATGGGGTCCACCTTAGGTTTCATATTTCGCAGCCTCTCTTTCCACAGGCTCACTCTGGCCTTCTGATATCAGATATTCCGTATAAATCTCCAGGCTGCGCAGGAAGCTTTCCAGGCTCTGCTGCTCGTTTTCCATATGCGCGCAGTCCGGATCCCACGGAAATACCGGTCCCCAACCGACGAAGTTGGGCATGCTCTTGGCATAGCTGCACCCCGCCGCGAACAGGCACTTGGGGTCCATTCCATATTTTTTCGTCACCTGCTGCATGCGCCGGATCCAGGGCTGATCGTCATTCACCCGGATGGGCTCCTGATTTTCCCGAAGAAGGACCTCATAGCCGCAAGCTTCTGCCTTTTCCCGCAGGCCCTCCAAAACAGCCCTGCCAGGTATGTCGCAGCACTGTCTTACGTTGAAATTGATGAAGATACTGCCGCTTTCCTGCCGCAGGAGGGTCGGTACGATGGTCAGATTCCCTTTTTCGCTGAAGCTGCCGTCTGTTTTCCGGAACCGAAGCTTGCTTTCATAGGTTCCTTCCGGGAAATAGTCCTGAATGGTCCGGGCAAACTGAAGTCCGTATTCCCGGGATACCGCTTCACAAAGAAGGTTTATGGCATTCCGACCCAGCTCCGGCGAGGAACTGTGGGCTGCTTTTCCGGTGAATACCACCGTCTTTCCTTCTTTTTCGTAAGCGGCATAGGACGGGATGGCATTCGCCGCACTTCCTCCGGTAAATCCGCCGATTCCTTCCGGCAGCCTTTCATCAAAGTGCAGCTCCACATCCATGTATCCGTTTTCCTGATTGTAAATCGGAAAATTCCCATCGGGGGAATATCCATAATCCGGCAATTCGAATTCTTCTTTATAGTGGTCCATATCGGTCCACTGCGTCTCTTCACTGGTACCGATAATCAGCCGCAATTTCTTTTTAAGAGGGATCCCTGCTTCCTTTATCTTCTTCAGGGCATACAGGCTGGCAATTACGGGACCCTTGTCGTCCACAATCCCTCTGCCGTACAATATCCCATCCTTTTCTGTCAAATGATACGGCTCAAAATCCCACAACTGCGGGTTCCCTTCCGACACCACATCAACATGGGCCAGAATTCCCATAGTCTCCGGTCCTTCACCCAGGTCCACGATACCCACATCACCGTATCTGCCTGTTTTTGCCTCAAGGCCAAAGCTCTTTGCCAGTTCCATAACATAGCGAAGCGCTGCCTTGCAGCATTCCCGGTCTTCACTGACGCTTTTAAACTCCATCAGCTGATTCAGCTGTCTCAGGATTTCCATGCCGCCCTCCTTCCTTTTCCGCCGCCGTCATCAGCGCCGCGTACTTATGGCACATGACGAAATGCCCCGGCGAAATTTCCACGTTTTCCGGTTCCGTTCTGGCGCAGATATCCATGGCCTCCGGACACCGCCCGCAAAACTTGCAGCCTTCAACCACAGCCCCTGCATTCGGTGTTTCCCCCTGGAGGATCTTGCGCTTTTCCGTAAGGATCTTACCCGGTACCGGCATGATATCCAAAAGTGCCCGGCTGTACGGATGCATCGGATTTCTGACGATTTCGTCCGCAGTGCCGATCTCCATGATTTTTCCCAGATACATGATGGCAATCCGGTCAGAAATCAACCATGCCAAAGACAGATCATGTGTGATGAACAGGTATGCCACACCCTTCTTATCCCGTTCCCGGAGCATCATCTTCACGATGCCGGTCCGGATGCTTGCATCCAGCATGGATACCGGTTCATCCGCCACCACAAACTCCGGTTTCATGATCAGAGAGCCTGCAATGGCGGCACGCTGCCGCTGTCCGCCTGACAGCTCAAAGGGCCTGCGGTACATATAGTCATCAGCCGGCGTAAGTCCCGCTCCTTCCAGAGCCTCCCTGATACGTTTTTCGCGCTCTTCGCGGGTCGTTACCAGGCCGTTCACATCCAGCGGCTCTCCCACGATATCCGAAATAAACTGACGAGGGTTCAGGGACTGGTACGGATCCTGATAGATCATCTGCGCTTGTTTGCGGAATTCCGACAGATCTTTTTTTCCGGTTATCTCCTGTCCATTGAAGAGAATGCTGCCGCCGCTGATCGGTGCCAGCCGGAGGATCGCCTTGCCGGTGGTTGTTTTTCCGGAGCCGGATTCACCTACCAGCGACAGTATCTCCCCTCGTCCGATGGAAAAGCTGACCCCGTCCACGGCCTTCAGCACCTGCGGTTTTCCAAAGAGGGTTTTCGCAAATCCCTTCTTCATCTCGAAATATACTTTTAAATCTTTTACTTCCAGCATTTTTTCAGCCATTCTGTTCACCACCCCTCGCACATAAATGGCAGGACACGAAGTGCTGCGGACCCACCTGCAGGAATTCCGGCTCTTCTGCGCTGCAGCGCTCTGCGGCTTCCGCGCATCTGGGACAGAACCGGCAGCCTTCCGGCGGATCGATCAAATTCGGCGGATAGCCCGGGATCCCGTCAGGGATCACCCGCTCCGTGCTGTGAATGTTCGGAAAGCAGTCCAGAAGCCGTTTCGTATACGGATGCATCGGGTGATTGAAAATATCATCCACTGTCCCCAGCTCCGCAATTTTCCCGGCATACATCACCGCGATCTTATCACAGGTTTCACTCAAAATGGATAAGTCATGGGTAATGAGGATCATCCCCATGTTCAGTTCTTTTCTCAGCTTTTCCAACAGCTCCAGGATCTGTGCCTGGATCATGACATCCAGCGCTGTCGTGGGCTCGTCTCCGATAATCAGTTTGGGGCTGCAGGCCAGCGCCATCGCGATCATGGCACGCTGCTTCATGCCGCCGGAAAACTCATGGGGATACTGCGTTACACGTTCCTTCGCAATGCCGACCATCTCAAACAGCTCCCCGGCCCGCTCCCAGGCCTGCTCCTTCGTCATGTTCTGGTGGAGTATGCAGGCTTCCGCGATCTGCCACCCCACCTTTTTCACCGGGTTGAAGGCATTCATGGCGCCCTGAAAGATGATGGACACATCCTGCCAGCGGTGCTTCATGATTTCTTCTTCTGTCATGGAGGCATAGTCCACCCCTTCCAGCAAGATCTGACCGCCTTCCACCTTTCCTTCCTTCGGCAGCAGCTGGCAGATGGAGAGTGCTGTGGTGGTCTTGCCGCATCCCGACTCGCCCACAAGACCCAGGCACTGGCCGTAATCCAGGGTAAACGATACACCGTCCACTGCCTTTGCTTTCCCCTTGGAGGTGGTAAAATATGTTTTTAAATCTTTTACTTCCAGTAACTTCATGGTTTCTCTCCTACCGTTCTTTCAGCTTCGGATTGAGAATTTCATCGAAGGCGTACCCCATCAGGGTGAAGCCCAGGGCAACCAGGATCACGCAAAGCCCCGGTGTGATAAAATACCACCACGCACCGACTGTCATGGCACCGGTAGAATAAGCATCGTTCAGCATGGTTCCCCAGCTCGGATTCGTCGGATCTCCCAGACCCAGAAAGGCCAGGGACGTTTCCGTCAGAATGGAAGAGGACACGATCAGGATAGCCTCTGAGAAAACCAGCGGAAAGACATTTGGCAGTATGTGCTTCATCATGATATACCACTTTCCGGCTCCGATGGATCTGGTCCTTTCAACATATTGCTGTTCTTTGACGGACAAGGTCTGTGCACGTATGATCCGTGCCGTGCTTGACCATCCGGTCAGGCCGATGACCAGAATGATATTCCAGATGCTGTTTCCCATAATAGCTGCCAGCACCATGCAGAATGGAAGCCACGGAAGTACCAGGAAAAAGTCTGTGATACGCATCAGCAGATTGTCCACCCAGCCCCCGATGTATCCTGCCGTGATTCCGATCAATGTGCCCAATACCATGGAAATCACCGTCGCCGTCAGTCCAACAAACAGGGAGCTTCTTGCTCCATTCACCAGATATGCAAGCACATCTCTTCCCTGATTATCGGTACCCAGCCAGTGCTCGGACGACGGTACATTGAAGATCATATCTCTGGACGATGCAATATCGGTGGTCTTAAACGGCATTACCACAGGGCCGAATATGGCCATCAATGCAAAAAACGCGATGATTATAATGCCAACACGAGCCATTTTATTTGACCACACTTCCCGGAAGAACTGCCTTGTTTTCATCTTTTGCAGATCCCGTTTCAGACGGTCTGTTTCATACCGCTCACGTCGATTTCCCATCATGCGGCCCCCTTTCTAACTTTTTACCCTCGGATCAATAAATCCGTAGATGCTGTCCATTATAAAATTAGCGAGAATGACGGCTACCGTGGACACAAAGAAGCATCCCTGCAGTACCGGGTAATCTCTGCGGTTCAGCGCCTCATACATGAGCTGCCCCAGTCCCTTCCAGCTGAATAAAGTCTCCAGCTGAATCGCGCCGCCCAGTATGGCTGCAATGTTCAGAGCGATGATGGTCCCCATAGGCACCATTGCGTTTGGGATAGCATGGTGCAGAAGAATGTATTTCGTAGAGAACCCCTTTGCTCTGGCGGTGTTTATGTAGTCCTCCGTGAGAATATTCATCATGGTGCTCCGCATCGTGACAGCATAGACGCCGATCATCAAAAGGCCCATACAAAGCATCGGAAGGATCATGTGATGCAGATAGTCCTGCACATGCATCCATCCCTGATAATTGGTTCCCGGTGTCGTGATGCCGCCGGTCGGGAATATGCGGAATATAACGCAGAAGAAAAAAATCAGCAGCATGGCGAACCAGAAGGTGGGCATGGAGTACAGAACCAGTGACCCGGACAGCAGTCCGGTATCCAGCTTGCTGCCCCGTTTCTGAGCGCAGATCACACCAATGAGAAGCCCCAGCAAGATGGCTACCACTTCTGCGCAAAGCAGCAGAATGACCGTATTGGGAAGCCGCCCCGCTATGATGGCCAGCACATTGGAGCTCCCATCATAGGTATAGAAAGATTCACCGAAATCTCCGGTGAGCAATTTTTCCAGATAAATTCCAAACTGTGTCGTAATGGGCTGATCCAGACCTGCTTCCGCCATGAGGCGCGCCTTTACGGTCTCCGACGTGTTCGCCTTTGCGATAATGGTTTCCACATTGCCCGGCATGACCCGGAACAGGAAAAAATTAAACGCGATCACAAAAAAGATCGTAACGCAGGAAAAGAAGAATCTCTTAATAATACGAAGTGCCAATTCTTCCTCCTCCTTTCCTTTTTCTTATATAATCAGAGGGGCAGAACCTGCCCCTCTCATAGTTCAGTTTACAGCCGTCATCCGTTTGCAGGCGCAAGATGACAATAGTTGTAATACAGTTCGTTGCCAAATAAGCCGTGACTGTTTGCCTTGTATCCGGTCCATTTTGCAGAATTGATCGCCTGTACGCTCTGGTCGAAGCACAGGAAGGTATAGGGGCAGTCCTCGTACAGGATCGCCTGACAGTCTTCGATGTACCGTGCGCGTTCAGCCGGATCGGCTGTAGCGTATACAAGGTCATAAGCTGCATCGAATTCCGGATTCTGATAGGAAACGCCGGCATAGCCCAGTGTTTCGTAATCCTGGAAAATACACATGATGGTTCCGGGATCCGCGTCACCGCCCCAGCCGTCCAGGATCAGCTGCCAGTCCGGATTTCCGTCATAACAGGTATCCCACATTGCGGTCTTTTCCATGGGATTCCATGCAATTTCAATTCCCGCCTGCTGACAGTTGGTAATCAGCATATTTACGGTCGCGCTCTGCCAGGAGCTTCTGTCGGAAGCCGTAATAACTTCCAGACTGATCTTCTGTCCGTTCTTTTCACGAATACCGTCGCCGTCGGTGTCCTTGTATCCGGCCGCATCCAGAAGTTCATTTGCTTTCGCAATGTTCAGGTCTCTCTTTTCTGCAGGCGTATAGATGAAACCATCATTGTTGACCGCACCGTAAGCGATATCGGCCAGTCCGCCGTAGCTCATTTCAATGACGTTTTCCTTATCGACGCAGTAGTCAACGGCATATCGGATGGTCTTATCTGCGCACAGTTCATCCAGAAGGTTGTATCCCAGGTATTCGAAACCAAAGGAGGCATATGCGCCGGCTTCAATACCGGACACCGAACTCAGCGCATCCAGCTGCGTCTTTTCCAGCGTATAGGCCGCATCCACTTCCCCCAGCTTCAGCGCCTGGGCGATGGCATCGGAGTTGTTGTATTCGGTAAATACCAGCACGTCGATAGCCGGAACATCGCCCCAGTATTTTGCGTTCTTCACAAAGGCCGTACTGCCGCTGCCGCTTCTTTCCGGACTGTAGATAAACGGACCGGAGCCGACCAGTTCTGCCGGTTCATAACTGAGTACGTCTTCCAGGCCGCTCCAGATGTGTTCCGGCAGGATCGGAATGATCTGGTACAGCATATCCGGCTTGGCGTTTTCGCAATGAAATACCACTGTGAAATCATCCGGACATTCAACAGATACAAAACCGGATGCATGGAGAGAATACATGTAGCTGTCGACCGCGTGTTCGTAGGTCCACTTTACGTCTGCAGAAGTCAGCTGCTCGCCGTCACTGAAGTAAACATCGTCTCTCAAATGGAAGGTCCATACATTGTTTTCTTCGGTCCAGTCCTTTGCCACTCTCGGTATGGCATTGTACTCATCATCATAGGTAATCAGACAATCGTATGCTATGTTCAGCCAGTCATAAACCATGCTGCTTTCGGTTGTGAAGAAGTTTAGGGTATCGTAGCCGCCGGGGATCGCCACGTTAAAAATCACTTCTCCACCCTCGTCCTTGGATGGGCTGCCTCCACAGGCTGCCAGTGAAAAAATCATGATCAGCGCAAGCAGGCTTGCAAACAGCTTCTTTCCGGTTTTCTTCATCTCGGGTTCCTCCTTGTCGTTATATTACTCCGGCTTCCAACACCGTGAATGTCTTCTTGTCTGCATCCAGCCGGCACCTGACACCCAGCGGCAGTGTGGCAAGGTCCTCACCGTGCCCCATGGGCAGTCCGTACAGGGCGGGTTTTTTCAGGGGTTCCAGATAGTAGGTGAGCACATCCTCCAGCGTTGTGTCACATACAAACCCAGGCTTATAATCGTAAGGTACGCAGTTTTCGCAATGGCCAATCATGAACCCTGCGGCATCCTTGAGCTTTCCCGCATTCCGCAGATGGCTCAGTGCGTGGTCCATGATCCATGGCTCTGCGTCTACATCCTCAAAAAAGAGGATTTTATCCTTACAGTCGATTTCGTAAGGGGTGCCCAGGCTGGCGCAGATCAGCGTCAGGCAGCCCCCCACTACGGGCGCTTCACAGGCACCTCCGTGAATGGATGTGAGCCACTTCTTCGGGCTGCTTTTTTTGATTTCTCCGGCAGGCTCAGGAATTCCCAGCGTCCTGAAAAAGCTTTCTTTCGTATAGGCACTCAGATCTTCCTCGTTGAACCGTGCCATACCCGGACTGTAGAAGGTTACCAGACCGCTGAATTTCTGGATGGCCAGGTGCAGGGATGTGATATCGCTGAATCCGGTAAAAATCTTCGGTTTGCGGCGGATCAGTTCATAATCCAGTTTGTCGATGATCTGGGCAGATCCATAGCCCCCCTGGGTTACAAAGATGGCATCGATATCCTCCCTTTCAAACATTTCGTTGATATCATCCGCCCGTTCCTGCTCACTGGCTGCAGTGAACCCTTTGGTCTTATTCACGTTTCTGCCAATGACCACCTTGTAGCCCAGGTTTTCCAGATATTCTTTCGCCCTGACAATTTCGCTGCGGTTCTCCGATGGGCTTGCCGGAGATACAACACCAATGGTATTTCCTTTTTCCAGATGTTTTGCTTTCATCATTTCAGCCGTTCTCCCTCCTCCGGACAGCCCGCAGCTTTCGCCGGTTCAGCTTCATGCAGAGCGTGGTCAGTGCCGCTCCTGCAAGGAAAGCAAAAACACCTATCACAATGTATGCTTCCCCTCCGTTATGCAAAAGCACCGTACCATACTCCGTCTGTATGGTAAAAATACCCGGCCCCTGTTTCAACCTGAGCAAACTGCCGATTCCGCCGCTCAACATGATGCACACGGCGGCCAGGCTGACCATAGCCCTTTTCTCATACCTGCTGCGGTACCGTGAAATCTGTTTTCGGATCTGCTTCATTCTCACACTGGAATCCCGCAAAAGTCCGATCTCCTCCCTTCCTCTGAAATGACCTGTTGTTGTATGAAAGACAAAAAAAGAAAAAAACTTCCACCCCCGGCAGAAGTTTTTTAAAGTTTTTGTTTCTGATCGTCCTGTTATTCCAGCCGGATATGTACCTTCGGCAGCAGGATCCTCGATCCGAAGATGCAAAGGATCAGCACGGACGGGAACATGTATCCGACCGTCTGCCACACGCCTTCTGCCGTAACCAGCAGATTATAAATGGCATGAAACACGATACAGGCCCCCAGGATCCCGACCGTTCCTGTGACAGCAAGCCATCGCTGGCGGAACACGTACGCGATGCCATAGCCAACAGCGATCCCGCACAAAATATGAATTGCACCCGCCGACATGCCGCGAATCAGAAGAAACGTGAAATTCCCGGCTCCGTTTTCTGACAGGTAACACACATTTTCAAAAGTGGCGAAGCCAACTGCAATGGATATTGCTGCCGGCGTGATTTCCTGCGGTTCCGGCTCAAAGATGAGGATAAAAAACAGCAGCGGCACCAGTTTCAGTATTTCCTCGCAGACCGGAGAGATCTCAATGGCCGCAGTGACGCCGTCCACCTGATACAGCACCATAAAAAAGCTGTTCACATATGCCGATACCATGCAGATCCCCATTCCGATGCAGAGCAGCAAGGTAAACCTTCGCTGGGTCCCTTTCACTAAAAGCAGAGAAAGCAGCAGCGGTACGGAAATGCAGATAAACACATTTTCAATATAGGTCAAGGCTGCTGCGCCTCCTTTCTGATCATCCGGAACAAACTGCACAGACTGAGCGTAAACAGGATATCCACTGCGAAGTACAGATTAAACGTACTGAAGTCCGAAACATACTCCGAAACAAAATACACCAGTATCTGAAGAATTACCACGGCAATCATCATCCGGTCGAAGGCTGCCGGATGTGCGCCAGACAGATGGGCACGGCGGATTCTGATGGATGAAATATATACGATGGCGCTCGCGATCACGCCGAATGCCAGGGACATGAGAATGGAGTTTCCCATGACCTCGCTGTGCACCGAGGCTGCCAGGGTGAACAGCGCCAGCATTGCCGGAACCGGCTGAAAATCCACGTTTTTCCGTTCCTGCCGCAGTATGACGAGGAACAGGAAAAACAGATATCCGGCCATCCAGGAAATTTCAGATACATAAAAGATCCGCGGGATGTCTCCGATGATCGTAAGATGGAGCATGTAAAAAAGCGTTCCCAGCATGATACTGCCATAAGCACATGCCAGCACCACCAGCTTGCGGCTGGAATACTTCAGCCCGGCGGCGCCCGAAACGACCATCATGCCCATCAGCGACAAGGTCTGAAAAACATTATCATAAATTTCAAAGTTATCCATGTTCGCCTGACTCCTTCGGATCAGACTCCTTTGAATCAGACTCGTGCATCTGCCGCTGCTGCCTGCGGTGGATCACATGAAGGAGCATCGTCACGCAGACCCCCAGCAAAAAGGCGAAGATGGCCATGATCACATAGCCCAGTGCCTCGCTTCCGGCCAGCAGGCTGGCTGCTCCCGATGTATGGGATACCGGTGCTTCGCCAAAACCGGAGGTGATGTGCGGCATTGCGCTGCCGATGACCGCCAGAAGGCACAGACACGCTGCCAGGCTCACTCCGCTTAGGACCGTCATCTGAATTTTTTGTTTTTTCCTCTGCTGTTCTTTTCTGATGATTTCAGCGCGCCGCCGGACCAGCGCCGCGCGTTCCTCATTTGTCCGCATAATCGAATCCTTCCTTCTCCAATATGGTTTTCAGGCTCTGCTTTCCCCTGTAAACCAGTTTGGTGATCTGACTTTCTGATTTTCCCATAACGGAAGCCGCCTGCCGGTAGCTCATATCCTCAAAGTATACCAGATACAGTGCTTCCCGATAATCCTCCTTCAGCTTCTCCATGGCTTGATACAGCTGCCGTTTCCGTTCCTTTCCGTAAAGCGGCGTTTCCGCCAGCACCTCGCCCTTCGGCTCAAATGTCAGTTCATCCAGGCTGAGAAGCCGCAGCCGGTGCTTCTTCCGGTGCCGTCCGGCAAGATTTCTCCCGATCCTGAACAGATATCCTCTGAAACTGCCCTGCTCACCGACCGGCCGGGGCTTGGCAAACATCAGGGCAAACGCCTCGATCATCAGGTCTTCTGCCTCCTGAAGGTCGCCAAGAAATCCGTGTATGTATAATGTAAGCGTATCACCATACCGTGCGACCAGTTCATCGGCCGCTGTTTCATCCCCGGCAAGATACTGTTGATACAGTTTTTCATCTCCTGTCACAGTACTGTCCTTCTTCCATCAAAAAATACTGAACAAAAAGGGTGAGAAAACCTTCCCTTTCTGATACTGCCTTTATGAAACTGTTCTGACGGCTTTAAGTGTGCAGCCAGTGTAATCCTTCTGTCCGTCGATTACCGCGAATCCCCGTACTTTGTTGCAGTACCCGGTTCCATTCTTAACTGCTGTGTTGCGGTACCTGCCTTTTGCGGATGTAAACAGCGGCTTCTTGCCATAGCCGGAGTTTTTGTGGAGCAGAAAATCTCTGCTCCGCCGAATTATCTCTCCGTTTTGGCTGCACTCTGGGATGCGTACAGTCCTCTTGCCGTTGAGAACGGTCTGCCAGCTTCTGACCTGTCGGCGCCGCAAGGATCTCTCCCTTCCGTACGGCAATTGCAGGGTCGGCTTCTTCTCCAGTCACCCGTGCATATCCCTGCCGCAGATCAGTCGCTCCGTTTCCACCTTTGCTTTCGGATTATATTTCAAAATAAAGAGTTCCAGTGCTTCTTTCAGCACGTCGATCTGGGACTTCAGATAGAACTCGTCCTCGAACAATGCGTAGTGCACGCAGGCCCGGATCAGAATGAACATCAGCGGCGTCAGCTTCTGATAGGGGATGCCCAGCTTGTCCTCTAAGCTTTTTGCGTATTCGGTATAACGCTGATCCACACCCGCAAAGAATTTCCTGCCGTATTCCCTGTATTTCGGGTGTGTATAGACCTGATACATCAGGCGGTATTTCTTGCCGTGCTCTTTTGCCGTCCAGTAGGGGATCTCGTCAATGAACCGCCACAAGTCCTCCACATCTGCGGGGGCTTTCGCCATAAAATCATCTTCCACCTTACTCATGCAGTATTCGGTGGACTGGACGATCAGGTCGTCCAGATTTTCAAAATATGTGTAAAGCATATTTGAGGAGCCTCCGCAGTGCTCGCCCAATGCCCTGATACCGGTTCCATGCAGCCCGTTTTCTGCAAAGCAGTCATAGCAGCCTTCCATAATGTCTGCTTTTTTGGCATTCCATTGTTCTTTTGTGTAGTTTGCCAATTTGTCATCTCCATTCATATCGTATGATACGAATTAAAAATACCATATTCCGGATGAAGTTTCAATGAGTTTTTAATGTGGATGCAAGGGCGCCGCGCAGCGCTGCCGATTCACGTTTGCTCATACAGACACCTGCAAAAACAAAAAGTCCGCCAGGCAAAAACCTGACGGACTGATTGGAGCTGGAAACGTGACTTGAACACGCGACCTGCTGATTACGAATCAGCTGCTCTACCGACTGAGCTATTCCAGCATATGCGGCGGAAAAACGGTTTTCCGCCTGCTGCAGTTTCTAATTATATAGGATGCGCGGGAAAAAATCAAGTCTTTTTCGCCAAAGCGCCCCGGACGGCGGAGATGGTCTCCGGAATGGTCTCGTTCCGCAGCTCGCGCACATCGAATTTGTGCAGCTTGAAAATGACCTGCATCACCGGGCCGGACAGGCACACCAGAATGATGGTGCCCAGGCCTACCGCGCCGCCCAGCAGCCAGCCCAGAGTCAGGGCGCAGCCCTCCAGGATCACGCGGACGCCGCCCACCGGGATGCGGGCGGACCGGCGCTTGACCACGCACATCAGTCCGTCCCGGGGACCGGAGCCCAGCCGGGCGGACATATAAATATACATACCGTAGGCCGCCGGGATCAGGCTGAGCACGCACAGCGCCAGTCGGGGCAGAAAGCTCTCGGTCATGGGCAGGCCCCGGAAGTCGGGCAGCAGGGCAAAGCCGGGGATCATGTCGCCGGTGCAGAAGTCCACCACGTTGCCGCACAGCAGGATGTTGATAAAGGTGCCGAAGCCCACCTTTTCCCGAAACAGCACGTCGATGAGCAGGATGGTCAGGCCGATCATGATATTCGCCCGGCCAAAGGTGAACAGGTCCGCGCCGTTGCTCAGGCGGATATCAAACGTCCCCTGGAGGAACTTTGCCATGCCGTCGTTGAGCACGTCCCAGGGCTCCATGCCCAGGTCGGCCACCAGGGCCATAGCCGAGCCGAAGCTCATGACGCACAGGCCGATGAGCAGGCGAACAAAGCGTTTGATGATGGTTTTCATGGCGGTCCCTCCGAAGAAAACAGGCATTTTCTATACATGATATGATAACACACAGGCTTTTTGCCGTCAACGAAAAATTTGTCTTGACTTTTGCGGCAAACCTGTGTAATATTTATGTGTTATCCTTGTCTGTACCATGTGTACAGGCCAAATGTCCAAAAGGAGGTGCAAAGAACATGCCCAAAATCACCGGTAAGTACGAGACTGTTTTCATCGTCAACGCGACTCTGTCCGAGGAGGCCATCAAGGCTCTGGTGGAAAAGTTCACCAACCTGATCTCTGCCAATGGTGAGATCACCAAGGTCGAGGAGTGGGGCAAGCGCCGCATGGCTTATGCCATCGACGATATGCCCGAGGGTTACTACACCCTGGTCGAGTTTGACGCCAAGCCCGACTTCCCCGCTGAGCTGGATCGTATCTACAAGATCACCGACGGTATCATCCGCTCCATCATCGTCGCGAAGGAATAAAAGGAGGAAGCTGCCATGCTGAACAAGGCCATCCTTATGGGCCGGCTGGTGGCCGACCCTGAACTTCGCCGGACCCCGAACAACAATTCCGTCACATCTTTTACCCTTGCCGTCAACCGCAGCTACGTCCGTCAGGGCGAGCAGCCTCAGACCGACTTTCTCGACATCGTCGCCTGGGGCAAGACTGCCGAGTTCGTCAGCCGGTATTTCGTCAAGGGCCAGCTCGTTGCCGTTGCCGGCCGCATCCAGACCCGAACCTGGGAGGACAAGCAGGGCAACAAGCGCAAATCTGTGGAAGTCGTCGCTGAAGAAGTGCACTTTGCCGAGCCCAAGCGTGACAGCCAGCCCCGGAACGAGGCGCCTCAGGGCGGTTTCGATCCCATGGCCGGTCTGGGCGGAAACGCCTTTGCCGCGCTGCCCGGTGATGACAACGACCTCCCGTTCTAACCTTTCAGAAGGAGGAAACGATCATGGAAAGAGAAAACAGACCCGAGCGTCCCGCCCGCGACAATCGCCGCCGCCGGAAAGTCTGCCAGTTCTGCGTGGATAAAGTCGCCTGCATCGACTTCAAGGATACCGCCAAGCTCCGGAAGTACACTTCCGACCGCGGCAAGATCCTGCCCCGCCGCATGACCGGCACCTGCGCCATGCATCAGCGTCAGCTGACCGTGGCCATCAAGCGTGCCCGTCACATCGCTCTGCTGCCCTATACCGCAGACTGATTGCAAACGCTTAAAACGCACCCCGCCGGGGTGCGTTTTTTCATTTTCTTCTTTTCATCTGTGCCGGAGTATGTTAAAATAAAAAGTAAATTGTGAAAAGGCGGTGACTTTATGGGTTATCTGCTGGCCTTTCTGCTGGCTTATTCCCTGGGCTGTTCCAGCATGGCGCTGTATCTTTCCAAGCTGAAGCACGTGGACTTCCGCGCCGGGGGCAGCGGAAACCTGGGCGCTTCCAACGCCACCATCCTCATGGGCTGGAAGGCGGGTGTCCTGGTGGGCGTCCACGACATCGGAAAAGCCGCCTTGGCAGTGTTTCTGGCAAAGGTTTTCTTCCCCGCCCTGCCCCATGTGGGCGCGGTGGCCGGCGTGGGCTGCGTTCTGGGGCACATCTGGCCCCTGCCCATGAAGTTCCGGGGCGGCAAGGGCTTCGCTCCCTACATCGGCATGACCCTGGGCCTGGACTGGAAGCTGGCCCTGGCGGTAGCCCTCCTCATCGTGCTGGTGACGCTGCTCACCGATTATATCGTGGCAGGCACCGTCACCACCATCCTGGTGGTGCCCGCCTACCTGGGCTGGGTGCGGCACAGCGCTCCGCTGGCCCTGATCCTGCTGGTGGCCACGGCGGTCATCTTCTACAAGCACCGCGAAAACTTTTCCCGCATCCTGGCAGGCACCGAGATCGGCCTGCGGTCCGCCGCCCGGGGCGACAGGCGTGTAAAATAACCGTCCGGCCCTCTGAAGCAGAGATCCTGTGGTGTTCTGTCTCAGAGGGCCTTTTCGCGCTTACACCTTGTTCAGTTCCAGCTCCTGCACCCGGTTGCCGGACAGGCTCAGGCCCCGGACCGTTCCCGCCTCATCCCGCAAGAAGCGGATGAAGCAGGGCCGCTGGTAGGTGGTGACGAACAGGTCGCCCTCCACCGGATACAGCGGCGTCAGCCCCCGGCGGAAGTGCCACAGCCACAGGCGGCCGTCCCGCTCCCGCACCTCGTAGCCGGTGTCGATCTCCCGGCTCTCGTACCGGCCGGTTTTGCCCGCCAGCTGTTCCGCCGTCAGAGGACCCGCAAAGGCCTTGTGCAGATGGTAGTCGGTCTCCGGTGTGGACAGCAGCGGGGCGTTGTCCCCCAGCCGCAGCCAGTGGCGCAGCCGGCCCTGCCGGTACAGGTCTCCCTCCACATGGGTCAGGGGCGCATCGCCGCACTCGTCGGTCATCCACAGCGTTCCGTTCTTCTCGTATACCGTAAAGACGAACCCCTCCGGCAGCATGGAATAGTAGCAGCCGGGGGCGTTTTTTTCATCAAAGGCCGTGAGCGAGGGCTGCGGCGCGGGCTTGACCTCCACCGGCAGGCCCAGCAGTATGCGGGCGATGCCGAAGGCCGCCGTCTCGGTATACACGTTGTCGGTGTTGCTGACGATGACGATGTCGATGTCATCCTCCGTCATCCGCAGGATAAAGGAGCGGAAGCCCGCGTCCTCACCGGCGTGCTTCAGGTAGCGGTGGCCGTCCATGGCGTCCACCCGCAGCCCGCCGGCATAATTGGTGGGGGCGCCGGTCTTCAGCACGGGCACCCGCAGCATTTCCGCCATGGTCTCTGCCCGGCAGACGGTGGGCCGGCGGTAGTTTTCCATCCACCGCATCAGGTCCCGGGCGTTGGTGTGCAGGGAGGTGCCGCCGTAATAGCCGTAGTTCAGCACATAGTGGAAAAATTCGCTTCCGCTGTCCCAGTAGGAGACCGCCCGGTTGGGGATCATCTGCCAATAGGTCTCCCGCACCACCGTGTCGGTCATGCCCAGGGGCGCAAAGATCCTTTGCTGCATGAACTGCTGCAGCGTCTGTCCCGACACCCGCTCCACGATCTCCGCCAGCAGCATGTAATTGGAATTGCAATAGGTGTGCCTGCTCTCCGGGGGATAATTCAACCCCCGCTGGTGGGCCAGAATGGTGCGGATGTCCTGCTGGGTGATGGTGTCCACGTTTCGGACGCCCCGCAGGTCCAGCAGCTCCATCATGTCCCGCAGGCCGCTGATGTTGTTCACCAGGGCGCGGATGCGCATGGGCTGGGGAAAGGCCACCAGGTCGGGGATGTAGGCGCGGATATCATCCTCCAGCGACAGCTTGCCGTCCTCCTGCAGCAGCAGGACGGCCATGACGGTGAACTGCTTGGAGACCGAGGCCACGTGGAGCACATGGTCCCGGGTCATGGGAATGCGGTTTTCCACGTCGGCATAGCCGAAGCAGCGGTCATAGACCGTCTCTCCCCGCTGGCGGACCAGCACCTGGCCGCCGGGACACAGGCCCTGCTGCCACGGTTCAAAAAGGGCGTCGATCTTTTCTGTGATACTCTGCATAATTGTTTGCTCCCTGATAAAAAATATAGGATCTGCGGCGGCTGCGCCGCGAATCTGTCACCAAAACCAACACAGGAGGTATGCCATGTCTGTTCTGAACATTACGGAGGAAAATTTTGAGCAGGAGGTCCTGCAGGCGAAACAGCCTGTTCTGCTGGACTTTTTCGCCGCCTGGTGCGGCCCCTGCGCCGCCTTGGCCCCTGTCATCGACGGCATCGCCGCCCGGAACCCGGACCTGAAGGTGGGCAAGGTGGATGTGGACGCCCAGAAGGCGCTGGCCCGCCGGCACAAGGTGCTCAGCGTCCCCACGCTGATGGTCTTCCGGGACGGCGCTGTCACCGCCCGCGCCTCCGGCGTCCGGTCTGAAGAGGACATCCTGGCCATGACAAAGGCCTGAGCCCGCCTGCCGGGTCCTTTTGGCCGTCCCCTGTGTGATGGCGGTCAAAAAAGACCCGGCGGAACAGCGCACCGCGGTTTTGTGACGCTTCGGCCGCCGGCAGGCGGCTTTTTTCTTTAAAACACCAGCTGCACCAGCACCATATAGCAAACCGTGCCCCCCAGGATGCTGGCCAGGGTGCTGCCCTTCCACAGATGCAGCCCCACGGTGACCGCCACCCCCGCCAGGGCGGGCAGCCAGACGGTGGGCGCGGCAGCCGCCGCGTCCTTCAGGCAGTACACCACCAGCATCCCCATGATGGCATAGGGCAGCACCCGTCCCAGATAGCTGACAAAGGCGGGCGTCCGCCTTCGTCCCCCCAGCAGGAAAAAGGGCAGGAACCGCAGCGCGGCGGTGACGGCGGCCATGGTCAAGATCAAAGCCACGGTATGTCCGTTATCCACGCGCCGTCCCCTCCTTTCCCTCCAGGGCAGGCCGCAGAAGGGCCAGCGCCAGAGTGATGAGGGCCATGGACGGAATGAGAAACAGCTCCCGGCCGAAAAGCAGCAGACAGGCCAGCGTCAACCCCACCCCCAGCAGCGCCGGACGGTGCTCCCGGGTCCCCCGCCACTGGTCCACGAACACGGTGACAAACAGGGCGGTCATGGAAAACTCGATGCCCGTGGTATCAAAGGGCAGCACCTGCCCCAGCAGACCGCCCAAAAGGCTGCCCGCCGCCCAATAGCCGTAATTGAGCAGCGATACCGCCAGCCGGTAGCGGTCCGGGTCGGTGTTCTCCGGGACGCTGCCGCCGCACAGCAGGGAATAAGTCTCGTCCGTCAGGGTAAAAATCAATACATTTCGGCATTTTCCGGCATTTTTATACAAATCGTACATAGAAATGCTGTAAAAAAGATGCCTGGCATTGACCATCAGGGTGGTCAGCGCCACGGTGAGCACCGACGCGCCCCCGGCGATGAGGCTGACGCCCACATACTGCATGGACCCTGCATAGACCGCCAGGCTCATGGCCAGGGCCCACAGCGGGCCGTATCCCACGCTGCCCAGCAGGATGCCGAAGCCCACACCCAGCACCAAATATCCCCCCAGCACGGGAAGGGATCGGTAAAAGGCGGCTTTTACAAGGTCTTTTGTCATGACAGTTCACACTTTCGCACAGTAAATTGAAGAATATGATACCACAGGCTCCCGGGAAATGCAAGGTGCGGCCCCTGTCTTTTCTTGCGCCGCCGGAGGAAGTATGCTATACTGCCATCATGGCACCGGCGAACGGGTGTCAAAGAATGAAAGGAGACACCGCTATGGATCTGCAAACCGCTCTGCAGCAGCTGGAAGCGCTGCAGCAAAAGCAATATGCCTACCGCACAGCCTCCTCCGCGCTGTATCTGGACGGCGTCACCGTTGCTCCCCGGGACACCGCCGAGGGCCGGGGCGTGGCCCTGGGTATCCTGGCCGGAGAGGAGCACAAGCTGTTTTCCGACCCCCAGGTGGGTGCGCTTTTAACCTTTTTGGAGGGGGAAACGACCGGGCTGACCCCGGAGCAGGCCCGCCAGGTGCAGCTTCTGCGCCGGGGCTATGACCAGCTTTCCCGCATCCCCGCCGGGGAATATATGGAATATGCCCAGCTGACCAACCAGGCCAGCGACGTGTGGCACCGGGCCAAGGAGGCCTCTGACTTTGCCCTGTTCCGCCCGGTGCTGGAGCGGCTGGTGGCCTTCCAGAAGAAATTTGCCGGCTATTTTGACAGCACCAAGGCGCCCTATGACGCGCTGCTCAACGAATACGAGCGGGGCATGACCATGGAAAAGCTGGACCGGTTTTTCGGCGTTCTGCGGGAGCGGCTGGTGCCCGTCATCCGGGAGATCGCCGGCCGGCCCCAGATCGACGACAGCTTTCTGCACCGCTCCTTCCCGGTGGAGCAGCAGCGGAAGCTTTCCGATTACCTGATGGAGGTGCTGGGTCTGGACCGCGCCCACTGCGCCATCGGCGAGACCGAGCACCCCTTCACCCTGAACTTTACCAGCCAGGATGTGCGCATCACCACCAACTACAAGGAGCACGACCTGGCGGACTCCATGTATTCCGTGATCCACGAGGGCGGCCACGCCCTGTACGAGCTGGGCGTAAACCCGGCCTATGACTACAACTGCCTGGCGGGCGGTGTGTCCATGGGCGTCCACGAGAGCCAGTCCCGGTTTTACGAAAACCTCATCGGCCGCTCCCTGCCCTTTATCCGGGCGGTCTTCCCCAGGATCCGGGAGCTGTTCCCCCAGCAGCTGGAAAATGTCACCGCGGAGGATTTTTACCGGGCGGTCAACAAAGCCCAGCCCTCCCTCATCCGCACCGAGGCAGATGAGCTTACCTATTGTTTCCACGTAATGATCCGCTACGAGATCGAAAAGCAGCTCATCGGCGGTACGCTGGAGGTCAAGGATATCCCCCAGGTCTGGAACGCCCTTTACCGGGACTATCTGGGGGTGGAGGTCCCCGATGACCGTCGCGGCTGCCTGCAGGATTCCCACTGGTCGGGCGGCTCCTTCGGCTACTTCCCCTCCTATGCCCTGGGCAGTGCTTACGGTGTCCAGATGCTGCGGAACATGGAGCGGGAAATGGACGTCTGGGGCCCGGTGGGCCGCGGCGACCTGAGCGCCGTCACCGGCTGGCTCCGGGACAGGATCCACCGCTACGGCTGCCTGCTGGAGCCCGGCGAGGTGGTGGAGCGGGCCTGCGGCCCCTTTGACCCCACCGTCTACACCGACTATCTGGAGGACAAATACCGGAGGCTGTACGGTCTGAAGTGACCGCCCGCCGCCGGCGCAAACCAAAAAGCGCTGTCCCGGGGCGTCTTTCCCTGGGACAGCGTTTTTCTTTGTCACGGATGCTGGGCCGCAAAAAAGGGAGCTACTTTCCCGCTCCCGCCCGGGCCACCGCCTCGAAAAAGCCCTGCAGCGTTTTTTCCAGCGCGCCCCGGTACGCGGGGTCCAGGCGGCCGATGCGGGCGCACAGGTCGTCCTGGGACTCTGCCCGGCGGCCGAACAGCAGCTCGTCACTGCTGCAGCAAAGCACCCGGCACACCCGCATCAGCGTCTCCAGGCTGAAGGTGGAATCTCCCAGCTCCACATTGGCCAGGAACCGGGGGCTGAGCCCGCACAGCTCTCCCAGCTGCTCCCGGGTGTATCCGGCCAGTTCCCGCTTTTCCCGCAGACGGGCGCCGATCTGTTTTTTCTGCTCCGCTCGCATCTCATCACCTCACATCACAAGTCTAACAGGAGACAACAGATGTTAAAATGTGATATTATCGCATAATTATCATGCGATAAAAAATGCGTTTTTATTCGGCCCCGCCAAATATTTTCAGCAAAAAATTCAAAAAAATTTCATAAAATTATCCTGTGTTAATGTAAAGTCCTTCCAAAAGCAATATAATGACATCAGAAATGATTCAACAAAGGGGCTGTTACCATTCTTCAGATACAGGAATTCATCAAGACGACGCTGGGCATCACCGATCCCGAGATCGCTTCCTTTCTGGCGGAAGTTTCTCACTGGGAGGTCGTTGCCAGAGGCAGCCGTCTGGTCTCCATGGGTGAGCAGCCGGAGGCCCTCCCATTCCTGGCAGAAGGCGTTCTGCGGTGCTATGTGGTGGATGAAAACGGCCGGGACATCACCGACTGCTTTGTCAGCCGGCCCGGCGACGCGGCGACAGGCTGCGGCGGACTGAACGCCCCCTCCGTGGTCAATATCGAGGCGATCACCGATTGCCAGCTTATGTTCGTCCCGCTGGCGCAGCTTCTTCCCCTGCTGGACCACCCCCAGATGCTGCGCGCCTACAACTGCCACCTTTGCAGAGCCCTCTACCGCCATTGGGAGATCAAAATGCTGCTGTACCAATGCTCTGCCATGGAGCGGTACCAGTGGTTCCTGGACCACTATCCCGGCCTGGAGCAGGTGGTCAGCGGAAAGCATGTGGCCTCCTTCATCGGCATCACGCCGGTGACCCTGTCCCGCCTGCGCCACCAGTTGAAAAAAGAATAGGCGTTCCCCCGCCCGCGCAAGCAAAAATGCTGTAGCCTTCCGGCTACAGCATTTTCAGCAACTGCTCCTTTTCGTTGGGCGTGCGGCCGTCGATGACAGCGTCCACCATCCGTTCCAGCGCCGCGCCGATGGCGGGTCCTTCCAGCCCCAGCGCCGCCAGGTCGCCGCCCTTTACCGCCAGGCCCGAGCGGTCAAAGCAGGGCTTTTGCGCCAGCAGGGCGTCCAGGGCAGCTTCCGTCTCCCGGAACCGGTCGGCCCGGTAATATTTGGGGTGCTGGCCCAGGTTGTCCGCGATCTTCACCTGCAAAAGGGCCCGCAGGTCCCGCTCCCCCAGCTTCCGCAGCCAGCGCAGCAGGCTTTTTTCGGTGTTCAGGATGTCATGGTCATGACAAGCGATGAGCCGTACCACCCGCTCCGCCGTTTCCCGGTCGCACCGCAGCCGGGCCAGAGCGCCCTCCGCCAGCCGGGCGCTCTCCCGGGCGTGCCCGTAAAAATGTCCGTCCCCACGGAAATCCACGGAAAACCGCGGGGGTTTGCCGCAGTCATGGAGCAGCATGGTCAGCCGCAGCACCGGATCTCCGGGCACCTGCTCCAGGGTGTGCAGGGTGTGCTCCCACACGTCGTACAGGTGGTGCTTGTTTTGCTGGTCAAAGTCAAACATAGGCTCCAGCTCCGGCAGGATGACGGCAAACACCGCCCGGTACTGCCGCAGCACCGGCACGGCATGGGGCGCGCACAGCAGCGGCAGCAGCTCCGCCAGCACCCGTTCCGCCGCCAGCGACCCCAGCAGCTCCTTTTGGGCCAGCATGGCCCGGGCGGTGGCCCCTTCGATGGAAAAGCCCAGCTTCGCCGCAAACCGCAGCCCCCGCAGGATGCGCAAAGCGTCCTCGTCAAAGCGCTTTTCCGGGTCGCCCACCGCCCGCAGCAGGCGGTTTTCCAGGTCCTTTTGACCGCCGAACGGGTCGGTCAGCCCCGTTTTTGGAGAAAAAGCCATGGCGTTTACGGTAAAATCCCTGCGGGACAGGTCCTCGCCGATGGTGGCGGCAAAGGCCACGCTGTCGGGCCGCCGGTGGTCGGAATAAGGCCCCTCGGTGCGGAAGGTGGTGATCTCCACCCGGGCCTCTCCCAGCACGGCGGTGACCGTTCCGTGCTTCAGGCCGGTGTCCAGCACGGTGACGCCCGCCAGGGCGGCGTGTACCTGCTCCGGCCGGGCGGCGGTGGCAATGTCCCAGTCGCCGGGGACGCGCCCCAGCAGGCTGTCCCGGACGCAGCCCCCCACCGCAAAGGCGGCAAAGCCGGCATTTTCCAGCTGTTCCAGAACCCATTGGGCATGGGCGGGAAGATCGATGGGCATGGGATACCGCCTCCTTTCAGACAACATACCGGGACGGACGCCCCGGCGTTTTAGGGAACCTCTGAATAAATCGCTTTTACGCCCATGGCATAATGAAGTGATGGGGATTTTTAGCAAAAACGTGTGGTTTGGAGTGAAAATAGCCAGAATTGCTCTGCTATTTAACCACTTTTTCTGAAAAAGGGCAGACGAACCCCATATCAGTCCGTGGAGCGTTTTCGCCCGGCGATGGCAAGAGAATACAGATTTGCGCAAGCGAACATGGCGTAGAGCCGGTTTTCGTCTGGTGCATTTTCGGATCACGGGCTTTATCCGCATTCTTCGTGGAGCTGGGGGCATTGATGATGGTCGCATCGACAATGGTGCCGCCCTTCATCATGTGGCCGGTTTGTACCATGGCTCGGGTGATCGCGTCAAAAAACAGCTTGTTCGGGCCGTTCGCTTCCATAAGATGGCGGAATCTGCACAGTGTCGTTTCATCCGGAACCCTTTCCGTCATGGAGTTAATACCTGTGAATTTACGCATGGCATAGCTGTCGTAAATGGCGTCCTCGGTAGCCGGGTCGGACAGGTTGAACCAAATCTGAAGAAGATACATACGCAGCATCTTCTCGATGCCCATGGGGGACGGCCACGTTTCCCCTTAGGGTAGTAGGGTTCGATAACACCAACCCACTCGTCCCGGGGAATGAGCTCGTCCATAATCTCCAGAAATTCCTCCCGCTTCGTTTTCTTCTTGCGGAAGCTGTATTCCCTGTCGGTAAAGGTTTCCTGCTTCATTGCTGCGCACCACAATTGATTTGATGGTATCATGATACCATATCCGGAGCCTTTGTGGTCGCGCGGCTTAAATCATAGGTTCCCTAATGCATGATTTGCTTTTTAATCTTATCAATTTCGTCTTGGAACTTTAGTTCCTGTTTTGTTATCATCTCTAGAAGACAGCCAATGATGTATGTAAAATAGATACATACACAAAACAGCACCATAGCCAGCAACTTATAAATCCAGTACCGGGAAAAGAAACTCGCAACCAGTGTACCAAGTGAAAACAAAAGTACCACTGTCATTATGATATTTAACGTTTTAATTTTTTGCATAGTAGCCTCCAACTTTTATCTTAAAGGATTATTCAGTGTTCCAAGCACCTTCCCACTCGTCCCAGGGAATGATCTCATCCATCATCTCCAGAAATTCCTCCCGCTTCGTTTTCTTCTTGCGAAAGCTGTATTCCTTGTCGGTAAAGGTTTCCTGCTCCATTGCTGCGTACCTCCATTGATTTGATGGTATCATGATACCATATCCGGAGCCTTTGTGGTCGTGTGGCTTAAATCAGAGGTTCCTTAAAAAAGCGGCGGGCCTGTGCCCGCCGCTTTCGGTTTCATTGGTTCTGTTCGGGCTGCTCCGGCGTCTCCGGCTGCGTCTCAGGAGCCGGCTGCTGCGCCTCCGGCTCGCCCATGACCTCCCGGACGGAGCGGTCACCCTCCTCCTTCTGGCCAAGGGACTTGGCCGAAGCCTCGGGCGGAGTTTCTCCCTTGAAGATGGCCTCCAGCTGGGCGTTGTCCATGGTCTCATGCTCCAGCAGGAACCGGGCCAGGCGGTGCAGGATGTCCAGATTGTCCCGCAGGATCTGCTCGCAGCGCTGATACGCCCTGTCGATCAGGCCCTTGACCTCGCTGTCGATGAGCGAGGAGGTCTGCTCGGACAGATGGTTGGTGTTGGCGAAATCCCGGCCCAGGAACACCTCGTCGTGGCTGGCGCTGAAGTCGATGGGACCCAGCTTTTCGCTCATGCCGTACTTGGTGACCATCTTGCGGGCGATGTCAGAGGCCCGCTGGATGTCGTTGGAAGCACCGGTGGAGATATCGTCCATGATGAGCTTTTCCGCCACGCGGCCGCCCAGCAGGACGATCAGTTCCTCCTCCATCTGCTGCTTGGTGTTGTAATATTTGTCTTCCTTGGGCATATTCAGCGTAAAGCCGCCTGCCCGGCCACGGGGCACGATGGACACCTGCTGGACAGGGTCCTGGGTGGGCAGCACCCGGGAAGTCAGCGCGTGACCCGCCTCGTGATAGGCGGTGATCTTCCGCTCGTGCTCGGTGATGACCCGGTTCTTTTTCTCGTTGCCCATGATGACCTTCAAAAAGGCGTTGTCGATATCCTTCAGGCCGATCTTGCTCTTGCCCTGGCGGGCGGCCAGCAGAGCGGCCTCATTGAGCAGGTTTTCCAGGTCTGCGCCGGTGAAGCCCACGGTGCTGCGGGCGATGGCGTCAAAGCTCACATCGTCCTCAAAGGGCTTTTTGCGGGCATGGACCTTGAGGATCTCCACCCGCCCCTTGATATCAGGCACGCCGATATAGATCTGGCGGTCAAACCGGCCGGGACGCAGCAGCGCGGGGTCCAGAATGTCCGCCCGGTTGGTGGCGGCCATGACGATGACGCCGGCGTTGTTGCCGAAGCCGTCCATCTCCACCAGCAGCTGGTTCAGGGTCTGCTCCCGCTCGTCGTGACCGCCGCCCAGGCCCGCGCCGCGCTGGCGGCCCACCGCGTCGATCTCGTCGATGAACACGATGGCGGGGGCGTGCTTTTTGGCCTGGTCGAACAGGTCCCGCACGCGGGAGGCGCCCACGCCCACATACAGCTCTACAAAGTCGGAGCCGGAGATGGAGAAGAAGGGCACACCGGCCTCTCCGGCCACCGCCTTGGCGATCAGGGTCTTACCGGTACCGGGAGGGCCCACCAACAAAACGCCCTTGGGGATGCGGGCGCCCAGCGCCATATATTTTCTCGGCTCCTTGAGGAAGTCCACGATCTCCTCCAGGTCGGCCTTTTCCTCGTCGGCGCCAGCCACATCGCGGAAGGTGACCTTTTTGGTGTCGTTGGGGTTGGCCATCTTGGCCCGGGCCTTGCCGAAGTTCATGGCTCCGCCTCCGCCGCCGTTCTGGCGGTTCATCATAAAGAACCAGAACGCGCCGAATACCACGATGATAACGATATAGGGCAGGAAGGAGTACCAGATGGAGTAATGCTGCACCTCATAGTCCACCTTCAGGGTGCCGGCGTCCTGCTGGGCCGTGATCTCGTCCCCCAGGTCCTCCATGAAATAGTCCATGTTGGTCACTTCATAGACCATCTGGGAGCCGTCCTTCAGCTCCAGCAGGATCTGGTTCTCACCCAGGATCAGCTCGGTGGCCTGCTCCTCCAGGATGGCCTGCCGCACGTCGGTATAGGTGGCGGCGGGGGCTTCCTGGCCGGGGCCCATCAGCACGCTGATGGTCACCAGCAGCACGATGAAGAACATAATATAGAGGCCGATGCCGCGGCCGCTTCCCTTCTTCTTGTTCAAGCGTTATGTCATTCCTTTCTTCTGCCGGAACGGTCCCGGCGGGTTTGCCGAATTATTCCCCGGAATAGACCGAGGGCTTGAGCACGGCGATCTCAGGATAGTTTCGGTAGATCTCCGCATAGTCCAGGCCGTAGCCCACGATGAACTCGTTGGGCACTTCCAGACCCTGGTAGTCCACCTTGATCTCCACCTTGTGCCGTTCGGGCTTGTCAAACAGGGTGCAGATGCGGATGGACGCGGGGTGGCGCTGCCGCAGCAGGCGGATCAGATTGGACAGGGTGATGCCGCTGTCCAAAATGTCCTCGACAATGATAACATCTTTTCCTTCGATATTGGTGTCTAAATCTTTAATAATTTTCACCTGGCCGGAGCTCTCCGTGCCTTTTCCGTAGCTGGACACCACCATAAAATCCACCGTACAGGGGATATCCATCTGCCGGACCAGGTCCGCCATGAAGATAAAGGCGCCCTTGAGCACGGCCACCATCACAGGGGTCTTTCCCCGGTAATCCTCAGTGATCTCCCGTCCCAGTCGGGCAACGGTGGCCTCCAGATCCTGCCGGTTGTACAGGGTCTTGAGCATGTCGTTCTTCATACAGATGGGATCACGATTCATAACTATTCCTCCTGCAAATGACGCGGAGTACGTCTCCGCTCTCTTTCTGCGGCAGATGGGCGGCGCAGAGGTCTCCCACTGCCAGTATTTCTTTATTATTGCATATGATCGGGATCTTGTCACGCAAATCTTTTGGAATTTTTCGCTCGATCAGCAGTTTTTTCACGGTTTTTGTGCCGTATGCCAGGGAAAGGCTGTCTCCCGCCTGCCGGGGCCGCACGGTCAGCGCCGGAAGGCAGCGCTCTGCGGGGAAGGCGAAGCCCCCGCCGCAGCTGTCTCCGGTGAGCAAAACCTGCCAGCCGCCGAACTCCACCGGATGTTCCGGCGTCAGCAGGACGCTGTCCAGCGGGGAAGCCGCCGGGACGGCGGACAGCACCAGCGTTTCGTACCGGCGAAAGGCCCGGCTGCCGGGCAGGTCGGCCCGGGCGGAGGGGTCCGTCCCCCGGCACAGGTCAAGCACCGCACGGAGGTGGGGCCGCTCCAGCATCCCGCCGCCCACCTGCCGCTGCAGCGCCTGCAGGGTGCGGACGGCGGCCTCCTCCCGGGCGGAAAGCAAGGCGCGGACCGGGAGGCTTGTTTCGCCGCCGGCCACATGTGCACGGGAGGTCAGCTCATCCGCCTCCATGCGGATGTTCTCATCCCGCTGCCAGGCATCCAGGGCGGTACGGGCCAGATGACGGGCGGCCTGGCTGTTCAGGCCGGTGAGGTGGGGGAACACCTCCCGTCGAAGCACGGCCCGGGCATTGCCGCCGGAATGGTTGGTGGGGTCCTCGGCATATTCCAGCCGGTTTTCCCGGATATAAGCCAAAATATCCGCCTTGCTCATCAGGATCAGCGGGCGGATGAAGATGCCGTTTTTTGGGGGGATGCCCTGCATGCCCCGGCCGCCGGTACCCCGGATCAGGTTGAGCAGCAGGGTCTCGGCGCTGTCCTCCAGATGGTGGCCGGTGGCGATGGCGCCGGCGTTCCACGCCCGGGCGGTCTCCTCCAGAAAGGCCCGCCGCAGGTCCCGGGCGGCCTCCTCCAGGCCCAGGCCGTGCGTCCGGGCATAGGCCGGGGTGTCCCCCTCCCCGCAGAACAGCGGGATATTCAGCACATCGCACAGCCTTTGGCACAGGGCCCGCTCGGCCCCGGCGCTTTCGGGCCGCAGCCCGTGGGAAAAGTGGGCGGCGGCCACGGTGACGCCCCGCTCCGCCGCCCCGGAAGCCAGCAGATGGGTCATGCACACCGAATCGGCGCCGCCGGACAGGGCGCACAGCACCCGGTCGCCCGGCCGCAGCAATCCGAAGCGGGAAAGGGCGTCAGCTTCCATGGCGGCTGTCCTGGGGCAGGAAGGCGGTAAACTGACCCATCCACTGCAGGTCGATCTTTCCCGTCTCGCCGTGGCGGTTTTTGGCCACGATCAGCTCGGCGGCGTTTTTGTTCTCCGTGCCGTCGTCGTAATAATCCTCCCGGTAGATGAACAGGACGATGTCGGCGTCCTGCTCGATGGAGCCGGACTCCCGCAGGTCAGACAGCATGGGCCGCTTGTTGGGGCGGTTTTCCGGACCGCGGGAAAGCTGGCAGCAGCACAGCACCGGCACATTCAGCTCCTTGGCCATGATCTTCAGCGAGCGGGAGATCTCCGCCACCTCCTGCACCCGGTTGTCGGTGTGCCGGGGGGCGTGCATCAGCTGCAGATAGTCGATGACCACCAGGCCCAGGTTGGGCACCCGGCGGCATTTTGCTTTCATTTCCGGCACGGTGATGCCGGAGTTTTCGTCGATCAGGATATTCAGCTTGTTCAGGTTGTCCGTAGCTTCGGCCATTTTCTGCCAGTCCTCGTCGGTGAGGTTGCCCATGCGCAGCTTTTTGCTGTCGATAAAGCCCTCTGTGGACAGCAGACGGGTGGCCAGCTGTTCCCGGGACATCTCCAGCTGAAAGATGACCACCGCTTTGTTGCTCTTTTTGGCGGCGCTCATGGCCATGTTCAGGGCGATGGCGGTCTTGCCCATGCCGGGCCGGGCGCCCAGCAGGATCAGGTCGCTTTTGTTCAGCCCGCCGATGTACTGGTCCAGCATGGAAAAGCCCGTGGGCAGTCCCGGCAGCTCTCCGCCCCGGGTGGCCAGGTCGTCCAGCTTGGCATAGACCTCCTGAATCGCGGTGTTCAGCGGCGTGAAGCCCTGGATCTCCCGGCCCTGGCGGACGGCATAGACCTTCTGCTCCGCCAGGTCGGCCACGGTGTCGGCGTCGTCCTCCTCGGAGCGGGTCAGCTCAATGATATCGGACCCCACCTGCTGCAGCTCCCGCAGCAGGCTTTTGCTCCGGACGATCCTGGCATAGTCCAGGGCGTTGGCGGAATGGGGCGTCAGCTCCACCAGCTGCAGCACATAGTCCCGGGGCAGCTTTTCCCGGTACCCCATGGCTTTGACCTCGTCCAGGACGGTGACCGGGTCCACACTGCGGCTCTCCAGAAACATCCGGTTGATGGCCTCATACAGGATGCGGTTGGATTCCATATAGAAATCCTCCGATTTCAGCAGCTCCACCACATCGGGGACCTTTTGGGGGTCGATGAGCATACTGCCCAGCACCGCCTGTTCCGCCTCGATGCTGTAGGGCATCTGTTTTGCCAGCAGTTCTTCCACGGCCATCTTTCTGTCTCCTCTCTGGGTCAGGTCCTCTGTCTCCGCCGGAAACGCGGAGGCGCCGCGGGGGAACGCGTCCCGTCCGCGGCCGGGCGCCCCGGGCGGGCGCCCCTGTCACAGGGTCGAAAAGGCCTGTGCTCAGGCCTCCTCCACCTTCACCACCACGGTGCCGGTCACTTCCGTATACAGCTTGGCCTTCACCTGATAGGTGCCGAAGGCCTTGATGGGCTCGCCCAGCTCCAGGCGGGTCTTGGGCAGGTCGATGCCGTACTGGGCCTTGAGGGCCTCGGCGATCTCCTTGGTGGTGACCGAGCCGAACAGGCGGCCGGCGGAGCCGGCCTTCGCCTTGATGCGCACCGGCTTGTCCGCCAGAGAGGCCTTCAGCGCCAGCGCGGCCTTTTTCTCCTCGGCGGCGTGGAAGGCGGCGGCCTCATCGGCGTTTTTCTTGGAATTCACCGCGTCAGCGGTGGCTTCCACCGCCAGCTTGCGGGGCAGCAGAAAATTGCGCGCGTAACCGTCGGAAACGGTGATCATCTCACCCTTTTTCCCCTGGGCCTTCACGTCCTGCAGCAAAATCACTTTCATAATCCATACTCCTTTTATGTCCGGCGGAGGCCGTCCCGGCAGCCGCGGCCCTGCCGGGCCTGTCAGGCTGTCTTTGGGCGCCGCTGCCGCCTTTTGTCAGTTATCGGTTTTGTGTTCGTTCTCTTTCAGATATTCCTCGATGGCGCCCACCAGCAGTTCCGCCGCCTCGTCGGTGGACTTGTCCGGGAACTGTGCCCCGGCGGAGGTCAGCCCGCCGCCGCCGCCGATCTTTTCCAGCACCATCTGGACATTGACCTGGCCGTAGGACCGGGCGGAGATCACCGAGCCGCCCTTTTCCCCATAGACCACAAAGGCCGCCTTGATGTCCGACGCGTTGATCAGCTCGTCAGCCGCCTGGGAGGCGGTGGCCCGGGGTGTCTCCTCCTCCACCACCGACAGGGAGATGCCGGGGAACTGCTCCTTGGCGCAGGAGATGATCTGATACTTTTTCACAGAGCTTTCCAGCCCGCCGGAGAGCATCTTGCGCACCTCCACCGTGTCGGCGCCCACCTGGCGCAGGAAGGCCGAGGCCTCAAAGGTCCGCACGCCGGTCTTGACGGTAAAGCCCTTGGTATCCAGGAAGATGCCCGCCAGCATGGCGTCGGCCTCCACCTTCAGGATGTCGTTCTGGTTGACCACGTACTGCAGCAGCTCGGCCACCAGCTCACAGGCGGAGGAGGCGTAGGTTTCGTGAAGGGAGATGGCGGCGTTTTCGATGTACTGGGCCGCCCGGCGGTGATGGTCCACCACCGCCACCCGCTGAACGGCCTCCAGCAGGTCGGGGCCTTCCACCATGTCGGGGCGGGTGGTATCGCACACCACGCACAGGGAGGAGGCGTCCGCCTTGACGATGGCATCCTGTTCGGAAATGAACACATCCCCGTACTGGGGCTGCTTCCGCAGGCGGTCGATCAGCTCCTTGGCGGAGGTGGCCTGGTCGTTGACGATGATATAGGCGGGCCGTCCCGCCTTGCGCACGGCAGCCACCAGGCCCGCGCAGGCGCCGATGGAATCCAAGTCTGAATATTTGTGGCCCATGAGGAACACCTGGCTGCTGTCCCGGATGAGCTGCATCAGGGCGTTGGCCATGACACGGGATTTGACCTTGGTGCGCTTTTCCAGCTCCTTGCTGCGGCCGCCGTAGAACTCAAAGGCGGTCTTGGACTTGACAACGGCCTGGTCGCCGCCCCGGGACAGGGCCATGTCGATGCCCAGGGCCGCATACTGGTACAGCTCCTGCAGGGAACACTCGCCCTTGCCCACGCCGATGGACAGCGTGGCGCTGAGGCCCTCGCTGTTCTGCACCTGATGGATGGTCTCCAGAATGGAGAACTTGCCTGCGGTGAACTCCAGCAGGCTGTGCTGCTCAAAAATAAACAGATACCGGTCCCGCTGCAGGCGGCGGACGATGCCCTGGGCGGGCTTGGCCCAGTCGTTGATGTACCGGTCGATGTCGGCGGTAAGGGTGGATTTTTCCGCCTCGCTGGCGTTTTTCATCAGTTCCTCGTAGCTGTCGATGACGATGAGTCCCACCGCCGGGCGGGTGCGCTCCACATAGTCCCGCAGGCGGCTGTATTCGGTGATGTCCACCCAGAACAGCGTGGCCAGCAGGGCGCTGCCCCGGTTGCGGCCCGAACGAACCATGTTGCCGTAGACCTGGTATTTTTGCTCGCCCAGCTCCACATCATAGGGGCAAAGAGTCTTGCCCTCCATGATCCAGCGGGTGTCAAAGCCGTGGAGCACATCGGTGATGTGAGTCTCGAACAGCGTGTCCTTTTTGCCGCTGATCTGGGTGAAATAATCGTTGCACCAGATGATCTCGCCGGTATCCACCCGCAGGATCGCCATGGGCAGCGGAAAATTGACCATGGAATGCTTGGAGGCGTCGTCCACGGAAAACGCCAGATTTTCCACATATTTGCGGATCTCGGCGGCGCGGCGCTTGGTGCGCTGCCGGTAATAAAGATAGAGCAGTCCCACCAGCACCAGCTCCGCCAGGCCTGCGGCCCAGTGGACCTGGACCCAGGTGACCGCCGCAAACAGCAGCATCACCACAAAGGTCAGACGCGTGCCTGATTCGGTCATTCTGGAAAACCGCTTATCCAAAAGCTATCTCCCCTTCCGGGTACCCAAAGGTACTGTCATGCCAATATTTTAATTATTATAGCACCGACCGGGCCGCTGCGCAAGGGAGTTTTCCCGGAATTGGCGGCAAAGCGCGGGGGGACGGCGCCGGACGGGGCGCGTCCCCCTTTCCCGGCCGCTACTGGATGTGCTCCTCCCGCCAGCGGAACTCCTCCTCCAGGCTGTCGTCGCTGGGGCAGGGCATATTGTAGTGCCGCCGCCGGTCATTGCGCATCCCGGCGGGGCAGACCACCGGCTGGATGTGTTTGTCGTTTATCACGCAGACCACCTCCGCCCTTATGCTTCCCGGGCGCCGGGGCAAAAAAAGCTGTAACATTCTGCATGGCCTGCCCTTTTCGGGCAGAGCCTTGTGTTTTTGCCTTTTTTCGTCTATAATAATAAAATTACAGCAAACGCAAACGAACGCAACGGAGGGATGCCCATGTTCACCAAACTGGCGCAGGTGCGGGAACGCTATCTTGCCCTGCGCCGCCAGCTGGAGGACGGCTCGGTCTACGCCGACCCGGCACTGGCCGCCCGGCTGCTGAAGGAGCAGAAGGAGCTGCAGCCGGTGGCCGAGACCTATGCGCTGTGGGAACGCGCCCGGGCGGACCTGGACGCCGCCGCGGAGCTGCAGAAGGACCCCGACCCGGATATGCGGGCCATGGCCGACGAGGAGCGGCGGGCGGCCGGAGCGCGCATGGCCGCGCTGGAGCAGCAGTTGAAGCTTCTTCTGCTGCCCCGGGACCGGGACGACGACAAAAGCGTCATCGTGGAGATCCGCAGCGGTGTGGGCGGCGAGGAGGCGGCGCTGTTCGCCGCGGACCTGTTCCGGATGTATTCCATGTACGCCGAACGCAGGCATTTTTCCGTGGAAGTGATGAACGAAAACCGCACCGAGCTGGGCGGCGTCCGGGAGATCAGCTTCGCCGTGGAGGGCCGGGGCGCCTGGGCCCGGTTCAAATTCGAATCGGGCACCCACCGGGTCCAGCGGGTGCCGGACACCGAAAGCCAGGGCCGCATCCAGACCTCCGCCGCCACGGTGGCCGTTCTGCCCGAGGCCGAGGAGGTGGAGATCGACCTGAACCCCGCCGACCTGCAGATCGACACCTTCCGTTCCGGCGGCGCCGGCGGCCAGCACGTGAACAAAACGGAATCGGCCATCCGCATCACCCATCTGCCCACCGGCACGGTGGTGGAGTGCCAGGACGAGCGCTCCCAGCACAAAAACAAGGACCGCGCCATGAAGCTGCTGCGCTCCCGGCTGTACCAGCGGGAGCGGGAAAAGCAGGACGCCCTGCGGGCCGGCCTGCGCCGGGACCAGGTGGGCAGCGGCGACCGCAGCGGCCGCATCCGCACCTATAATTTCCCCCAGGGCCGCCTTACCGACCACCGCATCGGCCTCACCTTATATAAATTGGAGCAGGTGATGAACGGCGACCTGGACGAGCTGGTGGACGCCCTCACCGCCGCCGACCAGGCGGAAAAGCTGAAAGCCTCCCAGGAAGTCCCCAACTGAACAGTCCCCGGCACGGACCCATCAAGCATGATAAAGCGAAAGGAGAACCCCCTATGAACGTCTGGCACGACCTGGACCCCAAATACATCACCCCCGGCAAATTCACCGCCGTCATCGAGATCCCCGAGGGCAGCAAGAAAAAATATGAGCTGGACAAGCGCACCGGCCTTTTGCGGCTGGACCGCATCCTGCACACCGCCACCCACTATCCCGCCAACTACGGCTTCATCCCCCGGACCTATGCCGACGACCGGGATCCCCTGGACGTTCTGGTGCTGTGTTCCCAGGTGCTGGACCCGCTGGTGGAGGTGGAGTGTTTCCCCCTCGGCTGCATCCGGATGATGGACGGCGGCGACTATGATGACAAGATCATCGCCGTCCCCTGCTTCGACCCCACCTACAACTCCTATACCGAGCTGGCCCAACTGCCGCCCCACATCATCACCGAGGTGTCCAATTTCTTTGAGATCTACAAGATGCTGGAAAACAAGACCACCGCCACCAACGATGTGCTGGACGCCGCCGGCGCCCGGGACATCATCCAGCGGGCCATGGACAGCTATGACATCCATTACTGCGGCAAATATGAAGACTGAGCTTTTGCGGCCCTCCGCCGCCGGGATCGGACGGGCCGGCGCACTGCTGGCGGCGGGACAGGTGGTGGCCATCCCCACGGAGACGGTCTACGGCCTGGCGGCCAACGCCCTGGACGAACAGGCGGTGCTGCGCATCTTCCAGGCCAAGGGCCGCCCCCAGGACAATCCCCTCATCATCCACATTTCCCGGCTGGAGCAGCTGGACGCCCTGGCCGCGGAGGTGCCCCCGGGCGTTTACCAGATGGCGGAGCACTTCTGGCCCGGCCCGCTGACCATGGTGGTGAAAAAATCCGCCGCCGTTCCCGGCCGGACCTCCGCCGGGCTGGACACCGTGGGCATCCGTATGCCCTCCCACCCGGTGGCCCGGGCCATCATCGACGCGGCGGGGGTGCCCCTGGCCGCGCCCTCGGCCAACACCTCGGGCAAGCCCTCGCCCACCAATGCCCGGGACGTGCTGGACGACATGGCGGGCAAGATCCCCGCTATCGTGGACGGCGGTCCCTGCTCGGTGGGTGTGGAATCCACCGTGGTGGACATGACCGGCCCCTATCCCCAGATCCTGCGTCCCGGCGCCATCACCGAGGAGCTGATTGCCGCCGCCATGGGCGGCGCGGCCACCGACAGCGCGGTATACCGGGGCCTGTCCGACGGTGAAAAGGCCCGCGCCCCGGGCATGAAATACCGCCATTACGCCCCAAAGGCCCCGGTCACCCTGTTTGAGGGCGCGCCCCGGGACACCTTCTCCGCCATTCTGGCGGAAATGGACCGGCCCGGCACGGGCATCCTCTGCTTTGAGGAATATCTGCCCCTGTTCAAGGCCCGCAGGTCCCGGCTGGTGTACTCCCTGGGCATGAGCTGGGACCACGCCGAGCACGCCCGGCGGCTGTTTGCCCTTCTGCGGCGGTTCGACCACACCCAGGCAAGGCGCATCCTGGCCCAGTGCCCCCGGGTCTGCGGCGCCAACGCCGGAACGGTGAACCGCCTGCGCAAGGCGGCGGGCTTTCAAAGCGTGGACTGCCGCAAAGGCCGGACGGTCATCGGCGTCACCGGACGGTCGGGCTGCGGCAAGAGCCTGCTCTCCCAACGGCTGGAGGCCCGGGGCGCCCTGGTGCTGGACGCCGACCGGATCTACGCCCGGCTGCTGCGGGAGGACGGTCCCATGCTGCGGATGATCGATGGCCGGTTCCCCGGCGTGGTGCGGGAGGGCGTGCTGGACCGGCCCGCCCTGGCCGCCGTGGTCTTTTCCGACGAGCAGGCCCGGCAGGACCTGAACCGCATCACCCACGGACAGGTAAAGGCCTTTCTGGAGGACGCCCTGGACCGCAGCGGCGCAGCCCTGGCGGTGCTGGACGTGCCCCTGCTGTTTGAAAGCGGCATCGACCGGTTGTGTACCCTGACGCTGGCGGTGCTGGCGGATGAGGAAAGCTCCCTGCTGCGGATCATGAAGCGGGACGGCATCTCCCGCCCCCAGGCGGAAGCCCGCCTGCACAGCCAGCCGGACGATGCCTTTTACCGGGCGCGGGCGGACCTGGTGCTGGAAAACCGGGGCAGCCTGGACCTGTTTCAGCAGTCCGTGGACAGCTGGATCGAAAAATACATCCAAGCATAAGGGAAGCGGCCCAAAGCCGCTTCCTTTTTCATATCTTTTTTCGCATATCGCGTGTTTTTCATTTTTTTCCACGAAAAAACCGTCCGTTTCGGCGCACAATAGGCTTCGGAGGTGTGTTTCTCATGGACGACCGTTCTGTCGGACAGGACAGCATCCGGGAATGCGGCAGCGTGGTCACCCGCGGCCGGGATTCCATCCACTGTCTGGCCATCGTGGGCCAGATCGAGGGCCACCAGCTGTTGTCCAGCCAAACCAAGACCACCAAGTACGAGCACATCCTGCCCATGCTGGCCTCCATCGAGGAAAGTCCCGAGATCGACGGCCTGCTGGTGCTGCTGAATACGGCGGGCGGCGACGTGGAGGCCGGACTGGCCATCGCCGAGCTGATCGCCGGCATGGAAAAGCCCACGGTCTCCCTGGTGCTGGGGGGCGGGCACTCCATCGGCGTGCCCCTGGCGGTGGCGGCCAAAAAATGCTTGATCGCCCCCACCGCTTCCATGACCCTGCATCCGGTGCGCATGAGCGGCACCGTGCTGGGTGTGCCCCAGATCTCGGCCTATTTCCGCCGCATCCAGGACAGCATCGTGGATTTCATCGCCGCCAACTCCCGGGTGTCGCCGGAAACGCTGCGGGAACTGATGCAGCGCAACGGCCAGCTCATGGGCGAGGCGGGCAGCGTGGTCTACGGCCCCGAGGCGGTGGAACTGGGCCTGTGCGACAGCCTGGGCAGTCTGCGGGAGGCGCTCTCCTGTCTGCATCAGATGATCGCGGACAAACGTCAGACCGCAAGGGGGAGTGACACATGAGCCATCCCAACGATGACCCCAGCGGGGACCGCTTCCGCGGCTGGCCGCCCATTCTGGGCGTTCACCTGCCCGATCCCCTGCCCCCGGAGTTCCGGCGGGAAAACCGGGACCTGCGGGTCCCCCGCCGGGAGGAGGACCCGGAATACACTCCGGATTTCTGGCACATCATCCCATGAGGTCCCGCGGGGCGCAGGCGGGATGCCGCCGCCCCCGCCTACATACTCCGGCACAGGCGCCGCGTCTGCCGTCGTTTGCCGTCGGAGGGTAAAATTTGCATTTCCGCCGCAGCTGTGCTATAATGTTTAGTAATGATTTGAAAGCTTCCGTTCCTGCCCCGCGCGGAGGGACGGATTTGATAGATACAAACCCATATGCGGCGCGCACCGCCGGAGGATGCTGCCTCCGGGGGTTTTGTTGTTGTGTGTGCCGCGCCGGAAACAAAGGAGTCATTATACCCATATGGCAGAAACCAAAAAAGAAACATCCCTGAGCCAGCCCAGAAAACGGGCCGCTCAGACGGCCCGCAAGCCTCAGCCCAAGACCGCGGCGGCAAAGATGCCCGCCGCCCGCCGCCGTGGCAGCCAGTCCCCGGCCCCTCGGGCGCCCAAGGCCGCCACCCCCCGCAAGACCGCCCAGCAGGCCATGAAGATGGCCCAGGAGACCGCAAAGGCCGCCTCCGAGGCCGTCCGCAGCCTGTCCGGCGCCCTGCTGCCCGCCCAGGACAAGCAGACGGGCAAGCAAGCCGCGAAAAAGACCGTCCGTCAGAAAAAGCAGCCCGAGACCTTTGCCGCAGACAAGCTGCGGGTCATCCCCCTGGGCGGCCTCAACGAGATCGGCAAAAACATGACCGTGCTGGAATACGGCGGCGATATGATCGTCATCGACGCCGGCATGACCTTCCCCGACGAGGACCTTCTGGGGGTAGACATGGTCATCCCCGACATCACCTATCTGCAAAAGAACCGGGAAAAGGTCCGGGGCATCTTCCTCACCCACGCCCATGAGGACCACATCGGCGCCCTGCCCTATGTGCTGCGGGAGCTGAACGTGCCGGTGTACTGCACCGCCCTCACCGCCGGGCTGGTGAAGCTCAAGCTGCAGGAACACAAGGACCTGAAGAAGCCCAGGATCACCGTCAAAAAGGACGGTGACAAGGTGAAGGCCGGCTGCTTCGAGGTGGAGTTCATCCATGTGAACCACTCCATCGCCGACGCCTGCGCCTTTGCTGTCAAGACCCCGCTGGGCGTGGTGCTGGCCACCGGCGACTTCAAGATCGACACCACCCCCATCGACGGCAGGATGATCGACCTGCTGCGCCTGGGCGAGCTGGGGCAGAAGGGCGTCCTGCTGCTGCTGATGGATTCCACCAACGCCGAGCGCCCGGGCATCGCCATGAGCGAGCGCAAGGTGGGCGATTCCCTGGACCGGGAGTTCAAGGGCTGCGACCAGCGCATCATCGTGGCATCCTTCGCCTCCAACGTGCACCGGGTGCAGCAGATCTTTGACGTGGCCGCCAAATACGGCCGCAAAGTGGCCGTCTCCGGCCGCAGCATGGAAAACATCCTCAAGGTGGGCGTGGAGCTGGGCTACCTGACCCTGCCCGCCAACACCTATGTGGATCTGAACGACATCCGCAAATATCCCAAAAACAAAATGACCATCATCACCACCGGCAGCCAGGGCGAGCCCATGAGCGCCCTGTACCGGATGGCCTTTTCCGGCCACCGGCAGGTGGAGGTGGGCTACGGCGACAAGATCCTCATCGCCGCCACCCCCATCCCCGGCAACGAAAAGCCGGTGTATACCATGATCAACGAGCTGTTCCGCAAGGGCGCCGACGTGGTGTACCAGCGGCTGGCGGATATGCACGTTTCCGGCCACGCCTGCCAGGAAGAGCTGAAAATGATCCTCTCCCTCACCCGGCCCCGGTACTTCATGCCGGTCCACGGCGAATACCGGCACCTGATGGTCAACGCCAGCCTGGGCCGCGCCTGCGGCGTCAAGCCTGAGAACATCTTCATCTCCGACCTGGGCAAGGTGCTGGAGATCGGCCCCGACGGCGCCGGCTGGGGCGGCAGCGTGCCCTCCGGCCGGGTGCTGGTGGACGGCCTGGGCGTGGGCGACGTGGGTGCCGCCGTGCTGCGGGAGCGCAAGACCCTGTCCGAAAGCGGCGTCATCACCGCCGTGGTGGGGGTGGATACGCGCAACCGCACCATCGTCTCCGGCCCGGAGATCATTTCCCGTGGCTTCGTCTTTGTCCGGGAGGCCGAGGAGCTGATGGCCGGCCTGCGGGACCTGACCCGGGAGACGCTGGAGTCCTGTCTGGAAAAGGGCATGACCAGCCGCAACGCCATCAAGGACACCATCGCCCGCCGCCTGGCTGACTACCTCTATAAAAAGACCCGGCGGGAGCCGTTGGTGGTGCCCGTCCTGCTGGAGATGTGACCGCCGCCCGCCCGCTGAAAAAGCAGCCTGTCAAAGCCGCCCTTTGGGCGGCTTTCTCTTGCCTTTTTTATACGAACCCTGTATACTGTCGTCAGAAAGCAAAAAGG
Organism: Clostridia bacterium; assembly: GCA_029099685.1. Taxonomy (GTDB): domain Bacteria; phylum Bacillota; class Clostridia; order Oscillospirales; family Butyricicoccaceae; genus UBA4644. The sequence continues at coordinate 62,316 of JAQXOO010000029.1, forward strand.
AGGATGATCCCCATGAAAGTGAAAGATATGCCCTATGAGCACCTGCCCCTGGAGGAGCTGCGGCAGGAAGCCCGGGCCATCATCGACGGCGTCAAGGCCGCCAAAACAGTGGAGGAAGTGCTGGCCGTCCGTGACCGGATGCTGAAGCTGATGGTCCGCTACCAGTCCAACGCCGCCCTGTGCGAGATCCGCTACACCTGCAACACCGCCGATGAATACTACGTGGGTGAGCACGAGTACTTCGACGAGATCGGGCCCGAGATCCAGTCCCTGTTCACCGAATACGGCAGCGCCCTGCTCCGGTCCCCCCTGCGCCCCCAGCTGGAACAGGTCCTGTCCCCCGTCTATTTCCGCTATCTGGAGGTCCAGTCCATGGCCATGTCTCCCGCCATCGTGGAGGACATGGTGGAGGAAAACAAGCTGGTCTCGGAATACAGCAAGCTGATGGCCGGGCTGGAGTTCCAGTTCCGGGGCGAGACCTACAGCCGCGCCGCCCTGGCCGGCTTCTTCAAGGATGACGACCGGGAGACCCGCCGGGACGCCTACCGTGTCTTCGGCAAGACCATGAACGAGGTGGCGCCCCAGCTGGACGACATCTATGACCGGATGGTGAAGGTCCGGGACCGCATGGCCAAGCGCATGGGCTATAAAAACTTCGTGGAGCTGGGCTACCACCGGATGAACCGGGTGTCCTACGGCCAGAAGGAAGTGGAGACCTTCCGCAAAAACGTTCTGGAATCCATCGTCCCCGTGGTGTCCCGCCTGCGCACGGAAAACGCCGAAGACCTGGGTATCGGCACCTATATGTTCTATGATGACGGCGTCATCATCCCCGGCGGCGACCCCAGGCCCATGGGCGGCAAGGAGGATATCTTCCGGGCCGCCAGGGATATGTATCACGAGATGAGCGACGAATCCGCCGCCTTCATCGACCTGATGCTGGCAAACGACGCCTTTGACGTGGACGCCCGCAAAAACAAGTGGGGCGGCGGCTACTGCACCGAGATCGCCGCTTTCAAGCAGCCCTTCATCCTGGCCAATTTCAACGGTACCGCCGGCGACGTGGACGTGATGACCCACGAGGCGGGCCACGCCTTCAACGCCTACCTCATCGCGGACAACAAGTTCGCCCTGGAGATCGGCTGCGGCGGCATGGAGACCGCCGAGACCCACTCCATGTCCATGGAGTTCTTCGCCTGGAAGTACATTCAAAAGTTCTTCGGTGAAAACGCCGATAAATACAAGTATATGCACGCGCTGAGCGCCCTGTCCTTCATCCCCTACGGCACCATGGTGGACGCCTTCCAGCACATCGTGTACGAGCACCCCGAGATGACCCCCGCCCAGCGCAACGAGGCCTGGCTGGATCTGGAGCGCAAGTTCCGCCCCCACATCCACACCGAGGGAATGCCCTTCATCGAGGAGGGCCGCCGCTGGCAGTACCAGATGCACATTTACGAAAGCCCCTTCTACTACATCGACTACTGTCTGGCCCAGACGGCTGCCTTCGGCTTCCTGCTGGCCTCTCAGGAGGACTATGACGGCGCCTATGCCCGCTATATCCGCCTGATGAAGCAGGGCGGCGAGACCTATTATGACCGCCTGCTGAAGGAAGCGGGCATCCCTGTTCCCTTCCGGGACGGCGCGCTGAAAGCGATGGCGGAGCAGGTGGAGGCCCTTCTGCGGAAGCTCAAGGCCCGCATCTGACCCATATCCGGAATTCAAAAAAGCTGCCCTCAGGCGCTCTGAGGGCAGCTTTTTTCAGCCTGCCGGGGAACTTTTCCGGGGGCGGCGGCCTGATCTCATCCCATCAGGCCGATGCTGGCCGCCGCGTCCTCCACCGTCCGGACGGCCTTTTTCGCCTTGCGCTTCATCTGCCGCCGGTCGGCCTCGCTCATCATGCCGGCGGCCGCCAGGCCCACACAGGCCCCGGCTACCATGCCCATGCCCAGACCGGATAAAAACTTTCCCATACTTCTCCCCCTTTGCTTCAAAGATTCCCGCGCCGGTGTCCAAGGGCGGCGCGTGCCTTGTTCACCGGTATTTAGTTTGCGCCGGCGGCAGGTAAAAATGAGCCTGTTGAAGAAATTTTGAATTCGCTCTTTTTCGCCTTGACAGCAGCCGTCCCCTTTGCTATGCTATGGTACAATGACCCGGAAAGGAGGGCGATCGGTCCGGATGGACAGTGAAGACAGCGATTGTAGCGACCACAGAGGAACCTGTTGTGTGACTGCATATCTGCACCGCTGCGCGCGGGACAGGTATGCTTTTTTGCGTTTTCTGCGGCTTCTCCATTGAGGTGCGGAGGCCTGTTTTCAAATCACACAACCATTTGTCTGAAGGAGCTTATTCTATTATGAACAACGGTACTTCCCTGCTGCTGATGGCGGTGCTGGTGGCCTTTTCCGCCTATTTTTCCGCTACCGAGACCGCTTTTTCCTCCCTGAACCGGACCCGTCTGCGGGTCCTTGCGGAAAAGGGCGACAAAAGGGCCGCCCTGGCCTGCTCTCTGTCCGAGCAGTATGACAAAATGCTCACCTCCATTCTCATCGGCAACAACATTGTCAACATCGCCCTCTCCTCCCTTTGCACGCTGCTGTTCATCCATCTGCTGGGCGACGGCGGCGCCACAGTGGCCACCGCGGTGACCACCGTGGTGGTGCTGGTCTTCGGCGAGGTCACACCCAAAAGCCTGGCCAAGGAAAGTCCGGAGCGGTTCGCCATGTTCTCCGCCCCCTTTCTCCGGGCGGTCATGTGGGTGCTTTCTCCCTTTGCGTGGCTGTTTTCCCAGCTGAAAAAGCTGGTGGGGCGGGTGGTCCGGTCCGGCGGCGAACGCCCCATGACCCAGGAGGAGCTTTTGATGCTGGTGGACGAGGTCCAGCAGGAGGGCGGCCTGGACAAGGACGAACACGAGCTGCTGCGCTCCGCCATTGAATTTACCGACCGGGACGCCGAGGATATCCTCACCCACCGGGTGGACCTGGAGGCGGTGCCGGCAGACGCCTCCCCTGAGGAGGTTGCCCGCGTCTTTGGGGAAAGCCGCTTTTCCCGCCTGCTGGTCTACGGAACGGACATCGACGACATCGTGGGCGTCATTCATCAGAGCGATTTTTACGCCGACGGCCTGCAGGGCGGCAAGCCCCTGTCCGCCCTCATGACCCCGCCCCTGTTCGTTCCCAAATCCATCCGGATCTCCGTCCTGCTGCGGCTGCTGCAGCGGAAAAAAGCCCACATCGCCGTGGTCACCGATGGCTACGGCGGCACCCTGGGCATCGTCACCATGGAGGACATCCTGGAAGAGCTGGTGGGCGAGATCTGGGATGAGCACGACGAGGTGGTGGAGGACATCCGCCGGGAAGGCGCGGGGGTCTGGACGGTTTCCGGCGGGGCCGACCTGTACCGGCTGCTGGACCGGCTGGGTCTGGACGGCCGGCAGGTGGAAAGCGCTTCGGTCACCGGCTGGGTGATGGAGCGGCTGGGCCGGGTGCCCGAACCGGGCGACGTCTTTACCGAAGGTCCCTGGCGGATCACCGTCACCGCCGCCGATGAGCGGCGGGTGCGGCAGCTCCGGGTGGAACAGGCGGAGGCCGGGGCCGTCTGCTGAGCGGCGATTTTGCCCGCCCCAGGAAAAATTTAATATCTTAAATTCACACTCTGTTCGTTGTTTTTCCGCCGGTGCCTCATTATAATGATGAAAATGACGAAAAACCACGAAAGGAGCGCGCCGTTATGGCAAAACTCTTTGGAAATACCGGGGGCGCCTATGCCCGTGATCCCGCCGCATCCGGCCCCGCGGCGGTGAAAAAGCCCCGCCGGGGCCTGAAGGCCGCCTGCTGCGCGGCGGGGGTGCTGGCCGCCCTGTACGCCTTTGTGGTGTGGGCCCCCTTCAAGCCGGTGGAAAAGCTGCGGAATATGTATATCGAGACCGCCCTGTCCACCATGAACCACCGCTGGCTGGCCACCGCCTTTTTCCCCAAGTCGGTGGTGGACCAGGTGCGGCAGCAGATGAATGACGCGGTGGACCGGCAGACCGGCCTTTCCTCCGACTGGGGCAACACCACGCCCGAGGGCTATCTCTCCGGGGCGGACGGACAGCCCCACGCGCCCCTGCCCACCGATACCTCGGACGAGGCCATGGAGGCCTTTTTTGACTGCTTCCGGGAGCTGGACCGGGGGGAGGTGCTGGACTGGGTTGCGGAAAACCCCGGCCTGCTGGAGCACGGCTGGGGCGCGTTGTCCGCCAACGAGGCCGGACTGGAGGATGACGGCCTGCCCATCCACACCACAAGGGGCGACCAGGTGCTGGCCATCGACGCCGTGACCCAGACCCTGCTCATCCGGGTGAAGGGCGCCGGCTGGCGGGGCGTGCTGGCCATCGCCAAGGACCCCAGCCGGTTCAGCCTGCAGGCCGCCGCCACGCTGGGGGACGTGGGGCAGAACGCCGGCGTCATCGCCCAGGCCCACGACGGCGTGCTGGCCATGACGGCCAGCGGCTTTCTGGACGTGGACGGCCACGGCAAGGGCGGGCAGGTCACCGGCTTTGCCCGGTGTGACGGCAAGGACTACGGCGACCATCTCCGGGGCGGCTACAAGCGGCTGGAAAAGCACGCCGACAACCGGCTGTACCTCACCGACGCAGTGGGGCCGGTGCGTGACGACGTCACCGATGCCATGGAGTTCACCCCGGCCCTCATCGTGGACGGAAAGATCGTGGTGGACGACACCTGCGGCTGGACGGCGGTGAACCCCCGGGCCTGTCTGGGCCAGAACGACCGCTATGAGATGATGATGCTGGTGGTGGAGGGCCGCCTGCCCACCGTTTCCATGGGCACCAGCGTGGTGACCTGCGCCCAGCTGCTGTATGACTACGGCTGCGTCCAGGCCATGAACATGGACGGCGGCACCAGCGCCATTCTGTGGTATGACGGCGAATACGTCACGCAGTGCTCCAACACCGCCCTGTCCGCAGGGCGCCTGCTGCCCAACGCCTGGGTGTACGCCCGCTGACGCTTTTACGCCCGCCGGCGAACAAATTTCACAGAGAAAGCCGCCCTTCGGGGCGGTTTTTCTTTGCCTGTAACGGTTGCATTTTGCCGGACAAGGGCGTATAATCTCATGGATAATGGTTATTTGTGCGAATCGATAGCCTGAAAGGATGCTGAAATATGAGTGAAGTACTGAAACCCGCCTCCGCCGGCACCATGGAGTCCAGCGACGCGCTGGTGGAGCTGGAGCCCGCTCAGGGCCACCAGATCCAGCTGACCTCTGTGGTGGAGGCCCAGTTCGGCGACGCCATCCGCGCTGTGGCGGAGGAGCTGCTGGACCGGTTCGGCCTGACGGACGTCTGCCTGCGCATCGATGACCGCGGCGCGCTGGAGTGTGTGCTCCGCGCCCGCATCGAGACCGCCATCCTGCGTGCGAAAGGAGAGAACTGAGTTATGCGCCGTTCCATGCTGTTTTTGCCCGGCAACACCCCTAACGTCATCCAGAACGGTGACGTTTTGGGCGCCGACGCCGTGATCTTTGACCTGGAGGACGCCGTCGCCCCCGACCAGAAGGACGCCGCCCGCATCCTGGTGCGCAACGCCATGACCTTTCTGGATTTTTCCCGGGTGGAGACCATCGTCCGCATCAATTCCGTGGACACCCCCTTCTGGAAAAAGGATCTGGACACCATCCTGCCCCTGAAGCCCACCCTCATCATGCCCCCCAAGACCTCTGCCGCCCAGGACGTCCTCACCGTGGACGCCTATATGTCCCAGCTGGAGGACAAGCTGGGCATGGCCCGCAACACCGTCCGGCTGATCCCCCTGATCGAGACCGCCCTGGGTCTGGAAAACGCCTTCCAGATCGCCGCCGCCTCGTCCCGGGTGGCCGCCCTGTTCCTGGGCGCCGAGGACCTGACCGCCGACCTGCGGTGCAAGCGCACCAAGGAGGGCGAGGAGATCGCCTATGCCCGCGCCCGCATGGTGGCCGCCGCCCGCGCCGCCGGCGTGGACGTATATGACACCCCCTTCACCGACGTCAACGACGACGAGGGCATCCGGGTGGATACCGAAAAGGCAAAATCCCTGGGCTTCACCGGAAAGGCTTCCATCTCGCCCCGCCACGTGCCTGTCATCAACGAGGTGTTCAGCCCCTCCCAGCGTGACATCGACTACGCCTATGAGGTGATGGAGGCCATCCGCATCGCCAAGGAGCAGGGCCGCGGCGCCATCGCCCTGCGGGGCAAGATGATCGATGCCCCCATCGTCAACCGCGCCAAGCAGACCATCGAGGCCGCCGAAGAGCTGGGCCTGGGAAGGAGCGACATCTAAATGGATAAGGTAGTACATTCTCTCAGGGAGGCCATCGAGCTGGCCGGTGTGAAAAGCGGCATGACGGTCTCCTTCCACCACCATATGCGCAACGGCGACTTCGTTCTGAACATGGTCATGGAGGAGCTGGCCCAAATGGGCGTGAAAAACCTCACCGTCAACGCCTCCTCCGTCTTTGACTGCCACAGGCCCCTGATCGACCACATCCGCAGCGGCGTGGTCACCAAGCTGTGCTGCAACTACATGGCCGCTGGCGTGGGCCGGGCCATTTCCGCCGGCCTCATGGACACGCCGGTGGAGTTCCGCACCCACGGCGGCCGCCCCGCCGACATCGTCTCCGGCAGGACCCCCATCGATGTTGCCTTTATCGCGGCCCCCACCGCCGACACCATGGGCAACTGCACCGGTAAGATCGGCAAGTCTGCCTGCGGCTCTCTGGGCTATGCTTATGCCGACGCCATGTACGCCAAAAAGGTCGTCGTCATCACCGACAATCTGGTTCCCTATCCCCTGACTGAGCGCTCCATCGACGAAACCTACATCGACTATGTGGTTCCCGTGGAAGCCATCGGCGATCCCGCCGGCATCGTTTCCGGCACCACCAAGATCACCCGTGACCCCGTGGGTCTGGTGATGGCTGAGACCGCCGCCAAGGTCATTCAGGCCTCCGGCCTGCTGAAGGACGGCTTCTCCTTCCAGACCGGCGCCGGCGGCGCCACCCTGGCCGCCGCCAAATACCTGAAGGACATCATGCTCCGGGACAACATCCACGGCTCCTTCGGCCTGGGCGGCATCACCGGCTACATGGTGGATATGCTCAACGCCGGCTGCTTCCAGAAGCTGCTGGACGTCCAGTGCTTTGACCTGAAGGCGGTGGAGTCCATCCGCCAGAACCCCAACCACAGCGAGGTCTCCGCCATGCACTATGCCTCCCCCGACGCCAAGAGCGCCGCCGTGGACAGCCTGGATGTGGTGCTGCTGGGCGCCACCGAGGTGGACCTGGGCTTCAACGTCAACGTCCACACCGATTCCAGCGGCTCCATCATGGGCGGCTCCGGCGGCCACAGCGACACCGCCGCCGGCGCGAAGCTGGCCATGATCATCGCCCCCCTGTCCCGTGCCCGCCTGCCCATCGTCCGCGACCGGGTGCAGTGCATCTCCACCCCCGGCAGCACCATCGACGTGCTGGTGACCCAGCGGGGCGTGGCGGTCAACCCCGCCCGGCCCGAGCTGAAAAAGGCCCTGGAGGATGCCCGCCTGCCCGTCTGCTCCATCGAGGAGCTGAAGGCCCGGGCCGAGGCCATCTGCGGCACGCCCAGAGCCGTCCGCCACGGCAAAAAAGTGGTGGCCGACGTCATCTACCGGGACGGCACGGTCATCGACCAGCTGTACAACGTGGAATAATTCAGGAGGGATTTTGCTATGAGAGAACTGGATGCTTCCCGCATCACCGAAACAGTGGCCCGCCTGTGCGTGGAGGCCAACCGTCATCTGCCCGAGGATATGAAAGCCTGCATCACCCGCGCCCGGGAGCAGGAGCAGTGGGCTCCCGCCCGGGAGATCCTGGACCGCATTCGGGAAAACTATGAGATCGCCGGCCGGGACGAAATGGCCATCTGCCAGGACACCGGCATGGCCTGCGTCTTTCTGGAGATCGGCCAGGACGTCCACATCAACGGCGACCTGACCGCCGCCGTCAACGAGGGCGTGCGGAAGGGCTACGGCGAGGGCTTTCTGCGGAAGTCCGTGGTCCGGGACCCCCTGGACCGGGTCAACACCGGGGACAACACCCCCGCCATGCTCTATGTGGACCTGGTGCCCGGCGACCGGGTGCAGGTCACCGTGGCTCCCAAGGGCTTCGGCTCCGAGAACATGAGCCAGCTGAAAATGCTCAAGCCCTCTGACGGCCTGCAGGGCGTCAAGGACTTTGTGGTGAAGGTGGTGGAGGACGCCGGTCCCAACCCCTGTCCCCCCATCGTGGTGGGCGTCGGCGTGGGCGGCACCTTTGACAAGGCCGCCCTGCTGGCCAAAAAGGCCATCCTCCGCCCCGCCGGCAGCCACAACGAAAACCCCTTCTACGCCGCGCTGGAGGACGAGCTGCTGGAAAGGGTCAACGCTCTGGGCATCGGCCCCCAGGGCTTCGGCGGAAAGACCACCGCGCTGGCAGTGAACATCGAGTATCTGCCCACCCACATCGCCGGCCTGCCCGTGGCGGTCAATCTCAACTGCCACGTGACCCGCCACAAATCGGAGGTGCTGTAACATGGCCATCAAAGTAACCACGCCCCTGTCTCCCGAGGACGCCCGCAAGCTGAAGAGCGGCGACAGCGTGCTGCTGTCCGGCGTCATCTACACCGCCCGGGACGCCGCCCACAAGCGCCTGTGCGAGCTGGTGGCCCAGGGCAAGCCCCTGCCCCTGGACGTAAAGGACGCCGTCATCTATTTCGTGGGCCCCACCCCCGCAAAGCCCGGCCAGGCCATCGGCTCCGCCGGCCCCACCACCGCCTACCGCATGGACGCCTATTCCCCCATTCTGATCCGCCAGGGCCTTACCGGCATGATCGGCAAGGGCAAGCGCGGGCCGGAAGTCATCGACGCCATGAAGGAATGCGGCTGCGTGTATTTCGGCGCCATCGGCGGCGCCGGGGCGCTGCTGTCCAGCTGCGTGAAAAAGGCCGAGATCATCGCCTATGAGGACCTGGGCGCCGAGGCCATCCGCCGCCTGGAGGTGGAGGACCTGCCCGTCACCGTCATCATCGACGCCCAGGGCAACAACCTTTACGAGACCGGCCGGAGCGCCTATCTGGAGACCGTGAAATAACGCCCGGACATCCATCCTGTCAAAAAAGAGCGGCTTTCGCCGCTCTTTTTTCGTCCGGATACCCGGGGTTTTGCCCCGGCGCGCCGGGAGAAGGCCTTGTTTTTCCTTGACAGGTCTCCCATTTTCCCCCATAATGAATGCAAAAGATCCATCTGACCGGAGGTGTGCCCATGTCTCTGCTGACTCTTGACCCAAAGGACCCCGCCCCCCTGTACCAACAGATCGCCCGGGGCCTGGAACAGGCCATCCGTGAAGGGCGTCTGCAGCCCGGGGACAAGCTGCCCACCGTGCGGGAGCTGTCCCGGGAGCTTTCCGCCGCAGGCGGAACGGTGAAGCGGGCCTATGAGGAGCTGTGCCGCCGGGGCCTTTTGGTGATGGCCCAGGGCAAGGGCACCTTTGTGGCCCGGCCGGATGCCCAGGACAGCCGCAAGGAGCGGGCCATGGCCGCCATCGACGCCATGCTGGACCGCATGGAGGCGCTGGCCTTTTCCCAGCAGGAGGTGCAGATCTTTCTGGACCTGAAGCTGCGGGAACGCATGCGGGAGCGGGGGCTGCGCGTGGCGGTGGTGGACTGCTGCCCGGAGGGGCTGCGGATGCTCACCGACAAGCTCTACGGCCTGTGCGACGCCGCCCTGTATCCCCTGCTGCTGGAAAAGGCCCTGGGGGATCTGGACCAGCTCACCGGAGAAATGGACCTGGTGGTCACCACCGACACCCATCTGGGGCAGCTTTCCGCCCTGCTGGAGGGGCAGGTCCCTCTGCTGGGGCTGTGCCTGCGGCCTTCTGACGGCTGCCTGATGGCCCTGGCCCGGCTGGACAGAGGGCTTCGGGTGGGCATTCTCTCTCAGGATCAGGCCTTCGCCCGGTTTTCCCGGGAGCTGTGCCTGCGGTGCAGCCCGGACTGTGTGATCCAGGGGGCCTGCCCGCCCCAGGCAGCCCTGCTCTCCCGGCTGCTGTCCTGCTGCGACGCGCTTTTGGTCCCCATGGGCTTTGAGCAGTCCTGTCCGCCAGAGGTCCTGCGGACCATTTCCGCCTTTGCCGCCGCCCATCCCCTGGTGCGGCTGGAGCTGGAGCCGGACCTGGGTTCCCTCCGGACGCTGGAGGGGCAGCTGGCCGCTCTTGGCAAAAACAGTCGTTAACGGCAAAGGTCTCGCAAAAAAAAAGCGAAAAAATCGTCGATTTTACCCCATATTTTTCTTGACTTATGATATAGTTCAAATTATATTATAGATATATATCATTAGCCTGATATTTTTGAATGAAACTGATCGAGGTGCAACATGGAAAAAAAGAAACTGGTGATCGGCGTCATCGGCGCCGACGTCCACGCGGTGGGCATCCAGATCCTGTACCACGCCTTTACCGACGCCGGGTTTGATGTGACCAACCTGGGCGTCATGGTGTCTCAGGAAGAGTACATTGCCGCCGCCATCGAAACCAAGGCCGACGCCATCGTCATCTCCTCCCTGTACGGTCAGGGCGAGCTGGACTGCCGCGGTATGCGGGAAAAGTGCGATGAGGCCGGCCTGAAGGGCATCCTGCTCTACTGCGGCGGCAACATCGTCATCGGCAAGCAGGAATTCTCTGAAGTGGAAAAGCGCTTCAAAGCCATGGGCTTTGACCGGGCCTTCCCCCCGGGAACCGCCCCCGAGACCACCATCGCCGCGCTGAAGGAAGACCTGGGCATCAAGGACTGAGCCTATGCGTCCTGTATTGTTGATCGACTTCGGCAGCACCTATACCAAGGTGACCGCCGTGGATACTGACAGCGAATGTCTTTTGGGCACAGCCGCGTCCTTTACCACGGTGCAGACCGACATCAACGACGGCCTGAACAACGCCCTGGCCCTGTTGGAGGAAAAGACCGGAAAGCTGGACTTTGCCGCCCGCTACGCCTGCTCCTCCGCCGCCGGCGGGCTGAAAATGATCGCCTCCGGCCTGGTGCCCGAGCTGACGGCCGAAGCTGCCAAGCAGGCGGCCCTGGGCGCCGGCGCCAAAATCGCGAAGATCTATTCCTATGACCTCACCGAGGACGATGTGGAGGAGATCGACGCGCTGAAGCCCGACATCTTTCTGCTGGTGGGCGGTACGGACGGCGGCAACACCGCCACCATTCTGAACAACGCCAGGATGCTTTCCGCCTGCAAGCGGGATTTCCCCGTGGTCATCGCCGGCAACCGCTCCGCCGCACGCCAGTGCCAGCGGTATCTGGAGGGCCGGGAGACCTTTGTCTGCGAAAACGTCATGCCCCGGTTCGGCCAGCTGAACATCGAGCCCGCCCAGTCCCAGATCCGGGCGCTGTTCCTGCGGCGCATCATCCAGGCCAAGGGCCTGTCCCGGGCCAGCGAGCTGATCTCGGGCATCATGATGCCCACCCCCTCCGCCATGATGCGGGCCATGCAGCTTCTGGCCGAGGGCACCGGTGAAGAGCCGGGCATCGGCGACCTGCTGGCGCTGGACGTGGGCGGCGCCACCACCGACGTCTATTCCATCGCCGACGGCATGCCCCAGGACGCCTCCACGGTGTACAAGGGCCTGCCCGAGCCCTATGTGAAGCGCACGGTGGAAGGCGATATCGGTATGCGCTACAGCATCCACGGCATCGTGGACGCCGCCGGCATCGACCGTGTGGCCGCGCTGGCCGGCCTGACCCCCGAGCGGGCCCAGGCCATGGTGGACCACCTGTCCGTGCATACCGATGAGGTGCCCCAAAGCGAGGAATGGGAGCGGCTGGACTATGCCCTGGCCTCCATGGCCTGCGAAACGGCGGCCCGCCGCCACGCAGGCTCCACCGAGGAAGCCTATACCATGGCCGGAAAGGTTTTTGTCCAGACCGGCAAGGATCTGCGCCCTGTGCGCCAGATCATCGTCACCGGCGGCAGCCTGATCCACACCAGGCGCACCGGCGAGATCGCCTCTCACGCACTGTTCAACCCCGCGGAACCCATGTCCCTGCGGCCGCTGAAGGCCCGGGTACTGGTGGACCGCAGCTATATCCTGGCAGCCATGGGCCTGCTGGCGGAATACGAGCCGCAGGTGGCGCTGCACATCATGAAAAAGGAGCTGATCCCTGATGGATATTCAGAATAAACGCATCCCCGAGGGCGAATTCCAGGCCCTCCGCAAGGAAGTCCTGACCCAGTGGCCCACCGGCAAGGACGTGGATTTTCAGGAGGCCGTGGATTACCACAAGGCCATGCCCGACGAGCGCATCTTCAGCAAAAAGCTGATCGCCGCCAAGAACAGCGGTGACACCCTGATCCAGCCCCGCGCCGGCGTTGCCCTGCTGAAGGAGCACATCGAGCTGCTGACCTATCTGCAGGACAAGGGCGAAGCCGACCTGCTGCCCACCACCATTGACAGCTACACCCGCCAGAACCGCTATGAAGAGGGCGAAAACGGCATCCGCGAGTCCATCAAGGCCGGCCGTTCCATGCTCAACGGCTTCCCCGCCGTCAACCACGGCGTTTCCGCCTGCCGCCAGGTGATCGAGTCCCTGCACACCCCCGTCCAGGTCCGCCACGGCACCCCCGACGCCCGCCTGCTCACCGAGATCACCTATGCCGGCGGCTTTACCAGCTACGAGGGCGGCGGCATCTCCTACAACCTGCCCTATGCCAAGAATGTCCCCATGGAAAAGACCATCCGTGACTGGCAGTACGTGGACCGTCTGACCGGCATGTACGAGGAGGCCGGCGTCTCCATCAACCGCGAGCCCTACGGCCCCCTCACCGGCACCCTGGTGCCCCCCTGCGTCTCCCACGCCGTTGCCATCATCGAGGCGCTGCTGGCCGCCGAGCAGGGCGTCAAAAACATCACCGTGGGCTACGGCCAGTGCGGCAACCTGGTCCAGGACGTGGCCGCCATCCGCACCCTGGAAGAGCTGACCGACGAGTATCTGGAAAAGAACGGCTACAAGGACGTGGTGGTCACCACCGTGTTCCACCAGTGGATGGGCGGCTTCCCCGCCGACGAGGCCAAGGCCTTCGGCGTCATTTCCTGGGGCTCCGCCACCGCCGCTCTGAGCAAGGCCACCAAGGTCATCGTCAAGACCCCCCACGAGGCCGCCGGCATCCCCACCATGGAGGCCAACGCCCAGGGCCTGCGCTGCACCAAGCAGGTCATCAACATGCTCCGTGACCAGGTGTGCACCGCCGCCAACCTGGAGGAGGAAAAGGAGATCATCCGTCAGGAGACCCGCTGCATTGTGGACAAGTGCTTCGAGCTGGGCCAGGGCGACATCGCCATGGGCGCCGTCCGTGCCGTCCAGGCGGGCGTGCTGGACATCCCCTTCGCTCCCTCCCGCTTCAACGCCGGCAAGATGCTGCCCGCCCGCGACAACGAGGGCGCCATCCGCATCTTGGAGGTGGGCAACCTGCCCTTCACCAAGGAGCTGATCGACTTCCACCGGGAAAAGATCGAGCAGCGCGGCAAGGCCGAGGGCCGCAAGCCCGCCTTCCAGATGGTCATCGACGACGTCTATGCCATCTCCAAGGGCCGCCTGGTGGGCCGTCCCAAGAAATAAGCGTTTTTCACCTGTAAGCTTGACAACTATTTGATCGAAAGGACGTAGATTCCAATGAAAATCGTAGATCTGGTTTGTTCCGCCGGCCGTACCGGCTTCTATTTCGATGACCAGCGCGCCATCAAGGGCGGCGCCGGCCACGACGGCATCTTCTATGTGGGCGCGCCTGTGACCGAGGGCTTCTCCGCCGTCCGCCAGGCCGGCGAGTCCATCTCCGTCATGCTGGTCCTGGAAGACGGCCAGGTGGCCTACGGCGACTGCGCCGCCGTTCAGTATTCCGGCGCCGGCGGCCGTGATCCCCTGTTCCTGGCCAAGGACTTTATCCCCCTGATCGACAAGTACATCAAGCCCCAGCTGGTTGGCAAGGAAGCCGATGACTTCCGCGGCCTGTGCGCCATGATGGAAGCCATCCAGATCGACGGCAAGCGCCTGCACACCGCCATCCGCTACGGTGTTTCCCAGGCCATCCTGGACGCCGTGGCAAAGGCCACCGGCCGCCTGATGTGCGAAGTTGTGGCCGACGAGTACGGCTGCACCGTGTCCGACAAGCCCATCGCCATCTTCACCCAGTCCGGCGACGACCGCTACAACAACGCCGACAAGATGATCATCAAGGGCGCCCAGGTCCTGCCCCATGCCCTCATCAACAACGTGGAAGAGAAGCTGGGCAAGAACGGCGAGAAGCTGGCCGAGTATGTGGCCTGGCTGCGTGACCGCATCCTGTCCAAGCGTCTGGACGAGAGCTACGCCCCCGTGCTGCACATCGACGTGTACGGCACCATCGGCGCCGCCTTCGGCAATCACAACTACAAGGCCATGGCCGACTACATCGAGAAGCTGGGCCAGATCGCCAAGCCCCTGCATCTGCGCATCGAGGGCCCCATGGACTGCGACTCCACTCGCGAGGAGCAGATCGAGGCTCTGGCCGCTCTGACCGCCGAGCTGGACGGCCGCGGCTGCGATGTGGAGCTGGTGGCTGACGAGTGGTGCAACACCCTGGAGGACATCAAGCTGTTCGCCGACAAGAAGGCCGGCCATATGGTCCAGATCAAGACTCCCGACCTGGGCGGCGTGAACAACACCATCGAGGCTGTTCTGTACTGCAAGGCCAAGGGCATCGGCGCCTATCAGGGCGGCACCTGCAACGAGACCGACCGCAGCGCCCAGGTGTGCGTCAACTGCGCCATGGCCACCCAGCCCGACCAGATCCTGGCCAAGCCCGGCATGGGCGTGGACGAGGGCTTCATGATCGTCTACAACGAAATGAACCGCATCCTGGCCATGCGCAAGGCCAAGGCCGCCTGCAAGTGCTGCAAGTAAGCTGCCGCATTTTCAAACAAGCAAAAACCGCCGGGGAAACCGGCGGTTTTTCTTTCTGCGCTTGGCCCGGCAGCACTCTTTCGGCCACATTCCCGGGAACTTTTTCCCGTTTTCCCCGTCTAAAGAGGCAAAACCACAAACAACGGAGGGATCTGATATGAAATACGGAAAAACCGTCCTGACCCTTTGCCTGGTCTGCGCCCTGCTGCTGGCAGGCTGCGGCCAAAAGCCTTCTGATCCCCAGGATACGCCGGACACGCCGGACGTCTCCGGGGACACTCCCGCTGTGCCCGAAGCGCCGGAGTCCCCCGGGACCGACACGCCCCCGGTCCCTGTGCAGCCCTCTCCCAGTGAGGAGGAGCAGGCCCTGCTGGAGGCCGCCATTCTCCGGAGCGAAATGGCCGGGCTGGTACAGAGCGCCCTGCCCGAGGGCTCCTTCGCGCTGGCGGCCGAACCCCTGGAAGAATCCGAAAACCGGTGGGATATCTGGGGCTTCCGGGTGAAAAACGGCATCCGCCAGCCCTGGCGCAACATCGCAGCCATCACCCCCGACGGCAAAGACTATTCCCTTCAGCTGGACGAGCCGGGAGATTCCGCCCCGGCGTGGGTGGCTGTCCAGAACTACCGCCTGTTGGAATCCGATCTGACCTGCGGCACCGCGCAGCTGCTGGAGCATCTGGGCTTTGACCCGTCGGGCGACATTGTATACACCGACTTCCAGGCGGCCATGCTGCGCATCGTCACCCCGGCGCTGTATGACAGCCGCTTCGCCTCCCTGTTCAGCGATCAGGAGGGCATGCTGGCGTATGCGGAAGCCGGTGCCACCGGCACGCTGTATCTGGTGGACTCCGCAGAGCAGCAGGCGGACGGAAGCTGGCTTTCCCACGAGCACGCCTATGACCCCCAGGGCCGCCGTGAGGACTATACCGCCCGTGTCACGCTGGAGACTCTGCCCGACGGCCGCCTGGTGGTGGCCTCCTGGGCGGCGGTTTCGGAATAAGCCCGCAAAACACAGCCCAATAAAGGCCCGCCGGCCTCCCGGCGGGCCCTGCTGTTTCCGGCCTGCTTCTCCGGAGGCCCTTTCCGTTGAAATCCCCCGCCGCCTTTGCTATAATGAAGCCAGATCTTCCGTTTTGCAAAGGAGTGACCGCCGTGCGCCGCCTGTTCCTGCTTTTGCTCTGTCTTGCCCTGCTGTCGGGCTGCGCCCGACAGCCGTCTGTCCCGGAGCCGGAACCGGAACCCACCCCTGCCGTTCGGGAAGAAGCGGCGCCGCCCGCCTTTTCGCCTGAACGCTATGCCCCGCCCCCCTGGAAAGGCTCCGAGCCCCAGCAGGGCGCGCCTATCGTCCCCCAGCCCGGCGACACCGCCGCTTGCTGGGACATGGCCCGGGCCGGAGACTTTGCTCCGGATGACGACTGCTCCGACGGGGAACTTCTGGCCAAATGGCTGGCGGTGGAGGGTCTGACCCTTTCTGACCTGGAGGACCGGGGCTGCACCCAGCTGGTGCTGACGGTCGCCCGGGAGGAAGACGGCGTTTCCACCCTCACCACCTGCTACGCCATGGAGGACAACGCCTGGCACGCCCAGCCGGGCCTGACCCGCATGGCAGGCTACACCGGCTCCAACGGCATCGCCCATGACCGCAGGCGCAACACCCGCCAGTCCCCCGCCGGATTGTGGGCGCTGGGCTCGGCCTTCGGCCTGGCCTCCCAGCCTGCGGGCCTGCTTTTGCCCTGGAGGGACATCACGCCCCAGTCCGATTGGGTGTGCGACGCCGCCTCCCCCTATTTCAACACCTGGCAGGAGCGGGACGACCCCCTCATCACCCAGCTTTGGGATCTGCAGGACGCGGAGCACCTGGAAGATTATTCCGTCACCTACCGTTACGCCTGCGTCATCGAGTACAACACCCCGCCCTATACCGTCCCGGACCGGGGCTGCGCCATTTTCCTCCACTGCAGCGACCATCCCACCTCCGGCTGCATCGGCCTGCTTGAAGAGGACATGGTCCGCACCCTTTTGTGGCTGGACCCCCGGGAAAATCCCCACATTCTCATCACCGGACACGAAAAGCCCCGTTAAGGGGCATTTCCCCACAAAAAAGAGCTGTCATAGCCGGAAATTCCGGCAATGACAGCTTTTCTTTTGTTCCGCTCAGAGCTTCAGCTCGCCCTCCAGATACAGTACCGCGCCGCCGCCGATCTTCACCCGCCGGCCTTCGTCCACGCACAAAAGCGTCCCGCCCCGGGGAGACAACTGACGGGCGCACAGGGTCTTTTTGCCCAGCCGCCCGCTCCAAAAGGGCGTCAGGGTGCAGTGGGCAGAACCGGTGACCGGGTCCTCGATGTTGGCATCCCGGGGGTCAAAATACCGGCTGACAAAGTCACAGTCCTCCCCCGGCGCCGTGGGCACCATGCCCCACTGGGGGATGATCTCCTTCATTTTTTCAAAATCCGGCGAGATGCGCCGCACCTCGGCGGCGCTCTCCAGCAAAACGATCATGTCTCTGGACTGCCAGCAGCCCAGCACTTTGGCCCCAAGGCACGCCTCGATGCCCGCGGGAATGGGCACCTCCACCGGCGGCCGGGCGGGGAAATCCAGCACATACCGGTCGTTTTCCGCCCGCAGCACCCGCACCTGCCCGCTGCAGGATTCAAAGACCGCCTGGTCCCCCGGCTCCACATAGTTCATCAGCACAAAGCCCGCGGCCAGCGTGGCGTGTCCGCACAGGTCCATCTCAAAGGCGGGCGTGAACCAGCGGATGCGCCAGCCCCCTTCCTCCCGGCATAAAAAGGCCGTCTCGGGCAGGTTGTTCTCCCCGGCGATGCGCTGCATCATCCCGTCAGAAGGCCATTGTTCACACACGCACACCCCGGCGGGGTTGCCGGAAAACAGGCTGTCGGTAAAGGCGTCTGCCAGATAATACTTCATACTTGCCGCTCCTTTATTCAAATCGTACGGAGACCTCTCCGCTGTCCAGGGCCTGCAGGCCCTCTCCGGTACGCACCACCAGCCGTCCCCGGTCGTCCACCCTTACCGCATGGGCGGGATAGGGCGCTCCGGCGGCGGGATGCACCGTCACATCCCTTCCGGTCACCAGCTGGCGGGTCCGGTATTCCTCCAGGCTTTCATAGGGGTCGGCTGTCAAAAGCCGCTCCCGGATGGCCCGGGCCAGCGCCCTGCCCTCCATCGGACAGTCCAGGGCAGCGGCGGGGATATCCGGGGGAAAGCCCCCCTCCGGGGTCCTGAGGTTCAGGCCGATGCCCACAATGACTGCGTCATCTGCCCCCTCGCACAAAATGCCGCACAGCTTCCTGCCCCCCAGATACAGGTCGTTGACCCACTTGATCCCGGGCGAACAGCCGCACATCGCCTCCACCGCCCGGCACACCGCCACGGCTGCCATGGGGGTCAGCAGCACCCGGTCCTCCGGGGCGAGCCGCGGCCGCAGGATGACGCTGAGATACAGCCCGCCCTCCGGCGAGAAAAAGTGCCTGCCCCTGCGTCCCCGGCCTGCCGTCTGCCGTGCCGCCAGCACCGCCGTGCCGTGAGCCGCCCCCTGACGGGCCAGCTCCTTGGCCACCCGGTTGGTGCTGTCGGTCTCCTCCAGGTACACCCACTCCATCTTTCCGCCCCCCTTTTCTGCCATTATAGCATAAAAAACGGAAAAAACCAGCCCGCCCGGCGCATTTCAGCGTCCGGACGGGCCGGTCCCTTATGTTCCGTTTTCGATCTTCAGCCGTTCCGCCAGGGTGATGACGCCCCTCGCTTCCAGCGCCGCCAGCTGCTCCCGGGTATAAAGCCCCTTGCGGAAATATCTGCGGATGCGTTCAAAATGCCTGCTCATGCCTGCACCTCCCCGGTCAGGGACGCATACAGCAGGGCGGCGTTCTCCCGCTCCAGCGTCTCGTTTTCCGCCTGTGCCTCCGCCAGGGCGGCCCTGGCATCGGCCAGTTCCTGCTGGGTGTCGGACAGCTTTGCCACCACCACGCTGCAGCGGAGGACCCGGCTGTAGCCAAGATATTCCCCCTGCCGGACGCCGTCCGCGCCGCAGATCTCCAGCCTGCCTTCCGCCAGGGCGTCCAGCAGCTCCCGGTCCACCGGGCCTTCCATCCGCAGCTCCAGCGCCGGGACGGTCATGCCTTCCACCTGCGCGGTGGTAAACATGGCATCGCCGTTTCGCCGGAGCGCGCCGATCTTCAATTTATCCATGTGTGTTCCTCCTTATTGGTTCCACGAACCGTCCACCTTTTTATGGATGCCGGCGGTCTCCCGCCACACCCCGGCCTGCTTGCACCAGGAAACGCTGCTGCACCACACGCCGTCCACCTTTACCGGCACGATGACGCCGGTGGTCACCCGGCCGTCCCCGTCCAGCAGCGTGTCATCGGGCAGCACCAGGCAGGGCCGGACATACACCTTGTTCTTGCCGGCGGTATAGCACTCGCCGGCCACGCTGATCTTGCAGAAAAAGTCGGCGTACTCGCCGCTGCCGTAGTTGCCCGGCGTGCGGGTGCCCCAGCCGGCATCCGTCTCGGTATCCGGATCCAGCACCTTCCACTTGTTGTAAAAGCTGGCGGAGGCGTCCTTGAAATAATCAAACTTCGCCCCCTCGGTGATGTAAAAGTTCCCCGTGCCCAGGTCATTCATGGTCTTGCGCGCTACCTCCGCAATGGAGGGCAGCCAGATCTTTGCCGCCAGTCCGTTGCTGCCGCTGGCCACCACATAGGGATCGCTGTCGGTACCCCGGCGGTAGGGCAGTTTGACCTGCACCACCTGGCTTGCCAGGGAGCCGTCCAGCCTGGCCAGCCAGGTGCTGTTGAGCGCCTGGTGCATATAGGAGCCGGCATAGTCTCCCTTTCTCTGGTCCACCTCCTCCACCATCAGCGTCTGATAGACGCTTTCGGAATAGTCCATCATCAAAACGGTGCCGTTTCGGAAGCTGTCGTCATAGGTGCTGTCGGGCCTGCCGTGGTGCATCACGCGAAAGGCGGTGTAGCTTCCGCTGACCCTCAGATACACCAGATCCCCCACATTGGTATCACCCAGTTTCATGTTTCCGCCTCCTCAGGTGGTGTATTTGAACCAAAGCTGGCCGTTGCTGCCGCCGGAGGGTTCTTCCGGAGACAGGGAGATGTTGCGCACCTGCGCAGTCTCATAGCTGGTGTTGCTCTGGGCCGTCACCATACCTCCGAAGGTGCCCGCGGTGATCTGGCCCGGGCTGTGGGTATGGCTCAGGGGCGCCTTCTGGGCAAACAGGGCGCTGTGGGCGCCGCTGTCCGAGGCATGGCCGTCCAGGTCCTCCCGGACGCTCTCCGCCGCCTCCTGTGCCACCTGCCGGCAGATCTCCTCAGTCACCAATCCCTGCTGAAGAATGTTTACCTGCACCTGTTCCGCCTGCAAAATGGTCTCGGTGAGATAAAATGTCACCGTCAGGTCGGTGTCCGGCTCCACCGTCAGGCTCTCGTCCAGTCGAAACAGCTTGTACAGCACCTCCGGGCCGCCGCCCACCTTGGCGAACAGGCCCACCTCCCGCAGGATATAGGCCCCGGCGGCGCCTGCGGCGCTGAGCACGGCTGCCACCGTGGCGTGCTGTCCCTGATAGGTCTTGTCGTGGAGCTCCAGCGCCTGCAGCTCGTTTGCCATGGCGCTGTTCTCCGCCGGGGTCTGGCCGCTTCCCGCGGCAGCTCTGGTGATGGTCAGGCTGCTTTCCTGGGCCTGTGCCTGCGCGGCCAGCTCCGCCCCGGCCCGGGTATACATACCGGTGAGTTTCATGCGCTTTCCTCCTCTTTGGTATAGATCTCCAGCTTGATGCCCTGGAGCAGGGCGCGCCGGGGCCGGGTGTCCGTGTTCAGATCGGCCCGGGCACTGAGGACGCAGTCCAGATGGGCGGGCGTGGCCCGGCGCAGGGCTTTTTCCACATACCGCAGGCTGGGCACCAGGAATTTCTCCACCTGGGCCGCCAGATAAACGGTATAGCCCTCAAAATCCTCCCGGAGTTCCACCTGCCCCTCCAGCATCCGCAGCACAAAGGCCCGCAGCTTTTCGGGCGTACAGGTGTCCATCTGCTCCAACGCCACCTGGATGAGCACCCGCCGGGCGCTGAGGGGCAGATCCTCCCGGACCTCCAGCCCCAGCTCCCGCTCCCACAGGGCGCAGCCCTTGCTGTCGGCGGTGGCGGCGGCCAGACGGAGACAGGCGGCCCGGGCCTCCTGTTCCAGCAGCTCCAACTCCGTGCCGCAGCTGTCCAGGATCTCCCCGATGCCCCGGCTTTCTCCCACGCTTTGGGGCAGCGTTTTCTTAATATCAGCCATTTTCCGCCTCCGTCAGTGTCACCGTACCCGGACAGGCAAAGGTCCCCCGGGCCAGCTTCAGGTTGGCGGCGCTGCCGTTGAGGGTAACGCCGGAAGCGTCCGCCACTCCGGCGCAGTTCATCAGCAGGCCGATGACCCGGTTGATGCTCACCAGCTGGCCGCCCTCTGTGAGCCTGGTCTGACCCAGATACTCCGCCAGCGCCGCCTCCACAGCCGCCGTAATGGCGCTCATGGGCGTGTCTCCGCTGCGGGTCACCGCCGCCGTCACGCTGACGGCCACCGGCTGGGCCTGGATGACCTTCACATCCGCGCCCACGGGGCGTCGGCTGTCCAGATGAGCCTGCAGGGCGGCGGCCAGATCCCCCTCAGCCCCCTCCTCGGGAGCAAAATACACATCCACGGTGCCCGCGCCCCTGCCCAGGGGGACGGCCGCGGCCGCGGCCACGCCCTCCAGTTCCAACGCCCATGCCACATAATCCGCGGCGTTGCCGCCGGCGCTTCGGGCGCGGATGTGGTCCAGCACCCGCCGGCGCAGCTTTTCGTCGCTTTCGCCGGATTTTCGGGTGACGCCGTAATCGCCGCAGGCGGCGTCCAGCCACCGGCCCTCTGCGGTGGCCACAAAGCCCCGCTGGGTCACCGTGTCGATCTCCTGGCTCCAGATTCGAGCCAACTCGGCGGCCACCGCCTGAAGGATATCCCCGGCAAAGGTGCCCTCCAGGGCACTGACCCGGTCCCCCAGGGCCGCCTTCAGCCGCTGGAGGATGCTGTCAAAATCATAATTCATACCGCTGCCTCACTTTCCGCGGCAAGCTCGCCGTAAACCGTACGGACGGTAAAGGCGGCGGTGAGCCGCGCCTTCTCCCGGGTAAAGGAGAACCGCTCCACCCCTCTGATATAGGGGCACACCAGCAGCGCCTCCCGCACCAGGCCGGCCAGACGGCTCTCAGCCTCGGGCAGGGCCTTTCCCGCCAGCAGGTGCAGCTGGTTGCCGTAGCTGTCGGTGTGGGCGCTGCAGGCGAAGCGCACATTGTCATGCCGCAGCGCCCGCCAGACCCACACCCGCACCGCTTCCAGCCCGGACACATAGCGGAACTCGCCGCTCTCGTCCATAAGCGGCTGTCCGGTGCTGAAATCCACCGCCACCTCCCGCATACGGGGCAGGGCGGCCTCTTTGTCATAGGAAAACAGTGCCATGCTTTTCCCTCCTTGTCATCGTTCTTCCAGTCGGCACAGCACGTACCAGCCCGTCCGGTCTCCCAGGCAGAGGAACAGCTCGCCCTCGTCGCCGGGGCCGATGGTCAGCCCTCTGGCCCGTCCGGCCAGGGCTATCTGCCTGCCCTCCATCTGGAACAGCTCCCTGTCATAGCTTTTTAGGGTGGCCAGACCCAGCTGCAGCCGGTCCGCGCCCATCAGGCCCAGCATCCGGTAATAGGGATTCCCGGTCACAGTCCCACCACCCCCAGCTGTGTGGAGGTCAGGCCGCCCCGGCAGTGCCAGGCCACCCGCTCCACCAGATAATCGCCGTGAACGCCCATGAGCGGCTTGTCCAGGGTGACGATCTGCCCGCATTTCACCGGGCTCCTGCCGGTGAGCGTCAGTCTCGCCTGGCGGACTTCTCCCTTCAGGGCCGCCTGGGCCTGCTCCTCCGCAGAGGCACAGGCCAGCGACAGGTGCTCGTTCCTGCGCCGCAGGCCAAAGGCCTCTGCTCCCCGGTCATCGGTGGCCAGGGCGGCCACCTTTCCGCCGCTGTAGACCGCCGCCTGGGTCACCGCGTCCTCACAGGTGTTGCGGGCGGTGAGATCCGTCAGCTGTCCGCTTGCCAGCACTGCCCGGCTGACGCCCCTGGGGTACAGGTCCACTTTGCCGTCTCTCCAGTCCAGCACGCATCGGCCGTCATACAGGCTGCATATGGTGCGGAAGGCGCTTCTGCCGCAGGCGGCCCCCAGCCGCACCTCCTGTCCGTCCCCGGGCCAGATGTCCCCCGGCTCCAGCCCGCATTCCCGGCACAGCTGCCGGGTGATGCTTTGGGGCGTGCCCAGATAGGGTCCCCGGCAGTGGTTCTTTGCCAGCAGGCTCACGGGGTCAAAGGCCAGCACCGTCAGTTCCAGCGCCGCCGCGTCATAGCTCACCCGCTCCACCCGGCCGAAAAACAGGGTCTCACCCTGCTGCCGCACCTCCACCCGCTGTCCGCAGGCCGGGTCCAGCCGGGGCAGGCGGCTGTCCATGGGCGCGCAGACCATGGCGATCTCCGCCTCGGCCCCCGCGCCGTCCAGATGTTTCTCCACCGCCGTGCGGATGCACAGGCCGGTGACCTCCCGGCCCTCCAGCCATACTCTCATGTGAGATACAGCTCCTTTCCTGCGGGCAGGTCATGGGGGTCATCGATGCCGTTTCTCACAGCGATCTCCCGCCAGCGTCCGCCGTCTCCCAGACAGGTCCGGGCGACAGTCCACAGGTCCTCCCCGCCCCGGGTCACATAGGATGCGGCTGCTGCGCGCTCATCCGCCCGCTGATAAAGTCCGCCCGCCCCCTGCCGTGCCACCACATCCGACTCGGCCAGGGTGATGTATTTGTATTCCTTCAGCGCGATGGCCACGCCCACGTCCCGGTCGCCCTCGGTGAGGGTCCTGCGCAGGCCGGTGATGAGAAACAGCTCGCCCAGCTCGCTGCCCGAGATCAGCAGCCGCACCGGCCCGCCATCGGTTTTCCAACGGTAGAGCATGGCCAACGCCTCCGCCGGGGTAACGCCCCGGTAAAACCGGGAATCCTCCCCGGGCAAAAAGGTCTCCAGCGTCACCTGGGTCAGCCCGCTGCCCCGGGCGGCGTGGACCGTCTCACCCCGGACGGTCACATAGCTCAGGGTGTTCTGGGGCTGGGAAATGACCATATGCCGGGGATTGACCGCCAGGACCAGCCGTTCCTCCTCGCCCCGCTGCAGGATGACTGTTCTCGTATTACCCGCCATTCCATCACTCCTTTCTTGTTATGTCCGGCGGGGGGCAGAGGCCGTTTTGCCCTTCCGCCCGCTCACCGGTTGCCCCAGGCCGCCCACAGCCGGTCGGCCAGGTCTTCCGCGTCCCGCTCCCGAAAAGGCCATTCCCGCAGGGGTTCTTCTTCCGTTCCGGCGGAGCCAAACCAATCCTCCGCCCTTCCGGGATACACCTGGCCGGCGCTGCGTGGCAGCAGCGCTCCGGTCTCCGTCTCTCCTTGCTGTTGGAAGGCTGCCTGCCGGCCGTCCTCCAGGCGGACGCCCCCGGTGTCGGTGCCGCTCTGGCCCAGGATGGCGGCGCCCGCCGCCACCACGTCTCCGTAGCTGAACCGTTCGGTGATGTCAAAGGCGCTTGCCAGCGCCCCCTGCTTTTTCAGGTGCTCGCCCGCCTCCCGCAGCTCATCACAGGCCAGGTACAGGGCGTACCGCAGCCCCCGTTCGCCGCCCATACGGACGCATTCCTCCACCTCTCCCGCCCGGAGCGGCCGGCACCGGGCCTCCAGGCCCAGCCGTTCAAATTTCAGGCTGAACGCCTCTCCGGCCTCCTGCCCCAGCAGCCCGGCCCACTGCTCCGCCGTACTCATTTAGGCCACCTCCGTGACCTGGATGCCCGACAGCTGCTTCAGGTCGCCGGGTAAAAAGCGGAAGGAGATGACCTGCTCATTGACCTTGCCCGTGGTATAATTCACCAGAGGCAGGCTGTCCAGCGCCACGTTGTCCACGCTGTAGCGTTCCTCCTCGCCGTTGCTGCTGTCGGGGTCCTTCAGGGCGGTGGTGATGGTCACCCGAATGTCCCGCCCCTGTCCGGCCCCCTCCACGATGTCAAAAAACCGGCTGAACACCTGCCGCAGGCGGAGCTGTCCTTCGCCCCGCCAGCCGGTGATCTTGGAATCCACATCCATACCGATCTGCACATCGGAGCGCAGCATTTTGACCGTGAGCTGGATGGCGCTGGCCTCCGCGATGCGGCTGCCGTCCACCCAGACCTCGGCGAATGAACCGGAAAGCACCCGGTTCGCACTCAGACCCGACATACGCTCCCTCCTTTACATGGTGATCTCAAAGGTCAGGTCCTCCATGGCGTCGGCGAAGCGCACATCCGCCCGGAGAAACACCTGACTGCCCGTATTGGCCGAAAGGATGGCGGTGTCGCTCATGCTTTCGGTGTCCACGCCCATGCTTTCCAGATAAGCCTTCTGGGCGTCAAAGTCCACGCTGGCCTGGCTTTTGCGTCCGGTGTCCAGGACACTGCCCGCCAGCGAGGCAAAATAGCTGTTGATGGCGGTGACCAGCAGCAGCTTGGAGTCATAGTCGTTGAGCACCTTGCCCACGTACTCGCTCTCAAACACCGAGCGGATGTCCGCCCGGATCAGGTCCACGCCTTCTGTGATCTTGATCTTGCGGAAGGCGCTGTCCCCGGCGTTTTCCTCCGTCACCAGGCTGGTGACTGCCCGGGCCAGCCGCGCCCCCTCGCTGCCCCGGTCCAGGATCAGGCGGCCCTGTTCGATGTCGCCCTCCGGGTCGCTGCTGCGGGTAAACGCCTCCACCTCCGGCAGCGGATAATAGGTGGCGCTCTCCCGCAGGGAAAGCCCCGCCAAAATGCCCGCCACCCGGGCGCAGTAGTCCGCCGGCGGCACCTCCGCCTCGATCTCCTCCAGCCGCACCCGGATGCCTTCGGTGGTAAAATTGACCACTCCCGCACTGTCCGGGCTGTTCTGGGTGGAGACCACCGCCCGCACCGGACGTCCGGCGGCCCGTTTGGCCTTGACGAAGCCGGTCACCGCGGCGCTGTCCATCTCGGGAGCGCACAGCCAGCCGCCTTCCGCCAGCGCCGCCACGCTCTCCAGCGCTTCCTCCCCGCCTCCGGCGGGATAGGTGGTGAGATACACCCTGGCCGGATTGCCCAAAAAGCACAGGCGCAGCAATTGGTAGGCCCTCTGTCCCACCGCCTCTGCGTCCACCTGGTCCAGGCGGGAAAATCCGCGGGTCGCCAGGCCCTCGCCCTGCACCAGCAGCACCGCCTGTCCTCTCGCGCTGCGGCGGATGGCCGTGCCCCCCGCCGTCTTGAATCGAATGATGATCTGGGGCAAGCCCATGTTATCCTTCCTCCTTGCTCTGCTCCATCCTCAGCGTCAGAGTGCCCATTTTTTCGGTAGCGGTGGGCACGTTTACCGGCGTTTCGGGCAGATCGTAAAATTCCAGCAGGACCTTCACCCGCACCCGCTCCTGTTCATCGGCGGCGACCTCCGCTTCCTTGGGGCAAAAGCCCCGTCCGCAGGCGGAAAAGCCCGCCGTCAGCAGGTCAAACACCCTGTCGGCCAGCTCCAGCCCCGCTTCCCGCTCTCTTCTGCGAGAGGGGTAGCAGGTCACTGTAACGGTGACCTGCCGCTCCACCTGTCTGCCGCAGGCGATGATGCCCGCGCAGCGGCTGTTTGCCTCCACCACCAGGCAGGGATACACCGGGCTTTCCGCCCGGCGGTTGGTGGCGGCGATGCCGGTTTTCGCGGCCAGATACTCGGCGATGCCCGCCGTCAGCTCCCGCAGTCCGATCATGCCGCCTCCACCTCCTGCACCAGCATGGTGGTGAAGCAGTGGGAAAGATAGGGCATACAGGGTCCGCAGATGCCCCGCAGCACCTGTCCCGCCCGCCGGATCTCCGCCCGGTCCCCCGCCCGGAGAACCGTCCCCGCAGGCAAAAACAGCGCCAGCCGGGCCTCGCATTCCCCCATGTCCTCCCACTGTCCCCGGGTTCTGGGCGCGGCGGCCTGAGGCTGCCTGGACAGGGTGCAGGCCAGCCCCTCATAAAGGGTCTCGGTCTTCCATTCCCTGCCGTTCCACACCTGCCGGGTAAAGGTGCCGCTGTCGGTCATGGTCGCCCGCAAAATGGCGGCCTCGTTCACGGCTTCCACCTGCCTTCCGGGCTGCGGAGCCGTACAAAGGGCGCCAGCAGCTCCGCCCCCTGGGCAGAAAAGCCCTGCTGCCCGCCGGCATAGGTGATGGTGGTGTCTCCCCGCTTTACCGAGGAGACCTGCCGTCCGTCCTCACCCTGCAGGCTGCGGGACAGCAGCACCGCCATGGCGCCTTCCATCTGGCGGGGGATGTCCCCCCGTCCGCACCAGGCTGCCGCCAGGGCGGCCAGCGTATCCAGGGCAGCCTCCGCCCGGCCGTTTCTGTCCATGCCGGACAGGGCCAGCCCCCGCTCCAGGATGCGCTCCCTGCCGCCCTCAGCGAACCGGACGCTCATCAGGCGCTCACCAGCGCGCCGATGGTCACCGTTTTGTCCTTGGGCACCACCAGGTCATACAGGTAGCGCGCCTGGATGGCGGTGCCGTCGAACAGCTGGTTTTCCTCCGGGCCGAACTGCTTCAGACTGTCGATCCTGGAGATGGCGATGGGCGTGTCCCATGCCGTCACCAGCGCGCAGATCCGCTTGGAGCCCTCTGCCGCCACCACGCCGCCTCCGGCCTGGTCATCCCGGCCGCTCTGGATGGAAAGGACGGTGTTCATGCGGCTGGAGGGCACAAAGATGCAGGGCAGGTCATTGATCATCATCGCATGGGAATAGGTGACGCCGTTGATCTCCACCTGCTGCTCAAAGGTGATGTTGTTGTAGTTGTCCGCGGCGGTCCTGAGGATCTCGTTCTTCAGGTTGGAAGCGATCATGGCCACAAAGCCGCCGGTGCGCTGGCTGTCGTCCTCCAGGGTCTGCACCAGACCGCACAGCTTGTCCACCAGGTTCTCGCTGCCGCTGTCATAGGTCAGCACATGGGTGCCGCGCCAGGCCAGGTCCTTATAGGCCAGGGTGTACAGGCGGCTGATGCGGTAGGCGTCCTGCTCCCGGGCCAGCTGGTTTCTGGCAAACTCGCGGATGACATTTTCCGCCGTAGCGGGAAAGGACAGGTCCTCGGGCGCCACACGGTCCAGGGCGAACTTGACGCCCCGGTCCATCTCCAGGGTGTGGGCGGTCCATTTGCTGGTGACGGCGCCATTGGGATAGGCGCTGCCGTCGGTCTTGGAGCTGTCATAGTTGCCCAGGCCGGTGGTGCTCAGGGTGGCGATCTCCACCTCCTTGCCGTCGCCGTAGCGCACCTGGCCGGAAGCTGCCGCCATCCACTCGGTGGCGGACGAGGCGGCCAGCTCCTCGTCGATGTAGTTCTGATACTGCTTTGCGTAGTCGATAGCCATAGGGATATCTGCCTCCTTTGATCGTGATGGCCCCATGATAGCCCTCCCAAGCGGAAATTCCCAATGAACTGTTCCGGGAAAGATCTCCGGGCATAAAAAAACAGAGGGCCCGCGGCCCTCTGTTCCGTTTTTATGTTTTCCGGTGTATGCCTCACGCCTTGACGCCGGCCTTTTCCAGCGCCCGAACCAGGATGGGCACCAGCACCAGCTGCAGCACGATGCCCGGGATGGCCCCGGTCACCGCCCCGGCCATAAAGGCGCTCATGGTCAGGCTTCCGCCCCGCAGCCCCAGGATGACCGCCTGTACCGCGCCCCACACCAGCCGGCCCGCCACCATGGCGCAGACCAGGCTGCCGTAGATACCCTTGAGGCTCCTGCCCAGCTTCCGGTACAGCAGCCCCACCACCAGGCCGTACACCGCCATCTCAAAGGCCATGCTGATGCACCAGGGCATCGGCGGCATTCCAAACAGCAGGTTGCGCAGCAGCGGCGCCACGAAGCCCACCGCTGCGCCCCAGGTCCCGCCGCACAAAAACCCGCACAGCAGCACCGGCAGATGCATGGGCAGCAGCATGGAGCCCACCTCGGGGATCTGCCCGGTCAAAAAGGGCAGCACCAGGCACAGGGCCAGGCAGATGGCGGAATAGACCAGTTTTTTCACGGAATTGTTCTTCATATAAGACCTCCAAAACAAAAAAAGATACCATTTCCCCTTTGCAGGGAAACGATATCTTTCTGATATCCATGACCGCTTGTGCGGCACTTTTTATTATACAGGTTTTTCCCGTCCTGTCAACGGGTCTTTGCCCGTTTCCCGCCGGAAAAAGCGGCGTTTTTTGCCCATGTGTCCCCCGGTCACAGGTCCTTTTCCATAATAAAATTGGTCAAAAAGACCCCTTTTCGCTCCACCTGCTGCTCCCGGACCACCCGCCAGCCCCGCTTTTCAAAAAACGGCCGGGCGGTGACGGAAGCGTGGACCGTAATGCGGGAAAAGCCCTTTTCGGCGGCGCGCTGCTCCAGCGCCTGAGCCAGCGCCGTGGCCACCCCCTGCCGCTGGAAATCCCGGTGGACATACAGCCGGTCCAGATAGTCCCCGTCCAGGTCGGCAAACCCGGCGATCTCCCCGCCAATGCGGGCCACCAGCGTCTGATGCCGCAAAAAGGACTGCTCCCACACCGCCGGGTCGGCGGTGCCGTCGGCCCAGGCGTCCACCTGCTCCTGGGTGTAATCCCCCAGACAGACGCTGTGCACCGTGTTGTAAAACAGCCGCACCAGCGCCGCCGCCTCACCGGGGCGGTATTCGCTCAAAATGATCTGCCCGCTCATGCCTTCATCCAGCGTTCCAGCTGGGAAAAGGGCATGGTGGCCTCCGCTTTTTTGCCCTCTTTGTCGATGCCGAACACAGCCATTTCCTCAAAGTCGTTGTAAAGCTCCAGATTGGCGTCCCGCAGGCCCTTTGCCTCGGCAAATTTCCGGGCCGCCTGCTCCAGCTGCGTCTGTGTATATCCCTTTTTCCGGTATCGCAGGATCACTTTTTCCATGCTTGCTCACTCCTTTGGCCCCTTGATGGTTCTATTATATGCCATCTTTCCGTCGAATCAAGGCGACTGCTGTAAATTCTCTCAAAACTTTTGCCCGGCCGTCCCGTTTTGCCCTTACCGCCGCCCGTTTCCCCGGGCCACCTCCATAAAATGAGCCACCGCCGGGCTGTGCTCCACCTGGGGCAGGGTGCACATAACCACCTGCCGGGGCGGGATCACCGGCGCGGTACGCAGGGGCCGCACCAGCCCCTGCTCCAGAAAAGGCCGTGAAAACTCCTGGGTGACGCAGGCCACCCCCAGGCCGATCTGGGCCAGCGCCAGCAAAAGATCGTGGGTGGAAAGCTCCAGCTCGGGCCGCAGGGTCAGCCCCAGGCTCTCGAACCGCTTTTCCAGATACAGCCGGGAGCTGGCCTGCCTGTCCAGCAGGATCAGCGGCATCCGCGCCACCTCCGCCAGGGTGTGTGTCCGCTCAAAATCGCAGGCGTACCCCGGCGCCGCCACAAAGATCATGTGGGTATCAAAGCACTTTTCCACCCGGTATTCCGCCGATTCCTCGGGCATACTGGCAAAGGCCATGTCCACCTTTCCCTCCCGCAGCATCCGCAGCACCTGGCGGCTGGTGCCGTTGCGCAGGCTCAGGCGGATGCCGGGATAGCTCCGGCGAAAGGCCTCCAGACAGGGCAGCAGGTACTCCCGCGTAAGGGTATCACTGGCGCCGATGACCAGCTGGCCGATCTCCAGCTCCCGCGCCTGCCGCACCTTTTCCTCCGCGCTCTCCAAAAGGCCCATGGCTCCCCGCACGTATTCATAGAGCATCCGCCCCTCCCGGGTCAGCTCCACGCCCCGCTTGCCCCGGACGAACAGCGCTGTGTGCAGCTGCTCCTCCAGGTGCTTCACCGACTGGCTCACCGCAGGCTGGGACAGGTAGAGTGTTTTGGCCGCCGCCGAGATGCTCTCGTGCTCGGCCACCTCCTTGAAAATGCGGTAAAGCTCCAGTTTCGCCTCCATATCCACCATCCATTCGTAAATCTTATATTAAACATTCAAAACCGCAATTTTACTTATAGTTCTGTTCTTAGTATAATCAAAGTATCGGTTTTTGACAATCCAAATTTCCATACAGGAGGCAATTTTTATGTCTAACTGCGCGATCGTGGGCATCAACTGGGGTGACGAAGGCAAGGGCCGCATGGTGGACCTGGTCACCGAACAATACGACGTAGTGGTGCGCTACCAGGGCGGCAACAACGCCGGTCACACCGTCATCAACGAATACGGAAAATTCGCCCTGCACCTGCTGCCCTCCGGCATCTTCCGCAAGGACGTTGTCAATGTCCTGGGCAACGGTGTGGTCATCGACTGCGAGCATCTGTGGAAGGAGATCGAGGATCTGCAGAAGGCGGGCATCGAGATCACCCCCGAAAACTTTAAGATCTCCGACCGCGCCACCCTGGTGTTCCCCTACCACCGGGACCTGGACGCTCTGGAGGAGGCCCGTCTGAAGGACCGGGCCTACGGCTCCACCAAGCGGGGCATCGCGCCGGTCTACAGCGACAAATATCAGAAAAAGACCATCCAGGCCGGAGAGCTTCTGTACCCCGAATACCTGAAGGGCCGCCTTGCCGGCATTCTGGAGTGGAAGAACCTCACCATCGAAAACGTCTACCACGCCAAGCCCTATTCCCTGGAGGATATGTTCGCCTGGGTGATGGAATACGGCTCCAGGCTGGCCCCCTTCATCTGCGACGCCGGCGCCTTCCTGCGGCAGGCCGAGGCCCAGGGCAAGAACATCCTGTTCGAGGCCCAGCTGGGCGCCCTGCGTGACCTGGATTTCGGCATCTATCCCTATACCTCCTCCTCCAATTCCATCGCCGCTTACGCTCCGGTGGGCGCCGGCATCCCCGGCAGCCGTGTGGATGAGGTCCTGGGCGTGGTAAAGGCCTATTCCACCTGCGTGGGCGAGGGTCCCTTCACCTGCGAGTGGTTCGGAGAGGAAGCGGAAAAGCTCCGGGAGGCCGGCGGCGAATACGGCGCTGCCACCGGCCGTCCCCGCCGGGTAGGACCTCTGGACCTGGTGGCCACCCGTTACGGTGTGCAGCTGCAGGGCGCCACCAATATCGCCCTGACCAAGATGGACATCCTTTCCTATCTTGACAAAATCCCCGTTTGCACGCATTATGATATCGACGGGACCCTGACCGAAAGCTTCCCCTTCCCCGCCCTGCTGGACCGCGCCAAGCCGGTATACGAATACCTCCCCGGCTGGAAGTGCGATATCTCCGGCGTCCGGAAGTACGAAGACCTGCCCCAGGCCGCCCGCGATTACGTGGAATATGTGGAGCGCGCCATCGGCTGCCGCATCGGCTATGTGTCCGTAGGTGCTGAGCGCGACGCCATCATGACCCGCTGAGGAGAGTTGAGATATGCGTAAAGACCGTTATGAAAGCCCCCTGTCCTCCCGCTATGCCTCCGATTATATGCTGCAGCTGTTCTCCCCCGATACCCGCTACCAGACCTGGCGGCGGTTGTGGGTGGCCCTGGCCCGGGCGGAGCACAAGCTGGGCCTGCCGGTGACGGAAGCCCAGGTGGCCGAACTGGAGGCCCACCTCACCGACATTGACTACGAGGCCGTCCGGATCAAGGAAAAGGAGATCCGCCACGATGTCATGGCCCACATCCACGCCTACGGCCTGGTGGCCCCGGGCGCGAAGGGCATCATCCATCTGGGCGCCACCTCCTGCTATGTCACCGACAATGCCGACCTGGTCCTCTACCGGGACGGCCTGCGTTACCTCCGCGGCCAGCTGCTGAACACCATGAAGAACCTGGCGGACTTCGCCCGGCAGTACAAGGACCTGCCCACCCTGGGCTACACCCATTACCAGCCCGCCCAGCTGGTCACCGTGGGCAAGCGTGCCACCCTTTGGCTCCAGGACCTGATGCTGGACCTGGAGGAGCTGGATTTCGTGCTGGATTCCATGCGTTTTCTGGGCTGCCGGGGCACCACCGGCACCGAGGCCAGCTTCCTGGACCTGTTTGAGGGAGACGAGGGCAAGATCGACGAGATGAACCGGATGATCGCCGCCGAGTTCGGCTTTGAGCGCATCTTCCCGGTGTCCGGCCAGACCTATGCCCGCAAGTTCGACAGCCGCATTCTCAACGTGCTGTCCTCCATCGCCCAGAGCTGCTACCGCTTCGCCAACGATATGCGCCTGCTGCAGCATGACCGCCAGCTGGAAGAGCCCTTCGAGGACAAGCAGGTGGGCTCCTCCGCCATGGCCTACAAGCGCAACCCCATGCGCTCCGAGCGCATCTGCTCCCTGGCCCGGTATCTCATGGCCGATGCCATGAACGCCCCCATGACCGCCTCCGTCCAGTGGATGGAGCGCACTCTGGATGATTCCGCCAACCGCCGCATCTCCCTGCCCGAGGGCTTTTTGTGCTGCGACGCCATCCTGCGGCTGATGCAGAACGTCACCCACGGCATCCGCGTCAATGAAAAGATCGTCACCCGCACGGTAAATGAGTACCTGCCCTTCATCGCCACCGAGAACCTGATGATGGAGGCCGTCAAGCGGGGCGGCGACCGCCAGCAGATCCACGAGATCATCCGCACGCACTCCATGGCCGCCACCGCCAAGATGAAGGAGGGCGAGCCCTGTGACCTGCTGCGCCGCCTGGCGGACGACCCCAACTTCAACATGACTCTGGAGGAGCTGACCGCCCTGATGGACGGCCGCCGTTACACCGGCCGTTCCTCCCACCAGGTAGAGGCCTTCCTGGAGCAGCTCCGGCCCATTCTGGCCCAGGCCGACGGACAGGAAGCCCAGGCCGTCAACGTCTGACCGTCCGCTCCCGTCCCCATTCGCCAGGCCCGGCCCGTCAGCGTCTGGCCGGCCCCCGCTCCGCCTCCCCCCTCCGCAAAGCCCGGCCCGTCAGCGTCTGACCTGCCCCCGCTCCGCCCTCTCCGCAAAGCGCGGCCCGCCAGCGTCTGACCTGCCCCCGCTCCGCCCTCTCCACAAAGCCCGGCCCGTCAGCGTCTGACCTGCCCCCGCTCCTCTTCTTCCGCAAAGCCCGGCCCGTCAGCATCTGACCTCCGCGCCGTTCCCTATTCCATTTGCAAAGCGCGGCCCGTCCCTCTCTGATGTTCCCGCCTTTCCCCGGCTCCATTGGCGGCGGTATGCGATCAAAAACATCGGGCAGCCCCCCCGGGGCTGCCCGATAATTTCCTTGACGCGCCGCCGCTTTCGCGCTATAATGGACCGTACCCACCCGCCCCTGTACCTCACCGGGATAGAGGGTCCGCCTCCTAAGCG
>JAQXOO010000030.1 GCA_029099685.1 Clostridia bacterium
ATCAGTTGGGGCAGATCCTGATAGTAGTAATAGAAGGTATTGCGGTTCACCCCGCAGTCCTCCACAATGTCCTTAACGGTAATTTGACTGATGGGTTTTTCGTTCAGCAGCTTCACAAAAGAATCCCGGATTGCCTTCTTCGTAAAATTTGCCATACAGTATTCTCCTTTCTGCCAGCGTTTTGCAACACTTATAGCATAACACCATTTTCCGACAAACGCAATGAAGATAATCCGAAAATATTCTATTCCGTATAAAATCTGGCTCTCATTTGCGGTCACGAAATCAAAAATGCCCCGGCTTTCGAGCCGGGGCAACGAATAAAAGGATTATTAACCACTCTGTATTTTCTGTGCCAATTGCGCCCCCAGCTGCACGCCGTGCACAAATCCATTCCGCTCATGGTCTCGGCAGAGGGCGCATACAGGATTGACAATCCAGTCCATTTCCTGTAGCGGCATTCCGTTCAAAGCCTGATACAGTTCTGCAAAATCAGCCTTGATTTGGTCATCGTACATCGGGTTGATATCACCGTATGCCTCATAGAGCAGCGACAGGACAGATTCGCCATCTCTCAGATTCAGCATGCGGGAAGATACATAGGTTTCCAGTGCCCGGAGGTATTCTTCCATCTTCATACAAAGATCAGCTCCTCTCGGATGATCTCCTCGGCTCTGGCGCGGATATTGTTCATGGCACTCACTCAAGCCATTGGGTTACTGGCTTTCAGCGCTTCCGTGATACCCTCGGCGACTTTCATCTGGTCGATCACACGCTCCAGCCTGTCCTGCGCCTGCTCATTCAGATCAGCAAGGTATGTCCACAGCTTGCCGGACAGAAGCAGGCAGTTATACTGAATCGGTTTATGCCCTTTCAGATACTCCCGGTGCATTCGCCCCCACCTGCCAATAGGGCGGGTTTCCTCCGGCAGCGTCAGGTTTGGAATGTAGTAGTCGCCTGAACGGATATAGTGGATGTTCATGGATAGTCCTCCTTTATTTTGGTACGGTCATTGTATTAGAGAATAACAACAATGTCGATTGTACCGCAAAATACAAAATGAAGGCTATATATACCGCAAAAAGCAAAAAAGCCCTGAGAAATCCCAACTTCTCAGGACTGTAAAAATGTGGTACTCCTCTACCCGCTCACACATATGCTAACACGCCGGTTAGAAATATTCAATTCCCTTTGAAAGAGTAAATTCCGGTTTGGACAATGTTTGTAAAATTAACTTCCGGGTTTGCGGGGAGAGCCTTAGTTTCACGGAATTTAGTCTTGCAGGACTTTTGGAAAACCGGAAGTAAGTCTTGCAAACTGGAAGTTACTTTTGCAATCTACCCTAATTGATATTATACACCAATTTTCCCCAAGATACAAGGTGAGAACTTGGTATTTGTGTAGATTTGATAGCGAAATGTGAGAATTATCTATCAAAGAAACGTCAACCGTAGTAGAATGATCTTGTTAAGAAAAATTACCCGGAGCCAACCTCAAAAATCGGCCCCGGGCATCCTCTCATATCCATATTCTGTTTACGCATCCACTTCCATCTGAAGCCCAGATTTCAGCTCCACCACGATTCTTTCATCATAAATCGTGATTCTCTCCACCAATCTCCTCGTTATGGCATCGCTGTACTCTGTCAACGCTTCTGGCATTTCATCTAGAAAACTGATCATATCGCTCATGCGCTCCTGCAGGTCGCTGCGTTCTGCGGTCTCTGCGAGGATGTTCTGACGTTCTGCCCTCAATCCATCAATCTGCTCCCCAAGGGCATCGACCGCCGCATCATCGCCGGATACCGCAATCATCTGCGCTTACAGGTCGGCAAGTTCCTTATCTGCCATTGCCAATCGATCTTCTGGGTCGCCAAACACCGTGGACTCAATATTCTGCTTCAGAAGTGCCGTTACGATATTCTTCCTTGCGTAGGCATCGTTGACCGCTGTGACAACTGCATCCTGCAACACTTCTTCCTTTACCGTTCTGGCGGGACAATCAAAATCCACATCTTTTTTAAGGACTCTGCTGACGCATCGCCATACCGTGGATTTACAGCCCCTATTATTCCACTTGACCCTTCGGTAGATGTCTCCGCAATGGCCGCAGTAGACCATGCCGGATAAAGCGTATCGGGAACTGTAGACTCTCCGCTTTCCGTCAGGGTTCAAGTTGGCGCGTCTCGCAATCTCCGACTGCACCCTCATGAACACATACTTGCTGATAATGGCTTCGTGGCTGCCTTCCACATAGTATTTCGGTCTCTGCCCATTGTTTGTACTGCGCTTCTTATCCAAAACGCTGACCGTGTATGTCTTTTGCAGAAGGGCATCACCAATGTACTTTTCGTTGGTCAGAATCTGCTGAATGTTGCTCTCATGCCATTTCTTATGACCGGCTCCGTTTTCGATGCCGTCTGCTTCCAGGCTTCGCTTAATCTGCAGGAAACTGGCTCCTTCCAGGTACTCCCGGTAGATGCGACGGACGATCTCAGCCTGCGCCGGGTCAATGACCAGATTGCCATCGGCATCTTTGGTGTAGCCTAAAAACCAGTTGTGGTTGACTTGCACCTTGCCCTGCTGATTGCGAAACTGGATGCCCATTCGGACGTTCGCGGATAAGGATTCCGATTCCTGCTGTGCCAGAGATGCCATGATGGTCAGAAGTACCTCGCCCTTGGAATCCAGGGTGTTAATATTCTCTTTTTCGAAGAACACTGCAATGTTCAGCGCCTTCAGCTTCCTCGTGTACTTGAGGCAGTCCAGGGTGTTGCGTGAAAATCGGCTGATGGACTTGGTAATGACCATGTCAATCTTTCCCGCTTCGCAGTCTGCGATCATGCGGTTGAACTCTTCCCGCTTGCGTGTATTCGTACCGGATATACCGTCATCTGCGTAAATCTCAACGAACTCCCAGTCTGGCCTGCTGCGGATATAATCCGTATAATGCTGCACCTGCGCTTCGTAGCTGGTTTCCTGTTCCTCGGAATCTGTGGAAACACGGCAGTAGGCAGCAACCCTTATCTTCTGCACCTGTGCAGCCGTTCTCTGCGAACCGACTCTTTTTCGTGCCGGAATGACCGTTACATTTTGTGTCAGTGCCTGCATTTACTTCACCTCGCTCTCTATCAGACTGTATGCGTATTCAGCCTGCTTGAT
This sequence comes from Clostridia bacterium, assembly GCA_029099685.1. Lineage (GTDB taxonomy): Bacteria > Bacillota > Clostridia > Oscillospirales > Butyricicoccaceae > UBA4644. Next base: position 3,162 of record JAQXOO010000030.1, read on the forward strand.
TGGATCCTAGCCAGCCCAATTATAAAACCACAAAAGCAAAACGTCATCAACGTCCTATCTCGCTTACACAGGCCTTCGAGTTGTATCAGAGCAATGAATTCCTGAAGGCAATCTTGGATACCGGTGCCTTTCGATTTGTAGATGAATATTTTGTCATTAACCACGAAAACTATGTTCAGAATAATCAGTTGACCGAGTATGCGAACAGTCATCTGGCAGAATGTACACTTGACTTCTCTGTGAAGCTGCAACCTGATTATCTGATGCACAGTGATGCCCGGATGATGTTCCGCTCTGATAGTGTTTTCAAGGAGACCACTTCCTTTGATAACAACACTCAGAATACGGAATTATTCAACAGAGCGAAGGACTTTGAAAAGAAATTGAAACGTGCCCAGGCTTCTGCTCAGACTCCAGCTCAGTGGATGAAACAAAGAATGGCCGAAGAACACTGGTATGAATCCACGTTCGAGGAGAAAACTGGTCTGGACAAAATGAATTATTCCAGAGTGCAAAAAGAAACTCATCGTTTTACCATGCTACCTCTTCTAGCTATGGGTGTTGGTCTGTCTCTGGATTGCACTGAGATGACAGAAGTTCTGAATCTTGGAGGAATGGCCTTTATCCCAGGCAATCGAGATCACGAAGCATATAAATATCTTTTCACGGCAATGTACGGAAAAGGAATTGATGAATGTAATGCTTTTCTCGAAGAGGTGGGTGTAGAAACCCTCGGTACAAAACAACGATTCTAAAAACAGGAGGTATGTTTGATGGCTTACGGAAAATCAATAGAGCTGTTCCTCGCCAACGGAACAGCTGACAGCCTCATTACCGCCGAACTATCCAACTGGAACGGCAAGGCAATCAAAATTCCAAGAATTGAAATCTCCGACTGCAAGCGAGATGACATAAAGGGCGCTGGCGTTTACTTCCTGTTCTGCAAGGAAGAAGACGATTCCGACTCAGTCTACATCGGTGAGTCGGAAACCATCCAGGAACGCTTAAATCAGCGCCTTAGAGACTATAATGCTGACAAGGAGAAGTTCTACTGGACAACGGCTGTAATCTTCCTTGGGCGAGACTTAAACAAGGCCCTGATCCGCTATCTTGAGGATCGCTTCGTGCAGATTGCAAGGGAAAGCAAACGCTACAAAGTGCTGACCAAGAACACCTATGGCAAAACAGTCATGAAAGAATCTCAGACTGCTGCCATGGAAGAATTCATCGATAATGTGCGTATCCTCATCAATGCCCTGGGTTACAAGGTGCTTGAACCTACTGTACATAATGATCCGAATTCTACTGTTGACGATGAGGCACTGTTCTTGAATTTGGGCAATGCATCCGGCAAGGGTATGGTTACTACCGAAGGCTTCGTGCTGTTTGCAGGAGCAGTTCTCAACGAAAAAACATCAGAGAAATCTCTGAGTAAGGGTGCTGCCACTCTTCGTAAAAAGCACCTTGCTTCTAACAAGGTGAAGGACTTTGTGACCACTGAAAATATTCTTTTCTCCAGCTCTTCTGCTGCCGCCGATTTCGTCACCGGATACAGCGTAAGTGGACCCGCTACATGGAAGAATGCAGCCGGTGTGACGCTGAAAGAACTGGAGGCAAAAGCCGCAAAATAATGACAATAGTCCTATTGTCTCAATCGGCAAAAAAGTAGTTTCTTGTCTCAACCTATCAAAAGGCAGACGATAACGCTATTGTCAAAACACGGAAAAAGGGATTCCGGGAGACTGCCTATTTCAGCAAATCTCTCGGAATCCCTTATTTTATGCCTATTCTTGTTCTTTTTTACTTGTTTCGTGACAGAAGACATACCGTCTCCACATGCTCCGTGTGGGGGAACAGGTCATAGGGCTCGGCAAGCTGCAGCTTGTACCCCCCCTTTTGCAGGCGGCGGAGGTCCTCCGCCAGGGCCTCCGGGCCGCAGGACAGGTACAGCACATATTTAGGGGCAAAGCGCAGAACGGTGCGGCAGACGCTCTCCCCCAGTCCCCGGCGGGGCGGGTCCACAAAAAACAGGGCGTCACCCCCGGGCCGCAGCCGGGGCAGCACCTTGGCGCAGTCGCCGCACAGGGCGCGGACCCTGTCCTGCAGCCTGTTGGATCTCGCCATGGCCCGGGCGTCCTCCACGGCGGAGGGCGTCTGCTCCACGCTGACCACCTTCATGCCCGCCTTGGCGAACAGCAGGGAGGTGATGCCGATGCCGCTGTAGGCGTCCACCACGGTGTCCGGGCCGATATCCCGGGCCAGGGACAGGATGCGGCTGTACATCCGGGCGGCCATTTCGGTGTTCACCTGGAAAAAAGCGTCGGGACTCAGCTCAAACTCCACCCCCAGCAGGCTCCCCCGGAGCTTTTTCGGTCCGGCGATGTGGCGGAAATCCCGTGAAAACACGGCGCTGTCCCGCCGGCGGTTGACATTGAGCCACAGGGCGGTGGGGCCAAACCGCTCCTCCAGCAGGGCGTGCAGGGTGTCCAGTCCCGGCAGCGCGGGCTGCTGACTGACCACTGTTACCATCAGGCGGCCCTCCAGATACCGGGCGGCCAGGAACCGCAGGCTCCCCTTTCCCGTCCGGGGCTCATAGGGCACGACGCCGCACCGGGCGGCCCACTCCTCGGCGGCCCGCACCAGCTTTTCGTACCAGTCCCCGTGCATGGGGCAGCGCTTTACCGGCACCACACGGTGGGTGACCCGGTCAAAAAAGCCCGCCCGCACCGCGCCGTTTTCCCGGCAAAAAGCCAGATGGACCTTGTTGCGGCAGGCCTCCGTGGGGCCGCCCCGGCAAGGCTCCACCCTGCCGCCGAAGGGCCTGAGCAGGCCCCGGATATAGGCGGTTTTCTGCGCCAGCTGCCGGTCATAGGGCACATTTCTGGCGGCGCAGCCGCCGCATTTGGGAAAATAGGGACAGGTCTGTTCCATAGCGGCCCTCCTTTCGGCTCACGCAGAAAGTATAACACAAAAGGATGCCCGGAAGAAACCTCTTCCGGGCATTTTTTCAAAAAATCAGGGATTGATCCATCGGGGGATGTTCACGTCGTCCACCGTGATATCGGTGGTATAGGGGTTGATGTTGGCGTTGACATACTCCACGATCTGCTGGGGGTCCAGATAGACATAGGACTGGGTGCCGTAGCGCTCGGCGTTGGGGTTGGTCCAGTAGCCGGTGGTGTAATAGGGCAGGGTGTCGGAGGTGACGTCCTCGTCAAAATCCAGTCCGGTGACCACGTTGGTAAAGAACCACAGCATATTCTGGACGCTCATGTTGGTGACTACGTTCTCGCTGAAGATCTGGATGTAATCCTCGATCTGGGTGACGGAGAACTTTTTCAGCACCTGCTTCACGGCGGCCACCAGGAAGTCCTTCTGCCGGTTGACCCGGCCAAAGTCGTTTTCCGCGGTGGAGCGGTAGCGGACAAACTGCAGGGCTTCCCTGCCGTTGAGGTTTTGCTGGCCCGCCTTCAAATTGATGTCGAACTTCTCCTGGGCGTCCCGGTGGACCATGTCAAAGGGCACGTTGTAGTCCACGCCGCCGATCAGGTCCACGATCTTGATGAAGGAGTTCATGTTGATGGTGACGTAGTAGTTGATGGGGATGCCGGTGACCTCGGTGACCTTTTCACACATGGTCTGGGCGCCCTCGTCGCCGCCGTTCTTCCAGCCGTACATGGCGTTGATCTTGGGGATCTGGATGGGTGCGTCCACCTGGGTGTCCCGGTTGATGGAGACCAGCTTGACCTTTCCGGCCTCGCTGTCCACGGAGCACAGCATCATGGTGTCGGTGTTGTAGCTGTCCACCGTGCCAGCCAGCAGGATGGTGTAATAGCCCTTCTTCATTTCCTTTTCCGCGGGCTGCTGGACCTCTGGCTGCTGGGCGTCGATGTGGTGCTCGGACTCGCTGCCGGCCTGGTTCTGCCCCTGCTGGCTGTCAGGGTCCGTAACGGCGTTGCCGTTGTTCACCGCATTCTGGTCCGGCGGGGTGGTGAAGAACCATACGCCCCAGCAGACCACCACCGCCAGCACCGCCAGCGTGATCCACAGGCCAATGTGCTTCTTTTTCTTTCCGTCTCCCGCCGGAGCCGCGGCCCTTTGGGAGGTTGCTTCATATTTTCCCATATTCGTTCTCCTGTTATGTCCAAACGGTGTTTTTTGATAAGCGTGACCAGTATACCACAGTTCCTTTGCCGATTCTACAGGTTTTTCCTTAAAAATTCTAAAATTTAACGGACGACGGCCGCCGGCATCTTTTTGCCATTTAACCTTTTACTTTCCTCCGCCGCTGTGGTATGATGGTCCCGGCGGGAACGCCCGGACCCCCTTTTCAAAAGCGTTCCCCCTGACGGAGAAGGACCATGTGGAACGATTTTATGTTCAGCGTCGGCGCCATCCTCCCGGTGTTCGGGGTGATGGTGCTGGGCTTTTTGCTGCGCCGCCGGGGCTTTTTGACCCAGGGCTTCTGCCAAACGGGCAACCGGCTGGTGTTCAACCTGTGCCTGCCCGCCATGCTGCTGCGGCAGATCGCCTCCATGGGAGGCGTGCGGGCCGCGGACGGCGGCTTTCTGCTCTACGCCTTCGCGGCCACCCTGGCGGGCGTTCTGGCCGTCTGGCTGCCGGCCCACTTTTTCATGAAGGACAAGACCCAGGTGGGCGCCTTTGCCCAGGGGGCCTTCCGGGGCAACACCGCCCTGCTGGGCGCCGCGCTGCTGCAGAGCATCTGCGGCAGCCAGGCTTATGCCCCCCTCATCATTCTGGCGGCGGTGCCGGTGTACAACGTGCTGTCGGTGGTGGTGCTCAGTCTGGAGGCCGGCGGCGGCGGAACGCTGGACCGGACCCGGGTGCTGGGCGCGCTGAAGCAGGTGGCCCGGAACCCCATCCTGCTGGGCATCCTGGCGGGTATGCCCTTTGCCCTGACCGGGCGCTCCATCCCCCTTCCCGCCGACAAGGTCCTGTCCATGCTGGGCGGGCTGGCCTCGCCCCTGTCCCTGCTGGTCATCGGGGCGGGCTTCCGCTGGCAGGCTGCCCTGGAAAAGCGGCGGACCACCCTGCTGGCCGCCCTGGTGAAGCTGGTGCTGCTGCCCGCCGCGGCACTGCCTCCGGCGGCGGCGCTGGGCTTCCGCGGAGAGGCCCTGGTGGCCCTTTTGGTGATGAGCGGCACGCCCTCGGCGGTGAGTTCCTACATCATGGCGGAAAACATGGGCAATGACGGCGTTTTGGCCAACGGCATCGTGGCGGTGACCACGCTGCTCTCCGCCGTGACCCTGACGGGCTGGATCTTCCTGCTGCGGACGCTGCAGCTGATTTAACGAGGTGTTTTGTATGCTGGACCATTTTCTTTACAGTCTCAACGCCACCCTGCCGGTGTTTGCCCTGATGGTGCTGGGCTGGGTGCTGAAGCGCGCCCGCTTCCTCAACGACGAGTTCATCCGGGTGGCCAACCGGCTGGTGTTCAACGTGGCGCTGCCCTGTATGCTGTTTCTGGACATCGCCGGGATGGACCCCTCCCAGCTTCTGGACGGCCGGTTCGTGGCCTACGGCTTTGTGGTGACGCTTTTAAGCATCCTGGGCATCTGGGCGCTGACCCGGCTGTTTCTGAAGGACCGGACCCAGGTGGGCGCTTTCGTTCAGGGGGCCTACCGCTCCAGCGCCGCCATTCTGGGCGCGGCCCTCATCACCAACATTTACGGCGACGCGGGCTACGCCCCGCTGATGATCCTGGCCTCGGTGCCGCTGTACAATGTGTTCGCGGTGCTCATCCTGGTACTGGAGGCCGGAGGCGGAGGCAAGCTGGACGGCGCGCGGGTGAAGCGCGCCGCCCTCAACGTGTGCAAAAACCCCATCATCCTGGGCATCCTGGCGGGTATGCCCTTTGCCCTGCTGGGCATCCCCATCCCCGCCATGGCGTCCAAGTGCGCCTCCATGCTGGGCAGCCTGGCCACGCCGCTGGCGCTGCTGGCTATCGGCGCGGGCTTTGTCTGGGGCGACGCCCTGCAGAAGGCGGGTCCCACCGTGGCCGCCTCCGCCATCAAGCTGGTGGTGCTACCCGCGCTGTTTCTGCCCGTTGCTGTCCGCCTGGGCTTCCGCAACGAGCAGCTGATGGCCATCCTTATCATGCTGGGCTCCCCCTCCACCCCCAGCGGCTACATCATGGCAAAGCAGATGGGCAACGACGGCGTTTTGGCCAACGGCATCGTGGTGCTGACCACCCTGCTGGCGGCGGTGACCATCACCGGCTGGATCTTCCTGCTGCGGACGCTGGGCCTTTTGTAACCTGTCTCTTCCGTGAAAAAAACGCACCCTGCCGGGTGCGTTTTTTGATCTTTCTGCTTTTATTGTTCCGTTTTCATGCCAAAGGTCAGGCAGAACAGCCCCGCCATGATGCACAGAACCGACAGTTCCGGCATCCAGTCCCACAGGGGCAGCGGCATTTGGGCCTGCTCCAGCAGGTCGGTGACGATGTGAAAGGCCAGGGGCAGGCCGAACAGGGGGTACAGCAGCTTTTTGGTAGGCAGGACGCCTGCGGCCGTCAGGGTATAAAGCACCAGCACCGCCAGGTACAGCAGGGTGCACAGCGCCCGGTGCCAGGGGGCGAAGGCGGCGGCCTTGACGATAAAGAACACCACGCCCAACACCACCGCCGCGATGCTGGCGGGTACGGCATACCGCCCGCGCTTTACCAGCATGCCTGCCAGAAAGAACACCGCCGCGGCGGTGGGCAGGCACAGGTGGACCCAAAAGATCACCGGCTCCGGCTCCCCGGGAAGATAATGCCACAGGCGGAGGACCGCCGCCGCCAGCATGAAGCCGCAGGCGGCCCTTGTTCCCCAGTGGCCGGTGTCCACAGACACCCTCATGCGTTTTTTCAGCATATCAGCCCGCCGTCCCGGCCTCTGCCTCGGCGTCCCGCAGCCGGTCCAGCCTGGCGTTGCGGAAGTACAGGCCGATGTCCACGGTGATCTCCAGAAAATTCAGCACATAGAACACCCAACTCAAGTAGAACATAAAATCCAGGGCGGCGCCGGGGGTCTGCCACACCAGGAACTTCCGCGCCACGCCAAAGATGTAACCCACCCAGATGAGCACCTCGAAAAAGAGACTTTTGCCCTTGGCCGTCCTGGACACCAGGGATTTCCGGATGGAAATGGGCCAGGAAAGGCCAAAGCAGAAGATCATCAGGGCTTCCAGTGTATTTGCCATATTCAACGCCTCTTTTTCATTTGTTATTCCGCGTGCTCGATGAAGGACGCGATGTGGTCAAAGAAACCGCTGCCGGTGAGCGCCTTCAGCAGCTCCATGTAAAAGGCCAGGCCGTTGTCGCTGTTGGTGGTGACCACCGCCCCGTCGCCGGTGGCCTTGTCCCACACCGAGAAGGACTTGAAGCCGTCGTTGTCGCCCCAGTGCCACAGCACGTCGGGATCCGCCTTGGGGATGCCGAAGCCCAGGCCCCAGTCGATGTGCTCATCGGCCTGGTTCTGGGGGCTGGTCATCTCCCGGAACATCCCCTCAGAGAGGCCTCCCCGGCTGCGGATCAGGGCGCAGACGAACCCGGCGTAGTCGGCGGCATAGGAATACAGTGACCAGGCGGCGTTGGGCTCGGGGGCGTTGCCGGAATCCCGGCGGCAGTCCCGCACCTTGCGCACGGAGCCGTCCTTGGCGAAGCCCACGGAGAAAGCCGCGCCCACGGCGGGCGTCCAGCAGGCAGAGGTGCTCTCCATGCCGAAGCTTCCGTAGAACCGTTCCCGGAAAAGCCGGTCCATATCCTTGCCCTCGATCTGCTCGATGAGCCGCTGCAGCAGGAAATAGCCCTCGCCGGAATAGCTGTAAGCCGTGCCGGGGTCAAACAGCATATGCATGGGCCGGCTTTCCCAGTTGGGCAGGCCGCAGCCGTGGCTCAGGCACTGGCGGGGCGTGACGGTAAGAAACCGGGGGTCGTCGGACCAGGGCGCATCGTGCAGCAGGGGCGCGATGGGGGCGTCCAGGTCCAGCTTGCCCACGTCCGCTTCCTGCAGGGCCAGCAGGGCGAACACCGACTTGGTCAGCGAGGCGCACTCAAACAGCGTGCCCTCGGTCATGGGTGTGCCCTGCGCGTTCCGGACGCCGTAAGCCCCGGAAAAGGCGATCCCGCCCTCCCGGATGACGGCCAGGGTGCAGCCGGGGACGGCATATTTTTTCAGCAGCGCGGCCATATCGAACCCGCCGCCGGCGATCTGTTCCAAAATTTCCTGACGGATCTGCATAAAGGTTCCTCCGATCGTGATTTTCGCAAAAAGTATAGCGCCAAACGACGGTTTTTGCAAGGCTTTTCGGCAAAAAGAGCGGCTCTCCCACCGGGAGAGCCGCTTTGTGTCAGGGCTCGATGAAGATATGCGCCACAACAGCGTCGGTGACCACATTCAGCCGCCCGAAGGAGGTCGGGTCTGCAGCGGCGCTGATGCCCTCCGCAAGACTTTGCCCGGCCAGAGAATAGGTCCAGCCGGGAAAGGCGTCAGCGCCCTGCGTATTTGCCGCGGGCCAGAGATCCAGCCGGTAGTCGGTCACGCCAAGGGCCTGAGGCAGCTGCTCCAGCAGGGGAGGACTTGCGTATCAGGGGGCCAGATGGATCCTGGCAAGCAGGCCGGCGTCATCCACCAAAAAGCTGCCCAGGGCCGGGTCCGCGCCCTCTGCCATCCCCTGGGTCAGGGTACCGCCGGAGAGGGAATAGGTCCAGGCGGGGGCCTCTGTCCCGCCGTCCGCCGGGCAGAACACCAGCAGATACGCCACCGTGTCCAGATTCCTGGGCACTTGCCGCAGCAGGCCGGACAGCACTGTGCGGAACTGTCCCACCGTCATGCCGGTGGTCCGGGGCAGGGCGCTGACCGCAGGCAGGGTCAGCCCACCCTGGAACACCTCCTCCCGAACGCCCTCTCCTTCAATGACAAAGGCTGCGCCGGTGACGAAGCCGTCGTCCACCCGCAGCGTGCCCCGGTCGGTGAGGTACAGGCCGTCCTTTTCGGCAGGCAGAAAAAGCAGCGGATCGTCGGGGCGGCCTCCGCCGCAGGCGCTCAGGCACAGGGCCAGCGCCAGAGTCAGGGCAAGCAAAGCAAATCGTTTCATAGTCTCTCCTTTTGTTTTTACACGAACTGGGCCTGGTAAAGCTCCCAATAGAAGCCCTTCCGGGCCATCAGCTCCGGATGTGTGCCGCTTTCCACCACATTGCCTTCCCGCACCACCAGGATCCTGTCGGCGGAGCGGACGGTGGACAGCCGGTGGGCCACCACAAAGCAGGTCTTGCCCTGCATCAGCTCCCGCATGGCCTGCTGCACCACCATCTCGGTGCGGGTATCTACGTTGGAGGTGGCCTCGTCCAGGATGAGCATTGGACTGTCCATGAGCATGGCCCGGGCGATGGTGAGCAGCTGCTTCTGCCCCTTGGAGATATTGGCGGCGTCATCGGTGAGGATGGTGTCATAGCCCTGGGGCAGGCGCGTGATGAAGTTGTGGATGTGGGCGGCCCGGGCGGCGGCCTCGATCTCTTCACGGGTGGCGCCGGGCCGGCCGTAGGCGATGTTTTCGGCGATGGTGCCGTAAAACAGCCAGGTGTCCTGCAGCACCATGGACCAGGCCAGCCGCAGGCTGGAGCGGGTCAGGCCGGGGATCTCCTGTCCGTCCACCCGGATCACGCCGCTCTGGGGGTCATAGAACCGCATCAGCAGGTTGATGAGGGTGGTCTTTCCCGCGCCGGTGGGACCCACGATGGCGATGAGCTGGCCGGGGCGGGCCTCCAGGCTGAAGTCCTTCAGCACCGTGCGCTCCGGGGTGTAGCCGAAGGACACATGCTCCAGCTGCACCCGCCCCTGCACACCGGCAAGGACCCGGGCGTCCGCCCGGTCGGCGGGCTCCACCGGCTCATCGATGATGCGGAACACCCGCTCCGCCGCCGCCACCGAGGACTGCAGCTCGTTGAAGATATCCGCGATCTCACGAATGGGGCCGGAAAACTTACGGCTGTAGAGCACAAAGGAGCTGATGTCGCCCACGGTCATTTTTCCGCCCATGTACAGCATGGTGCCGAACACCGAGATCAGGGTCAGGGACAGGTTGTGGATGAAGTTCACCGAAGGGCCCATGGCCGCCGTCTGGTATTCCGACTGGTAATAGGCCTCCACCGCCTGGCCGTTGATGTCGTCCAGCTCGTCCAGGGTGTTTTCCTCCTGGTTATAGGCTTTCAGCGTTTTCTGGCCGGAGATCATCTCCTCCACAAAGCCGTTGAGCTCGCCCAGCTTCCGGGACCGGAGCCGGAACAGCGGATGGGTCTTTTGGGTGATGCGCCGGGTGATGAGGATGGACAGGGGCACCGTCACCAGGAATACCAGCACCAGGCTGGCCTGGATGGTGAGCATCTTGTACAGCGACACCACGATGGTGATGACGCTGGCGAAAATCTGCACCAGGTCAGAACTGAGGGACGCGTTGATGGTATCGGTGTCATAGGAGATGCGGCTGATGATATCGCCGGTGGCGTGGGTGTCGAAATAGCCCACCGGCATATCCGCCAGCCGGGTGAAGATATCCTTCCGCATCTGATAGGTGATGCGCCGGGAAATGGCGATCATCAGCACGTTCAGCAGATAGTCCATCACCGACGACGCCACATAGAACAGGGCCATCCGCCCGGCGAAATACCGCACCACCTCCATCTGAACCAGGCCTTTTCCCGGTTGGATGGCGTCGATGGCCCGGCCGGAAAGCTCCGGCCCCACCAGGGCAAACAGGTTGGAGCCCACCGTGAGCAGCACCGCCAGCAGCAGGCCCCATTTGTACCGCATCAAGTATTTGCAGAGGCGGAGCAGCGTACCGCGCTTTTTGTTCATACCGCTTCCCCCTCTCCCATCTGCAGGCGGCTGATCTCCCGGTACAGGCGGCAGCTTTCCATCAGCTCCCGGTGGGTGCCGAAGCCCAGCATTTTGCCCTCCTCCAGCACCAGGATCCTGCCGCAGTTTTTCACGGAGCTGACCCTTTGGGCGATGATGACGGTGGTGGTGTCGCCGTATTCGCTGTGGATGGTCCGGCGCAGCCGGGCATCGGTCTGATAGTCCAGCGCGCTGGAGCTGTCATCCAGGATGAGCACCTCCGGGCGGCCCGCCAGCGCCCGGGCGATGAGCAGGCGCTGCTTCTGTCCGCCGGACAGGTTGGCGCCCCTGGCCTCCAGGCTGGCGTCCATGCCGCCGGTCTCCTCCACGAAAAAGGCCGCCTGGGCGTCCTTTGCCGCCTGCTCCAGCCGTTCCATGCTCAGATTGCGGCCGATGCGGATGTTTTCACCGATGGATTTTTTAAACAGGATGTCGTTCTGGAATACCACGCCGAAGCAGTCCCGCAGGGCCTTCAGGTCCCAGGACCGCACATCCCGGCCGTTGACCCGGATGCTGCCGCTGTCCACATCGTAAAACCGCATCAGCAGCCCCGCCAGGGTACTCTTTCCGGAGCCGGTGGGGCCGATGATGCCCAGACTTTCTCCCCGGTTCAGGGTAAAATTGATTCCTTCCAGATTATTTTCCTTGTGATTATACGAAAAGTTTACATTTTCAAACACAATATGCGCTGTTTCGTCCCGGGCGGGCAGCGTTTGAACGGTGAGCTCGTCGGGGGCGGCCAGCACTGTTTCGATGCGCTCGGCGGAGGCCAGCGCCTTGCTCCACATGGTCAGCACCCGGGTGACAGACATCATGGCGTTGAGGATGATGGTAAAATAAGTAAGAAACGCGGTGATGACGCCCGGGCCGCACAGGCCGGAATTCACCCGGTGGGCGCCCACCAGCACCACCAGCACCAGGCCCAGGTTCAGCGTCAGGTTCATGGCGGGCTTGCTGAAGGCCATCACCATATTGGCCCGGTTCTCGTCCCGCATGACCTGACGGTTGACGCCCTCAAAGCGCTCCTTTTCCCCCTCGCTGCGGGACAGGGCCTTGATGACCCGGACGCCGGAGGCGTTTTCCCGCACCACCCGCACCATTTTGTCCACCGACCGCTGCAGGCCGTCGAACAGGGGGATGGACCGCCGGGACACCAGATACACGATGCACAAAATCACCGGCAGCATACAGGTGAGCACCAACGCCAGCACCGGGTCCAGGGTGATGGTCACCGCCACGCCGCCCACCACCAGGATGGGCGCGCGGATGCCGATGCGCTGCATCATGCCCACCATCCGGTGAATGTTATAGGTGTCGGTGGTCATGCGGGAGATCAGGCTGGGCACGGTAAAGCCGTCGATCTGCCGGTTGGACAGATAGGAGATCTTCCGAAACAGGTCGTGGCGCAGCCTTCGCGTGGTCTCGCGGGCCACCCAGGCCGCCATCCGGTTAGCGATGACATTGCCGGCGATGGCCAAAAAGGAGCACGCCAGCATCACAAGCCCCCACCGGACCACCAGGCCCATGTCCTGCAGCGGGGTGATGTCATCGATGATGTGCGCCAGGATATAGGGCAGCAGCAGGTCCATGACGGTGCCCAGCAGCTTGATGGTCAGGCCCAGGCCCATCCGTTTGAAATAGGGCCGCACATACCGGACGATCAGGTGCAAGGGTCGTCGCCTTCTTTCCCGCGCCGAGCGTCCAGCTCACAGTAGCAGCTCCTGCGGCCCTCCCGGGCCCGCTGGAGCAGCAGGTTCATCTGGCGGGCAAAGGTCTCCCGCTCTTCTTCGGGCAGGGCCTCCAGCAGCCAGTTGTAATAGGCTTCCTCCAGGGCGATCACATCGTCCTTTACCTGCAGGGCCGCCTCGGTGGCCTGGATGACCTTTGCCCGGCCGTCTTTGGGGTCGGCGGTGCGGATGACATAGCCCGCTTTTTCCAGTCCGGCCACCAGCCGGGTGACGGCGGCCTTATCTACGCCCATATCCTCCACCAGCTCCTGCTGGCTCATGGTTCCGTGATAGCCGATGTGGCGCAGGGCCTGGATCTGGGACGGGGTCAGGGCCGCGTCCCGGGTGCGGCGGGCCACATAGCCCTGGGCCCAGCGGTTGATCCGCCGGAAGCAGATGCGAATATTGTCCATGTATCATCATCTCCGCCTTTAGTATAGACCCGATTTGTTGATATTGTCAACCATTATTGCAGAATAGCGGCCCTCCGCGGTCCGTCACAGAGGGCTTCCGGCGGACTGCCCCTCACAGAGTGAGGTCGGCATAGGTCCCCCCGCACATACGGATCAGATCGTCGGCCTTCAGCTCCACCTGGGCGCCGATGCGCCCCGCCGACACCAGGACGGTGTCCCATAGCTGGGCCGTCTCCTCCACAAAGGTGGGATAGGGCTTTTTCATGCCCATGGGCGAACAGCCGCCCCGGATATAGCCGGTGACCTTGTTGATCTCCTGCACGTGGATCATCTCCACACTCTTTTCCCCCGCCGCCCGGGCGGCTTTTTTCAGGTCCAGGGTGGCGTCCGCCGGGATGACGAACACGCAGAAGCCCCCGGAGGCGCCCCGGGTCACCAGGGTCTTGAACACCCGCTGGGGATCCAGCCCCAGAATGCCCGCCACGGTGACGCCGTCCACCGGCTCCTTGCCGTGGGCATAGCCGTGGGGCGTATAGGCCACCCCCGCCTGCTCCAGCATCCGCATCACATTGGTCTTTTCCTCTGCCATGGGTGTTTCCTCCCCCAAGAACGGATGGGGCGGGCGCCTGCCCCGCCCCTGCATCGGCTTTTCCGGGTCTTTACCCCAGCATCTCAAAGAAGCTCTTGCGGGCGTTTTCCACATGGACGCCCATGAGCCGCTCGGCCTCGTCGGGGTCCCGCTGCTCGATGGCGGTGAGGATGGCCCGGTGCTCCTGTGTGGACGCCGCGGCCCGGCCGCCCCGGACAGTGGTCTCCCGGGCCTTTTGGATATAATTGTGGAACAGCGACAGAATCTGCTTCAGCGGACGGCTGCGGCAGCCCTCATAGACGATCTCGTGGAACCGGTTGTCCAGGTTCCACACCTGCAGGTTGTCCCCCCGGCCCACATAGAATTCCTGCAGTTCCACGATCTCCCGCAGGTCCTCCAGCTCCTCCGGAGTGATGTTCTCCGCGGCCCGGCGGGCGGCCAGGCCCTCGATGCGGACGCGGATGGTATAAATATCGTCCACGTCGTCCCCGGAGATGCCCACCACCACGGCGCCCTTGTTGTGGATGGTCTTCACCAGGCCCTCCAGCTCCAGCTGCATCAGCGCCTCCCGGATGGGGGTGCGGGACACACCCAGCTGGCTGCACAGCTTGGTCTCGGTAAGACTGGTGCCCGGGACCAGGTCGCCGCTGAGGATCTCCTTTTCCAGCTGGTGAAACACCTGGGTGCGCACCGGCGTGGCAGCGTAGATTTCATCGATCTTTTTCATAGGCCTTCGCTCCTTTTCCCGAAAAAGCCAGCCGGAACCGCCGGCTGGCCTGGATGCTTTTAATGTCTGCGGTTTTTGCGCCGTTTGGCCCGTCTGCGGTTGATGAAGATCATATAGGCCACAAAGATCACTACCAGCGCCACCAGAGCGGCCACGATGACCTTGAAGGTGGTGCTGACGAAAAAGCCTGTGACACAGTCCAGCACATAGAGCATGGTGGACCGCTCCACAGAATCGGCGGCCACCAGGTCCAGCGCATAGGATTTGTCCCCGTAGCGGACGGTGAGCTTGCCCAGCACATCCCCCTGCTGCACCGGAGCGGCCACGTCCTCCTCCAGGGTATAGTCCAGCTTCAGGTCCCCGGTCTCAAAGGTGTTAGGCAGCATGGCGGTGATATTCTCCGAGGGACGCACCACCACGGTGTCCTGGTCGGCGGAAAGCCGGACGGGCACCTCCGCGATGGGCTCGCTGCTGCTGAGCATCACCTGCTGGGACCAGTTGGCCGCGCCGTAGTTGAACAGCTTGATGGTCTCCGCGAAGCGGCCGTCCACCCCGTCGACCTTTTCCGCGCCCAGCACCACCGAATAATAGGTGTAGTCGCCCTTGACGCAGGCCGCCGCCAGACACATGCCCGCGGGGGTGGTGTAGCCGGTCTTGATGCCGATGGCGCCCTCATAAAAATACTCGCGGGCGGATTTTTTGGAGATCAGGTGGTTGGTGGTGTACTTGGTGGTGGTGCGGTCATGCTTGTTGGTGACCGGCAGCACAACCTCCGTCTCGGCCACCAGCTGGGCGATGGTCTCGTTTTTCATGGCCGCCAGAGAGATCTTCAGCAGGTCCCGGGCGGTGGTGTAGTGGTCCTCGTCATGCAGGCCGTGGGGGTTGACAAAATGGGTATTGGTGCAGCCCAGCTCCCGGGCGGTGTTGTTCATCAGCTCCACAAAATTTTCCACGCTGCCCGACACATGGATGGCCAGGGCGTTGGCGGCGTCGTTGCCGGAACCGATGAGCAGATAGCGCATCAGGTCCATAAAGGAGATCTCCTCGCCGGCCAGCAGATAGCTGGCGCTGCCCTGCTCATACAGGCCGTCCACGACATCCCGCGTGACGGTGACCACATCCTGGGGATTGCCGTATTCCATGGCCACCAGGGCGGTCATCAGCTTTGTCGTGGAGGCTGGATAAAGCTTCATGTCCGCGTCCTGCTCCAGCAGGACGGTATCGGTGCTCAGTTCATACAGAATGGCGCCCTTGGCGGCCACCCGGTGCTCGGGAGCGGGCGCGGCCAGCACGGGCGTGCAGCACAGGACCGCTGCCAGCGCCAGACAGAAGATTTTTTTCAACATTTTGTCGCCCTCCCATGTGCTTTTTTGATGTTTTATGCTATTATCTTATCAAAAGCACGGATGGATTTCAACAAGGATTTTCCCCCAATGGCCAGAATTCAAAACTTCTTAAGAAACGGGGCGGGCAGATGAGCAGACGAAAGGCGGTCCTTGCGGCGGCGCTGGCGGCATTGCTGGCGGCGGCCGTCCTTTTGCCGCTGTTCCGGCCCTTTTGGGGGCGTGAGCGGCCGGCAGACATCCTTCCGCCCCTGGTGACCGCTCCGGCGCAGGTCCGCCCCCGTGGGGAGGACCCCCTGGACCTGAACACCGCCGATATCCGGGCGCTGCAAACGCTGCCCGGCATCGGTCCCGCCCGGGCACAGCGTATTCTCGATTACCGGGAGGCCCACGGCCCCTTCCGCTCCGTGGAGGAGCTGGCCGCAGTGGAGGGCATCGGCCCCGCCCTGGTGGAACAGCTCCGGGAAGCGGTGACGGCCGCCTCCGGCGGCGCGCCGTAAAGGCCTTCGGGATGTGCCCCCGGCAAAGGGCGCCCCGGTGTCTGACGATAAAAAAGTGCCGTCCCTGTGGGGACGGCACTTTTCCTTTGTCCTATGAGAGTCCTTGACGGATCAGCGGTTCAGATTAGACCAAACCCTGAGCGATCATGGCGTCGGCAACGCGCAGGAAGCCAGCGATGTTGCCGCCGGCGACCAGGTCATAGCCCAGGCCGGCCTTCTCAGCAGCCTCAACAGAAGCAGCGTAGATGTTCTTCATGGTGTGATGCAGCTTCTCGTCCACCTCTTCGGCAGTCCAGCTCAGGCGCTCGCTGTTCTGGGACATTTCGAAAGCGGAGGTGGCGACGCCGCCGGCGTTAACAGCCTTGGAGGGAGCGACGATGATGTGGCCGCAGTTGCGCAGCATGGCCAGAGCCTCGTTGGTGGTGGGCATGTTGGCGACCTCGATGTAGTACTTGACGCCGGAATCGATGATCTTCTGGGCCCACTCTTCGTTAACGTCGTTCTGGGTGGCGGCGGGCATATAGATATCCACGTCCTTCACGCCCCAGCACTTGGTACCGGGAACGAACTCAACACCGTACTTGTCGGCATAGGGCTTGCAGTGCATGGGATCCTTGGCACGCATCTCCAGGATGTAGTCCAGCTTGTCGCCGACAACACCGTCGGGATCGTGGATGTAGCCGTCGGGACCGGCGAAGTAAGTGACCTTGGCGCCCAGCTGAGCGGCCTTCTTCATGATGCCCCAGCCCACGTTGCCGTAACCGGAAACAGCGATGCGCTTGCCCTCGATGGACTCGCCCTCGTGCTTCAGGACTTCCTGCAGATAATAGACAGCGCCGTAGCCGGTGGCTTCGGGACGGATCAGGGAGCCGCCGTAGCTGAAGCCCTTACCGGTGAGAACGCCGTTCTCCCAGACGGCCTTGATGCGCTTGTACTGGCCGTACAGGAAGCCGATCTCGCGGCCGCCGACGCCGATATCACCGGCGGGAACGTCCACGTCGGGACCAATGTGACGCCACAGCTCGGTCATGAAAGCCTGGCAGAAGCGCATGACTTCCATATCGGACTTGCCGATGGGGGAGAAGTCGGAACCGCCCTTGCCGCCGCCGATGGGCAGGCTGGTCAGGCTGTTCTTAAAGGTCTGCTCGAAGCCCAGGAACTTCATGGTATCCAGGGTGACATCGCTGGCGAAGCGCAGGCCGCCCTTGTAGGGGCCGATGGCGCTGTTGAACTGGACGCGGAAGCCGCGGTTGACATGGGGCTTGCCGGCATCGTCCACCCAGGTCACACGGAACTGGATCTGACGGTCGGGCTCGCACATTCTCTCCAGAACGGCGTACTTCTCGTACAGGTCGGAGTTCTTCTCAACGATGGGCTCCAGAGACTCAAAAACTTCTTCAACGGTCTGCAGGAACAGTTTTTCATGAGGATTGCGAGCCTTGACCTCGTCAAGGACTCTCTGCATGTAAGCGTTCATGTGGATAACCTCCCAACAAAATTATGTATCCATTTCCGAACAGGGCGCATTTACACCCTATTACAAGAATATCTTATGCCCCCACACGATAAAAGTCAAGAACTTTCCCCGGTAAAATCCCATGAGAAAAAGTTTTTTTGTTGGTGTTTTTCCCGCTTTTTGACCAAAAAAGGGCCGACGGGCGATTTATCCAAAGCTTTTTGCAAATCACCACTTTATTTCGGTGAATTTTTGCTTGCAATTCTCCGCTGCCGGGCGTAAAATGATACGCATATTTTTTATTGAGAAGGAGTTGAGCTGCAATGGCAACCGACAAGCTGATCCTGCCGGAGGGCTATGCCCCCCGTCTGAGCGTAAGAGAGACCCAAAAAGGAATTAAGGTGATCAAGGACAATTTCCAGCGGTATCTGGCCGTGGCGCTCAACCTGGAGCGGGTCTCCGCCCCTCTGTTCGTCACCCTGCAGAGCGGTCTCAACGATGACCTGAACGGCGTGGAGCGCCCGGTACAGTTTGACATCCGGGACCTGAAGGCCGACGTCCAGGTGGTGCATTCCCTGGCGAAGTGGAAGCGCTGGGCGCTGGGCGAATACGGCTTCGAGCCGGGCCGGGGCCTGTATACCGACATGAACGCCATCCGCCGGGACGAGGAGCTGGACAACCTGCATTCCGTCTATGTGGACCAGTGGGACTGGGAAAAGGTCATCACCCGCGAGCAGCGCACCACCGAATATCTGATGGCCACCGTCCGGGACATCTACGGCGCGGTGAAGCAGACCGCCCGCACAGCCTGCTATGAGTTCCCGGGGGTGGACTTCCCCCTGGTGGACGACATCTTCTTCGTCACCGCCCAGGAGCTGGAGGACACCTGGCCCGACCTGACCCCCAAGCAGCGGGAGGACGCCATCTGCCGGGACAAGAAATCGGTGTTCATCATGGGCATCGGCGACAAGCTCCGGAGCGGCCAGCCCCATGACGGCCGCGCCCCCGACTATGACGACTGGGCCCTCAACGGCGACATCCTGGTGTGGAACGACGTGCTGCAGCGGGCCTTTGAGATCTCCTCCATGGGCATCCGCGTCAGCGAGCAGTCCCTGCGGGAGCAGCTGGAAAAGGCCGGCTGCACCCAGCGGGCGGAGCTGGACTTCCACAAAAAGCTGCTGGAGGGCAAGCTGCCCTATACCATCGGCGGCGGCATCGGCCAGTCCCGCCTGTGTATGCTGATGCTGCGCTGCGCCCACATCGGCGAGGTCCAGGCCGCTGTCTGGCCCCAGGACATGATCGAGACCTGCCGCCGGCACAACATCTTCCTGCTGTAAACCGGCTTTCGCACCGCAAACAGGATGGGCCGATGCCCATCCTGTTTTTTCGTAATTTTTACAGTTTCTTCGCAATTCAGACACACTTTCCGCCGCTTTCCGCGGTAAAATTGTTTTATTTCCCGTAAACAGGAGGCCTCTTTATGCTCTTTTCCCTGGAACAGACCCTGTGGCTTTTTCTGGCCTACGCCTTCCTCGGCTGGTGCGTTGAGGTGGCCTTCCACGCCGTCAGCACCGGACGGTTCATCAACCGGGGCATGGCCAACGGCCCCATCTGCCCGATCTACGGCTTCGGCGTTTTGCTGGTACTGCTGCTGCTGGAGCCGGTCAAGGATCATTTCTTCCTGCTCTTTCTCGGCTCGGTGATCGTCACCACCGCGCTGGAATACCTCACCGGCTGGGCGCTGGAAAAGTTCTTCCACGACAAATGGTGGGACTATTCCGAAGAGCCCTTTAACCTCAAGGGCTATGTGTGCCTGCGCTTTTCCCTGATGTGGGGCCTGGCCTGCCTGCTGGTGGTGCGGGTCATCCACCCCTCTGTCCTGTTCGTGGTGGACCTGCTCTGCGGCAACCTGCCCGGGCGCATCGTCCTGTGCGTGCTGCTGGCCCTGCTGGTCACCGACGAAGTCATCACCTTTATCCAGCTGGCAAAGCTGCCCGGGCGGCTGCAGGCCATCGAGGACACCCAGCGCCGGCTGCAGGATCTCTCCGGCACCATCGGCGAACCCCTCACCGAGCACGTGCTGAGCGCCATGGAAAAACTGGAGGACGTGCGGGAGGACCTGCAGGAAAAACGCCAGGAGCTGCGGGAAGACCGGGCGGAGCGGGAGGAGCAGCTGCGCCATCTTCAGGCCCAGCTGGAGCTGTACCTCAACCGCCGCAACCGGGTCCAGGAGCGTTTGCTCAAAGCCTTCCCCGCCCTGGAAAAGGGCCGCCACGGAGAAGCGGTGGCCAAGCTGCGGGAAAAGTGGGAGTCCCGCAAGAAATAAGCCCCCTAAAACACAGGCGCGCTGCGTTTCGCAGCGCGCCGTTTGCTTTTTCTTTTGTTTTTACCTGTGATACAGCTTTTTGGTCTGATAGTTGGGCTCACAGGTGAGATGGATGCCCAGCTTCCGGTAAATATCCGCGTCCACCTGGGGCAGGATGACGGTGGAATGGGCCTCGCAGCCCCGCAGCTCTCCCAGGCGGGAAGCGGCCCGTTCGGCCTCGCCGCTGAGGTTGGCGCTGATGGCCAGGGCCACCAGCACCTCGTCGGAGTGCAACCGGGGATTGTGGTTGCCCAGGGTCTCCACCTTGAGCTTCTGGATGGGCTCGATGACGCTGCGGGCGATCAGGTTGGTCTCGCGGCTCATGTTGCACAGGCCCTTGACGGCATTGAGCAGCGCGGCGGCGGAGGGGCCCAGCAGGTCGGAGGTGCGCCCGGTGACGATGCGTCCGTCGGCCAGCTCTATGGCCACGGCGGGCCGGTCGGTGGCCTCTGCCCGGGCCAGCGCCGCGGCCACCACGGGCCGGTCCTCGATGCCGATGCCCGCCTGCCGCATGAGCATCTCGATCTTTTCCACGGCGGTCTCGGTGCCCATATCCCGGCGCAGGTCGCACCGGGCGGCGTAATAGCGGCGGATGATCTCGTCACAGCTGGCCTTCCGGCAGACGGCGTCGTCCACAATGGCGTAGCCCGCCATGTTCACCCCCATGTCGGTGGGGGAATGGTAGGGGCTTTTGCCGGAGATCTTCTCGAACACGGCGTTGAGCACCGGAAAGGCCTCCACGTCCCGGTTGTAGTTGACGGTGGTGACCCCGTAGGTCTCCAGGTGATAGGGGTCGATCATGTTCACGTCGTTCAGGTCGGCGGTGGCGGCCTCGTAAGCCAGGTTCACAGGGTGCTTCAGGGGCAGGTTCCAGATGGGGAAGGTCTCGAACTTGGCGTAGCCCGCCTTGACCCCGTGAAGGTTCTCGTGATACAGCTGGGACAGGCACACCGCCAGCTTGCCGCTGCCCGGTCCGGGGGCGGTGACCACCACCAGCGGGCGCTGGGTGTGCACATACTCATTTCTCCCGAAGCCGCTTTCGCTGACGATGCCGCTGACATTATAGGGATACCCCTCGATGGGGTAATGGCGGTACACCTGCAGGCCCAGCTTTTCCAGCTTGTTCTGGAAGGCCTCCACCACCGGCTGGCCGGTGTAGCGGGTGATGACCACCGAGCTGACGAACAGGCCGAAGCCCCGGAAGGCGTCGATGAGCCGCAGCACATCCTGGTCATAGGTGATGCCCAGGTCGCCCCGGATCTTGTTTTTCACGATGTCGCCGGCGTTGATGGCGATGATGATCTCGGCCTTGTCTGCCAGGGCCTTGAGCATCTGGATCTTGCTGTCCGGCGCAAAGCCCGGCAGCACCCGGGAGGCGTGAAAGTCATCGAACAGCTTTCCGCCGAACTCCAGATACAGCTTTCCGCCCAGGTCGCTGATGCGCTTGCGGATCTCCGCCGACTGCTTTTCAATGTATAATTGATTGTCAAACCCGGTCTTGCTCATATGTGTACCCCCCGTTTTTTCTCTCACAACGTATTATTTTACACAGAAACCCACTTGTTTACAAGAGGGTCCCCCTGTTTGGGCCTGCCAAAATTTCAGGCAAAGATTTGAGCATTTTTTTACAAAGAAACTCTTTTCTTTCCCGGGGCGGTGCGCTACAATGGTATCGTATCCCTTTATGGGAAAAAATTAGAGAAAGTGAGAGATGTATCATGCGCAACGTACACAAGCTCCTGGCGCTGCTGCTTTCCCTGGCGATGGTGTTTGCCCTGGGCGTCACCGCCGCCGCCGAAGACGTCACCGCCACGCCCGTGCCGATCTCCGCCCCTGAGGAGGCTCCCGAGGCCACCGCCGCACCCGGTGAGATCGTCATCCTTTACACCAACGATGTGCACACCTACATCAACAAGACGCTGGGCTATCCCTCCATCGCCGCTCTGAAAAAGGAGCTGGCCGCCGAGGGCAAGAGCGTCCTGCTGGTGGATGCCGGCGACCATGTCCAGGGTACCGCCTACGGCTCCATGGACCAGGGCGAGACCATTATCAAACTGATGAACGCCGCGGGCTATGACCTGGCCACGCTGGGCAACCATGAGTTTGACTACGGCATGGACGGCTGCATGCAGCTGATCCAGTGGGCCAGCTTCCCCTATGTCTCCTGCAACTTCTGCCACGAAAAGAACGGCGTCGCCGGCGAGAACGTGCTGGACGCCTACAAGGTGTTTGAGCTGGGCGGCAAAAAGGTAGCCGTCATCGGCATCACCACCCCCGAATCCTTCACCAAATCCACCCCCGCCTACTTCCAGAACGCCAAGGGTGACTACATCTACGGCATCGCCGGCGGCCAGGACGGCTCCGCCCTGTACGCCGCGGTCCAGAAGGCCATCGACGCCGCCTCCAAGGAGGCCGACGTGGTCATCGCCCTGGGCCATCTGGGCGACGATCCCGCTTCCGATCCCTGGAACTCCGAGGACCTCATCGCCAACACCACCGGCCTGGACGCCTTCATCGACGGTCATTCCCACAGCACCGTCCCCATGAAGGAAGTTGCTGACAAGGCCGGCGAGACCGTCATTCTGACCCAGACCGGCGAATACTTCGGCGCCATCGGCCAGATGACCATCACCGACGAGGGCATCCAGGCCCAGCTCATCACCGAGTATGCCGGCATTGACGAGGACGTCAAGGCCATCCAGGACGCCTGGCTGGCTGAGATCGAGGCCAAGCTGGGTCAGACCATCGGCAAGAGCGAGGTGGTCTTTGACAACTACGACGCCGAGGGCAACCGCCTGGTGCGCAAGCAGGAGACCAACACCGGCGCCTTTGCCGCCGACGCCCTGTATTATCTGTTTGACAACATGGGTCTGGATGTGGATGTGGCCGTTATGAACGGCGGCGGCGTCCGCAACAAGACCATCCCCGCAGGCGACATCACCTACAAGACCTGCAAGGAGATCCACACTTTCGGCAACGTGGCCTGCCTGCAGACCGTCACCGGCCAGCAGCTGCTGGACGCCCTGGAGTGGGGCGCCCGTGAAGTGACCGCGGGCGAAGGCAAGGAGAACGGCGGCTTCCTGCACGTCTCCGGCATGACCTATGAGATCGACGCCTCCGTCGCCTCCACCGTCCAGAAGGACGAAAAGGGCGTCTGGGCCGGCGATCCCACCGGCGAGTACAAGGTCAAGAACGTCAAGATCTACAACAAGGACACCGGCGCTTATGATCCTCTGGATGTGACCGCCCAGTACAACCTGGCCGGCTACAACTACACGCTGCGTGACCTGGGCGACGGCTACGCCATGTTCAAGGGCGCCGTCAACGTGCTGGACTATGTGATGGAGGACTATCTGGTGCTGGCCAACTATGTCCAGTCCTTTGAAAAGGGCGCGGACGGCCTGCCCGTCATCAAGGCCGGCGACGGCTATGACCAGGTCACCGGCTTTGGCCGCATCACCCTGCTGAACACCGAAGCGCCCGCGGAGCCCGAAGTGCCCGCGGAGCCCGAGACTCCCGCCGAGCCTGAGGCCCCCGCTCAGGAGACCTATGTGGTCGTCTCCGGCGACTGCCTGTGGAAGATCGCTGCCAAGGCCTACGGCAACGGCGCCCAGTGGCAGAAGATCTATGAGGCCAACAAGGACACCATCAAGGATCCCGGCATGATCTACATCGGCATGACCCTGGTCATTCCCCAGTAACCACGCATATCCCCAAAAAGACGCGCCCTCCGGGGCGATGTCATTCCGTTCAGATTTTATATAAAAAGGCCCACCCTGTTGAACAGGGTGGGTTCTTTTTTAATGAGGGAATGCGCCGTGTGTTCCATAGAATGCCGCATGTCAGTTTCTGTTCCGGCAAGTCCCGGACGTATCTGTTCAGCAAACCGGAATTTCAGTACCGCAAAATAAAATAAATCACATATATCCAGCTCATCAGTCCATGTATAATCGCCCATCCTACAGACTGCCATGTGGAATAACTAATCACCATTGCCAAAGCACTGCCAAATGTAATGCCTGATTTCACCGTTTTCTTGACCGTGGTTTGACGATTTTCATTCATTGTTTTCAGCCCTCCTTGCAGCCTCCCATTGATCTGACTGTTTCGTTTCTTAAATAATATAATACCATTGTTTTACTCAAATGGAAAGACAAAACGGAAAAACAACCGTTTTCCGCAGGCCGGCCGCAATCTCTTGACAAAGCGCTGCAAACCGGATACAGCCGCCAAGGAACAGAGGCCGTTCCCCCGTCCCTTGACGGCTGTATGTTCGTTTCACTGAATGACATTGCCCCGCGGGGCGCTTCTTTTTTGACTGCCCGGCAGATCAGCCGAACACCGCCAGCAAAAAGCCCGCAGCAATGGCCGAGCCAATGACGCCGGCCACATTGGGACCCATGGCGTGCATCAGCAGGAAGTTGCCGGGATTGGCCTTCTGGCCCTCCACCTGGGACACCCGGGCCGCCATGGGAACGGCGGACACGCCGGCGGAGCCGATGAGAGGATTGATCCTGCCGCCGGACAGCTTGTACATCAGCTTGCCCACCAGCAGGCCGCCGATGGTGGACACGGCAAAGGCGCACAGGCCCAGGGCCACGATCTTCAGCGTCCCCAGGCTGAGGAACCGGGCCGCCACGGTGGTGGCGCCCACGCTGACGCTGAGGAAGATGGTGACGATGTTCATCAGGGCGTTCTGAACCGTGTCAGAGAGCCGCTCGGTAACGCCGCACTCCCGCAGCAGGTTGCCCAGCATCAGGCAGCCCACCAGGGGCGCGGTAGAGGGCAGCAGCAGGATGACAAAGGTGGCCACCAGGATGGGGAACACGATCTTTTCGGTCTTGGACACCTCGCGGCGCTGCTCCATCTTCACCGCCCGCTCCTCAGGGGTGGTCAGCGCCCGCATCAGCGGCGGCTGGATCATGGGGATCAGCGCCATATAGGAATAGGCCGCAATGGCGATGGGTCCGAGATATTCGGGCGCCAACGTCTTTGTCACGTAAATCGCCGTAGGTCCGTCCGCGCCGCCGATAATGGCGATTGCCGCGGCAAGGTTGCCCGTAAAACCGAACACGACCGCAAAAATAAGCGCAAAGAAAATACCGAGCTGCGCCGCCGCGCCGAGAATCAACGATTTCGGGTTTGCAAGCATGGGA
>JAQXOO010000031.1 GCA_029099685.1 Clostridia bacterium
CGTGTCCGAAAAGAAGAAGGTGCTGGAGGTCTACGACCCCTCCTGCCACCACTACGAGACCGACAAGCCGGCCTGGACCGAGATCGAGGAGGGCCATTTCATCATGGCCAACCAGGAGGAACTGGCGGCCTACAAGGCAAAGCTGGCCCAGTAACATCCATCGCAACCCACAAAAAGACCGCTTTTCAGCGGTCTTTTTTGTTGTAATCGGGCAAACTGCGTGCTAAAATCAAAAAAGGAGGCGATCGCAATGCTGCATCTGCAAAAACCGAAACATCTGGAACCCGGCGACAAGGTGGCTGCTGTCAGTCTGTCCTGGGGCGCCGCGGGACGCCCGGACATCCGCTGGCGCTATGAGCTGGGCAAGCGGCGGATGGAGGAGCTCTTTGGCCTGCGGGTGGTGGAAATGCCCCACACCCTGGCTCCGGAGGACTATGTCCGCGACCA
This sequence comes from Clostridia bacterium, assembly GCA_029099685.1. Classification (GTDB taxonomy): domain Bacteria; phylum Bacillota; class Clostridia; order Oscillospirales; family Butyricicoccaceae; genus UBA4644. The sequence goes on from JAQXOO010000031.1 coordinate 448, forward strand.
TCCGGAAAAGCGCGCCGAAGACCTGATGGCCGCCTTTGCCGACCCGTCCGTCAAGGCGGTTTTCAACGTCATCGGCGGCAGTGACAGCATCCGGATGCTGCCCTATATCGATTTTGATGTGCTGCGGAACAACCCCAAGATCTTTACCGGCTATTCAGACGGCACCACCACGGACTTTCTCTGCATGAAGGCGGGGATCGCCAGCTTTTACGGTGCGCATGTGCTCAATGACTTCGGCGAGCCGGGGGAGATGCCTGATTATACCGCCGGGATCATCCGCCGGATGCTGTTCTCCAACGCCGCGGTGGGCGATATTGCCCCGGCGGCCCAATACAGCGATAGCGAGATGCCCTTTACCGATCCTGACGCCCGGCGGGTCTATGTGTCCGACTGGGGTTATGAGCCGCTGCAGGGCGGCACGGCACGGGGGACGCTCATCGGCGGGTGCTTCGAGGTATTTCCCGACTTCGAGGACACCTGTCTGGAACCTACCGGGGACATGCTGGAGGGCTCCATCCTGTTTTTTGAGGTCTGCGGCACGCCTACAGAAGAGCGGTACCGGGCCAAGCTGCGGCATTATGGGCAAAAGGGGATGTTTGACCGCATTTCCGGCCTGCTGATGGGCAAGCCGCTGGGCGGACGGGAGGAATATGCCATGCTCAACCGGGTGACGCTGGAGGTGCTGGCGGAACTGGGGCGGTCCGACCTGCCGGTGCTGGCCAACGCCAGCTTCGGCCACAATTCTCCCAGCGGTGTCATCCCCATGGGCGCCATGGCGGAGATCGACTGCCAAAAGGGCCGCTTCACCATTCTGGAAAACGTGACATTGTAAGGCCGGGACACCGGCAAAAAGACGGGAGGGACAGGTATGCAGCAGCTTCACTTTGTTTCACAGCAGCCCATTGAAAAAGGCTGGTCCTGCGACCGGAAATACTGCGTCACAACAGAGGACGGCGTCCGGTACCTGCTGCGCGTCACGCCGGAGGAGAAAAGCGCAAACCGGGCGGATATGTTCCGGATGCAGAAGGCGGCTGCGGCGCTGGGTATTCCCATGTGCGAGCCGGTGGACTTCGGTCGGTGCAGCCAGGGCGTTTACACTCTGCAGACCTGGATCGACGGCCAGGACGCGGAAGCAGTGGTGCCGGGCCTTCCGCCGGAGCGGCAGTACGCCCTGGGGCGGGAAGCAGGCGCCATTCTGAAAAAGCTCCACACCATTCCCGCGCCCCCGGACCAGCCGGATTGGGAAAGCCGCTTCAACCGGAAAATGGACCGGAAGATCCAAATGTATCAGGAGTGCCCCTTCCGGTACGAGGGGGGCGAGGCCTTTCTGGACTATATCCGCCATAACCGCCACCTGCTGAAAAACCGGCCCCAGTGCTACCAGCACGGGGACTATCATATCGGCAACATGATGCTTCGGCAGGGAAAACTGGTGATCATTGATTTTGACCGCTATGACTTTGGAGATCCGTGGGAGGAGTTCAACCGCATTGTCTGGTCTGCCCAGACCGCGCCGCGGTTTTCCTCCGGCATGGTGGACGGTTACTTTGAGGACCGGGTGCCGGAGCGCTTCTGGCAGCTGCTGGCCCTCTATATCTCCAGCAACACCCTGAGTTCCCTCCCCTGGGCGGAGCCCTTTGGCCGGGAGGAAGTGGAAAAGTTTCTCCGGCAGGGCCGGGATATTCTGGAATGGTACGACGGAATGCGGCGGGTGGTCCCCTCCTGGTATTCCAAAGAAGCATGATCGAAACAGCAAGCAGCGCCTTTTGCCGTGAGCAGAAGGCGCTGCTTTTCCTTCAGAACACTGGTTATTTCGCAAACACGTGCTCGCCGATGGTCAGCACCACCGGGCGGGAAAAGATCCATTTGCTGGTGCTTTTCGCCGGATTGTAGAAATAAATCGCCCCGCCGGTGGGGTCGTAGCCGTTCAGGGCGTCCTGGGCCGCCCGGCGGGCGCTGTCGGTGATGGAAACGCTGTAGAACTGGCCGTCAGACACCGGACTGAAGGCTCCGGGCTGGAACAGCACCCCCGCCACAGTGTTGGGAAAGGAGGGGTGCTTCACCCGGTTGAGGATGACCGCGCCCACCGCCACCTGCCCGGTATATGGCTCTCCACGGGCCTCCGCCGAGATCATGCGGCACAGCAGGGTAAAGTCATCATTCCGGCTGGCTGTGCTGCCGGAAGAAGAGGAACCGCTCCCGCCAGAGGACATCCCCAGCGCGGCCAGCGTTTTGGCGCCGCAGACGCCGTCCGCCGTCAGGCCGTTCTGCCGCTGAAAATATTTTACCGCTTCCACTGTTTTGCTGCCGTAGATGCCGTCCACGCTGCCGGAATAATAACCCCAGCGCTTGAGTTTGGTCTGGATGGTCCGGACGGCGCTGCCCTGACTGCCCTGGCGGTAGACCGCCGCCTGAGCGGGCAAAAAGGCCACCAGCAGGGCCAGCGCCAGGGCGGCAGCTAGCCCCAGGCGCAGAAATCGCTGTTTCCGATCCATAGTTCACACCTCTTGTGTCGTTTGCATTAGGGTGTGCGGCGCGCAAAAGAAATATTCCGCCGCAGGAATGATTTTCCTGAAAGCCGGGCAAACTATGGACGAGGTGAAAACAATGAAATTGAAACGGTTGGAGATCGCGCTGCTGGCGTCCCTTTTGGCGGCATTTCTGGTGTGCGCCTTTCCCATCCACGCCCAAAACAAGCTGTCGGACAAGCTGACCCGGCTGCACGTGCTGGCCAATTCCGACAGTCCGGAGGACCAGTCGCTGAAGCTGCAGGTGCGGGACGCGGTCCTGGCCGCGTCGGAGGGAGAAAAGGAACTGGACCAGCCCCTGCTGAACCTCCTGCAGCGGGCAGCTCAGCAGACGGTGTACCGGGCTGGCTATGACTATCCTGTGACCGTCACCCGGGAGCACTGCTATTTTAACACCCGGACTTATGAAAATTTTTCTCTGCCTGCGGGATACTACGACGCGGTGCGGGTGATCATCGGCGCCGGCGAGGGCAAAAACTGGTGGTGCGTCATTTATCCGCCCCTGTGCGCGGGCATGTGCGAGGCCGACTGGGAGACGGTGGCCCGGGAAGCCGGCCTGTCAGAGGACGAAATCGGTCTGATCTGCGAGGAAGAAGGGTATGTGATCCGCTTCCGGCTTGTGGATTGGTGGGGCAAATTGATGCACAGACTGCGGGAGTTATAAACAGAATGTATAATCTCTGTGGAAAAACCGCGAAAAGCGAATACAAACAGCAAAACATTTGGAAAATCAAAGATTTTTGAAAAAAAGGTGTTGACAAATGGGGCGGGATTTGGTATTCTAATCAGGCACTCGAGAGAGCGGGCTGAGAAAGCGGCTCGATGACCGGGAGCGAAAAGCACTTTGTAAATTAAACAACACCAAGAAGACAAGGAACCCTGAAA
>JAQXOO010000032.1 GCA_029099685.1 Clostridia bacterium
CGCAGTTGCCAGCATCAGCTTGATCCGGTTGAGCTGATTGACCTCGCTGGCGCCGGGGTCATAGTCCACCGCGGCAATGTTGGCCTGGGGGTACGCCTTTTTCAGCTGCTTGATCACGCCCTTGCCCACCACATGGTTGGGAAGACAGGCAAAGGGCTGGATGCAGACGATATTGGGCACACCGCCTTTGATCAGCTCGATCATCTCGCCGGTGAGGAACCACCCCTCGCCGTACTGGTTGCCGATGGACAGGAAGGGCTTGGCCAGCCGGGCCACCTCTCCGATGGGCATGGGGGCGTCAAAGCGGCGGCTTTTTTCCAGCGCCTCCAGTGCAGGCCTGCGGAAGGCACGGATGGCGGCCACGCTGAGCCTGGATGCGGCGGCAGAGGTCCATTTGGCCCCCAGATACTGGTGCTTGTAATCCAGATTATACACACAATAATTCATAAAGTCCAGCAGATCCGGCACCACCGCCTCCGCGCCCTCTTTTTCCAGCAGCTCCACCAGATGATTGTTGGCCAGGGGCATATATTTCACCAGGATCTCGCCCACCACGCCCACTCTGGGCTTGCGCAGGCTCTCGTCGATGGGGAAGGTGTCAAAGGCCTCCACGATGGCGCGGCACAGCTTGGGATAGGTCCAGCGGCTGTGCTTGTTCACCAAAGCGTCGATGCAGATGTCCCGCCATTTGGCATGGAGGGCGTTGGCCGAGCCGGGCGTCAGCTCATAGGGGCGCACCCGGTACAGGCACCGCATGAACAGGTCGCCGAAGACCACTGCGTGGGCGGCGTCCCGCAGCAGGGCGGGGGAGAGCTTGAAGCCGCTGTTCTTTTCCATGCCGTTGGCGTTGAGGGAGATGACGGGGATATGGGAAAGCCCGGCCTTGTCCAGCGCCCGGCGGATGAAGGCCACATAGTTGCTGGCCCGGCAGCAGCCGCCGGTCTGGCTCATGATGATGGCCAGCCGGTTCAGGTCATAGCGTCCCGAAAGCACCGCCTCCATGATCTGTCCCACCACCGTGATGGAGGGGAAGCAGGCGTCGTTGTTGACATATTTCAGGCCGGTGTCGATAGCTGTGCGGTTGTCGTTGTCCAGCACCTCGATCCGGTAGCCGTGCTTGCGGAACACCGGCTCCACCAGCTCAAAGTGGATAGGGCTCATCTGAGGGCACAGGATGGTGTAGCCCTGGCGGTACATCTCCCGGGTGAATTCTTTCCGGGCATAGGCGATGGGCTGGGGCTTGGGCGAGATGTGCCGCTCCCGCCGCATGTTCATGGCGGCCAGCAGGCTGCGGATGCGGATGCGGGCGGCTCCCAGGTTGTTGACCTCATCGATCTTCAGCACGGTATACAGCTTGCCGCTGCCCTCCAGGATCTCGCTGACCTGATCGGTGGTGACGGCGTCCAGCCCGCAGCCGAAGGAGTTGAGCTGGATCAGCTCCAGATCCTCCCGTGTGCGGACAAACTCCGCGGCGGAGTACAGGCGGGAGTGGTAGACCCACTGGTCCACCACCCGGATGGGCCGCTGGGGGTCAAAGTCGATGGGCAGGCAGTCCTCGGTGAGCACCGCCAGTCCGTAGGAGGCGATCAGCTCAGGGATGCCGTGGTTGATCTCCGGGTCCAGGTGATAGGGCCGCCCCGCCAGCACGATGCCCCGCCTGCCGTTCTGCTCCATCCAGGACAGAGCCTCCCGGCCGGCCCGGCGCACATCTTCCTTGGCCCGGCGCTGCTCGGCCCAGGCCTGGGCCACGGCGGCGCGGACCTCCTCTTCGGCAATGCCCCACTCCTTGCCGCATTCCGCCACCAGGCGGTCGGCGGCGGTCTTTTCCGAGGTAAAGGCGATGAAGGGCCGGATGTACCGCACATCTCCGTCGGCGACGGCCTCCACATTGTTTTTCAGGTTCTCGGGATAAGAGACCACGATGGGGCAGTTGAAGTGGTTCTGGGCGCCTGCGGTCTCCTGGTGTTCATAGAACACGCAGGGGTGGAAAATGGTCTTTATCCCCCGGTCGATGAGCCACTGGACATGGCCGTGGGCCAGTTTGGCGGGATAGCACTCGGACTCCGAGGGGATGGATTCCATGCCCAGGGCGTACAGGCTCCGGTCTGAGAAGGGGGAGAGCACCACCCGGAAGCCCAGCTTTCGGAAAAAGGTTGCCCAGAAGGGATAGTTTTCATACAGGTTGAGCACCCGTGGGATGCCGATGACGCCCCGTTTTGCCTCCTGCTCCTCCAGTGGCGCGTAGTCGAACATCCGCTGCCGCTTGTAGGCGAACAGGTTGGGCACATCCTTTTCCGCGCCCCGGCCGCCCAGCCCCTTTTCGCAGCGGTTGCCGGTGATATGGCGGCGGCCGCCGGGAAAGGTGTTGACGGTGAGCATACAGTTGTTGGAACAGCCGCCGCACCGGGCGGTGGTGGTGGTATAGGTCAGAGCCGCGATCTCCGCCAGCGGCAGCATGGCGGTTTGCTGGCCGTGGTAACGCTGCCGCGCCAGCAGCGCCGCGCCGAAGGCGCCCATAATGCCGGAAATGTCCGGACAGGTGGCCTCCACCCCGGCGATGCGCTCAAAGGCCCGCAGCACCGCATGGTTGTAAAATGTACCGCCCTGCACCACCACATGACGGCCCAGATCAGAGGCGTCCGCCAGCTTGATGACTTTGAAGAGGGCGTTTTTGATGACGGAATAGGCCAGGCCGGCGGAAATGTCCGACACGGCGGCCCCTTCCTTCTGAGCCTGCTTCACGTTGGAGTTCATAAAGACCGTGCAGCGGGTGCCCAGGTCCACGGGATTCCGGGCGAACAGCGCCTCTTTTGCAAAGCCGGCGGCGTCATAGCCAAGAGAATTGGCGAAATTTTCAATAAAGGAGCCGCAGCCCGAGGAGCAGGCCTCGTTGAGCAGCACATTTTCCACCGTATGGTCCCGCAGCTTGATGCACTTCATGTCCTGCCCGCCGATGTCCAGCACACAGTCCACCTCCGGGTCAAAAAAGGCGGCGGCGGTGCAGTGGGCCACGGTCTCCACCTCGCCCTCGTCCAGACAAAAGGCCGATTTCAGCAGGGCTTCGCCGTAGCCCGTGGAGCAGGAACGGACGATGCGGGCTTCCGAAGGCAGGCGGCTCCCCAGCTCCGCCATGGCGTTCATGGCGGTGCGGATGGGGTTGCCCTCGTTGTTGGCATAGAAAGAGAACAGCAGCTGCCCTTCGCTGCCGATCAGCGCCAGCTTGGTGGTGGTGGAGCCGGCGTCAATGCCCAAAAAGCAGTCGCCCCGATAGGTCTCCAGGGGCGCCTTGGCCACCACGGCCCGGTCATGGCGGGCGCGGAAGGCCTCGTAATCGGCCGGGCTTTCAAACAGCGGCGCCAGCCGCTTCAGCTCAAAGGTCATTTTCACCTCGCTGCTCAGCCGCTGCTGCAGCTGGGAGAGCAGGACCGGGGCGCTGCCGTCGGACTCCAGCGCCGCGCCCATGGCGGCAAACAGGTGGGAGTTTTCCGGATCCACGATGGTCTCGGGCGTCAGCTTCAGGGTGCGGATAAAGGCCTTTTTCAGCTCAGGCAAAAAGTGCAGCGGGCCGCCCAAAAAGGCCACGCACCCCCGGATAGGCTTGCCGCAGGCCAGACCGGAGATGGTCTGCTGCACCACGGCCTGAAAGATGGAGGCCGCCAGATCGGCCTTGGTGGCCCCCTCGTTGATGAGGGGCTGGATGTCGGTCTTGGCAAACACGCCGCACCGGGCGGCGATGGGGTAGATCTCCCGGTAGTGGGCCGCTTCCTCGTTGAGCCCGGCGGCGTCGGTCTGCAGCAGGGCTGCCATCTGGTCGATAAAGGCGCCGGTACCGCCGGCGCAGACGCCGTTCATGCGCTCCTCCAGCCCGCCACGGAAGTAGATGATCTTGGCGTCCTCGCCGCCCAGCTCGATGGCCACATCGGTCTGGGGCGCCGTGAACTGCAGGGCAGAGGCCACCGCCACCACCTCCTGAACGAAGGGGATGCCCAGGGCCTTGCCCAGATTGATGGAGCCGGAGCCCGTGATGCAGAGGGAAAGGGTGCAGTCGCCCACCGCCTGGCGGGCGTCCTGCAAAAGGGAAGCCAGCGCCTGCTGGGTGCGGGCGCCGTGGCGTATGTATTTTCCGAAAACCAACTGGTTCCGGCTGTTGAGCAATACCAGCTTCACTGTGGTGGAGCCGATGTCGATACCTGCGCGATAAAGTTCCATGCTTTTCCTCCAAAACCGCCGAAAAGGGCGGCTTGCGTTGCGAATGTTTTACCAGTTTTCACTTTATCACGCTTTTTTCGTCATGTACAGATAAGAAAGTGTAAAATTTCGTCACATATAATATGAAATAATTGTTGCAAATTCAAAAAGGCATTTCTTAAGGAGTTCTGAATTCTGTTTTTGGAAGGAGTTTCCGCCTTGCACCTGGGGAGAAGGCTGTGGTATACTCAGATACAAGCTTATTCGACTTGTTTCGCCTCCCGTTCGGAAAGGAATCCCCCTATGAAAAAACTGTTTTGTATGCTGGCAGCCTGCGCCTGCCTTTTTGCGGCCGTGCCCCGGGCCGCCGCTGAAAATACCGGCTATGCCGATGTGCCCCAGGGCCTGTGGTGTTACCCGTATGTTCTGGACCTGAGCCAAAAGGGCATCGTCAGCGGATATCCCGACGGCAGCTTTCGCCCCAACGGCATGGTCTCCTGCGGAGAGGCGCTCAAGCTGATCCTGCGGGCGGCGGACTATCCCGAGATGGGGCCCGAGGATGGCCACTGGGCCGGCGGCTACCGGAATCTGGCTGTCCAGTCGGGGTTTTTGCCCCAGTCGGATACCTATGACCTGGACCGGGCCATCACCCGGACAGAGGTGGCCCAGCTGGCGGCGCGGGCGCTGGGCCTGCGCCTGACCATGACCGGCACCCCCTTTGCCGACTGCTCCGACCCGGAGGTGCTGGCCCTGTATCAGACCGGCATCATAGAGGGAATGTCCGTGGACGGAGAGCTGTGCTTTTGCGGGGACCAGCCCCTGCTGCGGTCCCAGATCAGCGCGATCATCTGGCGTATGGAAGGCTATGAGCCCGCGGAGGAGGGCGGCATCCTGACGCCCGGCGGTCCGGTGCCGCCGGAGGCGGAGATCCCCGGGGAAGAGCCCCCGGCCCAGCCGCCGGAGGAGAACGGACCCGCCGAACCGCCCAAAACCATCATCTATAATTCCTATACATTGGATGTACTGGAGGATGTGCCTGTGTTTGCGTATGATCCCAATGATTTTTATCTGGAAAACGGCCGCATGAACTGCGCCGGCCCCGGGGTGCGCCTGGTCCACGGCGTGGACGTGTCCTCTTACCAGGGGGCAGTGGACTGGGAGCGGGTGAAGAATGACGGCATCGACTTCGCCATCCTCCGGGTGGGCTACCGCGGCTATACCGTGGGCAGTCTCAACAAGGACACTTACTTTGAGCTGAACGCGCACAACGCAGCCCGGGCCGGGCTGGACGTTGGCGTCTACATCTTCTCCCAGGCCATCACGGTGGAGGAAGCCCTGGAGGAGGCTGATTTCGTGCTGGAAGCCATCCGGGACTGCGACATCACCGGCCCGGTGGTTTTTGACTGGGAGGTCATCGGCAAAAAGGAAGCCCGTACCTACGGCCTGGAGACTGACACGCTGTGCGCCGCCGCCAATGCTTTCTGCAGCCGCATCCGGGAGGCGGGCTATCAGCCTATGATCTATTTCAACGCCTATGCGGGCTATGTGAAATACGATCTCAGCCGGGTGCTGGACTATCCGTTCTGGTTCGCCCAGTACAAGGCCCAGCCTGATTTTTACTACGATTTCCAGCTTTGGCAGTATACCTCCAGCGGAAAGGTGGACGGCATCCAGGGCAACGTAGATATGGATGTGTGGCTGCTGCCCAACAACTGAAAAGCCCCCTCCGGGCGCCGGGCCGGTCCCGCGCCGCCAAACGGAGCCGGATATATAAAAAGCCGCCTGCTGGCGGCTTTTTTGCTGTGGCTGGCAGTTTTTTCTGCCGCAGCGCAGTCTTCGGTTGGTTAGCCCTTGGGCTTTTCGATGGTGATCAGCAGGTAGTCGCCCTCTTCGGTGATTTTCACGTTGCTGTCGCTGTAATCCCAGGTGTCGGTCTGGCCCTCTACCGCGGTGGCGCCCAGGGTATCGTTGAGCTCGCGGCGCCAATCTTCGGCATAGTCCTTTTTGGTTTTGACGGTGACCTTGTTGATCATCCGGCCCTCATCGAAACCGTAGGAGACGTCGGCTTCGTGGCCCAGCAGCTTGTGCCGGTAGGTCCGGGCGCCGTCCACATTGTCGCCCACGGTGGCGATGTCGCGCATGGCATTCTCCAGATCGGTGGCCGTCAGACCGATGGTGGCGATCAGGTCATCCAGCGCCACATCGGCGTCCACGGTAGCCAGAGAGTTGGGGAAGACGGGATAGTTTCCGTTCATGCTGTCGGGGCCGTTGCCTTGGGTGCCGTTGTTGTTCATGTGATCGTTGCCGTTGTTTCCGTTCGTGCCGTCTGTGCCGTTGTTGTTGACATTGTCGTTCAAATCATTGGCGTTGTTGTTGGTGCCGTTGTTGTCCTCGTTGTTCCGGCGCCCGCAGGCGGCGGCCAGCGTCAGCAGCAGAACACAGAAAAGCAGGAACGCGATCCATCTGCGTTTCATGATTTCACTCCTCCCGATTCAGGTATCGCAAGTAGTGTTTCCGCAGACTGTGGCAACATACCTGGCGCTTCAGGAATTCTTTTCCTGAAAACAGTCGGCTAATTTTTGCAGCGCCTTTTTTTCGATGCGGGATACATAGCGCGGGAACTAATGTAAGTGATTTCGCTTTGAAAATCGCACCGCTCATAACGGCGCAAACCATTGATATGACTGCCTTTTACCCGACTTCATCAAGCTCCACAAAACGAAATTTGATAATGACCTGTTTCTCCTCGGTCAGCTCGATCCGGTCGATCAGGCTGACCAACAGCTCCCGGCTGGCAAAAGCTGAGTCCACAAAGCGCTGGACAAGCTCTTTCGCTCTGTCCTCTGCGGGGACGGGGCTTTTCTTTCGCAGCTCCAGCTTCTGCTTCTTTTCGTCAAGAAGGCTTCTTTCCAATTTGACTTTGCTGTAGATGCGTTCAAAATCCGCTTCCGGCAGCAGACCGCTGAGCCGGTCCATGTACACCTTATCCAGATTGGCCGTCAGACTGTCGATCTTGCTCTGCACAGCCTGTAATTCGACCTCCAGCGCGTTTTCTTTCTGCACCTGTTCCACCGCTTCCTGTGCGATGGGGAGCAGTTCGGTGGGATGCAAATAGGCTTCGCAGACTTCCCGCACCTTGGCAATGACTGCGTCGGTGACCGTCTTTTCCTTAATGGAGTGGCAGGTACAGACGCCTGCTTTTGTGAACCGCTGGTAGGTGCGGCAGACAAAGTACAGCACATCCTCTCCGGCTGCGTTTTTTCGATTGAGCACCGCAAGAGGATAGCCGCACTCATGGCAGAAAATCATGCCCTTCAGCAGAAAGTCGTAAGTCCGGCTCCGGGTGTGCTTTCGGCTGTTCACCAGCATCCGCACCTTTCGGAAGGTCTCGGCGTCGATCAGCGGCTCATGGGTGCCTTCCACAATGACCCAGTTCTTCCGCTCCTGATGCAGACACTTTTTTGATTTGTAACTGATCTTCACGCTGCGGCCCTGCACCATGTTTCCAATATAGGTCTCGTTTTGCAGCATATCGGAAATGCGCTCACTGCTCCACAGACCGGTATAGGGACCGGGATTGGGCACCGGCAGCCCCGCATAGGTGGCCGGGGTAGGAACTCCTTCTGTGTTCAGTTGGGCTGCGATCTGACGGCAGCTCATGCCGTCCAGCGCCATACCGAAGATCCGCCGCACCATGGGGGCCACTTCCTCGTCGATGACGATTTTGTTTTTCTCGGTGGGGTGCATTTTATAGCCGTAAACCGGCTTCCCACCGATGAACTGCCCTTTGCGCTGCTTATCCCGCTTGACGCTCTTGATCTTCTTGGAGATGTCCTTGGCGTACATGTCGTTCATGATGGCCCGGAAGGGTGTGATGTCGTTGGCGCTGGACTCCACGCCGGTGTCGATTCCGTCCAGCAGGGAAATGTACCGCACCCGTTTTTCCGGGAAGTACCGCTCCATGTAGTGACCGGTCATGATGTAGTCGCGGCCCAGACGGGACAGGTCTTTGGTGATGACCATGTTGACCTTCTTGGCCTCAATGTCCGCAATCATCCGCTGGAATGCCGGACGGTCAAAATTTGTGCCGCTGAAACCGTCATCAATATAGACATCGTAGACAGATAAACGGTGTTTCTTTACAAATTCGTCCAAAAGCGATTTCTGGTTGGTGACACTTTCCGATGGGCCTTCGTTCTCATCCTCCTTTGACAGTCTGATATATTCTGCCGCATGGTAATCCATGGGGTTGCTTATTTCTAAGTACATAGTCTCCTCCTTGAAATAAGCGACCATTCATCATGCCTATCATACATGATGATCCGATGTGGACGCAAATTTTCCAAGCTCCCGCTTAAGAAAGGCGGTAAAGGACGAATATAGCAAATCCTGAATAGATTCCCCATGGTCATTGTAAAAACAGTTGACCACCAGTTCCTGTGCTTTCATGGCACACCTCCTTCATGAATTGGTACAGACTATGCGGCAATGCAGGTAAATTTGCTTTTGGGTATCAAAAAAGCGATGGGTCACATGGACTCATCGCTGATTTTTCTGATTCAGTTATCGATTGAGCAGCCATACTCCGAAGTTCAGATATGCGGCAAAACTCACCCAGAGGAGATACGGAATTTGCAGCCATGCGGCCGGTTGATCCACTTCCCGGAAGGACAAAATCATCAGCAGGATCAAGATCCACAGCGCGATCAGCCAAAGGAACGCGAACCCAAAGGCCTGCAAATTGAAGAAGATGATGCTCCAAAAGAAATTGAATGCCAACTGTACAAGGAACAGCAACAGGCTGCGTGACCGGGCCTTGGACGCTGGAGACAGATAGATCCGCGCAGCTCCCATACCCATGAGAATAAACAAGATCCCCCAAACGATAGGAAATACAATGCTCGGCGGAGACAATGGCGGTTGCTTAACGGCTGCATTATAGATTTTGACACTTTTCCGCGTCAGCCATCCGGAAAATGCGCCGACCGCTTCCGCCAGAGCGATCCAGAAGGCATAGGTTTTCCAAGTTGATTTTTCCATACACGATCACCTTGGGATAGGATATGTAAAATGGACAGTTATTATGCCCAGAAAGGTTAGCAAATCCCTTTCAAAAAACAGCACTGTAATGACAATCAGGATTGTAGTACGGTGCTCATGCTTTTACATATTTTTTCGGTTTGAAATTTAAAAGGATAGACAGGCGGCTGTTGGCAGGTCAAAGGTATTCCCTTCGGTCACAGCTCCACAGGATTTTCACCTCGGCCCATGCTGATGGGTGCGCCGAACAATGCTTTGAGGGCGTTCAATTCGGGAGTATCATTATCAGCAGCAGGAGTCTTGACCAACGGATTGCCACTCCGCTTGTCGGCAATGATAGGGATCGCTCGCTCAATGAGGTCATGGCGTATCTGCCACCCGGCTCGCCCTGCTGCAAAAGTACCTGTCCATCTTATGCTGCGTCACGCGCGTTCTTTTTCAAGGTACTGCATAGGCTCCTGTTGGCCCGTATCAGCCATCAAACAGAGAGCTTGATAACTGATACCCGCAAGCAGGAAAAGGCCATAGCGGCGGCGTGGAAAGGGGAACACGCCGCCGTGTATGGGCCAGGGTTATGCTGCCTTTACGAGTTCAAAACTAAGGATCTTCGTAATCAGCTTGATTTCCAGCGTCTTACGCAACTCATCGTCCACGCACAGATGCGGCACACCGTTTTCGTCATAGAGGCGTCTGGTTGCCAACGCCGCTATGTACGGCTCATAGTGCTTTAAGACGGCATTGATTGCGTCAACATTACCGTTTACTGCCGCTTCAATTACAGAAAACGGCAGCAGGGTATGCTTGTTATTCTGTTTCTTGTCCATCCTCCTTAACCTCCAATCTTAGTTTCAATTCTTTGAGAGAGCTTGTCCGCCTGCGATGGATGGTCGAACCGACCACCTTGAGTTTTTCAGCAATCTCCGTATCGTTCATGTCCAGGAAGTACGACAACAGGAGCACATCGCGCTTCTTGCTCGGCAAAGCCGCCAGCGCGTCTGCAAGCCGATCATCCTTGACCGCCACACGGTAATCCAGCACATCGAAGAAAGTGCTGTCAGAGGGATATTCATCCATCACATAAAGCTGACTGAGTTCCGTTTCTGACAGCTCCGAAAGGTTTACTTCCTTTTCGGCTCTGCGGGCAAACTGCTTCATGTAGTTGCGGCTTTCCTCCCGCA
>JAQXOO010000033.1 GCA_029099685.1 Clostridia bacterium
ACCACTGGATCATTGACGAGGAAGCCGCCCCTGTTATCAGAAGAATTTTCGATTTGACCATTGATGGCAAGGGGCCTACCAAAATCGCAAGGATTCTGGAACAGAATCAGGTGCTTACGACCAAGGCTCTGTATGCCAAGCAGAAAGGCAAGCCTCTACCGGAAAAACCGTATCGCTGGAACGAGAATTCCGTGGTTGGTATTCTGGAAAGAATCGAGTACACCGGATGCACCTGTAATTTCAAGACCTATTCCAAATCCTACAAGCTGAAAAAGCGGATACCCAATGACCCGGAGAATATGTTCTATTTGCCGGACACACAGGAAGCGATTGTATCACAGGCGCAGTTTGACAGGGTGCAGGAACTGAGGAAAAACAAGCGCCGCCCCGCAAAAGCGGAACGGCAGGGATTCTTCTCTGGTCTTCTGTTCTGTGCCGATTGCGGCGGCAAGCTCCACTTTGCTACAAGCAAGAGCTTTGAGGGCAAGCAGGATCACTATGTCTGCAATCACTACAAGAGCAACCGTGGCACTTGTACTGCCCACTATATCCGAGAAGATACGTTGCGTGACATCGTTCTGGAACGCATCCGGGCAGTCAACGAGTATATCCGCAGCGATGTGGACAGCTTCCAAGAGGAATATCTGCAATGCCGAAAAGCCGACCATGAGCAGAGCGTCCGTGATGACAAAAAGAAAGTGGAACAGGCGAAAAAACGTCTTGCTTCTCTGGATGTCATTATCTCACGGCTGTATGAGGACTTCGCCCTCGGTGAAATCAGTAAGGACAGATACAAGAAGATGTCCGCTGACTATGAGGAAGAACAGGAACGGTTAAGGCTTGAAATTGACGTTATCGAGGAATGGGTGGAACAACGGGAAGAAATGGACGAGGGCTTAAACGCCTTTATCGCTCTGACACAGAAGTATGTGGATGTGAAGGAGCTGACACAGACCATTGTCAACGAGTATATCAAGAAGATTGTTGTCTTCGCCCCGGACAAGTCCAGCGGCAAGCGACAGCAGAAAGTGAAGATTTACTTCAACTTCGTGGACGATGTGGAGATTCCCGTTATTTCCGAAACAATTACTACAGAAACAACCTATGGACGCAGAAAAACGGCGTGACCTTCAGGTCACACCGTTCTCTGCGGCAAATAGTTACTTGTCACTATTAAGCCTTGTGTGGCAAGGGTTTCAGGATTTGATTTTTCTGAGGATTTATTCCCACTCGATGGTGCCGGTGGGCTTGGGAGTGAGGTCGAACAGCACACGGTTGACGCCCTTCACCTCGGCAGTGATGCGGGCCGTGATGTGCTGCAGCAGGTCAAAGGGTACATTTTCCACCGTGGCAGTCATAGCGTCCTTGGTATTGACGGCGCGGATGATGACGCACCACTCATCGGCGCGCTTGCCCTGGCGGACGCCCACGCTTTTCAGGTCGGGGATGGCGGTGAAGTATTGCCAGACCTTGCCCTCCAGGCCGTTTTTGGCGAACTCCTCCCGCAGGATGGCATCGGATTCACGCACGGCTTCCAGCCGGTCGCGGGTGATGGCACCCAGGCACCGGACGCCCAGGCCGGGACCGGGGAAGGGCTGGCGGAACACCATGTTGTCAGGCAGGCCCAGGGCCTTGCCCACCACACGGACTTCGTCCTTGTACAGCAGCCGGACCGGCTCCACCAGTTCAAACTGCAGGTCCTCGGGCAGGCCGCCCACGTTGTGGTGGGCCTTTACGCCGTCGGACTCCAGAATGTCGGGATAGATGGTGCCCTGGGCCAGGAAGGAGATGCCCTCCAGCTTGCGGGCTTCCTCCTCAAAGACGCGGATAAACTCTGCGCCAATGATCTTGCGCTTGGTTTCGGGGTCGGAAACACCGGCCAGCTTGTCCAGGAAGCGGTCCACCGCATCCACATAGATCAGGTTAGCGTTCATCTCATCCCGGAAGACCTTGACCACCTGCTCAGGCTCGCCTTTGCGCAGCAGGCCGTGGTTCACGTGGACGCACACCAGCTGGCGGCCGATGGCGCGGATCAGCAGCGCAGCCACCACAGAGGAATCCACGCCGCCGCTCAGCGCCAGCAGCACCCGTTTGTCGCCGACCTGTCGGCGGATCTCAGCCACCTGCTCCTGAATAAAGGCCTCAGCCAAAGCGGGGGTGGTGATGCGTTCCATGGTCTCTGGGCGAATATTGTTTGCCATAGGGAAACCCTCCAATCAAAATCAAACTCAGATTCTGAGCCTATTATACAGTGGGCAGGCCCCGTGCGCAAGAAAAATCGAAAATTTACAAAATCATGCACCGGTTTTCGGGTCAGTCCACCATAGCAACGGCCCGGATGGGGGAGCCGTCGGCGTCCGCGTGCCGCAGCGGCAGGGCGCACAGGGTGAACAGGCCCGGGCCGAGCCGGTCCAGATTGTCCAGATTTTCGATGATGACGATGTCATGCTCCCGGAACAGCCGCTTGTGAAGGGTCAGGTCCGCATCGGCGATGGGATCCAGACCGATGGTGTCCAGTCCCACGCCTTTCTTGCCGGAGGCGGTAAGGTAATCCGCCACCTGGGGGGTGATGCAGGGATAATCGCCGAAATACCGTTCTGTGCCCCAATACCGGCTCCAGCCGGTGTGAAACAGCACAAACTCCGCCTGCTCCGCATCTGCTTTTTGCCGTTGGATGTGGTCCATCGTGATGCGCCCGCCCTCGGACAGGTCAGTGCAGTCGATGACCACCGCTTTGCCCACAAACTGGCTCACCGGAAAGGCGTCCAGCGTGGTGCGCCCGGCGAACAGGTGGGCCGGCGGATCCATATGGGTGCCGGTGTGGGTATACATGGTCAGGAGCGTCTCCTTGAAGCCGTCCTGTTCATAGCTGTTTGCGGGAAGAAATTTCGGCCCCTCGGTGCCCGGATACACCGGCATGTCGGGGGCGATCACGTGGGTGAGGTCAATGACAGTCATAGGCAGCGCTCCTTTTTTGTAAGCAGAACGGGTCAGACCCCGGGAAGCTCCAGAAACAGATCGGAATTGACCCGGCGGCCGCGGCTGCCGAAGCTGCCGGCGGCAGGGGAGAAGTCCCAGACCAACAGCTGCCGGGCGCCTGTGGGCGCTTCCAGCAGCACCGTTCCGCCCGGGTCGATGACGCAGACAGGCGCCGTCTGGCAGCGGGACAGGCTGTTGACAGACAGGACGGGCATCACATTTTCCACCGCCCGGGTGCGCAGATGGGCGGAGATCAGGTCGTACCGCTCCCGGTCGGGCTGCTCCGCCGTGTCGGAAAAGCAGACGATACAAAGGTCGGCCCCGGCCCGGTACAGCTGCCGGAACGGCTCCGGAAACCGCACGTCGAAGCAGATGCGGAAGCCCACCCGGACGCCGCCGATGTCAAAAACGCCGGGCTGCGCGCCGCGGGAAAAATGGTCGCAGTCCCAGCCCCACAGCCGCACAGCCGGAGTGGATGCGGCTGCCTGCGTTTTCGGCCCGCCATTCTTCCTCCAGCACAGCCATGAGGATCTCGTCGGCAAAGCCGTCTCCGTCCCGCACTGCGTCCCGGCGCACGCCCTCCCGGCGAAAGCCCGCCGCCAGATAGGCCCGCTCCGCCCGGGGATTGAAGGAGAACACCTGCAGCTCCAGCCGGTGCAGGCCCAGCTGGCCGAAGGCCACCTCCTGCGCGGCCCTGGCCATCCACCGGCCCAGGCCATGTCCGCGGTCCTCCGGGTGGAACAGGGCCACCCGGTAGTTGGCGGACCGTGTGTCAGGGTCGATCTCATGGATGACATTTTCCCCCACGATGTTCCCGTACGGGCTGATCAGCAGGAAAAACCGCCGGCTGTCGTCCGACAGGCACCGGTGAAAAAAGTCCACCACCTCGTCATGGGAAAAGCAAGGCTTGCAGCCGGTCATGCGGGCGGCTTCCGGGTCCAGGGGACAATAATTCCGGGCGTAATACGCCTCCGCGTCCTCCGCTCGGGCCGGGCGGAGAACATAGCCGTCTTTTTCAAAGATCATGCTTCACGCTCCCGCTGAAAACGCGTTTCCAGATACAGCCTGTGGGCCACGGCAGTCACCGTGTCCTGCAAAAGGCTGCCGGACTGCTCCCGGGCAAAGACTGCCGTCAGCGTTTCCGGCAGCATATGGCAGAAGCTGTCATAAACCTGCTGGACAGGCTGGTCCTTCTGCTGCTCCAGCAGCTGCTGGACTTCCTCCAGGCTGAGCACGGTCTTTGCCACGGCGATGATCAGCAGCCAGGCCAGATGCTCCCGGTCATACTGCTTCTTCACCGGGTTGTTCAGCAGGCCCTTTTTCACATAATTGGAGACCATGGAGCCGGTGAGCGTTCCGCAGCCCAGGGGTTCCAGGTATTCGTTGAGATATTTTGTCACCTGCTCCAGATAGAGGCCCACATTGGGGATCTCGGCGTAGGCGGGAAGGGAATATTGCATAGCGACACCTCCGGTCATGCTTGGAAAAGGCCCGCGGGCCTTTTGCTTACTATACCACAGCCTGTGTGAAAATGCAAGAAAACCCGCAATCGGTTTCTCATAAACTCTTGACAAGTGCGAACAAAACGGATATAATAAACCCGCAATGAGTTTTTACAAAACCGATGAACCGTTCTTTGAAGGAGGAACATCCATGGCAGAACATATTTTGTACACCCGTAAAAGCGTTTTCAGCAAACCCGCGGCTCCCGCGCAGGCATCCCGGCCCGACGCTGCCCGGCCGGTCTTTCGTCTGAAGGACCCCGGCAGCGCCGTCACCCATTTTATCGGCCTGGTGCTGGCTGTGCTGGCCACGCCGCCGCTGCTGATTCGTGCCGCCGGGCAGGGGGCGGGTGTCCTTCAGCTGGCCAGCCTCAGCGTGTTCATGCTGTCCATGGCGGCGCTGTACGCCGCCAGCACAGCCTATCATTCCTTCAATCTGGCGAACGGCCGCAACCGCATTCTGAAAAAGCTGGACCATATGATGATCTTTGTGCTCATTGCCGGGACCTATACCCCCATCTGCACCATCACCCTGGCGGACGCGGGCGGGCTGGGGCTTCTCATCAAGGTATGGGCGGTGGCGCTGGGAGGCATTTTGCTCAAGCTGCTGTGGGTCACCCATCCCAAATGGCTGTCCTCGGTGCTGTATATCGGCATGGGCTGGCTGTGCCTCACCGAGTTGTCGGGCATTTTGACCCACATGGATCCCCGGGGCTTCCGGTGGCTGCTGGCGGGCGGCATCTTCTATACCATCGGCGGCGTGCTCTATGCCCTCAAGCTGAAAAAGCTCAATGCCATGCACCCCCATTTCGGCTCCCACGAGATCTTCCACCTGTTTGTCCTGGCGGGCAGCGCCTGCCAGTATGTGACCATGTTCTATCTGGTCTGACCGACCGGCAGAAGCAAAGCAGCCGCCCTTTTGGGCGGCTGCTTTTTCGTTTGTCGGTGCAGGGAAAATTCGCGGCGGCACGGCCCTGACGCAAGGCTTGGTCCACCGCCCGGGGCATTGGCGGCTGCGGTTAATCCCGCGTCGGAGCTTCACATTTTGCCGCCATGCGGAACAGTGCGAATCCGATGACGAACAAAACGGCGATCATGCCCACGCCGGTGCTCATGCTGCCGGAAAACTGGCTGATGGCGCTGACCAGGGTGGTGCCCAAAAAGGCGGCGCCCTTGCCGCAGATGTCCATCAGGCCGAAGTATTCGCCCGACTGCTCCGGAGGAATGATCCTGGTGAAATAGGAACGGGACAGGGCCTGGATGCCGCCCTGGAACATACCCACCAGCACGGCCAGCAGCCAGAACTGCCATTGACTCCGCAGGAAGACGGCGAACACCGCGATGCCGAAATAGGCCGCGATGCACACGGCGATGAGCTTTTCCGAGGAATATTTCTGGGCCAGCCGCCCAAAGAGGATGGCAAAGGGGAAGGCTACGATCTGGGTCACCAGCAGCGCCAGCAGCAGGCCGGTGGGGTCCAGACCCAGGGCCGAGCCATAGGCGGTGGCCATGTCGATGATGGTGTAAACACCGTCAATGTAGAAGAAAAAGGCCAGCAGGAACAAAAACACCTTCTTTTCCCGCCTGGCGTTTTTCAGTGTGTTCCACAGGCGGAAAAAACTCTGCCGCACCGCCCGGGGCTGCCGTTCCACAAAATAGTTCTGGCGGTAGCTTTTCAGCAGGGGCAGGCTCATGCCCACCCACCAGGCGGCGGTGATGAAAAAGGCCAGCAGCATGGCCATGCTCATGGAGATGCCAAGCGCATCGGCCCCCAGCACCGGCACCAGGCACAGCACAAAGGGCAGGCAGCTTCCGATATAGCCCCAGGCGTAGCCGCTGGAGGACACCTTATCCATCCGCTCCGGCGAGGTCACGTCGGACAGCATGGAATCATAAAAGATCAGGCTGCCGGAGTAGCCCACCTTTGCGATGACGAAGATCACCAGAAACAGCAGCCACTGCTTCGCCAGGCCCAGGCTGAGACAGCCCAGGGCGCCCACGGCGAGAAACGCCAGGAAAATGGGCTTTTTAAAGCCCTTGTAGTCCGCCAGCGTCCCAAACACCGGCCCCATCAGGGCCACCAGCAGCGTGGCGGCGGAAGCGGCATAGCCCCAATAGGCCAGGTATTGCACATCCGTCAGCCCGGCGGAGCCGGCCAGATAGTTGAAATAAATGGGCATGATGGTGGAGATCAGCAGGGTAAAGGCGGAATTGCCCACATCATACAGCACCCAGTGCTTTTCCTGTGTGGTCAGGCGAACATTCATCAGCGGTCTTCCTTTCTGTCACAATGGCTTCCGTTAAAATTCCGGGAAAAGAGGGGCCCCAGCCCGCGCCCTTCACAGAGCGCCGCGGTATATTCTTCTGTCAGGCGCAGCGCCGTTTTCAGGCAGAAGGGATACTGCCGCACCAGCCGGTGCGTGGTCCGGACACAGCGGGGGTCCGCCTGGTCCGAAAGCACCATGTCCGCCATCTGGCCAAAAGGCCGCAGCACCCTTCGGATCACCCGCCGGAACAGGGGAGAGGGGCTTTGCAGAAAGCGCTGGTTGAGAACCATGCTTCTGACAGAGCGGCGGATCTGCCCCCCGGTCACGCCGGGATAAAAGGCCGCGATGACGGCCGCGTTTTCCCGGGAGGCCCGGATGTGCCCGCACAGGGGGAACCGCAGGGGATCCTGGCCGTCCTCCGCCATCAGCGCCCGGTCCAGGTCGGCCTCCATGGCGCAGTGGGAAACCAAGCCCTGCCGCTCCGTCCGTTCCACATAGGCGTGGCAGACCGTGTCCATGGCAAAATGACACAGGCAGCCGGCGGCATAGGCCAGGGCGGGTTGTCCGCCCCGGCGGACGGCCTCCAGGGAGAGGCTAAAGAATTCACTGCCGGGCCGGGCGTGGATGGTATAGCCCATCCGGTTGATCCGGGTCTTTACCAGCGGACAGTGGTTAAACAGGATATCCGGGCCGTGGAGTCCGATGTCATAAAGCTGCGGATAAGCGTCCGCCGCCGCCCGCAGCGGCCCGGACAGCAGCGGCAGCAGTTCCCGCCCCAGCCGAAAATGCGCATAAGTGGATGGCATAGCTTCCTCCTGAATCAAACTGACCCTATCATAGCAGATACAGCCGTTTTTTGCCACCCTATTCAGACAAATTTCGCACAAAAGTCCGTCAGGCGCACAGAGACCGCAGGGACCTGGAACCCAACAGCCGGTTATGCTTGACTAATCCTTTCGGCCCATGCTACAATACCGTCACTATGAGGGAGTAGTGGGCGCATTTGATGCGTAGTAAGTCAACATACTGGCCGCAGCGCCTGGCTTGCTTTGAATCACGAGACTCATGTATCACCGTTCACGCGATACATGGAGTCTTTTTTTTGTTTGAAAACCCGGGTATCGTGTGATATCCGGGTTTTTGTAAACAGTAAGGAGAAATGAAGCATGAATCTGAGTTTTGCGTTTTTTTTCAACAGCATTTTGCTGGGCGTGGGACTGGCCATGGACGCCTTTTCCGTGTCGCTGGCAAACGGTCTGAACGAGCCCGGGATGTCCCGGCGCAAGATGTGCCTGGTGGCGGGCGTTTTTGCCGGCTTCCAGGCGCTGATGCCCATGGCGGGCTGGCTGTGCGTCACCCTGCTGGTGGAGCTGTTTTCCGCCTTTGAGCCCTTTATTCCCTGGATCGCCCTGATCCTTTTGTGTTTCATCGGCGGGAAAATGCTGCTGGAGGGCATCCGCGGCGGGGAAGCGGAGGAAAAGCCCGGCGTGGGCCTGGCCGCGCTGCTGGTGCAGGGGGTGGCCACCTCCATCGACGCCCTTTCCGTGGGCTTCACCATCGCCCACTACCGGGTGCTGGAGGCGCTGCTTTGCGCCCTGATCATCGCCGCGGTGACCTTTGTCATCTGCTTCGCAGGCCTGCAGATCGGCAAAAAGGCCGGCACCCGCCTGGCCGGAAAGGCCGGCACCCTGGGCGGCGCCATCCTGATCTTCATCGGCATCGAGATTTTTGTCAGCAGCCTGCTTTGAGCGGGAAAACCCTACAGAATCCATAAAGCGTCCCGGAAACAGCCGTTTCCGGGACGCTTTTTTTACGGGACAACAGGAAAAACGGGCTTACCGGGCCAGCTTGGCCGCCAGGTCTTCCAACGCTTCGGTCAGGGCCTCCTCAAAGGTGGGGTGGGGCCGCATGGCCAGCAGGAGCTGCTCCACGGTCATGTTGTTGGCGATGGCCTGGGCCAGCTCCGAGATCATGTCGGTGCAGTGTTCGCACATGAGCTGCGCGCCCAGAAGCCGGTGGGTCTCCGCGTGGGCCACCACCTTCATAAAGCTGCGGTCGCCCTCCATGATGACAGTCTTTGCATTGCCGAACAGGGTGCACTTGCCGGTTTTCGCGGGAATGCCGGCCGCTTTGGCCTCGGCGTCCGTGATGCCCACCACGGCGATCTCAGGACGGCTGTAGATACAGCTGGGTACCACGTCCTGACGAACATGATCGTCCAGCCCGCACAGCATTTCCACACAGGCGGTACCCTGGGCAGAAGCCACATGGGCAAGCTGCACTTTGGAGCTGACGTCGCCGATGGCGTACACACCGGGGATGGAGGTCTGGTAACGGTCGTCCACCTTGATGGACTTGCCGTCCATCTCAGGCTTGCAGCCGTCGGCAAACAGGCCCTCCAGATAGGGCTTCCGGCCGATGGCGCACAGCACCACTTCTCCGGTGGCCGCGCCGGGGACGTCTTTGGTGACAAAGTGGACGGTGGTGCCGTCTTCGCTTTCGGCCACGTTCTGCACCATGGAGTTCAGATGCAGCCGGACGCCTCGCTTTTTCAGGATCTGCGCCAGATTCTGGCCCAGCTCCCGGTCCATGGTGGGCAGCAGGCGGTCCATGCCCTCGATAATGGTGACGTCGCAGCCCAGGTCGTTGTAGAAGGTGGCGAACTCCACCCCGATCACGCCGCCCCCGATGATGACAATGGACCGGTACAGGTGGTCGCTGCCCTCCAGAAGTTCGTCAGAGGTGAGCACGCCGGGAAGGTCCAGCCCGGGAATCGGGGGTCTTGCGGGCACTGAGCCGGTGGCGGCAAGGATGTGGTCGCAGGTATATTCCCGGACGCCGTCTTCCCCGGCCACAGACACCTTTCCGGTGCCCAGAATGGTGCCGGTGCCCCGGAGCAGGTCCACCTTGGCCCCTTTGAACATCCCTTCGATGCCGGACGACAGCTGTTCAGACACCGCCCGCTTGTGGGCGAAGATGGCGTTCATGTCAATGTTCACGCTGCCGGCGGTGATGCCGGCGTGTCCGCCGGTGCGGATGTCGTGATAGATCTGGGAGGAGTGCAGCAGCGTCTTGGTGGGCACACAGCCACGGTTGAGGCAGGTGCCGCCGGCCTGGCGGTTCTCCACCACGGCTGTTTTCAGCCCCAGCTTGGCGGCGCGCAGGGCCGCCACATAGCCGCCGGGACCGGCGCCGATGACGATCAGTTGATAGTCGTGCATAAGGTCAGATCTCCTGTTCTGCCAGCATCCGGGACAGGTCCTCCCGGATGGCCGGCTGGATGGGCAGGGCGGCCAGAGCCTCCTGCATGGCGGTGCGGGAAAAGGCACAGCCCTCCAGCGCCTGCTTCAGCAGGGCGGAAAGCTCCCATTCCATAGCGTCGGTATAAAGGGCGGCGCGGGCAATGCTGCCCTGCTCCACCTGCAGCTCCAGGCTGACGTTTCCCCAGGAAAAGCTGCCCTCGCAGGCAAAGGAGGCGGGAACATTCGCGCCGAAGCGCCAGTCCCTGCCGGCATAATGCTCCCGCAGGGCGGCGATGGCCGCCCGGTCCGCATCGGATAGCGTCAGTTCCCGGGCTTCCAGACCATAGACCTCTTGGGCGGCGCGCACCAGCTGGCGGCACATGGCGTCGCAGGTGAGGCCGGGCACAAAGGAGCACAGGTTCACCACTCTCGCCCGGACGGACTCCACGCCCTTGGCGGCCAGCTTGGCCTTGGAGGGGCTGAGATAGCGTCCCAGCTTGCTCATGTCCACCTGCATCAGCAGGGTGCCGTGGTGATAGGCCCGGTCGCCGCTTTTGTAAAAGGCATTACCGGAAAATTTCTGGCCCCGGGCGGTCAGGTCGTTGCGGCCTGAGATCTCCGCCGGGATGCCGAAAGACCGGCAGGCGCTGCAGATGACCTCCAGCTGCCGGCGGACGTCATAATCTGCCCGGGGGACCAGAAAGGTGAAGTTCAGATTGCCCAGGTCATGGAACACCGCGCCGCCGCCGGACAGGCGGCGGGCCAGGTGGCCGCCTTCTTCCTCCAGAAGGGATACGCGGCATTCCTTAAAGGCGTTTTGGTTGCGGCCGATGACCACTGTGTTCTGATTCTGCCAGAGATACAGGATGCAGCCGTCGGCTGCACCCTGCTCCAGCAGGTACTGTTCGGTGGCCAGGTTTTCATAGGGGTCGAAGCCGCCGCTGCGGTATACCTGAAGCTGCCGGATCATACGCGATTCCACCGGAGAACGGGATTGCGGGCGGCGCGGACCTCGTCGGGCCGGGCGATCTGGGCGTTGTGGGGGGCGTTGTGCATATACTCCGGATCCCGGTGGGCCAGGTCGTACAGCTCCCGGAAGATGGCGGCGGCCAGGTCCAGGGTGTCCATGCTCTCGGTCTCGGTGGGCTCCAGCATCAGCGCTTCGTGGACAATGAGGGGGAAGTACATCGTCGGGGGATGCATACCGTTGTCGATAAGGGTCTTGGCCACATCCAGGGCGGAAACGCCGGTCTCCTTTTTGAAACCGGACAGGTCCAGGACGAACTCGTGCATACAGATGCGGTCAAAGGCCGGTTCAAAGGTTCCGCGGATCTTATGCATCAGATAGTTGGCGTTGAGGACGGCGTTTTTGGCCGCCTCGGGGACGCCCTCGCAGCCCAGGGTCATGACATAGGTCAGCGCCCGGACCACCACCAGGAAGTTGCCCGCGAAGGAGCGCACCTGGATGCTGTCGCCGCCGTCCATCAGCGCGGACTTGGGCAGGAACCGGGCCAAAAAGTCCTTGCAGCCCACGGCGCCCGCGCCGGGACCGCCGCCGCCGTGCGGCGTGGCAAAGGTCTTGTGCAGGTTCATGTGGATGCAGTCGAAGCCCATGTCGCCGGGACGGACCACGCCCATGACGGCATTGAGGTTGGCGCCGTCATAGTAGCACAGGCCGCCGGCCTCGTGGACCAGCCGGGTGATCTCCAGGATGTTTTCGTCGAAAATGCCCACGGTGTTGGGGTTGGTGAGCATCAGGCCGGCGGTGTCGTCGCCCAGAACGGCCTTCAGGGCCTCCAGATCCACACAGCCGTTGGGGGCGGAGGCGATGTTGACCACCTCAAAGCCGCACATATTGGCGGTGGCGGGGTTGGTGCCGTGGGCGGAATCGGGGACGATGATCTTGGTGCGCTTGGCGTCGCCCCGGGCCTGGTGGTACTGCTTGATGAGCAGTACGCCGGTGAACTCGCCGTGGGCGCCGGCGGCAGGCTGGAAGGTCATGTCATCCATGCCGGAGATCTCGCACAGGTACTGCCTGGCGGTGTCCAGAACCTGGCGGCAGCCCTCCGTGGTGCCGGCGGGGGCCAGGGGATGAATGCCGGTGAAGCCGGGCAACGCGGCCATTTCCTCGTCAATGCGGGGGTTGTACTTCATGGTGCAGGAGCCCAGGGGATAGAAGCCGCAGTTGACGCCGTGGACCCGCTTGCACAGTTCGGTATAGTGGCGGGAGATGTCGGTCTCGGCCATTTCGGGCAGAGCGGGCGCGGTCTCCCGGGCCAGTCCCTCAGGCAGGGAGACTTCCTCCACATCGCAGGCGGGGAGGATGGAGCAGCCGCGGCCGGGAACGCTCTTTTCAAAGATCAGTTTCATGCTTCCAGCACCTCCTTGACGATGGCCACAGTCTTATCAAGCTGCGCTCTGGAGACTTTTTCGGTGGCGCACCACAGCACGCCGCCTTCGATGGGCAGACCGCCCAGAATGCCGTTTGCCTGCAGGGCGGACAGCACTTCCTCCGCTTTGGGCAAAACGGTGACGAACTCGTGGAAATAAGGACCCTGATATTTCAGGGACACGCCGGGCAGGCTGCACAGCTTGCCGGCCAGGTAATGCGCCTTGCTCATGGACTGCCGGGCGGCTTCCGCCAGGCCTTTGGGGCCCATGACGGACAGGTACAGGCCGGCGGTCAGGGCGCACAGCGCCTCGTTGGAGCAGATGTTGGAGCTGGCCTTTTCCCGGCGGATATGCTGCTCACGGGCCTGCAGGGAGAGGACATAAGCCCTCTCGCCCTTGGCGTCCACGGTCTCACCCACGATACGGCCGGGCAGCTTGCGCATCAGCTTGGAGGTAGAGGCCATGTAGCCCAGATAGGGGCCGCCGTAGCTCAGGGGCAGACCCAGAGGCTGGGCCTCACCCACGGCGATGTCGGCACCGCAGTCCCGGGGCGTTTTCATGATGCCCAGGGCGATGGGGTTGCAGCCCATGATATACAGGGCGCCGGCGGCGTGGACCGCCTGGCCCAGCCCTTCCCCGTCCTCAAACTGGCCGAAGAAGTTGGGCTGCTGAACGTAGAAGGAAGCCACATCGGGGGTGAGCATCTCCCGGAGGGCGTCGGGATCGGTCCTGCCGTCCTTGCAGGGCACTACCCGCAGCTCGTGGCCGGTACCGTAGCAATAGGTGCGGACGGTGGCAATGGTGTCGGGGTGGGCCGCGCCGGAGATCAGGGTGACGGTGCGCTTGCGGTCACGGCACATGGCGGCGGCCTCGGCGGCGGCGGTAGCGCCGTCATAGACAGAGGCGTTGGAAACGTCCATGCCGGTGAGCTCGCAGATCATGGTCTGGTATTCAAAGATGGACTGCAGCACGCCCTGGCTCATTTCAGCCTGATAGGGGGTATAGGCGGTGAGGAATTCCTCTTTTGCGGGGATGTAGCTGACGATGCTGGGGATAACGTGGTCATAAGCGCCGGCGCCCCGCAGAATAGTGGAAAAGCGGGTGTTATTTTCCGCCATGGCGGTGACCGCCCGGCGCACTTCCAGCTCGCTCATGCCGGCGGGAATGTTCAGAGGCCGGTCGAGATACATTTCTTCGGGCACATCTTTATAAAGGTCGCGGTAATCCTTCAGACCGACGGCCTCCAGCATCTGCTGCCGCTCCGCCGGTGTGGAGGGCACATAGCTTCCCATGGTTCAGCCCTCCTGCTGGCAGAAGGCCTCGTAGGCGGCGGCGTCCAGCAGCTCCTCGGTGGCGGTGACGCCCTCCACTTTGATGATCCAGGCGCCGTAGGGATCGGCGTTCAGCGTCTCAGGCGCGTCGGCCAGCGCCTCGTTGACGGCGGTGATGGTGCCGGAAACAGGGGAGACCAGGTCGGAAACAGCCTTGACGGATTCCACATCGCCAAAGGTCTCGCCGGCGACAGCTTCGTCGCCTTCGCCGGGCAGGTTGATGAACACCACGTCGCCCAGAGCGTCCTGAGCAAAGTCGGAGATGCCGATGAAGGCGGTATCGCCCTCGAAGCGGACCCATTCATGATCCTTGGAATACTTCAGTTCAGCGGGATAATTCATAATTGTTACCTCCTAAATATTGAAATGTGTGTTGATGAGCATGGCTTGCCTCGTCCCCCGAGGGGGGACAAGGCATGGTTTTTACAGACCGATCCGGCCCAGGAAGCTGCCCAGCGCTTCTTCGAATTCAGGACCCTCGAAGCAGTAGCGCATTTTGGTGAAGCCGGCCCGCAGCCGCTCCACATCCTGGCTGACATCCCTGGCCCGCAGGATGCAGTCGGCCATCAGCTGAGCGAGCTTGGCGAACTCCTCCTTGCCGAAGCCGAAGCGGGTCATCTCGCTGACGCCCATGCGCAGGGCGCCGGAGGCGGTGAAGGCCTCCTCGTCGGGGGTAGCCTGATAGTTGACGATGATGTTGTTTTCCTCCAGGCGCTCGGCCACGTCGGGGCCGCAGCCGTAGCCCACGGAAACGATGACCTGGTGGGTCTCGGTATAATCAATGGCGGGATCGCCCTGGACATCCAGGCCCTCGGCCTTCAGGCACTTGGCGAAGTGCTTGGCGTTTTCGACAACAGCCTTCTGGTATTCGTCCTTGAAGGTGTTCATCTCATAGGCGGCCATCAGCAGGCCCAGCTGGGTGCCCAGATGGTGGTTGGACACGCTTCCGGGGAAAGCGCGGCTCTCGATGGTCTTCCACAGGCCGTATTTCAGCTCGTCCTTCTGATAGTTGACGGCGATGACGCCCCGCTGAGGACCGAAGAAGGTCTTGTGGGTGGAGCCGGTGACGATCTCGGCGCCCTCCTCAAAGGGTTTCTGGAAATAATTGCCCACCAGGCCCAAAACATGGGCCATATCGTACATGATGGTGGTGTTGATGCCTTGCTCGTCCACAAACTTGCGGATGGCGGCCACAGGCTCCTTGTGCAGCACCATGGACTTGCCGAAGATGATGAACTCGGGCTTGTAAGCGTCGATGACCTTCTTGGTGGCCTCCACGTCGATCTTGTAGATATTGTCCTCGCACACGGGGAAGTTGACCACGGCAGAGCGCTCGGTGACCGGATCCACGGCCACATAGTCGTGGAGCGCGCCCATGGGCTGCGCGGACAGGTGGCCGCCCTTCAGGATGTGGTTGTTCAGAATGTAGCCCAGACGCTGGGGGGTCTGCTTGCGGTTGAGCCGGTTCTTCCAGTCCATCAGGGAGGAGAACACGGCCATGTTGGACATCTGGCCGGAGATGACGCGGGTCTCCACCTCGGTGCAGCCGAAATACTGCTTCATCTGCTCCACCAGCAGCTGTTCCACCTTGTCGATGAACTTGGTGCCGTTGTAATAGAAAACCTCCTGGTTGTAGAAGGAGCTGACCTTTTTGTGCTCGGCATAGCGGAAGGCGGGATCGGAGGCGCACAGCAGCTGAACGGCCCGGCTGGCGCTGTTTTCCGAGGGGATCAGGTTGATGCAGTGCTTCTGACGCCACTGATGGTTGTCGGCAGCCTCGTTGATCAGGTTCAGCGCGGCAGAGCGGCGGTCACCGGCGGCCTCGGTTTTCTTTTCCTCAGGCTCCTTCCAGATGATGGGACGGGCAAAGGGCGGCGCGTCCACCCGCATATGGTAGTGGGGGATGACGGCCTTCAGCCGCTTGCCCCGGACGTCCACCTCCACATGATCCTCACGCTGGATGGGGGAGTACAGGTAAGCCAGACCGATGGAGCGCTTGGCGGAGGTGTCCAGAATTTTGGTGGACAGGCCGGTGCCCTCGTGCTGGAAATAGGGCACCATGGTGCCGGAGGTGATCCAGCCCACTTCCTGCCCGTTCTGATAGACCGTCATGCCGGCGCGGATAACGCCCCGGTCCACCAGGCAGATGGGCATGATGCGCTTGGGTAGCGCCTCGATATCGCTGAAATCATGGTTGCGGATGCGCTTGTAGGCGGCGGACTGGATCTCCAGCGCCTTGCGGCCCACAAAGTCGCCCTTCTGCTCGGAAAAGCTGACGGCGAACTTGGCCAGGGGTACGGCAAAGATGGGGATCTCCTTGCCGCTGGGATCGGTGCCCATCTCGTGCCCGTACAGGGGCAGGGCAGCTTCCAGACGCAGGGTGTCCCGGGCGCCCAGGCCGGCGGGCTTGGCGCCCAGCTCCACCAGGCGGTTCCACAGCCAGGCGGCGTCCCCGCTCTTTACATAGACCTCATAGCCCAGCGGCTCGCCGGTGTAGCCGGTCTTGGCCACGCGGGCCGGATGGCCTTCCAGTTCCAGCGTGTTCAGGGCGTTTTTCACCGGCTCGGTGAGGGCCTTTCCGCCGGAGAGCACCTCCAGCATCTGGCGGCTCTTGGGACCCTGGACGGCGATGGCCGCCCAATCCTTGGTGATGTCGGTGATCTTCACATCGTACTTTTCCGCCAGGGGCAGCAGATGGGCCAGATCCTTTTCGGTGTTGGCGGCGTTGACCACCAGCAGATAATTGTCCTCCTCAAACCGGTAGAGGTAGGCGTCGTCCACGGCGCCGCCGTTTTCATTGGGGATGATGCAGTACTGGGCGGTGTTCAGATCCAGCGCCAGCACGTTGCTGGACAGCACATACTGCAGGAAAGCCACGCGCTCCGGTCCTTCGATCAGCAGACGGCCCATGTGGGACACGTCAAACAGGCTGCAGCAGCTGCGGGTGTAAAGATGCTCGGCCACGATGCCGGTGGGATACTGCACCGGCATTTCCCAGCCGCCGAAATCCACCATGGAGGCCCCTGCGGCCACATGGATGTCGTAAAGCTGGGTGCGCTTCAATTCACTCATGTTTTCTCCTCCCGTTACAATCATTGATTTACAATCAAACAAAAAGGCACAAAGCACCCTGTGGCAGGCGCTTTGTGCCTCTGTTTCGAACCTGAGAGATTCCCCGGGGATGTGCGCCGGGTTGCACCGTCGGCGTATCCGCCTGAGCAGGCGGATACTTTACAGAGTTTCGTCCCGATCCGGTCCTTTTGCCTGAGAGCTTCTGCATTCTCCTTCGGCGCCGCTGAGCGGACTCTCCCGAATCGATCATCCGAAATTATTTGATTTTTCAATGAAAAGCGATTATAGAATTCTCAACTAAATCATAACGGCATTTTCCGCCTGCGTCAAGGATCATCGATAATTAGGGGCATACGCCTTTGTCATCGGTTTTTGCGGCGGTCCCCCGGCCGTGAGAAACAAACAGCGCGGAGGCGTAAAGCCTCCGCGCCGGGCGGAAACAGCCCCGCAGGGCCGCGGATGCCTTCCGGCAGGACGCGCCTGCCGGGGACAGCCGGTATGACATTTTACGAATTGTCGGTGTCTCCGACCACAAACCGGAACTCCGCATGGAAACGTTCTCCGTTGCTGCCCCGGAAAGTCCCGCAGACCCGGTAATGAGCCGGGCAGTCCGGCAGCTGGATCACCCATGGGCCCTCTGATGCCGCAAAAGTCACCGTATCGTTTACGGTATGCTCCGGGTTGGTGATCTCCACCGTAAACGACCCCTCCGGCGGGCAGGAGAAGGAAAGGGTGGCTTCGCAGGGCCCGTAGCCCCAGATACCGTTGATTTCTTCTTCGGAGAGGCCGGACGAATACAGCAGCTGCTCCACGTTGTGCTCCGTTACAGACAGACGGTCCAGCGTTGCGGAGATACCCCTGCCGTAGGGCTCTCCCGCCCGGTTCAGATGGACGTTCATGGCGGGAGAGGCCAGAATGATCGCGTCCAGACAGTCCCAGCCGGCGCCCCGGGGCAGGTAATAGGAAGATGGGGAGGGCGTTTCTCCGTACAGCGGTACAAGCTTCAGAACGTTGTCTGAAAGGAGAGCGCCCAATGTGCCCTGAGGGGTGTCAAACAGAAAGGTGAACTGCCTGCCGTTTCCGGAAAAGGAGTAGTTGCCCGCCAGAATATCTGTCTCCAGTCCGGCGAGATACGCTTTGAACGCATCTTCGTCTGTGCAGATATAGGTCGTGTGGAACGCATCGTTTTGCTGTGAGATGCTGCGCAGCTGAAAGAGGCTGTGGTCCTGGTGCCGGAACAGCACGTCTTCACCGGTGCTGCCGCCATAGGAAAGGGTCACATAGCCTCCCGTCATGCACAGCGCAAAGAAGACCAGGCCGATGACCAGCGCGCCGGAATGCCGCCTGGGTGGCTTTACGATGGCCCGCATCCGGTACCGCATGGCCGCCGCCCCGGCGGACAGGCAGGTAGTAAAGCCCCGTTCATCCCCGGCGGCATCCAGCAGCAGGCCGGCATACTGCCGCCGTGTGTCCCCGTCGGCATCCAGAAGCACGGTCTCGTCGCAGCTCAGCTCCAGATCATCCGCGCTTTTGCGCATGGCGATCCACATCAGGGGGTTGAACCAGCACATAGCGGTGCAGAACATCAGAAAAAACTTGGAGGAGCTGTCTTCCCGGCCTATGTGGATCAGCTCATGGCGAAAAATCAGCCGCAGCTCCTCCGGGGAATAGGGCCGCTCCGGCAGGACCACCCGCAGGGACCGGCGGAACAGGCCGATGGTCAGGGGCGACGACACCTTTGCCGAGACCACCAGCCGGAACTTTGGCTTTTTCATCCCGGCCGCCCGGACCTCCTGCCGCCACAGCTCCAGCACGGCCGGGTCGGTTACGGCATAAGCCCCCGCAAGGACCTGCTTCCGGAACCGCAGGTGGGAGACGGTTTTCCAGAGCAGTACAGCTGTAAATCCCGTGAGCCAGATCCCGGACAGCACCCGGACCCAGCCGCCGGACAGGCGGAGCACCGCCAGCGGCTCCGGCACCGCCATATAGCTTTGCATGGTGATGTACAGATAGTTGGGGATCATCCAAAGCATCGCGCAGGCCCGGGCGCTGATATGCCTTCTGAAAAAGGGGAGCGCAAGCATCAGTACGGCATAATACAGGCTGATGTGCAGAAAAATGCCAAAGCACATGGAAAGAGTCATCTGCACCGTGAGAGCCGTTCCTTCAAAAACCACCCCCAAAACCAGCAGGGCCAGAAGACAGCCCGGCAGCAGCATTCCGGGGATGAGGGGCGAATAGCGCTGCTTTTCTTCCGGAGGTCTTTCGGGGCCGTTTTCCTTTTCGTGGTTTGAAAACACGGCATATGCCAGGATAAGACTGAAGACAGCCGAGAAAAACCCTTTGATGATAAGATCGCTGCTCATAAATTGCCACCGTCCAACAGGTCACGAAGCTCCGCGATCTCTTCTTTTGTCAAGCCGCTGCTGCACAGCGCCGTGGCAAAGGTGGACAGGCTGCCGCCGCAGAGTTTGTCCAAAAACCGCCTGCTTTGGTCCGCCAGATAGTCCTCCTGCGTCACAAGGGGGCTATACTGGGCGCTGCGGCCGACCTTTTCGATCCGGATGAAGCCCTTTTCCGCCAGACGTGACAGCAGGGTCAGCAGAGTTGTCAGGGCCATGGGATGGGTCTTTTTCAAGATTTCCTCTATTTCCGCGCGGGCCACCGGCGGCGTACAGGCCCAGACTGCCTGCATCACCTCCAGCTCCGCGTCCGGCAGTCTGCGGATGGACGAACGCATAGGCATCCTCCTCTACAATTGTAGTATTTGATTTTATTCTACACTTGTAGAGAAAAAATGTCAATGGGCCAGAGAAAAAGAAAAGACTGCCCCCGGCAATACTCCCGGGACAAAAAAACGGCGGACCGTCTGTGAGACGATCCGCCGGCAAGAATGTCAAATGCTGGTTTGCTCTTATTCCCATTCCACCGTTGCCGGGGGCTTGGAGGTGATATCATACACGACGCGGTTGATGTGCTTGACCTCGTTGACGATGCGGCTGGAGACCCGCTCCAGCACATCATAGGGGATGCGGGACCAGTTTGCGGTCATGAAATCCTGGGTCTCCACAGCCCGGAGGGCAAGGGTGTAATCATAGGTGCGGCCGTCGCCCATGACGCCCACCGAGCGCAGGTCGGTGAGTACGGCGAAGTATTGATTGATGGACCGGTCCAGACCGGCGTTTGCGACCTCCTCCCGGAAGATGGCATCGGCATCCCGGAGGATGGCCAGCTTTTCCTCGGTGATATCCCCGATGACGCGCACCGCCAGGCCGGGACCGGGGAAGGGCTGCCGCCAGACCAGGCTTTCAGGCAGGCCCAGCTCGATGCCCAGCTGCCGGACCTCGTCCTTGAACAGGCGGCGCAGAGGCTCGATGATCTCCCGGAACTGCACGTGGTCAGGCAGGCCGCCCACATTGTGATGGCTCTTGATGACCACCGACTCGCCGCCTACGCCGCTTTCCACCACATCGGGGTAGATGGTGCCCTGGACCAGGAAATCCACCCGGCCCAGCTTGCGGGATTCATCCTCAAAAACACGGATGAACTCCTCGCCGATGATCTTGCGCTTGGTCTCGGGGTCGGTGACGCCGGCCAGCCTGTCCAGAAAGCGCTTCTGGGCGTTGACACGGATGACCCGGACGCCCAGGACGCCCATGGCCTCCATGACCTGATCGCCCTCGTCCTTGCGCAGCAGGCCGTGGTCCACGAAAATGCAGGTGAGCTGTTCGCCCACCGCCCGGTGCAGCAGGACCGCCGCCACAGAGCTGTCCACGCCGCCGCTGAGGGCCAGCAGCACCTTTCCGCCGCCGACCTTGGCCCGGCATTCCTCGATGGCCTCCTGGGAGTAGGAGGACATTTTCCACTCATTTTTCAGCCCGCAGATGCCGTACAGGAAGTTTTTCAGCACCTCCATGCCGTGGACCGAGTGCAGCACCTCGGGGTGGAACTGGACGCCGTACAGCTTTTTCTCCGGGTTTTCGATGGCGGCAGTAGGGCAGTCGGCGGTGACGGCGCAGGCACGGAAGCCCGGCGCCAGCCGGTCCACCTCCACGCCGTGGCTCATCCAGAACACCGAGGTGGGCTCGATGCCGGCAAACAGGGCGCTTTGTCCGTCGTGAGTGACCTCAGCCTTGCCATACTCCCGGGTGCAGGCCATGCGGCAGCTGCCGCCCAGCAGGTGGGTCATCAGCTGCTGGCCGTAGCAGATGCCCAGCACGGGCACGCCCAGCGCAAACATAGCGGGATCGATCATGGGCGCGCCTTCCTCCGACACGGTGGCCGGTCCGCCGGTGAAGATGATGCCGTCGGGAGCAAAGGCGCGGACGGCCTCCAGCGGGGTGCTCCAGGGCTTGATCTCGCAGTAAACGCCGCATTCGCGCACTCTGCGGGCCACCAGCAGATTATACTGGCCGCCAAAATCCAGGACCAGGACACGGCTTTGCTTGTTCATAAAACGACCTGCCTTTTATTAAAAAATTTTGTTTCTTATTTTGCCACTTCCGACAAAAAATAGCAACGGTATTTTGCCAGAATAATTGCTTTCTTCCACTGAAAAACTATGTGCAGATTGGATATTCTGCGCATTTTTAATAAGGAGGAACTTGAAGATGGAGAAACTTCGGAAACGAACCGCTGCGGCGGCGCTGTTCCTGGCCTGCGGGATGCTGCTGGCGGCCTTTACCCCGGCGCGGGCCTGGTTCGGGAGCGGGGAGACCCCCGCCGCCGTGTCTGCTTTTTCCAAATCGGACGGCCAGGGCCAGCTCATCACCTTTACAAAAGAGGATTTTCTCGCCGGCGTCACCGGCGAGGAAGAACTGAGCGCCATTGTGGTGTCCGCGCTGCCCTCTGGGGGGACGCTGCGGCTGGCGGGCCGGGACGTGCGGCCCGGCGAGGCCATCGAGGCCGGCCGCCTGGGCGCCTTGTGCTTTGTGCCTCAGATCGGACGGGATGTGCACACATCCTTTGAATTCTTCCCGGTTTTTTCCCGCAGCGGAGCGGGGGAGACGGCGGTAAAGGTGTCCCTCAACATCAGCGATACCCACAACAGCGCCCCCATTGCCGTGGAGCAGACCTTTGAGACCTATGCTGACCTGGCCCTCCACGGGACGCTGAAGGCTGTGGATCCGGACGGTGATGCCTGCACCTTTTCCGTGGAACGGCAGGGCAAACGGGGCACAGCGGAGATCGACGGCGCTGATTTCTGCTACACGCCCAACGGAAAATCCGGCGAGGACACCTTTACCGTCATCGCCACCGACTGCTTCGGCAACCGCTCCCAGCCTGCGGAGATCTGCGTAAAGGTGGTCAAGCGCGCCCCCCGGGAGACCTTCACCTATACGGATATGGGCGACAACCCGGCTCATTACGCAGCCCTGCGCCTGCGGGAGGCAGGGGTGTTTTCCGGTGAGATTTTCGGCAGCGAAGCCTTCTTCTGCCCGGCACAGACGGTGTCCCGGGCTCAGTTCCTGACCATGGCCGCTGCCATCGCGGACCTGGCGCAGCCTGCCGCCGCCGTGGCCACGGGAATGTCCGATGATGACAGCATCCCCGCCTGGTCCCGGGGCTATGTGGCCGCCGGCATCCTGTCCGGCGTGGTAAAGGGCTCTGACGACGGACAGGGCAACCGGGCCTTTCGGGCGGAACGGGCCATCACCCGGGCCGAGGCGGCCGCCATTCTGGACCGGTGCCTGGCCCTTGCCGACGACGGGCGCCCCATGACCTTTGACGACGCAGGCTCCGTCCCCGCCTGGTCCGTACAGTCGGTGGTCAACACCACGGCGGCGGGGCTGCTGCCGGTCTATGCCGACAACACCGTACGCCCCTATGACCCTGTCACCCGGGAGGAAGCCGCCGTCATGCTCTACGGTATGCTGTGCCGCAAAGGCGGCTGAGGACAGGCGGAGGGCTGCCGCCTTTCGGGGCAGACGGCTCTCCGCCTGCTTCCGCCCTTTACATCTGCGGGGTGCTGTGCTAAAATCAGGATATCCCAAAACCGAGGAGGATATCATCATGAAAAGCATCAAACCGGGCAGAGGACCATCCCGGCGTGGCGCGGCCGGGTCCGTCATCGCCATCGTCTGGGGCATCCTTTGGACCGTGCTGGCCGCCGGCGCCACCCAGGGCGCGGGGGCTTTCGGCCTGATCTTCCCGCTGTTTGGCCTTTGCTTCATCGGTATGGGCGTTTATAATCTGATCTATCACAGCAAAAACGCCAGTGCCGACGCGCAGGACCGGGACTCCCTGCTGGAGATCGTGGATAGCGACGAGGAGGACGGACGTTCCGCCGCCGGAGAGGACATCGCCGCCGAGCCGGCTCCCGGCGAGTCCGCCGCCTATTGCCCCTGGTGCGGCGCCAGGATCAAGACCGGCTTTTTATACTGCCCCAAATGCGGGAGAAAGCTGTAACAAACGAAACAAAAGCACCCCCGGATGCGGCGAAGAACGCCGGGGGTGCTTTTTCATGCTCAAAATGCCGATTCCGCCTGGCGGATATGACTGCGGATGGCGGGTTCCCGGTCCAGACAGTAACGGTAGCTGACCTCCATGAAGGTCTTGATGTCATGCTGCCGGTACAGCCGGTCCAGCGTGTCCAGAATGGGCGCGCCGCCCACCACCATGGTTTGAAAGTAGTCATAGACGCAGCCGCCGTTTTCCCGGGGAAAATAGGGATTGATGGTGCTCAGTCGCTCATCCCGCATGATGCTCTCCACCACCATCTCGCTGAGGATCCACTTCATGGAGGGGCGTTCGTACTGGTCATAGCTGTCGTGATAAATGCCGTTCCATACGTGGAACCACAGGTAGTGGATGATCTCGTGAAGGGCGATGCCCAGCGCGCCCCGGTGACTGTTCAGATGGAACACGTCGAAGTACCGCTCCTTTAAAAAACGGGGACATATGGGGTTGAGGGTGATGGCGGCCCGAAGATCGTTGAACAGGGGACGGGTGTCCAGCGCAAAGGCCTCGGACAGGGCATCCTCGATCTGAGGGCGGTGGGCCTGAAAATGACGGTTGCAGTCCTCCAGCTTTTGCAGCCACTGGGGCTGCAATTCTTCATAGACCCGGCCCAAAACCTCGGTGAGATAGGCCTTTTTGCCCGCACTGTCCAGGGAAAGCAGGCGGCCCTTGTCCACCTGAGGGTAAAAGTAAAAAATGGAGTCCGACCAATAGGGGGCTTCACCCTCGGTGAGAAACAGCAGGATGCTGTCTACAGAATGGGCAAAACCGGGGTTTTGAAAGGTCAAATTCATTGAAATTCCTTTCTCAGCAGCCCCACGATATCCGCCCCCACCGAGGGGCGGGCGGCAGGGGTGATGAGGTAATAGCCGTCCACCAGGGGGCGGATCTCACGGGCCAGCCGCAGGGTATGCTCCACTGCCAGCTGCCGGCAGCGGTCCTTGTCGGCGGTTTCATACTGGGCGACCACTTCTTTCGGGATGCGGATGCCCGCCACCTCGCTGTTCATGTACACCGCTGCCCGGTGGGAGAGCACCGGCAGCAGGCCGCCCAGAAGATAAGCGCCTTTCAGCGCTTCCCGGGCGCGGCGCAGGTTTTCGATGGATTCCCGGGTGAACACCGGCTGGGTGAGAAAGGCGGCAACGCCGCTGTCCCTCTTGCGAAAGGCCTTTTCCAGCTCGGCTGTAAAGTTGACAGCGTTTACATTCAGCGCGCCCCAGATATGAAAGGGCGCTGCCGTGCCCTCCTGGCCCAGAGCCCGGACATAGTCTGCCAGACCGGCAGAGCTGTAGCTCCAAACACCTTTTACCTGGTCCCGGTCTGCCGAGGGCACCGGGTCGCCGGTGACCACCAGTACGTTGTGGACCTCCTCGATGGACAGGCCCAGCAGCAGCGCCCGGGTGGCGTTCAGATTGCGGTCCCGGCAGGTCATGTGGGGAAGGGGATCGATGCCCAGTTCCCGCTTGAGCTTGGCAGCCATCATGGAGCTGTCCGCCCGGACCCGGGCCACCGGGCAGTCTGACACCGTGATGGTATCGGCTCCCGCCTGGGTAAGGTTTTCGGCGTGTTTGAGGAACTTTCGGATGTCGCTCACCGCCGGCGGGTCCAGTTCGGCGGCGATGACCAGCTTTCTCCGTTCCAGCTTGTCCCACAGAGGACTGGAGATAGGAGGCAAGGCAGATGGCTTTACAGATGCTTTGGCTTCCGGGACTGCAGGCCGCGCACCCCGCTCCTGCAGCAGCCTGCGGGCCTCGCGGATATGGGCGGGCGTGGTGCCGCAGCAGCCGCCGATGATACAGGCGCCCGCGTCGGCGATCTCCAGCAGCAGATGGGCAAAGTAGCCGGGGTTGTCCCCAAAGCGGGCCAGGCCCTCCTCCATTGTGGGATAGCTTTCGTTGGGACAGATATACAGGGGCTTTTTCAGGGGCGGCAGCGCCTTTACCTGCCGCAGCAGGTGATAGGGGCCGGACACACAGTTAAAGCCCAGGGCGTCGATCTGCGGGTCATCCTGCAGTTCCAAAAGCAGCTCCCTGCCGGAGATGCCCGCCCGGGTGAAGCCCTCCGGATCCACGGCGAAGCTGACGATGATCGCTGCGTCGGGGCAGCGGTTCTTGATGTATCCGGCGGCCTGCCGGACGCCGGCGGCGCTTTCCAGCGTCTCGAAAAGAAAGTGGGTCAGGCCGCACTTCAGAAAAACGTCGATGATCTCCCGATAAGCATTGAAACGCTGGGCGGGATCGCCGCTCACCGGCCCCAGATCGGCAAAGATCAGGGCCCCGGTGCCTTGGGCCGCGCGCGCGGCGTTGCCGCAGGCGGCGGTGAGCACTTCTTCCAGCCGGCGTCCCAAAGCGTCGGGGGTGGCGCCAAAGGTGTTGGTCTTGACGGCGTCTGCTCCCGCCGCCAGATATTCCCGGTGGATGCCCTCCACCAGCCCGGGGTCGGTGAGGTTCAGCAGCTCATAGCTGACGCCGCGGCGGCCCTGCTTCCGGGAGCAATAGGTGCCGAAGGCGCCGTCCATCAGCAGCGTTTGCGTTTTCAGACGTTCTTGAAAGTTCATGCTTCCGCCCCCAGTACTTCCTTGGCAATATCCACCGCCTGCTTGGCATCCCTGGCATAGAAGTCCGCCCCCATCTCTGCCGCATAGTCGGGGGTCAGCACCGCACCCGCGCAAAAGACCTTGCAGCCGGGGCATTTTTCATGGACCAGAGCCACGGTCTTTGCCATAGAGGGCAGGGTGGTGGTCATCAGAGCTGACAAGCCTACCAGCTTAACACCCTCCCGCTTTGCGGTGTCAGCCACGGTATCCATAGGCACATCGCGGCCCAGGTCCAGGACCTGATAGCCGTAGTTTTCCAGAATGCATTTGGCGATGTTTTTGCCGATGTCGTGGATGTCTCCCTGCACGGTGGCCACGATGAGTTTTCCGGCGCAGGTCTGCTGCTGCCCGCTGCGAGCGATGCGGTCCTGCAGCACATCAAAGGCGGCCTGGGCGGTCTCCGCGGCGTTCATCAGTTGGGGCAGATACAGCTTCCCCTGCTCAAACAGCAGGCCCACCCGGTCCAGCGCAGGGATCAGCCGCCGCTGGATGATGTCCAGGGGCTGCTCGGTGTCCAGCAGCGCCGTGACGGCGGCACGGGCCTCCTGCCGCAGGCCCTTTTCCACAATGTCCTCCAGCGTCCGCTTTTCAGCGGGGCCGGCGGCGGGCGCGGACGCTGCCTGGTCAGCGGCGTACAGGGCCAGATAGCGCTCCGCGCCCTTGTCGTGGCCCAGAAGCACAGCGGCGGCGTGCACTGCGTCCATCATGGCACGGTTGTTGGGATTGAGGATGGGCAGGTCCAGCCCACGGGCCATGGCCATGGTCAAAAAGGTACTGTTCATCAGCTCGCGGCAGGGCAGGCCGAAGGAGATATTGGACACACCCAGCACGGTTTTGAGTCCCAGTTCCGATTTTACCCGGGCCAGAGCCTCCAGCGTGTTGACGGCCTGCTCCTGTTGGGCGGACACCGTCAGGGTCAGACAGTCGATGAAGACGTCCTCCCGGGGGATCCCGGCGGACAGCGCCGCCTTCAGGATGCGCCGGGCGATGTCCACGCGCCCTTCCGCAGTTTCCGGAATGCCGTTTTCGTCCAGACACAGGCCCAGTACCGCCGCACCGTACTTTTTCGCGATGGGAAGCACCTGGTCCAGCACATCGGCTTTGCCGTTCACTGAATTGACGATGGCCTTGCCGCAGTACTGCCGCAGGCCGCTTTCCAGAGCGGCGGGGTCGGAGGAATCGATCTGCAGGGGCAGGTCCAGAGCGCCCTGCAGGCCCTCTACCACCTGTGCCATGACGGCAGGCTCGTCGATCTGGGGATGGCCCACATTCACGTCCAGAATGTCGGCTCCGGCTTCTGCCTGAGATACGCCCTGGGCCAGGATGTAGTCGAGATCGCCTTCGGCCAGCGCCCGCTGGAAGCGCTTTTTGCCGGTGGGGTTCAGACGCTCACCGATGACCCGGACCCGGTCCAGATCCACCACCCTGCGGGCAGAACAGACCCGGGAAACAGGTGTATGGCAGTTTTGCTTTACACTTCTTGAAGCGTAAGCGTTTTTGATGGCGCGGATATACGCCGGCGAGGTGCCGCAGCACCCGCCGAGGAAGGCCACCGGCAGCTCCAGATACGGCTCCAGCAGCTTTACATAGGCTTCCGGAGAGATGGAATATTCCCCGGTCTGGGGGTCGGGCAGGCCGGCGTTCAGCTTGAGGGCCAGGGGCAGGGAGGTGTGCGCTGCGAGCCGCTGCAGCGCGGGCAGCATCCTGTCAGGGCCCAGGGAGCAGTTGACGCCGATGACATCGGCCCCCACGCCCTCCAGAACCATGCCCATGGCCGCGATGTCGCATCCCAAAAAGGTGCGGCCGTTTTCCTCATAGGTCATGGTGGCCAGCACCGGCAGCCCGGTGTTT
Source organism: Clostridia bacterium (assembly GCA_029099685.1). Taxonomy (GTDB): domain Bacteria; phylum Bacillota; class Clostridia; order Oscillospirales; family Butyricicoccaceae; genus UBA4644. Next base: position 27,691 of record JAQXOO010000033.1, read on the forward strand.
TCCTTGGCCGCCAGCACAGCCGCCCGGGCCTCGGCCAGATCCATCATAGTCTCGAACACGATGGCGTCCGCCCCGGCGTTTTCCGCGGCTACGCACATCTCCTTATAAATGTCATAGCATTCCTCAAAGGTCATGGGTCCGGCGGGACGCATCAGGCGGCCGCAGGGTCCGGCGGACATGGCCACGCGCGCGCCGGTGCCCCAGCAGGCGTCCCTTGCGCAGCCGATGGCCACCGAGATGACCTCCTCCACCGAATGGCCGCTGTCCCGCAGCTTCAGCCGGTTGGCGCCAAAAGTATTGCTGTAGATGATCTGGGAGCCGGCCTCCACATACTGACGGTGGATGCCGGTGATGAGCTGGGGCTGCTCCAGGCACAAAAGCTCCGGCAGATGGCCCAGCTTCAGGCCTTGCTTTTGCAGCATGGTGCCCATGGCGCCGTCTAAAAGAGTGATGGTGTTACGCACAGGTGATCCCTGCCTTTCGGAAAGAACAGTTTTGCCGCATGGAGCAGAAGGCGCAGCCCCGGGCCCGCTTGCCCTGGGGCTTGTCCGCCAGACCGAAGATGGCGGTGACCGACTTGCGCGGCATCATGATATAGGTGTCGGAAAGGGTGATGCCGCAGCGCCGCTGGGCATCCAGCGCCTGCAGCAGCGCGGGCTGCACCGTCAGCGGCAGATCGCCGTAGCCCGGACTGAACCGGTCGGTGGGGAAGCACCCCTGGGTGCAGAGCCGGGCTTCAAGGGCGGCCTGCAGGTCGTCGCAGGCCTGCTCGCAGGCGGCGCTGGCGCAGGCGTCCAGAATCAGGGCCTTTGTGGGGCTTGTGAGGGTAGCCCGGCGCATGAGGGCCTCCGGCCCGTCGCCCAGCGTCAGGGCAAACAGCACCACCCGGCCGCAATCCCGCAGAAGGGTGCGCAGGTCCTCGCCGGGAAACTCCAGCCCCATCTCCTCCAGGGCGGAACGTTCCAGCAGCCGCCAGACGTGCAGGGGCCGGCATACAGGCAAAAGCTCCGCCCAGGCCTGCTCCACCTGGGCAAGCAGCTCCGGGGGCGCTTCGCCCCGGACGCCCAGATATCGCAGGGCCTCCTGCAGCGGGATGCGTGACAGCTCCATAAGGGCACCCTCCTTTTTTGCGCGGTTTATCGTTTTATTATAGCAAATCAGAACAGAATGCGCAAGGGGCAGCCCCGAAACAGGACTGCCCGCTAAAACGGGGTTTGTCAGCCTTAAAAATAAAATAAATCTTCAAACTTGTGATCTAATGCAATACACAAAACAAGTGCTAATTTCGCCGTCGGACTGAACTGCCCCGTCTCGATGGAACTGATCGTGTTTCTTGAAACGCCCACCATTTCTGCAAGAGCCGACTGTGACAGGCCTTTTTCCGCTTTTGCTTCCTTGATCCGGTTGTGAAGAATCAATGAATCTTCCATTTGCTTACCCTCTTAAGCTCATTGCAAATCCGATTGCAAAAAAGACACATAATCCATATGTAAAGTTTTATTGGCAATTTCGAGATAGACCAAGCCGCACAGGGACAAACGGCAAAAAGGACAGCACGGATGCTGCGCCCCCGGCCCGCGCCTTGAAATCGGACCGAAGGTATGCTACAATCAAGCCAATCATCAAAGCGCGGCCCGGGCAGGCCGCGAAAGGATAGGATGTGCTGTTATGGTATATGAGACCAAATGTCCCGGCTTCACCATTCGGGAAGCGGTGGAATCCGACGCCGGACTGATCCTGGAGCTGATCCACGGTCTGGCTGATTATGAGCAGATGAGCGGCGATGTCCACACGGACGCGGAGACCTTGCGCCGCAACCTGTTTGACAACCGGCAGGCCAACGTGATTATCGGCGAGGAAGCGGGCGTTCCCGTGTGCTTTGCCCTGTATTTTTACAATTTTTCCACCTTCCAGGGCCGGCACGGCCTGTATCTGGAGGACCTGTTTGTCAAACCGGAGTACCGGGGCAAGGGCTACGGCACCGCCATGCTGGCATGGCTGGCGAAAAAAGCGGTGGATGAGGACTGCGGCCGGTTTGAGTGGGTCTGCCTGGACTGGAACGAACCCGCGCTGAAGGTCTACCGCAGGCTGGGCGCCCAGCCCCAGAACCAGTGGGTCATCCAGCGGCTCACCGGCCGGGAACTGAGGGATCTGGCGAATTCTTTTTGATCCAGAGGGTGATGCTGTCAGGCGCCCACACCTGCTGTACCTGACGGGACTGTCCGTCATCAGGGAACACCAGTCGGTATCGGGTGCGGGTGTCCGTCTGCTCCGCCGTCATGTGGTCAAAGGCATCGTCATCGAATAAAACGCCCAGACGGCAGGGGGAAAAGTCCAGGGTCAGCACGTCGCCGGTATGGTCCAACGCAGCGGCGCAGGGCGTTTGGGTGTAAAATACCACCTTGTGTCCCTCAGGGGTGTCCGACCACCGGATATCTTCGATAGAGACCGTCTGTTCTGCCTCTACAGACGTAATTGTAAAGTCTGTCAGCTTTATAAACAAAACGCCGTTTTTTTCGGCGCACACCAGCGCCGGGGCCGTATGGGACACCCCCTCGTGGGGCGCCTGCGCGGCAACGCTGCCGCTGTAGCGCCCGGAAAAGCGGGAGGAGAGCCGCCGCCAGCCCGCGCCATACAGCACGGTGACCCTGCTGCCCCGGGGCGCGGAGCATTCCAGCGGCAGCTGCTGTCCGCTAAGCACGGACTGATGGGCGCCCGCGCCCTCGATGGTCAGGCCGGTAGGCCAACAGGTTTCCGGGGGCTCCGGCTGCGTCTCCGCCGCCAGCTGCCCGGCCAGCATGGCGGGCAGTTCGCCGGTGCAAAGGGACGCGTACCGGAAAAACAACGCGCCCCGGGCATTTTCATTGGCGGCAATGGCTTCCAGCTGGCGCTGCAGCTCCCCGGGACCGTACCACACCGAATCTGGGGCGGCAGCCGCGGATTTATAGGCCGCCAGACCCACATACAGGTCCACACCGGTGTCTGCCACCGTCCGGGACCACCAGTCCAGCAGGACGGAAAAATCCCCCGCCGCGGCGCCGATCTCCCAATAGATCTGGGGCGCGATATAATCCACCATGCCTTCACGCACCCACTTGCGGCTGTCGGCATAGTGGTCAAAATAGGACTGGCTGCCCGTGGTGGCGGCGCCCATTTCCATCCGGTCGGCGGTGGCCCAGATGCCGGCGGGGGAAACGCCGAACGCCGCCTCCGGGCGAACCTCACGCACCAGGGCGTGGATGGCGGCCACCAGCTGGTCCACCGCGTCCCGGCGGAAGTCCCCCACATCGGAAAAAGCACCGCCGCAGGCGGCGAAGGTGCCCTCGTCCGCAAAGCTGCCGCCGGGATAAAAATAGTCATCCAGATGGATGCCGTCCACCGGATAGTTTTCCAGGATCTCCCTGACGCTTTTCAGGATCTGAGCGCGCACCCGGGGCTGGCCAGGGTCGTAATAAAGGCATCCGTCGCTGTGGAACACCACGCAGTCGGACAGCTGGCGGGCGGGATGACCGTCGCAGAGCTGGGCGAAGGCCTCCTCACGGGTGGCTGCCGCCGTGCGGGTGATGCGGTAAGGGTTGAGCCAGGCGTGCAGTTCCATGCCCGCCCGGTGACACTGCTCCGTAAAATAAGCCAGCGGGTCAAAGCCGCCGTCCGGGGCCTGTCCCTGGCTGCCGGAAAGCACGGCGCTCCAGGGGTCGATCCGGGAAGGATACAGCGCGTCGGCTGCGGGCCGCACCTGAAGAAACAGGGCGTTCATCCCCCAGGACCGGGCGTTCGCGATGACCGCGTCGGCCTCGGCTTTCAGCTGGCTTTCGCTGAGGCCCGGGCGTGAGGGCCAGTCCAGGTTGTAAACCGTGCTGACCCACACGCCCCGCATATCCAGCCGGGCGGCCCGGGCGGGGCAGACCATCAGCAAAAGCAGCAGGGGCAGACAGAGCAGGATGCGTTTCATATAGGGAACCTCCGTACAGATTCGGCACAGGCGCCGGGGGAACAGTGCCTCCGGACGCGTTTTACAGATCTTTCAGCAAAGGAGAGAGAACAATGGGCGTGCATGACGGCCACCGAAAGCGCCTGATCCGGCGCTCCCTGGAGCAGGGACTGGATGGGTTCGAGCCCCATCAGGTGCTGGAGCTGCTGCTGTTTTACGCCATCCCGCGCCAGGACACCAATGAGCTGGCCCACCGGCTGACAGAGGTGTTCGGCAGTCTGAAGGGCGTTTTTGACGCCCCTTACGAGCAGCTGCTGGAGGTGAGCGGCGTAGGCGAAAACACCGCCGCGCTGCTGAAGCTGATCCCCCAGCTGACCCGGCTCTATTTCGCCGCGGAGGACAGCGACGTGATCGTTCAGTCAGCGGAAGCGGCCGCGGCCCTGCTGATGCCCCGGTTCATCGGGCGGCGGGTGGAGCTGGTGTATCTGATCTCAGTGGATGCCAAGGGGCGGGCGCTGTCGGTGGACCTGATCCACGAGGGCAGCATTCATGCTGCGGAGGCCAACGTGCGCAAGATCGCCTCAGTGGCCCTGCGGCACAACGCGGCGGGCGTCCTGCTGGCCCATAACCATCCCGGGGGAATGGCACTGCCCTCCCGGGAGGATATTCTCACCACCCGGACCCTCCGCACGGCGCTGGAGGCCATGGACATCCAGCTGCTGGACCATATCATCGTGGCGGACCGGGAGTTCGTGTCCATGCGGGAAAGCGGCCATTTTGCATAAAAAGCCCTTGCAGGCGGCGAAAGCCGCCTGTTTTTTCGGAAGCGCCCGGGAAAAAGGCTCCGCCCCGGCACATACTGTCCGGGGAACGGGTTTTTCGATTTCCTGGGATCTCCCACTTGCAATAGAACACCTGTTCTGCTATAATAGCAGAACAGCCAGAAAAAATCAACTGCCGGAGGTGCCGTATGCCGGAATTTAAACTGAAAAGCGATTACCAGCCGGCGGGCGGCCAGCCGGAGGCCATTGAAAAGCTGGTGCAGGGCCTGCGGCTGGGGATGGAGGAGCAGACCATGCTGGGCGTCACCGGCGCGGGCAAGACCTTTGTCATGGCCAACGTCATCCAGCAGATGCAGCGGCCCACCCTGGTGCTCACCCACAACAAGACGCTGGCGGCCCAGCTCTGCTCGGAGTTCCGGGAGTTTTTCCCGGAAAACGCCGTGGAATTCTTCGTCAGTTACTATGATTATTATCAGCCGGAAGCATATATTCCCTCCACCGACACCTATATCGAAAAGGATTCCGATGTGAATGCCGAGCTGGACCGCCTGCGCCACAGCGCCACCTCCAGCCTGTTTGAGCGGCGGGATGTGATCATCGTGGCCAGCGTATCCTGCATCTACTCTCTGGGCAACCCCATTGATTACGCCAAGATGGTGATCTCCCTGCGCACCGGCCAGTCCTGGGACCGGGACGCCTTGTGCCGCCGGCTGGTGGAACTGCAGTATGAGCGCAACGACCTGAACTTTGACCGCAACCGCTTCCGCGTCCGGGGGGATACGCTGGAGATCCGCCTGGCCTATACCGACGAATACGCCGTCCGCGTGGAGTTTTTCGGGGACGAGATCGACCGCATCTCCGAGATCCACCCGGTCACCGGCGCGCCCATGCGGCTGCTGGACCATGTGGCCATCTACCCCGCCTCCCATTATGTCACGCCCAGAGACAAGCTGGAGGAGGCCCTGAAGGACATCGAGGCCGAGATGGAGGAGCGGGTGAAGTTCTTTGAGAGCGAGGGCAAGCTCATCGAGGCCCAGCGTATCCGCCAGCGCACCGAATACGACATGGAGATGCTGCGGGAGATCGGCTTCTGCTCGGGCATTGAGAATTATTCCCGGGTCATGTCCCGGCGGGAACCGGGGAGCGCACCCTACACGCTGCTGGACTATATGCCAAAGGATTTTCTGATGTTCATCGATGAATCCCATGTGATGCTGCCTCAGGTCCGTGCCATGTATCACGGCGACCGGGCCAGAAAAGAGATGCTGGTGAACTACGGATTCCGCCTGCCCTCGGCCTTTGACAACCGGCCGCTGACCTTCCCGGAGTTTCAGCAGCGCATCCACCAGGTGATCTATGTCAGCGCCACCCCTGCGGAATATGAGAAAAGCCGTTCGGGGCAGATCGTGGAGCAGATCATCCGCCCCACGGGACTGCTGGACCCGGAGGTGGAGGTGCGCCCCACCGAGGGCCAGATCGACGACCTGATGGCGGAGATCCGCCTGCGGGAGGAAAAGGGCCAGCGGGTGCTGGTGACCACCCTTACCAAGCGCATGGCCGAGGACCTGACCGACTACCTTTCCAAGCGGGACATCAAGGTCAAATATATGCACCATGACATCGACACCATCGAGCGGATGACCCTGCTGCGGGACCTGCGCCTGGGGCGCTTCCAGGTGCTGGTGGGCATCAACCTGCTGCGCGAGGGCCTGGACCTGCCGGAGGTGTCCCTGGTGGCGGTGCTGGACGCCGACAAGGAGGGCTTTCTGCGGTCCGAGACTTCGCTGATCCAGACCATCGGCCGCGCCGCCCGCAACGCGGAGGGCAAGGTCATTCTGTATGCCGACACGGTGACCCCCTCCATGCAGGCCGCCATGGACGAGACCCGGCGCCGCCGGAGCGTGCAGGACGCTTTCAACAAGGCCCACGGTATCGTGCCCAAAACCATCTACAAGAGCGTCCGGGAGGTCATCGAGATCTCCCACGAGGCCGGGGCCAAGCTGCCCGCGGCCAGCCGCAAGAAGCTCAGCCTGGCGGCTGCGGAGGATGAGATCCGCCGGCTGGAGCGCCAGATGAAGGAGGCCTCCAAAATGCTGGAATTTGAGTACGCCGCCGTGCTGCGGGACCAGATCCGGGACCTGCGGAAGCAGGTGGAGGAGCAAAAGACCAAGAAGAAATAAGAAGTTTCCGGCCCCGGCGGGGCGGTTATCCCATATCTCATCAAAACGAGGTAACACCATATGCAAGATTCCATCATCATCAAGGGCGCGCGCGTCCATAACCTGAAAAACATCGACGTGGAGATCCCCCGGAACACCATGACGGTGGTCACCGGCATCTCCGGCAGCGGAAAGAGCAGCCTGGCCTTCGACACCATCTATGCCGAGGGACAGCGGCGCTATGTGGAGTCCCTGTCCAGCTACGCCCGTATGTTCCTGGGACAGATGGAAAAACCCGACGTGGATTCCATCGACGGCCTGTCCCCGGCCATCTCCATCGACCAGAAGACCACCAGCAAAAACCCCCGCTCCACCGTGGGCACGGTCACCGAGATCTATGACTATCTGCGCCTGCTGTGGGCGCGCATCGGCGTTCCCCACTGTCCCAAGTGCGGCAAGGAGATCCGCCAGCAAAGCGTGGACCAGATCATCGACCAGCTGATGGCCCTGCCCCAGGGGACCCGGATGCAGGTGCTGGCCCCGGTGATCCGGGGACGGAAGGGCGAGTATCAGAAGGTGTTCGAGGACGCCCGCAGGAGCGGCTTTGTCCGGGTCCGGGTGGACGGCAGCAGCTATGACCTCAGCGAGGATATCAAGCCGGACAAGAACCTGAAGCACACCATCGAGATCGTGGTGGACCGCCTGGTGGTCAAGCCGGACATCGTCCGCCGCCTTACCGACTCGGTGGAGACCGCCACCCGCCTGTCCGGGGGCCTGGTGGTCATTGACCGGCTGGGAGCGGGGGAGGAGCTGACCTTTTCCCAGAACTATGCCTGTCCCGACTGCGGCATCTCCATCGAGGAGCTGACCCCCCGGATGTTTTCCTTCAACAATCCCTACGGCGCCTGCCCCACCTGTGACGGCTTGGGCATGAAGATGGAGGTGGACCCCGAGCGGGTGGTTCCCAACGGCCGCCTGTCCCTGAACCAGGGGGCGCTGAAGGCCTCCGGCTTTCAGACCATGGACGAAAACAGTATTTCCCGCACCTATATGCGGGCCATGAGCGAAAAATACGGCTGGTCGCTGGACACGCCCTGGGACGAACTGCCCAAATCCGCCAGAAAAATGATCCTCTACGGCACCGGCACCGAGACGCTGGATGTGCGCTTTTCCTGGGAGGGCGGCAAGCACAAGCCCCGGCCCTTTGAGGGCATCATCCCCAACCTGCAGCGGCGCTACATGGACAATTTCACCACCCAGGCCTCCAAGGAGGATATCGAGGCGTGCATGAGCGCCATTCCCTGCGCCGCCTGCCGGGGCAGAAGGCTGAAAAAAGAGATGCTGGCGGTCACGGTGGGCGGCAAAAACATCGCGGAGTTCTGCGAGCTTTCCATCACCGACGCCTTGAATTTTGTAGAGGGGCTGGAACTGACCGAAAAGGAGCGGCAGATCGCCGACCTGATCTTGAAGGAGATCCGTTCCCGGCTGCGGTTTTTGCAGAATGTGGGCCTGGAGTACCTGACCCTGTCCCGCTCCAGCGGCACCCTGTCCGGCGGCGAGAGCCAGCGCATCCGTCTGGCCACCCAGATCGGCTCGTCGCTGATGGGGGTGCTCTATGTGCTGGACGAGCCCTCCATCGGCCTGCACCAGCGGGACAACGACAAGCTGCTGGCCACGCTGAAGCGCCTGCGGGACCTGGGCAATACCCTCATCGTGGTGGAGCATGACGAGGACACCATGCTGGCCGCCGACTGCATCGTGGACGTGGGCCCCGGCGCCGGCGTCCACGGCGGCGAGATCATCGCCGTGGGAACCGCCCGGGAGATCATGGAATGCAAGGACAGCCTCACCGGCCAGTACCTTTCCGGGGCGCGGCGCATACCGGTGCCGGCGGTCCGGCGGAAGGGCAGCGGAAATGTGCTGCGCGTCCTGGGCGCCCGGGAGAACAATCTGAAAAATGTGGATGTGGACATCCCTCTGGGGACCTTCACGGTGGTCACCGGTGTTTCGGGCAGCGGAAAGAGCAGCCTGGTGAACGAGGTGCTTTACAAGGCGCTGGCCGCCCGGCTCAACGGCGCCCGCGACCGGGCGGGAAAGCACGAAGGCCTTCAAGGCCTGGAGCATCTGGACAAGGTCATCGCCATCGACCAAAGCCCCATCGGCCGCACCCCCCGGTCCAATCCCGCCACCTACACCGGTCTGTTCGGCGACATCCGGGAGCTGTTTTCCAAAACCCAGGACGCAAAGGCCCGGGGCTACGGACCGGGACGGTTCTCCTTCAACGTCCGGGGCGGCCGGTGCGAGTCCTGCTCGGGAGACGGCCTCATCAAGATCGAGATGCATTTCCTGCCGGACATCTATGTGCCCTGCGACGTGTGCAAGGGCAAGCGCTACAACCGGGAGACGCTGGAGGTCAAATACAAGGACAAAAACATCCATGAGGTGCTGGACATGACGGTGGCCGAGGCGCTGCCCTTCTTCGAGAACCTCAGCAAGATCCGCAAAAAGCTGCAGACCCTGTACGATGTGGGCCTTTCCTATGTGAAGCTGGGCCAGTCTTCCACCACCCTGTCCGGCGGCGAGGCCCAGCGGGTCAAGCTGGCCACAGAGCTGGCACGGAAGGCCACCGGCCGCACCATTTATATCCTGGATGAGCCCACCACCGGACTTCATGCCTATGACGTGCACAAGCTCATCGTGGTACTGCAGAAGCTGGTGGACGGCGGAAACACGGTGGTGGTCATCGAGCACAACCTGGATGTGATCAAGACAGCGGACTACGTGATCGACCTGGGGCCCGAAGGCGGCGACCGGGGCGGAAATGTGGTGGCCTGCGGCACGCCCGAGGAGGTGGCGGAGGCGGAAGGCTCCCACACCGGGCGCTATCTGAAAAAGATCCTCCGGCGGGACCGGGAACGGGAAGAAGCGGGTCTGTAACTTTTTTTGTAAAATTGCAGGAAAAGACTTCCCAAATCCACCAAAGTAGTTTAAAATAGGGGAAGAATTCAAAAAAGGTGGAGATCAGCATGGAAACGCCAAAATATCAGCGCATCCTTCTGAAGATCAGCGGCGAGGCCCTGGCCGGCGAGGCAAGGACCGGTCTGGATTTCCAGATCCTCAACACCGTGGCGCAGGCCATCGGCGACTGTGTGAAAGCCGGAGCCCAGGTGGCCATGGTGGTGGGCGCGGGCAACTTCTGGAGGGGCGTGAGAAACGGCGAAGGGAAGATCGAGCGCACCCGCTCCGATTACATGGGGATGCTGGGCACCACCATGAACGCTCTGGCCCTGTGCGATGTGCTGGAGCAGCACGGCGTTCCCGCCGTGGTGCAGAACGCGCTGGATATCCAGAAGGTCTCTGAGCCGTATAACCGGGTCAACGCCGTGAACCATCTGAAAAAGGGCACTGTTGTGATCTTCGCCGGCGGCAGCGGCTGCCCGTTCTTCTCCACGGATACCGCCGCGGCCCTGCGGGCCGCCGAGATCGGGGCGGACGCCATCCTGCTGGCAAAGAACATCGACGGCGTATATGACGCCGACCCCGCCAAGGTCCCCACGGCGAAGAAATTTGACCGCATCTCCTATAACGAGGTGCTGGCCCGGGGCCTGGGTGTCATGGACACCACAGCTACCGCGCTGGCCATGGACAATCATATCCCCGTGCTGGTCTTTGCCCTGAAGGACCCCGCCAACATCAAGCGGGTACTCATGGGCGAGGAGATCGGCACCTATGTGGGAACGGACGTCTGATTATTTTTGAAAATAAAACGGAGGTACATGTTATGAATCCGAAGTGTGAACAGTATAAGGCCAAGATGGAAAAGACCATCGACGTGATGAAGTCTGAGTTCAATACCATCCGCGCCGGCCGCGCCAACGCCGCCGTCCTGGACAAGATCACCGTGGACTATTACGGCGCTCCCACACCTATTCAGCAGATCGCTTCCATTTCCACCCCCGAACCCCGTATGCTGGCCATCCAGCCCTGGGACAGCAGCGCACTGAAACTGATCGAAAAGGCTATCCTGGCTTCTGATCTGGGCATCAACCCCACCAACGACGGCAAGGTCATCCGCCTGCTGTTCCCCCAGCTCACCGAGGAGCGCCGCCGCGACCTGTCCAAGGAGGTCCGCAACATGGCTGAGGGCGGCAAGGTCGCCATCCGCAACATCCGCCGGGACGCCATCGATACCTTCAAAAAGGCGCAGAAGGCTTCTGAGATCACCGAGGACGACCTGAAGGGTCTGGAAAAGGATATGCAGGACCTCACCGACAAGTACGTCAAGGAAGTGGACGTTGAGTCCGCCAAGAAGGAAAAGGAACTGATGGAGCTGTAAGCTGCCGCCTTTCCCCAATAAAACAGAACTACGGAGGGCGGCGCTGCGCGTCGCCCTCATCGTATCATAGGAGCAAGTATGGTATTTGGCAGAAAAAGGGAAAAGCTCCGGCTGGACCCGGAAAATATTCCCGCCCACATCGCCGTCATTATGGACGGCAACGGCCGCTGGGCGCAAAAGCGGGGCCTGCCCCGCACCGCCGGCCATTCCGCCGGCAGCGAAGCCTTCCAGCGGGCGGCGGAGCACCTGTCCGACCTGGGGGTGAACTATTTCACCGTTTATGCCTTTTCCACCGAAAACTGGAAACGGCCCCAGGAAGAAGTGGGGGCCATCATGGGACTGTTGGACCGCTATCTTCACAAAGCCATCCGGGAGATGGCGCAAAAGAACATCCGCCTGCGGTTTTTCGGTGACCTTTCCCCCTTGTCCGATTCTCTGAAAACGCTCATCGCCGAGACTGACAGCATTTCGGCCTGCACCTCGGGTATGCAGGTGAATGTGTGCCTGAACTACGGCGGCCGCGACGAGCTGACCCGCGCCGCACGGCAGCTGGCTCAGGAATGCGTCCGGGGCAGCCTGCGTCCGGAGGATATTTCCGAGGACCTGGTGTCCGCACGGCTGTATTCCGCGGGCATCCCCGACCCGGACCTGATGATCCGTCCCGGAGGAGAGCTGCGCCTGTCCAACTTTTTGCTGTGGCAGAACGCCTATTCGGAGTTTTATTTTACCGACACCCTGTGGCCTGATATGAACGAAGCGGAATTGGATCGCGCCATTGCCGTTTACCAGCGCCGCAAACGCCGTTACGGAGGGATCTGAAACCATGAAAACACGTGTCATCACCGCCATTGTGGCCATCGGCCTGTTTATACCGCTGCTGTTTTTCCTGCCCACCGTCTGCCTGACGGCGGTGTGCGGGGGAATGATGGCGGTGGGCGCCTGGGAACTGCTGTATGCCACCGGGTCCTGCCCCAAGCACCCGTTTCTGTATATCAGCTGCGCCGCCGCCTTCCTGGTCCCGTGGGTGCTCAGCCGGCCAGACGCGCCCCTGTGGCCCTTTTTGACGGTGTGCGCCCTGTACATGATGGCCGCCTTTGCCTGCGGGGTCTTTGATCACGAACATATTACCTACGATATGCTGGGAAAGGGCTTTCTGGCAGCCATCATCCTGCCGCTGTGCTTTTCCTCCTTCCTGCGCATCCGCAACGGAGACAACGGTACGCTGCTGGTGCTGATGCCCTGGGTCACCGTCTGGGTGTGCGACAGCTTCGCCCTGTTTACCGGCATGGCCTTCGGCAAGCACAAGCTGGCCCCCTATGTCAGCCCCAAAAAGACCGTGGAGGGCTCTGTGGGCGGCCTGGTCTTTGCCGTTCTGGCCTGTATCCTGTACACGGTTGTGCTGGACAAGGCCTTCAGCCTGAGCCTGCCCCTGTGGTCCGCCGTGCTGTACGGCATTGTGGGCTCCACGGCGGGGCAGATCGGCGATTTGAGCCTGTCGGTCATCAAGCGGGGCGCGGGCATCAAGGACTACGGGAACCTGTTCCCCGGCCACGGCGGCGTCTGGGACCGGTTTGACAGCATCCTGTTTGCCGCGCCGCTGTTTGAACTGCTGTATTTGCACATACTTCCCAGGATCGGGGGATAAACTATCATGAAAACACTTTCCGTCATCGGCTCCACCGGCTCCATCGGGGTACAGACCCTGGAGGTGGCGGCGGAGCGGGGCTACCGCGTCGCCGGGCTTGCCGCCGGCAAAAACGCCGCTGCGCTGGAACGGCAGATCCTGCAGTTCCGGCCCCGGGTGGCCGCCCTGCGGGACCCTCAGGCGGGCAAAGCCCTTGCGGAGAAACTGAGCGGGGTCTGTGATACCCGGATCCTCTGGGGTGAGGAGGGCGTGTGCCGGACAGCAGCCCTGGAGGAAGCCGGCCTGGTGCTCAACGCCGCGGTGGGCATCGCCGGCCTGCGGCCCACCGTGGCCGCCATAGAGGCGGGCAAGACCCTGGCTCTGGCCAACAAGGAATCCCTGGTGTGCGCCGGCGAACTGGTCAACAGGCTGGCGGCGGCCCACGGCGTGTCCATCCTGCCGGTGGACTCCGAGCACAGCGCCATCTTCCAGTGCCTGCAGGGCAGCCGCGGGGGAGAAGTGGAGCGGCTGATCCTTACCGCCTCCGGCGGACCGTTTTTCGGTAAAACAGCGGCAGAAATGGAACATATGGGCCCCCAGCAGGCACTGAAGCATCCCAGCTGGTCTATGGGGGCCAAGATCACGGTGGATTCCGCCACCATGATGAACAAGGGCTTTGAAATGATCGAGGCCATGCACCTGTTCGGCGTGCGCCCGGATCAGATCGATGTGGTGGTGCACCGGGAGAGCATCGTGCATTCCCTGGTCGAGTTTCGGGACGGCAGCGTGCTGGCCCAGCTGTCGCCGCCGGATATGCGCCTGCCCATCCAGTATGCCGTGGACTATCCGGACCGGCAGTATGCTCCACGCAGGCGCCTGGACCTGGCCGCGCTGGGCAGGCTGACCTTTTTCGCTCCCGATGAGGAGGCCTTTCCGGCCATGAAGCTGTGCCGGGAAGTGATGGAAAAGGGAGGCAACCTGGGCGCCGCTGTCAACGGCGCCAACGAGGTGGCGGTGGCCGCTTTTTTGGCGGGAAAGATCCCCTTCGGCAGGATCTATCCCATGGTGGAGCGGGTGGCTCGTGCCGTGCCCTTCATCCCGGCCCCCACGCTGGAAGACATCTTTGAGACCGACCGGCAGGCCCGGGCGGCGGTAACTATGGAATAAAGGCGGTATCAAATGAGTTATATTCTTGCGATCATCGTTTTCGGACTGCTGATCTTCGTGCATGAACTGGGCCACTTCCTTGTGGCAAAGCTTTCCGGCATCACCGTTTTGCAGTTCACCATCGGCTTCGGCCCGGCCATCTTCAAGAAAAAGGTAGGCGAGACTCTGTACGCCGTCCGTCTGCTGCCCCTGGGCGGCGCGGTGATGATGCAGGGCGAGGGGGACGAGGACGCGGAAAAGCTGCTCACCGGCGAGAAGGAATTCCGCGCGGATGAACAGCCTCTGCCGCCCGAGGGCAGCTATGCGGAGGCAAGCCTGCCCCGGCGCTTCGCCGTTTGCGTGGCGGGCGCGGCCATGAATTTTCTCACCGGCCTGATCATCGTGTTCCTTCTTTTGCTGCCTTACAGCTACCGCAGTGTCCCGGTGATCTCGGGCTTTCTGGAGGGCTTTCCCTATGCGGCGGAGGATAACGGCGGCGTGGGCTTTGAGGTGGGGGACCGGATCGTCCGGGTCAATGACTTCCACATCTTCACCATGTCGGATTTTTCCACCGCCATGATGTACGATGATGACGCCCGCTACGATATCACCATCCGGCGGGGAGACGAAAAGATCCAGCTCCGGGATTTTGAGATGAAGGCCACCGTTCTGGACCAGGACAGCGGCAGCTACCTTTATGGGTTCCAGCTGACGGCGGCGGAGCTGGGCTTCTTTGACAAAATGGTCTATGCCTGCAAGACCTCCATGACCTATCTTCAGTCCGCGGTGCTGGGCGTCAAGATGATGCTCACCGGACAGGTGGGCACCCAGGACATGATGGGCACCGTGGGCATTGCCAGCCAGATGGGAGAGATGGCCCGCACCTCCATGTCCACCATGTGGAATTTTGTGGCCTATATCAGCATCAACCTGGCCTTTGTCAACCTGCTGCCCATCCCGGCACTGGACGGCGGAAAGGTGCTGTTTCTGCTCATCGAGCTGGTCCGGGGCAAAAAGCTGGATCCCAAGTACGAGGGCGTGGCGTCCATGGTGGGCCTGATCCTGATCCTGGCGCTGTTCGTCTTTGTCACCTATCACGATATTTTGCGCATTGTGCGCTGAACAGGCGTTCCTGACGGAAAAAGGGAGTTTAAACATATGGGGAGCAAACAAAAGATCACGGTGGGCGGCGTGCAGATCGGCGGGGGCGCCCCGCTGGTCATCCAGTCCATGTGCAACACGCGGACACAGGATGTAACCGCCACGGTAAAACAGATTTTGGCATTGGAACAGGCGGGCTGTGAAGTGGTTCGCCTTGCCATCCCGGACATGGAGGCCGCCCAGGCCGTCTCCGCCATCAAAAAGCAGGTCCATGTCCCCCTGGTGGCCGATATCCACTTTGACTACCGCCTGGCGCTGGAGGCCCTGCGGGGCGGCATCGACAAGATCCGCATCAACCCCGGCAACATCGGGGATAAAAGCAAGGTGAAGGCCGTGGCCGACGCCTGCCGGGCTGCGGGCGTCCCCATCCGGGTGGGCGTCAACAGCGGCAGCGTGGACGCCGACCTGCGGCTGAAATACGGCGTCACCCCCGAGACCCTGTGCCAGGCGGCTCTGCGCAATCTGGAGCAGCTGGAGGACTGCGGTTTTTATGACAGCTGTGTGTCGCTGAAGATGTCCAATGTGTTCGGCACCATCCGCGCTTACCGCCTGATGGCGGAAAAATGCGATTATCCCCTGCATCTGGGGGTCACCGAGGCGGGGAACGAGCATTTTGGCACCCTTCGGTCCGCCGCGGCTTTCGGCGCGCTGCTGTGCGACGGCATCGGCGACACCCTTAGGGTGTCCCTCACCGCCGATCCGGTGCGGGAGGTCCGTGCCGCAAAGGATATCCTCAAGGCGCTGGACCTGCATACCGCCGGAGCGCGCATCATATCCTGTCCCACTTGCGGCCGCACCCAGATCGACCTGATCGGGCTGGCGGAGCGGGTGGAGCAGGCGCTGTCCGGGCTGAAGTCCCGGCTGACAGTGGCAGTCATGGGCTGCGTGGTCAACGGTCCCGGCGAGGCCCGCGAGGCCGACATCGGCATTTGCGGCGGCCGGGGAGAGGGCCTTATCATCCGTAAAGGCGAGATCCTTTACAAAGTGCCGGAAGACCAGCTTTTGCCCCGGCTTATCGGGGAGATCGAGGCCATGACGGGGGAGAAGCTATGAGCGCGAGACTCCGTGACCTGTTTCCCAATGCCGCCGGAGGAGAGCCTGTCTGGGAGTGCTCCGTGGCCGGCGTTGTGCCGGAAGGCTCCGGCCTGACGGTCCGGCTGGAAAGCGGTGCGCCCGTCCCCGCGGGACAGCTTGAACAAGCGGAAGCCGCCGTTTGCCGGGCTTATGGCGTAGCCGGCATACGGCTTTTGCTGGAAGCTGCCGTCGAGGCACAGGAGAGCGTGGCCGAGGCTGCCGAAGAGGCCCTGCCCGCCGGGGATGCCCAGCCCTTTGACCTGGGCGACGACCTGCGGGAGCGCTTTTCTCAAAAATATCCTTCGGCCGCCCCCTGCCTGCGGGAGGCCGCTTTTGTGCTGTCCGAAAACAAACTGACGCTGCAGGTCGGCGCCTCCTGGCACGCCACCCGGCTGGAGCAGCTGCGGGGCGAGCTGGAAAAGGAGGCCTGTGCCCTGCTGGACCGCCCTGTGCGCCTGGAGATCACCGCCCCGGCCGCGGACCGGGACAGGTATGAACAGGACCGGGCCGCCCGCATGGCGCAGATGAGCCGGGAATGCCAGACCGCCCGCCCGGCAGCCCCTGCGGCTCCCGCGTCCCAGGCTCAACGGCCCCAGCGCCGCCAGTTTGGCCCCAAAAGGGACCCCGGCGCCCCCATGTTCCGTCCCCGGGAAGAGGACGAGGTGATTTACGGCAAGCCCTTTGCACGGGAAATGGTCAGGCTGGCGGACGTGAATCTGGACAGCGGCAAGATCACCGTGGAGGGCGAGATCTTCCTGGTGGAGTTCAAAAAGCTCAACGGCCGGGACAAAACCGTGGTCATGTTCGAGTTCAGCGACGGCACCGGCTCCATCCGGGCCTCCAAGGTGCTGCCCGATGAGGAAGCGGCCGGACTGGAGGGCGGCATCAAAAAGGGTGCTTACGTCATCGTTCAGGGCCTGGCGCACTATTCCCAGTACGATAAGGAGCTGGCGCTGAATTTTTCCGCCATCGTCAAAGGAAAA
This sequence comes from Clostridia bacterium, assembly GCA_029099685.1. Lineage (GTDB taxonomy): Bacteria > Bacillota > Clostridia > Oscillospirales > Butyricicoccaceae > UBA4644. Next base: position 44,887 of record JAQXOO010000033.1, read on the forward strand.
AAGAAGGTGCGCCAGGACAAGGCCGCCGACAAGCGGGTGGAGCTGCACCTGCACACCAATATGTCCAGCATGGACGGCCTGTGTGACCCGGGCAGGGCGCTGAAGCTGGCGGCCTCCATGGGGCACCGGGCCCTGGCCATCACCGATCACGGCGTGGTGCAGGCCTTTCCGGAGGCCATGAAGGCCCAGGCCAGCCTGAAAAAGAGCGGGAGCGACATCAAGGTGCTCTACGGCATCGAGGCCTACTGCATCAACGACCTGGAGCAGGGCAACGCCGTAAAGGGCACGACCGGGGCGCTGCTCACTGACGAGATCGTGGTGTTTGACACCGAGACCACCGGCCTGAGCGCAGCCAGCTGTGAGATCATCGAGATCGCCGCCTGCATCGTGGCGGAGGGCGCCGTCCGCGACCGCTTCCACTGCTATGTGAAGCCCGAACAGCCCATCCCGCCCCGCATCACCGAGCTGACCGGCATCCGGGAGGACACCGTCCGGGACGCCAACCCCATCGGCGTGGAGCTGCCCCGGTTCCTGGCGTTCTGCGGCGGCCGGCCTCTGGCGGCGCACAACGCCGGCTTCGACATGGCGTTTATCGGGGCGGCCTGCGAAAAGCTGGGACTGGAATGCCCCGCTTGCTCCATCGACACGGTGGAGATGTCCCGGGCGCTGATGCCCCAGCTGAACAAGCACAAGCTGAACCTGGTGGCGGACGCCCTGGGACTCAAGTTCAATCACCACCGGGCCTCTGATGACGCCCAGGTGCTGGCGGAGATCTTCCTGCGGTTCATCCCCATGCTGCAGGAAAAATGCGGCATCACCCGCGTCAGCGAGATCAACGGCGCTTTGAGCCGCCTGCGGGCAGGCTCCGGTCCCGACAAAAAGCAGAAGAGCTTCCATCTGGTCATTCTGGCAAAGAACCGGCCCGGCCTCATCGCCCTGTACAAGCTGATTTCCGACGCACATCTGAAATATTTTAACCGCCGGCCCATCATCCCCATGTCCGAGCTGGCCGCCAGCCGGGAAAACCTGATCCTGGGCTCGGCCTGCGTGGCAGGCGAGCTGTTTTCTGCCATTGTGGAGGGCAAGCCCTGGGGCGAACTGATGCGTCTGGCCTCGTTCTATGATTATCTGGAGATCCAGCCCCTGGCAAATAACCATTTTCTTCTGGACAAGGACATGGTCCAGAGCGAGGAGCAGCTCCGGGACTTCAACCGTACGGTGCTCAAGCTGGGCGATGCCCTGCACAAGCCGGTGTGCGCCACCGGCGACGTGCATTTTCTGGAGCCGGAGGACGGCATTTACCGGGAGATCCTCCAGGCGGGCATGGGCTTCAAGGACGCGGAGGACCCGGCGCCCCTGTATTTCAAGACCACCGACGAGATGCTGGAGGAGTTTTCCTACCTGGGCGCCCAGCGGGCCTATGAGGTGGTGGTGAAGAACCCCAACCTCATCGCGGACCAGGTGGAGCACATCGAGCCGGTGCTGTCCGGCAGCTATCCGCCCTCCATCGAAAACAGCGCCAGGGACCTGGAAACCATGTGCCGGGCCAAGGCCGAGGAGCTTTACGCCGAGGACGGCGTCCTTCCCCAGATCGTTTCCGACCGGGTGGACGCGGAGCTGATACCCATCATCAAAAACGGCTTTGACGTCATGTATATGATCGCCCAGAAGCTGGTGGCCAAGTCCAACGAGATGGGTTATCTGGTGGGCTCCCGGGGCTCGGTGGGTTCCTCCTTCGTGGCCTTTTTGAGCGGCATCACCGAGGTCAACGCCCTCAAGCCCCATTACCGCTGTCCCCGCTGCCGCCACTCCATCTGGGACAACGACCCCGTCTATCAGACGGGCGCCGACATGCCCGACAGGGACTGCCCCAAATGCGGCACGAAGATGGTCAAGGACGGCTTCAACATCCCCTTTGCCACCTTCCTGGGCTTCAACGCAGATAAGACGCCCGATATCGACCTGAACTTCTCCGGCGAATGCCAGGGCCAGATCCACCGCTACACTGTGGAGCTGTTCGGCAACGACAAGGTGTTCAAGGCCGGAACCATCGGCACCATCAAGGACAAGACCGCCTACGGCTTTGTGAAAAAATACCTGGATGAGCGGGGAAAGGTGGTCAACAACGCGGAGATCAACCATCTGGTCTCGGGCTGCACCGGCATCAAGCGCACCACCGGCCAGCACCCCGGCGGCCTGATCATCGTGCCCGCCGACCGGAGCATCTATGAGTTCACACCGGTGCAGCACCCCGCCGACGATCCCAATTCCGACATCATCACCACCCATTTTGACTTCCATTCCATCCATGACAACCTGCTGAAGCTGGACGAGCTGGGCCATGATGTGCCCACCATCATCCGGCACCTGCAAAATCTCACCGGGGTGGACCCCATGGATGTACCGCTGGATGACAAGGACACCATGCGGATCTTCACCGACATCGGCCCGCTGGGCATCGAGACCGATGACATCCTGGAGCAGCCCGGCTCCGCCGGCATCCCGGAATTCGGCACCAAAAACGCCCGAAGCATGTTAATGGAGACACAGCCCACCACACTGGAGGGCCTGATCCGTATCTCCGGCCTGTCCCACGGCACCAACGTGTGGCGCAACAACGCCCAGGACATCATCAATCAGGGCCTGGCCACCATCAACGAGGTCATCTCCGTCCGCGACGACATCACCACAAAGCTCATCGCCGTGGGGCTGGAAAACAAGCTTGCCTTCACCATCTCAGAGGCCGTGCGAAAGGGCAAGGGCCTCAAGCCCGAGTGGGAGGAGGAGATGCGGGCCCATGGCATCCCCGACTGGTACATTGATTCCTGCAACAAGATCGAGTATATGTTCCCCCGGGGACACGCGGTGGCCTATACCATGATGTCTTTCCGCATCGCCTGGTTCAAGGTGCATCATCCGCTGGCCTATTACTGCGTGTACTTCAGCAACAAGCTGGATTCCTTTGACTGCGTCACCGCCCTTCAGGGGGACGGAGCCATCAGCAAAAAATACCGGGACCTGCGCGCCAACCCCAAGCGCACCGCGGTGGAGGATGACGCCATGATCACCCTGGAGCTGTGCCACGAGTTCTGCAAGCGGGGCTTCACCTTCCTGCCCATGGACCTGTACAAATCCGACGTCAAGACCTTTACCATCGAGGGCAACGCCCTGCGGCCGCCCTTCATGGCGCTTACCGGTGTGGGCGAGGCCGCCGCCCAGTCCATCGCCGAAGAACGGCAGAAGGAGCCCTTCATGTCCCAGGAGGACATCTCCCTCCGCTGCGGAAAGGCGTCCACCGCCGTGGTCCAGTCCCTGCGGGACATCGGCGCCCTGGGCGACCTGCCCGAAAGCAACCAGCTGGACCTGTTCGCCGCCATGTTTTAAGGAGGAATTTCCATGGAAATTCTGTACAAAGATATTCTTTTGAGAGATTACCGGGAGTCCGATATCGCTGACGATATCCGCTGGATGAATGTGGATGTGGACTGGATCCGCGCTGATACGCCCTGGGCGCCCATCGAACGGGTGGACCCCGAAGCCTTCCGGCAAGACATGAAGGCGTATCTGGCCAATATGCCCGAGGATGAAATGCGCTGGCGGCTGGAGATCGAGCACGAGGGCCGCCACATCGGCTTTGTCAGCTCCTATCTGCTGGACGAGCACTTTGACTGGGTGCCGCCCCACGAGGCCGGTGACCCGCTGTCCTTCCGCCGGGCAATCTCCATCGCCGTCTGCGCTTCCGATATGTGGGGCAGGGGGCTGGGTACCCGTGCCCTCAAGGCCTTTATGGATTATTACCGGGAGCGGGGCATCGAGGAGTTTTACATCGAGACCTGGTCGGGCAACGGCCGGATGCTGCGCTGCGCCGAAAAGCTGGGCTTCCGCACCTGCAAAAAGGAGCCGGGCGTCCACACGGTAGGCGGAAAGAAATACGACGCCCTGGTGATGCGCAAAAAGTAAAAAGAAAAGCACCCCCGTCGGGGTGCTTTTTCGTTTAATGGTATCTACGCAAAGAAGTTTATCGTCTTTGTCAGCATGGATTCCGTTTTATCTAAACATGCTTGAATTGCGGTCTGATCGTCTCCCGCTGCTTTTAGTCTTTGAATTTTTGTATACCACAACGGTTTGATGCAGCGATACAACATGGGAGCAGCCTGCTTTTCAAGCGCAGAAAACGTGTATACCTTACCAACCGTGTCTATGGCGGATTTGATGATGTTAAGTTCTGTTTCATCATCCTGCCAACCAATTTCCCGAATGAGATAATTGAGAAGAACATCTTTGCCGCTTAAATTAAAATCGTATACGCCGATAAAATTGCCGTTTTCGTCAACTAAAATGTTACTACTGTTGAGATCAGCCTGAAAAACGGAGGTCGGAAGCTGATGATAGATTTTTTGCAATGCGCATCTGTTTTCATACCACAAATTCCAAATACGATGAACCTGTGTCTGGAATTCTGCGGGTAACATTTCAGCATAGTGTTTCCACGTAAGGGCATTATCCATGACTTCGTCATGTTGGTCGCTTGGTGAAAACAATTCAAACAGACAGTATCCCGAGGGATATTCAGCATAGTCTGAATACAGATTTGCAATTTTTGCAGTCATGATCAGAATTTCATCTCTGTACTTGCTCGATGCAATTCCGTTTCCGGTGTCATTGTCACAAGCATACTTTGAGAATTCTTCTGCATAAGCAACACAAGTGCGACCTTTATACTGCACTGTGGGGAAATCACCCGTTTTCGAAGAAAGAATCGCAGGTGCATAGTATCCAACAGAGCGATACGACTCCGAACAACGCTGCCACATTTGAACTTTCTCGGGGAAGGTAAAATCATTATCCGCTAATTTGATAACAAAGTTTTCACTGGATTCTGTTTGAACAAAAACAGCTTCCCGAAAATCATGTTCTCCATGGCTTGTGTTGATGGTATTCTGTATAGTAGTCTTTCCATCGAAAAATAAGGCGACGATTACCTGCAATTCCTGCTCTTCAGTACCAATTTCTTTCATGATAACCTCTTGGAAAGATAAAAAGGGGCGCTTATGCGCCCCTTTTCCACAAATTATTCGGCCAGAACCTTTTTCAGCTTGGCAAAGCGGGGCAGGCCGTTCTCCCAGGCGTAGTCGGGCTCGCCCTGAATGAGCGGCATGGCATAAGCGGCAAACTCAGGCTTGATGCCGGCGCCGTCCTCGGTGATCCACTCCACGGGGAACTTGTGCTCGGTGTTGGCGGTGGCGGTGAGGGGAACCAGCTTGACACAGGGATGGTAGCCATCGCCCTCGGCACGCTCGATGGCCACCATCTTGTCGGTGACGCCGCTCAGCGCGGCCCGGACGGCCTCGGCGCCCATCCATGCGGCTTCTTCCACATCGGTTTTGCTGGCCAGGTGGGCGCCGCAGCGCTGCAGCAGGGAAAACTCGATGGCCCGGGTCTTGACCCCCAGCCGCTCCTTGACGGCCTGCGCCAGGAATGCCGCCGCGCCGCCCATCTGCTTGTGGCCGAAGGCGTCGGCCTTCACGTCCTTTTGGCCGTATTCAGCGATGAACACACCGTCCTTGTCCAGAATGCCCTCGGAAATGGCCACAAAGCAGTTGCCCTTTTCCTTCCATACGCGCTGGACGTCGGCCATGAACCGCTCCAGGTCAAAGGGGACCTCGGGCAGATAGATCAGGTCGGGACCTGCGCCCTGCATGGCGGCCAGAGAGGAAGCGGCGGTGAGCCAGCCCGCGTTGCGGCCCATGCACTCCACGATCGTCACCGCGCCGGTGTCGTAAACACAGGCGTCCTGGCTGATCTCCATGCAGGAGGCGGCGATATACTTGGCCGCAGAGCCGTAGCCGGGGCAGTGGTCGGTGCCGTACAGATCATTGTCGATGGTCTTGGGCACGCCCATGACCCGGCATTCATAGCCCACGCTCTGCATATACTTGGAGATCTTGTTGCAGGTGTCCATGGAATCGTTTCCGCCGTTGTAGAAGAAATAGCGCACATCGTATTTTTTGAAGATCTCCAGAATGCGCTTGTAATCGGTGTCGTCCACAGAGGCGTCCTTCAGCTTGTAGCGGCAGGAGCCCAGGGCAGAGGAGGGGGTGCTTTTCAGCAGCTCCAGCTCGGCGGGGTCCTCCAGGGAGATGTCATACAGGCGGTCGTTCAAAACACCCTTGATGCCGTGGGCCGCCCCCAGCACCCGGGTGATGCTGCCGCTCTCCAGAGCGGTCTTGAATACGCCGTAAGCGCTGGCGTTGATGACAGAAGTGGGGCCGCCGGACTGGCCGAAAATACAGGCTCCGCGAAGTTCCATAAGAGATGACCTCCAATATGATCGATTTTTATCAGTTTACCATATCAAAAGCCATAAATCAATGTTGCAACCGGGAGAAACCGGTGGTAAAATGAAAATATCCAACACAAGGAGGAACGAATCATGCCATTGGTCACCACCAAAGAAATGTTTGAGAAAGCCTACGCCGGCGGTTATGCCATCGGCGCCTTCAACGTCAATAATATGGAGATCATCCAGGGCATCACCGAAGCCGCCCAGGCGGAGCGGTCTCCCGTCATCCTGCAGGTGTCCGCCGGCGCGCGGAAATATGCCAAGCACATCTATCTCACCAAGCTGGTGGAGGCCGCCATCGCCGACACCGACCTGCCCATCGCCCTGCACCTGGACCACGGCGAGAACTTCGACGTGTGCAAGTCCTGCATCGACGGCGGCTTCTCCTCGGTCATGATCGACGGCAGCAAATACAGCTTTGAGGAAAACATCGAAATGACCCGCAAGGTGGTGGAATACGCCCACGCCCGGGGCGTCACCGTAGAGGGCGAGCTGGGCAAGCTGGCCGGCATCGAGGACGCCGTCAACGTGTCTGAGGCCGACGCCATGTTCACCAACCCCGCCGAGGTGGAGGAGTTTGTCACCCGCACCGGCGTGGACAGCCTGGCCATCGCCATCGGCACCAGTCACGGCGCCTATAAGTTCAAGCCCGGCCAGAAGCCCCAGCTGCGCTTTGACATTCTGGAGGAAGTGGGCAGGCGCCTGCCCGATTTCCCCATCGTCCTCCACGGCAGCTCCTCTGTGCCTCAGGAGTATGTGCAGATGGTCAACCAGTACGGCGGCGCCATGCCTGACGCCATCGGCATCCCTGAGGAGATGCTGCGCCAGGCCGCCAAGATGGCCGTCTGCAAGATCAACATCGACTCCGACCTGCGCCTGTGCATGACCGCCGCCGTCCGCAAGCACCTGGCCGAGCATCCCGACCACTTTGATCCCCGCCAGTATCTGAAGGACGGCCGGGACGCCATCCGCAGCATCGTTCAGCACAAGATCCGCAACGTGCTGGGCTCCAGCAATACCCTGTAACATGGAAGGGCCCGCTCTGCAGCGGACCCTTTTTTAAAATTATGAAAAACCGCAGCGGCCAGCGCCGCTGCGGTTTCCGTTTTTACAGGATCCGTCCGTCGGTGGAAATGGTCACCACCTGCCAGGGCAAAAACTTGCCGCTGCGCTGGATGGCCAGCTTGGCGGCCTGTTCAATACCGCCGCAGCAGGGAACCTGCATCCGGGCGATGGTGACGCTTCGGATGTCGTTTTCGGCGATGATCCGGGTGAGCTTTTCGGAATAGTCGCCCTCGTCCAGCTTGGGACAGCCGATGAGGGTGATGCGGTCCCGGATCAGCTCATTGTGGAAATTGCCGTAGGCATAGGCCGTGCAGTCGGCGGCGATCAGCAGGTCGGCTCCGTCAAAGTAGGGAGCGTTCACCGGTGCCAGCTTGATCTGCACCGGCCACTGGCGCAGCCGGGAGCTGACGGGAGCGGTGGAAACGCTGGCGGGTTCCCGGGTGATGGCCCGGGACTGGCTGCCGGGACAGCCGCAGGGCAGGGGCGCGGCAGGGGCGCTGGCAGCGCCTTGTTTTTTGGCCTCCTGGGCCTTGCGTACCGCTTCGGCGTCATAGGCGGGAGCCTCCCGCTCCTCAAAGGTGATGGCGCCCACCGGGCAGGCGGGCAGGCAGTCGCCCAGACCGTCACAATAATCCTCGCGCAGCAGCTTTGCCTTGCCGTTTTCCATGCCGATGGCGCCCTCATGGCAGGCATTGGCGCACAGGCCGCAGCCGATGCAGGCGTCTTGGTCGATTTTGATGATTTTTCGTTTCATTGGTCATTCCTCCGGGTATGTGTTCTTGACTTTTCGACCATACTATACTAAAATAGCCCGGAAAAGTCTGTTGAAATTTCAACAAACGGAGGGAAAAATGAAGGAAATTGTATCCGTTTTGGAGCATTGTCCCCTTTTTTCCGGCATTTCACCGGAGGAACTGCCCGGGCTGCTGGACTGTCTGGGTGCCCAAACGCGGCCTATGGAAAAGCGCCGTCCGATCTTTTCAGCGGGCCAGCCCGCCCGATATCTGGGCGTAGTGCTGGAGGGCGCGGTGCAGATCCTTCAGGAGGATTATTTCGGCGGACGCGCCATTCTGGGTGCCGCCGGCCCGGGAGAGCTGTTCGGCGAAGCCTTTGCCTGCGCCGGGGCAGCCTCTCTGCCGGTGACCGTCCTGGCCTCTGAAAGCGGCAGCCTGCTGCTGCTGGACTGCCGCCGGGTGACCAGCCCCTGCGAAAAAGGCTGCGCCGTTCACCAGCGTCTGGTTTTGAATCTTTTACAGGTGATGGCGCAGAAAAATCTGGCCTTTCACCAAAAGCTCCAGATCCTTTCCCGCCGCACCACCCGGGAAAAGCTGTTGGCTTATCTGGACCTCCAGGCCAGACAGCACCAAAGCGCCAGCTTTTTCATCCCTTTTGACCGGCAGGCGCTGGCGGATTATCTGGGGGTGGAGCGCAGCGGCCTGTCCTCAGAGATCGGCCGGCTGAAGGCCGAGGGCGTTCTGGACTGCCAGAAAAATTATTTCACATTGCTTGAAAAAGCGCCATAAATTGTGCGATTTGCAGCCAAACGGAAGCTTTCGCGGGAACTTCCAACGCTATTTTTTCTCCTTTCGGCCATACTAATACCGGGCGAAAGGAGGAGAATTATGCAAAAAAAGCGGTTTAAGATCCTTGCACCTGCGGTGGGCCGCGGCGTTTCGCTGGCGGCCTTTTGTCTTGCGCTGATGCTGGTGCTGTCCCCGGTGAGCCGGCAAAGCGTCGCGGCGGACAGCCAAACCACACTGACACAGCCCCTGCCGGCGGAAACGCAGCCTGCATCGCTGCCCCGTGTGGGCGGAAAGCTGATCCCACTGGGTAAAACCACGGGTATCAAGCTGTTTTCCCGGGGGACCATGGTGGTGGGCTTTTCGGAGCTGGAAAGCTGCGGACGATGCCCCGCCAGAGACGGCGGCCTGCAGGAGGGCGATGTGCTGCTGAAGCTGAACGGGCAGGACATCACTGGCAACGAGAGCCTGACTGCGCTGCTGGCGGAGCTGCCTGATGAAAACGCCCGGTTCACCGTTTTGCGGGACGAACAGGAACAAACGGTACCGGTAAAGGCGGTGTATGACCCGGCGCTGGACTGCTGGCGCATCGGGGCCTGGATCCGTGACAGCGTGGCCGGGATCGGCACCATCACCTTCGTGGACCCGGAGACGGGGGTTTTCGGCGCGTTGGGCCACGGCATCTGCGATGCGGACACCGGTGAACTCATCACCTTCGGCACCGGAAGCGTCATGCCCTCCAGCGTCACCCGGGTGGAAAAAAGCAAAAACGGCACCCCAGGCCAGCTGTGCGGAAGCTTTGACCTGCGCCACGACCAGGGCTGGCTGGCGGGCAACTGCGAAAGCGGCATTTACGGTATGCTGACCCGGGAGGACCTCTACGCCGGGACACAGCCGGTGGAGGTGGCACGGCGGGATGAGATCCACGAGGGCGAAGCCACCATCCTGAGCAATGTGGACGGCACTGAGACCCGGGAATACGACGTGCGCATCGTGAAGGTCTACGGTGGCGGCCAGGGCAGGGAGATGCTGCTGGAGGTCACCGATCCGGACCTGCTTTCGGTCACAGGAGGCATCGTCCAGGGGCAGAGCGGTTCGCCCATCCTGCAGGACGGTAAGCTCGTCGGCGCCGTGACCCACGTGCTGGTGAACGCTCCCGCGCGGGGCTACGGCATCTCTATAGAAACCATGCTGGAGCAGCTTCCCGCGGCGTAAACCAAAAAGCGTGTGCGAAAGCACACGCTTTTTCACTCTTTCTGGTGATTTCCCAGCTGCCAAAAAGCCACGGCGCTGGCTGCGGCCACATTGAGAGAATCCACCCCGTGCGCCATGGGGATGCGCACCGTGTAATCGCAGCGGGCAATGGTGGCGGGGGCCAGACCGTCGCCCTCGGTGCCCAGGACGATGGCCAGCCTGTCCTCACGGGCCAGCCTGGGATCCCGCAGGGACAACGGGTCGCCGGTCAGGGCCATGGCCGCTGTTTTGAAGCCCAGGCCGCCCAGAACCGATACATCATCGATCCAGGCCCAGGGCACCTGGAACACGGTACCCATGCTCACCCGGATGGCCCGGCGGTACAGCGGGTCGCAGCATCCCTCGGTCAAAAGCACCGCGTCCATGCCCAACGCCGCCGCGGAGCGGAAGATAGCGCCTACATTGGTGGGATTCATGACGTTTTCCAGCACTGCTGCCCGGCGGGCGCCCAGGCAGATCTCCTCAGCCCGGGAAAGCGGGGGCCGGCGCATGGCGCACAGCATTCCCCGGGTCAGCTTGAAGCCTGTCAGCCGGGTGAGCACATCAAAGGGGGCTGTATAAACGGGGATGTCTCCGCAGCGGGCGATCAGGTCTCTGGCCTGGGTCTCCACGTGCCGGTCCTCCACCAGAAAGGAGCAGGGCACGCACCCGGCATCCAGCGCCCGGCAGATGACATTGGGACTTTCTGCGATGAACAGGCCCTGCTCGGGATGCTCCCGGCACAGCAGCTGATTTTCCGACAGGCGGGCGTAAACGTCCAGTTCCGGGGCGGAAAGGTCGTTGATGGAGATGATGTTGGACATGGAGGCCTCCTTTTGCGGGGTGATCTGAAGTGCATTCATTATAATCTTCGGGCAGGCTGCTGTCAAATGGAAGGGTATTATGCGGGGTGAATTACCATAAATTGTGTCGGTGCATGCAGAATAACCACAAGATGCATATAAATATGGATAAAATTTCACAGCCGTGTCGAAAGATGTCTGACGAAATTCTGCTGAATTACCAAAAAAATCTTGTAAATCTTTGATGTATGTGTTATTTTATAACTACGGTACCGTAAATATTGAAAAACGAAGGGCGTTAGCATGAATGAAACCATGAAAATTATCCTTGCGGATGACAACATTGATTTTTGCGAAAAATTGCAAAGGCAGCTGAATAATTATACAGGCGTAAATGTTGTGGGGAAAGCGAAGGATGGTGCCGAATTGCTGGATCTCATCAGTGAATGGCAACCAGATGTTGTGGTAACTGACGCAATGCTGCCCAAAAAGGACGGTTTGTCTGTGATTCGGGCCACCCGAGAGCTTTCACTGAAGAAAATGCCGTCATTCTTTGTGATCTCATCTTTTTCCAGTGATACCATGATGGCTGAGGCAATGTCGCTGAAGGTGGACTATTTCACCATCAAGCCTTGCGACCTGAGCGATCTTGCCAAGCGCATCGCGGCGGGGGGCAGTACCGTTCCGTTTTCTGCGCCGGGAAAGGCGGCCTCGCCCGAGGTGGAGCTGGAGATGCGTGTCACCGGGATCATCCACGACATCGGCGTTCCTGCGCACATAAAGGGGTATCAATACCTGCGCGAAGCAATTATCATGACGGTTAATGATATGGATATCATTAATGCCATCACCAAAGTACTCTATCCTACTGTAGCCAAACGGTATAAGACAACCAGTTCCCGGGTGGAACGGGCGATCCGCCATGCCATTGAGGTTGCCTGGGACCGTGGAGATGTTGAGGTTCTCAACGGTTTCTTCGGATACACGGTGTCCAATGTCAAGGGAAAGCCCACCAATTCTGAGTTTATTTCCATGATCGCTGACCGAATACGTCTGGAGCAAAAACTTGGCTGATTCCAAAGAAAAACGGCGCTGCAGAAGGGGTGCGGCGCCGTTTTTTGCTTGTACTTTGCGGCAGCTTGCCGTATAATAGAAGCAGCAAACCGCATGGAGGGACCCTATGTTTGGCAAAAAGAAAAAAGAGCCGCCCTTTGTGACGGCCATCATTCCCGCGGCCGGCGCTTCCAGCAGGATGGGCGGCGGAAACAAGCTGCTGATGGAGCTGGACGGCGTTCCGGTGCTGGGCCGCACCCTGTTGGCACTGGAAGCCTGCGATATCATTCGGGAGATCATCGTGGCGGCCTCCGAGGACAACATCGTTACCTATGCCGACCTGGGCGCGGCGCTGGGCATCACCAAGCTGACCAAGGTGGTCAAGGGAGGCGCCACCCGGCAGGAAAGCGTCTGGAAGGCGGCGCTGGAGGCCTCGCCCCAGGCCACTTATCTGGCCGTACACGATGGCGCAAGGCCGCTGGTCACGCCGGAGGTGGTGCAAAAAGCCTGTGAAGCTGCTTTCCTTCACAGCGCAGCTGCCGCAGGTGTTTCCGTGCACGATACCATCAAGCGGCTGGACCCGGACGGACATATCCGGTGCACCGAGGACAGGGAGTGCCTGCGGGCGATGCAGACCCCCCAGGTGGCGGACAAAGCGCTGCTGACCGCCGCGCTCCAGAGCGCGCTTGAGGCAGGGGCGCCGGTCACCGACGAGTGCACTGCCCTGGAACGGCTGGGCGTCCGCCCGGTGGTCACCGAGGGGTCCTTTGAAAACATCAAGATCACCACGCCCGCCGACCTGCTTTTTGCCCAGGCGGTGCTGGAGGGGAGGCTGCAGTCATGATCCGGGTGGGTCTGGGATACGATGTTCACAGGCTGACCGAGGGGCGGAAGCTCATCCTGGGCGGCGTGGACATCCCCTTTGAACGGGGCCTGCTGGGCCACAGCGACGCCGATGTGTTGCTGCACGCCATCATCGACGCCCTGTTCGGCGCGGCAGCGCTGGGAGATATCGGAAGCCATTTTCCGGACACAGATCCCCGCTACAAGGGGGCAGACAGCCTGAAGCTGCTGGAGGCGTGCGGCGCCGAACTGGCCGCGCGGGGCTGGCGCGTGGGCAATATCGACGCCGTGGTGGTGGCGCAAAGGCCCAGGCTGCTGCCTTATGTGCCCCGGATGCGGGCCAACATCGCCGGGGCGCTGGGCATCTGCGGGGAACAGGTGTCTGTAAAGGGCAAAACGGAGGAGGGCCTGGGCTTTACCGGCCTGGGTGAAGGCATGGCGGCCCATGCCGTCTGCATTCTTGAGAAGGACTGAAAGGGGTGCGCGAAAGCGCTTGCAGAAGGCCCGCCGGGCATCCATCGGTGCCGTGCCGCCGCTGCGCGCAGGTCTGGGGAACTGCGCATTCTTTCTTTTTGACGCGGGACGGGAAACCCCTGCGGAAAAGCCGCCGTATGGCGGCTTTTTTTGCCGGAGGGACAATGCCTGCCCCACGCCGCGCAGGGCAGGCCGGGGGTAAAAACGCTTCACAGCAGGGGGCCGGCACTCATAGGATGACGCGAAGGGAAGTGTTATTCTGTGAGCTGTCTGATCGTTTTCCGCTCCATGACGCAGGCGCAGAATGCCGCCGCCGTGCTGCGCAAAAACGGCGTTTCAGCCGTTATGGTTAAGCCGCCCACCAGCCTGGGCCGCGGCTCCTGCGCCCACGGCGTCGCGGTGCAGCCGGCTTATCTGGCCGGTTCGCTGCAGCTGCTGAAAAAAACCAGTTTGAGCCCTTTGGGGCTGTATGAACAGACCTCCGACGGCTGGCGGGAGGTGCTGCTGTGATCTATCTGGACGCGGCAGCGACCACGCTGCAAAAGCCCGCGGCTGTTTTCCGCGCTGTGGCACAGGCAATGGAGACCTGCGCCAATCCCGGCCGTTCGGGCCACCGGCCCGCCATGCGCGCTGCGGAGATCGTCTTTGACTGCCGCCAGGCGGCGGCGGAGTTTTTCGGTCTGAGCGACCCTGCGCGGGTGGTGTTCACGCAAAACGCCACCCACGCCTTAAATATCGCCGTGAAGTCCCTGCTGCATGGGGGCGGCCACGCCGTGATCTCCGGCTATGAGCACAATTCTGTGGCCCGGCCGCTGGAGGCGCTGGCCGGCCGGGGCGTCACCTACACCGTGGCCAGGTCGCCGCTGTTTGACCAGGACGCGGCCTATGCCGCCGTCGTGCACAGCCTGCGCCCGGATACCCGCTGCGTGATCCTCACCCATGTTTCCAATGTGTTCGGCTTTGTGCTGCCTGTGGAGCGGGTGAACGCCCTGTGTGAACGAAGGGGCATCCCCCTGGTCATCGACGCCTCCCAGTCGGCGGGTGTGCTGCCGCTGGATGTGTCCCGGCTCTGCGGCACGGCATTTGTGTGCATGCCGGGGCATAAAAGCCTTTACGGCCCCCAGGGAACGGGAATTTTGCTTTGCTGTAAAGACGTTCCTCTTTACACCATTACAGAGGGCGGGACCGGCAGTTCCTCTCTGGATCTGCGCCAGCCCGGGTACCTGCCTGACGCTTTGGAGAGCGGCACGCTGAATGTTCCGGGCATCGCCGGCCTGCGGGAGGGGCTCCGGTTCGTTTCCGGACACCGGAAGGAGATCCGGGCGCGGGAGACGGCCCTGTCGCGCCGCCTGGCGGAGGGCCTTTCCGCCATCCCGGGGGTGACGCTGTGGCAGAGCGGCACCTGCCAGACCGGCGTGCTGTCCTTCCGGGCGGACCGTATGGACCCCGAGGAGCTGTGCGGCCGCATGGCGGAGGCAGGCATCTGCCTGCGGGGCGGGCTGCACTGCGCGCCCCTGGCCCACGGCAGCGCCGGGACGCTGCCCCAGGGCACCGTCCGGGCCGGTTTTTCCGCCTTCAACACCGGGCAGGAGATCCAACGCCTGCTGGAGGCCGTGGAAAAAGCTTTAAAATACTGTTAATCTGCAAAAAACACCAGCTTCCGCTATTGAAAAAACGCCGTAAATTTGCTAGTATATATTTTAAATATAGCTTAACAAAAGGAAGCGGCTGTGAAGATGTTTGAAACAATTTTGAACAATGCAAAAATGGCCACGCTCTGGGATGTCGTCGACATCCTGCTTGTGGCCTTTTTGTTTTACAGATTGATGCGGTTTTTGCGCAACACCAATGCGCAGAAGTTGTTTCAGGGCCTGATCGCCATGGTGGTCATCACCATTCTGTCCGATCTGGCGCAGCTCCATGTAATCTACTACATCATGGAGACGGTGATGCAGGTGGGGATCCTGGCGCTGGTCATCATCTTCCAGCCCGAGCTTCGGAAAATGCTGGAGCAGTTCGGCAGTTCGAAGCTGAGCAACCTGTTCAGCTTCGGCCGGAACCAGGAGGCACGCACCACGGATACCGCCATCCTCCAGACCATCGAGGCGGTCAATTCCCTGGCTTGGACAAAGACCGGCGCCCTGATCATCTTCCAGCGGGAAGATTCCCTGCAGAACATCATCAACACCGGCACCACCATCAACGCCGATGTAAACGCCGAGCTGCTGAAGAACCTGTTTTACAACAAGGCGCCTCTGCATGACGGTGCGGTGGTCATCGCCGACGGGCGCATCGCCGCGGCCGGCTGCATCCTGCCCCTCAGCGGCAAACAGAATATCAGCAAGGATCTGGGCACCCGCCACCGGGCCGGACTGGGCCAGAGCGAGAACTATGACTCCCTGTCGGTGATCGTGTCCGAGGAGACCGGCGGCATCTCCCTGGCCGAGGGCGGCATCCTCAAGCAGCATCTGGCGCCCGAAACGCTGGAGCGTCTGCTGACTGCCAAGCTGATGCCCGAGGAAGACGACCAGAAGCCCAATCTGCTGGAGCGCGTGAAGGGGTGGATTTCCAAATGAAGCAGTGGCTGAAAGAAAATGATGTGATCCTGCGGGTGACCTCGCTGCTGATCGCGGTGTTTTTGTGGATGTACGTGATGAACTCCGACGAGATCGAGGGGACCCTGACGTATTCCAACATTCCCGTCCGTCTGGACGGTGTCAGTACCCTGCGCAGCAACGACCTGGTGATCCTGTCCGGCAATAACAGCAAGATCACGGTGGAATGCTCCGGCAAGCGGAAGGTGCTGCAGACGGTCTATAAGGACTACATGAATATTATTACCGCCAAAGTGAATGTGAGCAACATCACAGAGCCGGGGGAGTATGAGCTGGTCTATGACCTGTCCAAGGGCGAGACGGATATCAACGTGGTCAGCAAGAATCCCAGCCAGATCACCCTGGTGGTGGACAGGCTGAGCACGGTGTCGGTACCGGTGGAGGTCCAGCTCATCGGAACCCCGGCCGACGGCCACACCATCTCAGAATGCGTGCCCTCGCCGGACGCCATTACGGTCCGTGGGCCGGAGACCATCCTGCGGCAGATCGAGGTGGCCCGGGTGACCTATGATGTGACCGGCCTGACCTCGTCCCTGCAGACCAACGTCACCTTTACGCTGCTGGACAGCGCGGGGAATGAGGTGACAAACGCCTACCTGGCGCCCGATACGCCTTCCACCACCCTGGACATCACGCTGAAGCGCAGCAACGCCGTCAGTCTGACGGTGAACTTTAACGATTCGCCCTATCTCACCGCGTCCATGATCGACTATACCATCGACCCCATGTATTACGAGCTTACCGGCGACCCGGAGATCATGCGGGAGCTGAACCAGATCAGCCTGGGCAGCATCGACCTTTCGGATGTGCTGGAAAAGGAGCCGGGAGACGAGCTTGTCTTTGAGCGGCTCATCATCCTGCCCAACGGCGTGTCCGCCGCCAACAAGGACCAGATGCAGTTTGCGAAGGTCACCGTCACGCTGAAGAACTGCGGCTGGAGGACCCTGTCTCTGGACCAGGATATGCTGCCTGAGAACGAGCTGTTCACGTATCCCGAACAGCGGCTGGATATCCAGGTGTTCGGCAGCAACGAGGCGCTGGATGACCTGGCGGACGGCGGGCTGACGCTGGAGCCGGTCTATGTTCTGGATGACCTGGTGGCCGGACAGAACCGGCTGGAGTGCAAGGTCATTCCCGCGGACGACAGCGTCTATGTGAAACAGAATGTCACCATCCTGGTGGAGATCACCCAGGAGGCTCTGGATGCCGCCCGCAATCCAGAGCCCGCGGACCCCAACGCGCCCCAGGAACCCGGCGTGCCCGCGGAATAAAGCATGAGTATCCTGTTATCTGACGTCAGGCTTCCTTTTCCGTTTACGGAGGAGGAAGCCTTGACTGCCGCAAGAAGGAAATTGCGGCTCAGTCCGGACAGCGTTCTGGGGGGCTGCCTGCACAAGCAGTCGCTGGACCTGCGCCACGGCGGGCTGAAAGCCATCTGCTCCGTGGAGCTGCGGTTGTCCGGGGACGAGGCGGCCTTCGTCCGACGGTACGGCGATCCCCACGTGAAGCTGCGCACGCCGGCGGTCATGCCCCGGCCTTCCGGAAGAGAAAAGTTGAGCGCGCCCCCGGTGATCGTGGGCTTCGGCCCGGCGGGCATTTTCGCCGCCCTGATCCTGGCCAAAAACGGCTACCGCCCCGTGGTCCTGGAACGGGGCCGGGCCATGGATCTGCGGGACGGGGATGTGCAGGCCTTTTTCCGGGGCGGAGCGTTCATCGAGCAGTCCAACATCCAGTTCGGAGAGGGCGGCGCCGGCGCTTATTCCGACGGCAAGCTCACCACGCGCATCGGAGACAACCGCTGCGAGCTGGTGCTGCGGCTGCTGGAGGAGCACGGCGCGCCCCACGAGGCCCTTCAGGCAGCCAAACCGCACATCGGCACCGACCTGCTGAAAGGCATCGTGGTGTCTATGCGCCGGGAAGTGGAGGCTTTGGGCGGCTGCGTCCGTTTTGAGACACGGGCCGAGGGCCTGCTGCTGGCGGGGGACCGCCTGCGGGGCCTGAAGCTGGATGGGGAGGAGCTGCCCTGCGATGTGGCGGTGCTGGCCATCGGCCACAGCGCCCGGGACAGCTTTTTCACCCTGCACCGCCAGGGGGTGTACCTCCAGGCAAAGCCCTTTTCCGTGGGCGTCCGGGCCGAGCATCTGCAGGAGGATATCGACCGGGCGCTGTACGGAGACTATTTCGGTATGCCCGGACTGCCCGCCGGGGAATATACCCTGTCCCACCGGGAGGGAGAGCGGGGCTGCTACTCCTTCTGTATGTGTCCCGGGGGAGAGGTGGTGGCCGCCGCCAGCGAAGCGGGCGGAGTGGTCACCAACGGCATGAGCTACCACGCCCGGGCAGGGAAAAATGCCAACGCGGCGCTGTGTGTGTCGGTGACGCCGGAGGATTACGGCACCGGCCCCCTGGACGGCATCGCTTTCCAGCGCCGGCTGGAAAAAGCCGCTTTTGACCTGGGAGGAGGGGACTACCAGGCCCCGGTCCAGCTCTGGGGCGATTTTGCCCAGGGACGCGTGTCCTCCCGGCTGGGCCGCGTGACGCCCACCTATCCCAGGGGCTGGCAGTTCCGGCCGCTGGACGGGGCGCTGCCGCCCTTCGTCTGCGACCTGCTGCGGCGGGCCATGCCCCGGTTCGGCAAAAAGCTGCCGGGTTATGACGCCTGGGACACCGTGTTCACCGGTG
Organism: Clostridia bacterium; assembly: GCA_029099685.1. Classification (GTDB taxonomy): domain Bacteria; phylum Bacillota; class Clostridia; order Oscillospirales; family Butyricicoccaceae; genus UBA4644. The sequence continues at coordinate 63,518 of JAQXOO010000033.1, forward strand.
TGGAGACCCGCACCTCGTCCCCGGTGCGCATCACCCGGGGCGAGGACCTGTACAGTCTCACCGTCCGGGGCCTGATCCCCTGCGGAGAAGGCGCGGGCTATGCCGGCGGCATCATGTCGGCGGCGGTGGACGGTATCCGCGCAGCCGAGGCCATCATGGCCCGGTACGCACCTTTGGAATGAAAAGTGAGGAACCTATGGAACAGCAAGCACAAGTGATCCGCATCGTCAGCGACGCCACCGCCAGGGTGGCCGTCAAGCGCAAATCGGCCTGCAGCGGAGACTGCCACACCTGCCACGGCTGCCCCCATCCCGACGAGATCGTCATGGTGGACGCCGACAATCCGGTGGGCGCGCAGAAGGGAGATGCGGTCATCGTCCGCAGCGACACCGGCCGTGTACTGAAGCTGGCGGCCATGCTCTATCTCATGCCCCTGGTGCTGTTTTTCCTGGGCTATTTTCTGGTCCCGGGAGGCAGCGGCTTTCGGATGGGCGCGGGCGGCGCCGCTTTTGCCGTGGGCATCGCCATTTGCGTTTTTGTGTCGCGGAACATGAAAAAGAATGATCGGGAGATGCATTTTTCCATCGTCCGGGTACTGGACGAATAACAGAAATAGGAAGTGATTCATTTGCTGAAAAGCATGACCGGCTACGGCCGTGTAAAAGTGGAAAACGATCTCAGGGAGATCACGGTGGAGCTGCGCTCTGTCAACCACCGCTACCTGGACCTGAACATCAAGGTCCCCAGGATCTACGGCTATCTGGAGGAAATGGTGTCCAAGCAGGCCCAGGCGGCCATCGCCCGGGGCAAGGTGGACATCTTCGTCAGCGTCCGGGCCAAGGAAGGAGCGGACATCCGGGTCAGCCCCAACATGGCGGTGATCCAGGGTTACGTGGACGCCATCAGGAAGGTGTCCGAGACCTACGGCCTTTCTGACGAGGCCACCGCCCTGTCCCTGCTGCGCCTGCCTGACGCCATGGAGCAGAGTAAGGAGGAGGCCGACGCCGACCAGCTGAAAGCCGAGGTGTCCGCCGTCCTGGATCAGGCGCTGACGGAGTACAATGCCATGCGGGAAAAGGAAGGTGCCCGCCTGGTGGAGGATGTGACCTACCGCGCAGGGCTGATCGCCCAGTCGGTGGATTTTGTGGAGCAGCGTTCTCCCGACTGCGTGGAGGAGTACCGCCAGCGCATCGCCGCCCGCATGACCGAGATCCTGGACGGCACGGAGCTGGCCCAGCAGCGCATTCTGCAGGAGGCCGCCCTTTATGCCGATAAGGTCAACGTCACAGAGGAGATCGTCCGTCTGCGTTCCCATCTGGCCCAGCTGGAAACCATGCTGAAAAGTCCCGTCGCCATCGGCCGCAAGCTGGATTTCCTGGTGCAGGAGATGAACCGTGAGACCAACACCATCGGGTCCAAGGCCAATGACTTCCAGATCGCCAAAACGGTGGTGGACATGAAGGCAGAGATCGAAAAGATCCGGGAGCAGATCCAGAATCTGGAGTGACCGGCCGCCGGAGACCTGTTTTGCAGGGCGCGCGCCTTCCGGCGCCGCTCCCGCGCTGTTTAAAGAAAGAGGAATCGCTATGAAGCTTATCAATATCGGCTTCGGCAACATGGTGTCGGCCAACCGGCTGGTGGCCATCGTCAGTCCGGAGTCAGCCCCCATTCGCCGCATCATCGCCAAAGCAAAGGAGAGTAATATGCTCATCGATGCCACCTACGGCCGCCGCAGCCGCAGCGTCCTGGTGACCGATTCCGACCATGTGATCCTGTCGCCCATCCAGCCGGAGACCATCGCCAACCGGCTCAGCAGCGAATATGAGGATGAAGAGGAGGACGAAGAAGATGAGTAGAAAGGGAACGCTGTTCGTCATCACCGGCCCCAGCGGCGCGGGCAAGGGTACCGTGCTGAAAAAGGTCATCCAGTCGTTGGACCGGCTGTATTTTTCGGTGTCCGCCACCACCCGGGCCCCCAGAGAAGGTGAGCTGGATGGGGTCCATTATCATTTTCTCACCCACGAGCAGTTTGAACGGCTGATCGCGGAGGAGCGGCTGCTGGAATATGCCCAATATGCCAAAAACTATTACGGCACCCCCCTGGATCCCGCGCTGCAGCACCTGGAAATGGGGGAGGACGTGATCCTTGAGATCGAGCTTCAGGGCGCGCTGCAGGTAAAAAAGCGCCTGCCCCAGTCCGTGCCTGTGTTCATCGCGCCGCCTTCTTTTGCGGAACTGGAGAACCGTCTCCGGGGCCGCGGCACGGAGACGGAGGAGGTCATCCTCCAGCGGCTGTCCATTGCCCGGAAAGAGTGCGCGGCCATGGACCAATTCCGTTACGTAGTGGTCAATGATCAGGCGGATACCGCCGCCGATGAGCTGCGGAGCATCATTCTGGCCCACCGCTGCCTGACGGAAAACCGGGGCTTTACATTGGAATAAACCGTTTGATAATCAATAGAATTTTCATTATAAAAGGAGAAACCATTTATGCTGCATCCCACTATGCCCGAATTGCTTGAAAAAGTGGACAACCGCTACCTGCTGGTGAACGTGGCCGCCAAGCGCGCCCGCCAGATCGCCGAGGAGGCGGAGATGAACGAGATCAAACTGACTGAAAAGCCGGTGAAGATGGCGCTGGACGACATCGTTTCCGGACGGATCGTCAACATCACCCGCACCGAAGAGCCTGACGAGGCAGCCTCTGACAGCGAACGGTAAACTTCCATGAACGGGCAGACGCTGGTGGCCCGGGTGGCGGTGGCGGCGGCGGTCTATTCCATTGACCGTCCCTATGATTACAGTGTGCCTGCCGCCTGGCAGGACGCCGTCCGGGAGGGACAGCGGGTCATCGTCCCCTTCGGCGCAAGCAACCGAAAGACCGAGGGCATTATTCTGGAACTGGCCGCGGCGGAAGCGCCCCGCCAGCTCAAGTCCGTCGCCTATGTGTTCGACGATGAGGTGATCCTCACCGGAGCGCAGAAGGCCATGGCGCTGTGGATGTGCCGGCGGTATTTCTGCACCTTTTTTCAGGCGGCCAACGCCCTGTTTCCCCCGGGCGTCTGGAATCGCAAGGCGGAGACCTATTCTTTGGGAGAAGCCGCCCCGGAAAACCTGTCCGAAAAAAAGCAGAGCATCCTGCAGGCCGTCCGGGAGGCGGAAAAGCCCCTGACGGCCGCCGGTATCGCCAAGGCCGCCGGGTTGGAGGACTGCAAAAGGGAGCTTTCCCAACTGGTGAAAGCGGGCTGCCTGACGGTGAAGCAGCAGTTCCGGCAGAGCGTCCGGGAAAAGAAGATCAACATGGTCCGCCTGGCGCTGCCGCTGGAGCAGGCGCTGGGCCAGCTGGGCAAGGGCGCCATCCGGGAAAAGCGGGAGGCCGTCCTCCGGGTGGTGCATCAGGCGGGGCAGCTCCCTGAAAAAGAGGTGTGCTACCTCACCGGTGTGGGCGCGGCGCTGGTGCGCCGCCTGGTGACGCTGGGAATTCTGGAGTCCCAGCCGGTGCAGGTCAGCCGAATGCCCGCCGTCCCCAAAAGTGAGACGCCCGAGCCGCTGGAGCTGAACGTTGCCCAGCAGGCTGCTTTTGAGCGCCTTTGCGTCCTGCAGGCCGCGGGGGCCCCCCAGGCCGCGCTGCTGTTCGGCGTTACCGGCAGCGGCAAGACCCAGGTGTATATCAAACTGATCCAGCATACTCTGGAACAGGGCAAAAGCGCCATTCTGCTGGTGCCAGAGATCGCCCTGACCCCCCAGATGCTGCGCCGGTTCCGGCTGTATTTCCGGGACCAGGTGGCCGTGATGCACAGCGGCCTTACCGCCACCCAGCGCTATGACGAATACTGCCGCATTCAAAAGGGGCGGGCGCGGGTGGTCATCGGGACCCGGACCGCGGTGTTCGCTCCGGTGGACCGGCTGGGCTGCATCATCATCGATGAGGAACAGGAACCCACCTATAAATCCGAATCCGACCCCCGCTACCACGCACGGGAGGTGGCCAAATACCGGGCGGCCCGGGAAAACTGCCTGCTGCTGCTGGGATCGGCCACACCCTCTGTAGAGAGCTATTATGCCGCCCGGGAGGGGACCTATCAGCTGCTGTCCCTGCCCGAGCGCTATCAAAACATCCCTCTGCCGCAGACCGTTTTGGCTGATATGCGGGGCCAGCTTCGCGAGGGCGACACCTCCCGTATCAGCCGCCAGCTTCTGGATGAGCTGAAGCGGAATCTGGACAGGGGAGAGCAGAGCATTTTGTTCATCAACCGCCGGGGCAGCGCCCGGATGGCCGTCTGCGTGGACTGCGGCTACATCCCCACCTGCGAAAACTGCTCGGTGGCGCTGACCTATCACAGCCGCAACGGCCGGCTCATGTGCCATCACTGCGGCTATTCCCAGCCCATGATCCAGGTCTGCCCGGTGTGCGGCGGCAGCCATCTGCGGCTGATCGGCTCCGGGACCCAAAGCATCGAGGAGGAGCTGCAGCAGCTTTTGCCGGAGGCACGCATCCTCCGCATGGACGCCGACACCACCGAGGGCCGCGTCTCCCACGAAAAGCTGCTGGACGCCTTTGCCAAAGGAAAGGCCGATATCCTTTTGGGTACACAGATGGTGGCCAAGGGCCTGGATTTTGACAATGTGACCCTGGTGGGCGTGCTTGAGGCCGACCTGTCCCTGTATTGCGGCGATTATCACGCACCCGAGCGCACCTTTTCGCTGCTGGCCCAGGTGGTAGGCCGGGCGGGCAGACGGTCCACACCGGGCCGCGCGGTCATTCAGACCTACACCCCCGGGCATCCGGTGATCGAAGCCGCCGCCCGGCAGGATTACGACGCCTTTTATGCCCAGGAGATCGCGGCCCGCAGGGCGCTGAAGGCACCGCCCTTTGCTGACCGGTTCGTGTTCCGCTTCGGCGGACCGGACGAGCACACGGTGCAGCAGGCGGCCCGGGTCTTTGCAGACGCGCTGGCCGTCCAGCTTGCAGGGACGCCCGATGTGGAGCCCGCCGTGCTGGGACCTGCGCCCGCACCCATCGCAAAGCTGAACAAGCGCTATTTTTACACTGTCTCCTTCCGGGGCCGCGCCACCAGTCAAAGCCGCGCCCTGGTTTCCAGGATGCTGGCGGCCTATGACCGCTGGCCCGGCAGCAGGACCCTGACGGTCTCTGCCGATATTGACCCATATTATATATAAGGAGGACCCTTTTATGGCTATCCGCAACATCGTGAAGGTGGGCGACGACATTCTGACCCGGAAGTGCCGTCCCGTCACGGATTTCAACGACCGTCTGTTCACACTGCTGGATGATATGCACGACACCCTTACCGACGCTCACGGCGCCGGCCTGGCTGCGCCCCAGGTGGGCATTCTCCGCCGGCTGGCGCTGGTGATGGTGGAGGACGAGAGCTTTTTGGAGATCATCAACCCGGAGATCATCGCACGGGAAGGGGAGCAGGACGGCGCCGAGGGCTGCCTGTCCGTTCCCGGAAAATACGGCATGGTCAAGCGGCCCATGAAGGTCACCGTCCGGTACCAGGACCGCGGGGGCGAATGGCACGAGCGCACGGCTGAGGGCTTTACCGCCCGGGCTTTCTGCCACGAGATCGACCACCTGGACGGACATCTGTATACCGAACTGGTGACCGAATATCTGGATCCCGACGATTTCACAGAGGATGACGAGGGTGAGGACCAATGAGGATCGTGTTTATGGGGACCCCGGACTTCGCCGTGGCTGCACTGGAGGCGCTTCATGAAGCCGGACACCAGATCGCAGGGGTCTATACCCGCATGGATACCCCCAAAAACCGGGGAATGAAGCTGCTGCCGCCCCCTGTGAAGGTGAAGGCGCTGGAATACGGCATCCCCGTGTTCCAGCCGAAAAACCTGCGGGGCGAAGACACCCAGCGGCAGCTCCGGGAGCTGGAGCCGGAGGTCATCGTGGTGGCGGCCTACGGCCGCTTGCTGCCCCAGGCGGTGCTGGATATCCCCCGGTACGGCTGCCTGAACATCCACGCCTCCCTGCTGCCCAAATACCGGGGCGCCAGCCCCATCAACGCCTGCATTCTCCACGGCGAGACGGAGGCGGGGGTCACCATCATGCAGATGGATGCAGGGCTGGACACCGGCGACATGCTGCTGCCGGTGCGCACGGAGATCCTGCCCGACGAGAGCTGCGGCAGCCTGCATGACCGGCTGGCCGTCCTTGGCGGACAAGCGATTGTAAAGGCGCTGGACTTGTTGGAAAAGGGCGCGCTTCACGGCCAGCCGCAGCCTGAAGGGGGCGCCACCTACGCGCCCATGATCCAGACCGCCGACTGCAAAATCGACTTTACCCGGTCCGCCAGGGAGGTCTCCTGCGCCATCCGCGCCTATGATCCCGCCCCCGGCGCATTTTCCACCCTGGGCGGTGACAAAATGAAATTGTTCGCGGCCTCGCCGGAGCAGGACGAGGGCGGCTGCGGCATGCCCGGCACCATTCTGAAAGCCGATAAAAAGGGCATTGTGGTAGCCTGCGGCCGGGGTGCCGTCCGGATCGGCATGGTTCAGGGCGCCGGCGGTAAAAAAATGCCTGCGGATGCCTTTTTCCGGGGCCACGCCGCCCTGCTTTCGGAAATTTTCCGTTAACGAACGAACTTTTGTCCTTGAAACCAGTCTAACGCAGCGAAAGAGGTGCAAAAAATGCCTTTAGATTTGACGTATCTGATCCTGATCCCTGCTATTTTGTTTTCCCTGTGGGCCCAGGCCCGGGTGAAAACCACCTATGCCCGCTACTCCAAGGCCTTCGCCGGGCTGACCGGCCAGGAAGCGGCCCGCATGGTGCTGGAGATGAACGGCGTGACCGGGGTGACCATCGAGCAGGTGGCCGGCGAGCTGACCGATCATTTCGACCCGCGCACCAATGTGATCCGCCTGTCCCGGGGCGTTTACGACGTGACCAGCGTGGCCGCGGTGGGCGTGGCCGCCCACGAGGCGGGACACGCCGTCCAGTACGCCGTGGGCTACGGCCCCATCAAGCTTCGGGCCGCCATCATCCCGGTGACGCAGATCGGCTCCTACCTGTCCTGGCCCCTGCTGCTCATCGGCCTGTTGATGGGCAACGAGACCCTGGCCTTCGCGGGCGTGCTGCTGTTTGCCGGGGTGGTACTGTTCCAGCTGGTCACCCTGCCGGTGGAGTTCAACGCCTCCAACCGCGCGCTTGAGGCGCTGGATGCTTCAGGCTATCTTCAGGAAGAACAGCTGGACGGCGCGGGCAAGGTGCTCCGGGCCGCCGCCATGACCTATGTGGCCGCACTGGCCCAGGCTCTGGCCCAGCTGTTCCGCCTGCTGATGATCGCCAACCGGACCCGGAAAGACTGATGCTGTCCGCCCGTGAAACGGCGCTGCGCGCCCTGATCGCTTTCCGCCGCGAGGGCGCCTGGCCCGACCTGTATCTGAAAAAGGCCTGCGGGGATATGCGTGGGGAAGAAGCGGCGCTCACTGCCAATCTGACCTACGGCGTGCTGCAGAACCGGGCCTGGCTGGATTTCCTCATCGGGCAGTTTTCCGCCCGCCCGGTGGAAAAGCTGACGCCCCAGGTGCTGGACGCGCTGCGTCTGGGGGCATATCAGCTGATCTTTCTCACCCGCATCCCCCACAGCGCCGCTGTCCATGAAACGGTGGAGCTGGTTAAAAAAACCGCCAGCCCCGCCGCCGCAGGCTATGCCAACGGCGTGCTCCGGGCCCTCCAGCGGAACCTGGGCCATCTGCCTGAGGTGCCCCGCCGGCCGGAGCTGGACTATCTGTCCGTCCGCTACAGCCACCCCAAGTGGTTCGTGGGCAAGATGAACAAGCGCCTGGGCTTTGACGGCTGCGAGGCGCTTTTGCGGGCCGACAACACCCCCGCGCCGGCCACTGCCCGGGTCAACACCCTCAAGATCAGCCGCGGGGCCCTGTTGGCGCGGTTTTCCAAGGAAGGTATTTCCGCCGGGTCCCATCCCTATTTGCCAAACGCCGTTGTCTTTGATACAATGAAAGGCGTACTGGGCAGCGCCGCTCTGGCCCAGGGCTTGTTTTACATCCAGGACATCGCCAGCCAGCTCTGCGTGGAGGCCCTTGCGCCCCGCCCCGGCGAGACGGTGTTCGACCTGTGTGCCGCCCCGGGCGGAAAGTCCATGCTGGCGGCGCAGATGATGGAGGACCGGGGCAGTTTGCTGTCCATGGACCTTTATCCACATAAAAGCGACCTGATCGCTCAAAATGCCCGGACCTACGGCATCACCTGCCTGCAGGCCATCCCCTCGGACGCCTCCGTGCTGAAGGAGGCACTGGTGGGCCGGGCCGACGCCGTCATCTGTGACGTGCCCTGCTCGGGCATGGGGGTCATCCGCAAAAAGCCCGACGTCCGCTACAAGGACGGCGACCAGATCAAAGAGCTGCCGCCCCTGCAGCTGTCCATTCTGGAAAACGCCGGGAACTACCTGAAACCCGGCGGCCGGCTGGTGTATTCCACCTGCACCGTGCTGAAAGAGGAGAACGAAGGGGTGGTGGAGCGCTTTTTGGCGTCCCATCCGGCGTTTTCCCTTTGTCCCTTTGACATGCCGGGCGTGGGCAGGGCAGAGGAAGGCATGGTGACCCTGTGGCCCCATATCCACGGTACGGACGGCTTCTTTATGGCAAAACTGGAAAAAGCGCGAGGCTGATATGGAAGAAAAAATATGCATCAAATCCCTGCTGCCCGGGGAACTGGAGCAGCTGATGGCGGAACTGGGGGAGCCCAGATACCGTGCCGGGCAGATCTTCAAGTGGCTGCACCAGGGGGTCGCCTCCTTTGACGAGATGAGTGACCTGCCCAAGGCCCTCCGGGCCAGGCTGGAGGAGACCTGTGTCCTCACCCGTCCGGAGATCCTGCGAAAGCAGGTGTCCCGGCTGGACGGCACCATCAAATACTTATTCGGCCTGTCCGACGGCAACAGCATTGAGACCGTGCTGATGGAATATGAACACGGCAACAGCATCTGCGTGTCCACGCAGGCCGGCTGCAAGATGGGCTGCGTATTCTGCGCCTCCTTTGACCCGGCCAGAAGCCGCAACCTGACGCCCGCGGAGATCCTGGACGAGATCCTGTTCGCCCAGAAGGACAGCGGACGCAAGGTGTCCAACATCGTGCTGATGGGTACCGGAGAGCCCCTGGACAACTTTGACAATGTAATGCGGTTTCTCAAACTGGTGAGCCATCCCGACGGCATCAACATCGGTATGCGGCACATCTCCCTGTCCACCTGCGGCCTGGTGCCTATGATCGATGAGCTGGCCCGGCTCAAGCTGCAGCTCACCCTGTCGGTGTCGCTGCACGCGCCCAACAACGAGACAAGATCCAGCATCATGCCGGTGAACCGGCGGTACCCGCTAGAGGAGCTGATGCCCGCCTGCCGCCGGTATTTCAAGGCCACCGGACGGCGCATCTCCTTTGAATATGCCATGATCCGCGGGGTCACCGACACCCGCGAATGCGCCCGGCAGCTCATCGGCCTGCTGAAGGGCTTCAACTGCCATGTAAACCTGATCCCGCTGAACCATGTGGAGGGCTCGCCTCTGATCCCCAGCACAAAGGAGGATGTCCGCCGGTTTCAGAATGAACTTATCAAAAACGGCCTGAACGCCACCGTGCGGCGCAGCCTGGGCGGTGACATTTCGGCTTCCTGCGGCCAGCTCCGCCGCCAGCGAAACAAGGAGGTGTCCCAATGAAAGCATGGGGACTGACAGATATCGGAAATGTTCGGGAGGTCAACCAGGATACCTTCCGTATGGAATATGACGCCGGGGCAGGCCGGGGCCTGTTTTTGGTCTGCGACGGCATGGGCGGCGCAAAGGCGGGGGAAGTGGCCTCCGGTCTGGCGGCCGATGCCTTTGTCAACAGTATGTCCAACAGCTGGAAGGAGGGCCGCCGGCCCGACACGCTGAAGGACCTGCTGCTGGAGGCCTTTTCCCAGGTGAACGAGGTGGTGTATGACGCCTCTCGCGCCAATGAGGACTACGCGGGCATGGGCACCACCATGGTGGCCGCCGTCTGCGGAGAGGGTCAGGCACTCATCGGCAATGTGGGCGACAGCCGGGCCTATCTGCTGGACGACAGCGGCATGCGCCAGATCACCGAGGACCATTCCCTGGTCACCGAGCTGATGAAGCGGGGAGACCTGACCTCCTACCAGGCCAGCCGCCATCCCAGCCGGAACGTCATTACACGGGCCATGGGGGCCGACGCCACGGTAAAGTGCGACACCTTTCTGGAGCCGCTGAAGCCGGGGCAATTTCTGCTTCTGTGCAGCGACGGCCTGATCCGGGAGGTCACCGAGCCCGAGATCTATTACGAGATCTATCAGGCGGAGCATCCCGAGACCGCCTGCGCCCGCCTGCTGGATATGGCAAAGAGCCGGGGCGGAAGGGATAACATCACGATGATCCTCATCGCGTATTAAGGAGGTGTCACCATGGATAAATATATCGGAACGATGCTGGACAACCGCTATGAGCTGCTGGAGATCATCGGCGTGGGCGGCACCGCTGTGGTCTACAAGGCCAAATGCCACCGGCTGAACCGTTACGTCGCGGTGAAGATCCTCAAGGAGGAGTTTGCCTCTGACCAGGAGTTTCGCCGCCAGTTTCATGACGAGGCCCAGGCCGTCGCCATGCTGTCCCATCCCAATATTGTCAATATTTATGACGTTTCCCGGTCGGGAAACGTGGATTACATCGTCATGGAGCTGATCGACGGCATCACCCTGAAGGAATACCTCAGCCGCCGGGGCCGCCTGTCGCCCAAGGAAGTGACTGTTTTTGCCACCCAGATCGCCCGTGCTCTGGAGCACGCCCACGACCATAACATCATCCACCGGGATATCAAGCCCCAGAACATCATGCTGCTGAGGGACGGCACCGTGAAGGTGGCCGATTTCGGCATCGCCCATTTTGCCGCCCGGGAAAACACCTACAGCAAGGGCGAGGCCATCGGCTCCGTCCATTATGTGTCTCCCGAGCAGGCCCGGGGCAGCTATGTGGACAACCGCACCGACCTGTATTCCCTGGGCGTGGTGATGTACGAGATGATCACCGGCCGCCTGCCCTTCGAGGGGGATACGCCGGTATCCATCGCCCTGCAGCACATCAATTCCATCGCCCTGCCGCCCTCCGTCTTTGCCGAGGATGTGCCGGAGCAGCTGGAGGAGATCACCATGCGTGCCATGAATCCCTCTCTGACAAAGCGATATTCGTCCGCCGCCCAGATCCTGTCCGACCTGGAGGCCTTCCGCAATGACCAGCAGTTCAAGCTGAACATCCCCCGGGAGGAGGGCGCACTTCCCGCTGAAGAGGAGAGCGACCTGGATGCCACACGCAAGATCAACAACACCGGCGAGGTGGCCGCCATCCTGGAGGCCGAGAACCGGTCCGTGGAGCTGCGCCGGCAGGAGGAACTGGAGGCCCAGAAGACCGCTGAGGAGGAAGAACCGGTGTCCGGCAGAAAAAAACGCCGTTCGCCCTTGTCGGGCGCGATGCTGTTCAGCATTATTGCCGTGCTGGTGTTCTGCATCGGCGCCAGCTACTTTATCAAATCGGTCATCAACCCCTACGGGAACAAGGACGAGACCACGCTGACCACCCCTTACCTCATTGGGATGTACTATTCCCAGGTTCTGTCCGACCCTGCCTATGCGGACTTCAACATTGTGGAAGGCGAGTATGTGTACAATGAATCGGTGGACGCCGGCAAGATTATCGAGCAGAGCCCGGAGGGCAACCGCAAGATCGAAAAGGGCGGCACCATCACGGTGACCATCAGCCGCGGCGCAAAGGTGTTCCAGCTGCCGGATTATGTCCGGCAGGAAGCGCGCCAGGTCAAGATCGAGCTGGAGCGGCTTGGCATCATCTGCGTGGAGGCCACGCCCGAGTTCAATGATGAGGTGGAAAATGGCTATGTGCTGCGCACCGATCCGGTAGCGGGCACGGAGCTGACCGCCGGCGACACCGTTACCCTTACCGTGAGCAAGGGACCTGAAGTGGTGCTGGTGGATATGCCCGACCTGATGGGCTGTTCCGAGTCCGAGGCCCTTACCAGGCTGGAGGCCGCAGGCCTCAACTGGGAGCCGGTCACCTATGAGGAATATGACGGTGCGCCCGGGCAGGTCATCTATCAGAGCGTGGAAGCCCATACCCAGGTGGAAAAGGGCACCACCATTGCCTTTACCATCAGCATCGAGCCTGCCAAGCCCGCCGAGGTCACCATCAGCCTGCCTATCTCGCTCATCGAGAGCGACGGCGGCGCGGTGGAGGTCTGGGTCATGGTGGACGGCATGACCGTTTACAACCAGAGCCACGACTCGGAAGAAGGCTCCGTCACTGTAGACCTGACCGCCACCCAGGGCGACCATCTGGTGGAAGTGTACCAGAACCGCGTGCCCTATTCTTCGGAAGTGGTCACGTTCTGATGGAAGAAAAACGAACGGGCGTCGTCATCAAGGGTATTGGCGGCAATTATGACGTGGCCTGCGGGGATGAGATCCTGCGCTGCCGGGCCAGCGCGAAGCTGCGCCGCGACGGCGTTCTCGCGGCGGGGGAGTATGTCACCCTTCGGGTCACCGGCTCTGGGGGCTATATTCTGGAGCGGTTGCCCCGGCGCAACGGACTCATTCGTCCCGCCATCGCCAACATCGACCAGCTGGTGATCCTGTGCTCTCAGGCGCCGCCGGTCACCGATCCCTACCTTATTGACAAGGTGACCGTGGTGGCCCTGTACCAGGGCATCCGGCCCATCATTCTGCTGAACAAGTGCGATCTGCACCCCAGCGGCGAGCTGTATGACGCTTACCAAAAAGCGGGCTTTTCCGTGGTGCGGGCCAGCGCCGTCACCGGCGAGGGCGTGGAGGAGCTTACCGCCATGCTGGCGGGCAAGATCAGCGCCTTCACCGGTAATTCCGCCATCGGGAAGTCCAGCATCCTGAACCGCATCGACAGCCGGTTCGGCCTGCAGGTGGGGGACATGAGCGAAAAGATCGCCCGTGGCCGGCACACCACCCGCCACGTGGAGCTGCTGCGGCTGGAAAACGGCGGCCTGGTGGCCGATACGCCGGGTTTTTCCACCTTTGACGCCGTGCGCATGGAAAAACTGACCCGGGAGAACCTGCAGCACTATTTTCCCGAGTTGGAGCCTTATTTTGCCCGGTGCCGTTTTTCGGACTGCAGGCATATCAAGGAGCCGGGCTGCCTGGTACGGGAGGCCGTGGAGAGGGGAGACATCGCCCGCTCCCGGTACGAAAGCTACTGCAAGCTGTACGAAGAGGTCGCGGCGCAGAAGCTGTGGAGATAATATGGATCAGCGCCTTTTAAACGATATGCAGGCCGCTTACGGCCTGGCAGTCACCCAAATCCAGCCGCTGACCGGCGGTTGGCTCAATGAGCTTTGGAAGGTCACCACGCAGCGTGGTGACCTTCTTGTGAAACGCTTCAGCCACCGGCGGTACAGTGCTGCGGGCCTGGAAAAGATCGAACAGGCGCTGGAGCGCCAGCAGCAGGTGGCAGCTCAGGGGATTCCCTGCCCAGAGATCCTCTTATGCGGCGGAAAAGCAGTCCGCCGTGTGGGGGAGGACCTATCCTATATGGTGACCACCTTTTGCCCCGGCCATAACGAATGCCGGGAGACCGTGACGCTTGTCCAGCTCAAAAGTCTGGGAGACGTCTGCGGGCGGCTGCACGGGGCCTTTTCCGCCCTGCCCCGGAATAAGCGGGACGAGTCCGCAGGCAGCGCTCAATTTCTGCAAGGGCTGTGGAACAACTTCCGCACGAGGAAGGCTGCCTTTTGCGGCGATGACCCGCCGGGGTATCAGCACGCTGTTCTGGCACAGAAGGCCATTTTGCACAGCCTGACCGTCGGTTGGCTGGACAGCCTGCCCAGAGGCGTGGCCCACGAGGATTTTGCGCCGGACAACCTGCTGTTTGATGAGAACGGCGTCACCGCCGTTATTGATTTTGACCGCAACTGCCGCAGCTTTTTATGGCATGATGTGGGCCGGGCGCTGCTGTCCTTTTGTCTCACCGGACAAGGGCTGGACAGGGAGAAAACAGCCGCGTTTACGGAGGGGTATACCCGCCACCTGCCGGTATCGGTACCCGATGCCCTGCGCATCACCTGGTGTATCGAAGCGTCCTGGTGGATCACGCCGGAGGGTTTCCGGCTGGAGGGCGGCAAGGCGGCCGGCTACCGTGAGGACATCCTCTGGCTTACAAATAACTGGTTTCAGCTGTGAAAAGAGGGCCTTTCGGCCCTCTTTTTTCATATTTTTTTCCTCCGTGGCATAACCATGAAACAAAAGCCCAAAGGGAAGGAGAACAAGCATGGAACTCATCCAAAACAACTATGACCAATATACACTGCTGAACCAGGCCGAGCAGCAGCGGGAGGTGGTCGCCGAGGTCATCGTGCCGGACACCCAGGCCGACGTTTACAGCGTCCTGACCTCCGCCGCCCAGTGCCAGATCAAGCAAAAGACCGTCCGGCAGGACGCGGTGGTCATCGAGGGCGTAGTGGAGATCGAGGCCCTGTGCCAGGAGGAGGAGCCTGACCGCTGGCAGTGTATCCGGGGCAGCATACCGTTCACGCAGGAGATCCAGGCGGCCGGCTGCCGGGAGGACAGCATCGCCCAGCTCCGGCTGGAGGTGCTGCGCTGTGACGCTCAGATCCGCAACCCCAGAAAGCTGCAGCTGCAGGCTCAGTTGGGGGCGCTGGTCCAGGTCTTTCAAAAGAGCCGGTTCGTGGTGACAGAAAGCGCCGGCGGCAGCGAACAGGAGGATGTGCAGCTGCTCACCGACACCGTGGAGCTGGAGGTGCTGCGGGCCGTTGCCGAGAAAAAGCTGGTGGCCGCCGATGAAGTGCAGACCGCCGCCCATGGCCAGCTTTTGCATTACGCTGTGGACTGGCGGCAGGAGGAACAGCGCATTTTGTCCGGAAAAATCATGCTTCGGGGCAATGCCTGCATCCAGGCGGTCTTTTTCCAGGAAAACAGCCTGCAGCAGCAGGAATACCGCATCCCCTTTTCCCAGGTGCTGGAATGTGAGGGCGTGGAGCCAGGCGACACCGTGACAGTGGATTACCAGACCCTGCAGACGCAGGTGACCCTGCTGGAGGGAGAGACGGCGGCCCTGTCCTGCAGTCTCAGCGGAACTGCCACCGCCTGTGTCACCCGGCGGATGAAGCTGCAGGTGCTGCAGGACCTGTATTCCACCCGGTACGAGAGCGAATGCCAGCGGGAGCCGCTGGCCTGTCCCGCCTGGAAATGCTTCGAGCGCAGCGTCTCCGCCGAGGAGACTTGCCAACCGGAGGAAGCGGCGGCAACGGTGATGGACTGCCGCTGCCGGGCCCGGGGTTTTGTGGATGACCGGGGCCGCATGGGCGGCATCTACACGTTCCGCATCCTGTATTGCTGCGGCCAGGGACATCTTCATTGCGCGGAGCACACCGTCAAGGTGGTCTGCGACGAGGAGATCCGGGCAGAAAAGCTCACCGTCCGGGCCGGCTGGCAGAATCTCAGCGTCCAGGCCGAGGACGGCGCCCTGCGCATCCGGTTCACAGCGCTGCCGCGGGGCCGGGGACTGGTGCCGCAGCCCTGCCGGCAAGTGAGCGCCTGCAGTCTCAACCCCGACAAGCGCCGCCAGGCCCCGCCTCCGGGGACGCTGCTGCTGCGCACCGTGGCAGAGCAGGAGACCGTCTGGTCCATCGCCAAGCAGTACGGAAGCCGGACCGGTCAGATCCTGGCCGCCAACCGGCTGGAAAACGGCGCCCAGCTCACGCCCGGCCAGCTGATGATGATCCCATTTTCCGGTTAAGACAGAACGGCCCTTCCCGGCACGCCGGGGGAACTGCCATGCCGGGCGGCCTGTGCCGCCGGCGGGAGTGCCCCCGGTTTTTTGCCGTGAAATGACGGCCGAACCCTGTTGACTTTCCGCCTTTGGCAAGGTATCATAAGCAGGGAAGTGAGGTGGCGCCCGTGACCGGGCTGAAAGATAAGCGTCTGTTTCTGCTGGACATGGACGGCACCATTTATCTGGATGACCGGCTGTTTGACGGCACCGCGGAGTTTCTGGCCCACGTACAGGCCATCGGGGGCCGGGCCATGTACCTTACCAACAATTCCTCCAAAAGCGTGGAAAGCTATGTGGACAAGCTCTCGCGCATGGACCTCCGGGCCGCGCCGGAGGATTTTCTCACCTCGGTGAACGCCACAGTGCTGTATCTGCGGCAAAAAAACCACCGGAAGATCTATGCCTTCGGTACGGCTTCCTTCCAGCAGCAGTTGCGGCAGGGCGGCCTGCCCGTGACGGACATACTGGCGGAGGACATCGACTGTCTGTGCATGGGCTTTGACACCGAGCTGACCTTTCAAAAGCTGGAGGACGCCTGTATCCTGCTGAACCGGGGCGTGGAATATGTGGCCACCAACCCCGATTGGGTGTGCCCCACCTGGTACGGCAGTGTGCCGGATTGCGGCAGCGTGGCGGAGATGCTGTACCGGGCCACCGGGCGGCGGCCCCGCTTTATCGGAAAGCCCGAGCCTGACATGGTGGAGCTGGCTGTAAAGGAAACTGACTTTACAAAGGAGCAGACCATTTTGCTGGGCGACCGGCTGTATACCGATATCAAAAGCGGCGTTCGCGCCGGGGTGGACACGGTGCTGGTGCTGTCCGGAGAGGCAACTTTGAAGGACCTGGCGGCCTCCGACGTAAAGCCCACCTATGTGATGAAAGATATCCGAGAATTTTTGAACAATCTTACAGAATAGCGAGGAAAATACTATGGGTTTGAACAAAGAATCCGGTCTGAAGATCGGCCGGGGCACTCCCGGCAAGCGCAACCTGATCACCGACGTCCCCGGCGTCAAAGTGGGTCATGTCACCATCCGTGACGGAGCCGATGTGAACACCGGCGTCACCGCCATCCTCCCCCACGAGGGCAACATCTTCCAGGACAAGGTCATGGCAGCCTCTGCCGTTATCAACGGCTTCGGCAAGACCATGGGTCTGGTGCAGGTGGAGGAGCTGGGCACCATCGAGACCCCGATCATCATGACCAACACTCTGAGCATTGGCACCGCCGCCACCGCGCTGGTGAAATATATGCTGCAGCAGAACGAGGACATCGGCGTCAAAACCGGCACTGTCAACCCTCTGGTCTGCGAGTGCAACGACGGCCGTCTCAACGACATCCGTGGGCTTCATGTGCGGGAGGAGGACGTGTTCCAGGCCATTGCCAACTGCGCCGAGGACTTTGAAGAGGGCGCCGTGGGTTCCGGAACGGGTATGTGCTGCCTGGGCCTCAAGGGCGGCATCGGCTCTGCCTCCCGCGTGGTCAAGCTGGACGGACAGGAGTACACCATCGGCGCGCTGGTGATGTCCAACTTCGGCGGCGCCGGCCGCCTGATGATCGACGGCCGCCACATGGGGCAGGAGATCAAGGAAAAGATGGACGAAGAGAAGGACAAGGGCTCCATCATCATGCTGCTGGCCACCGACATTCCCCTGAGCGAGCGCCAGCTGAAGCGGATCTGCCGCCGCGCGGGCGTGGGCCTGGCCCGTACCGGCTCCTTCTACGGCAACGGCAGCGGCGATATCGCCATCGCTTTCACCACCGCCAACCGGGTGCCCCATTACAGCAAAAACGCCATCATCGACATGAAAATGGTGGACGATGACAAGATCGACCCCGTGCTGGAGATGAGCGCCGAGGCTGTGGAGGAGGCGATCATCAGCTCCCTCTACCACGCCGGGACCACCACCGGCCGGGCCGGAAGAGTCCAGCGCGGACTGAAAGATTTCCTGTAAGAAAAAGCAAAAACCCTCCGGGATGGGCCCTTGCATCATCCCGGAGGGTTTTTCGGCTGCGCGTTTCCCGGGTTATGGGCGGCTGTCCCGTACCGGCGACAGCAGCGCCAGTGCTGCCCCGGCCAATCCCGATCCGTAAAAGAACAGGACCGGGAAGCCGTCCCGGGAGAACAACAGGCTCCATAGGGAGGAACACGCGCCCGGCTCCACCAGCAGTGTCCGGGCGATGGCCCAGCCTGTCCCGCAGACAGCGCCGCAAAGCATCAGCGTACATCCAAAAATCAGCTTTTTCATCGATGACCTCCGTAAAAATCAGGGATCCTGCCGCTGCTTTGTCCACCGCCGGACTGCCAGCAGGCGGATCAGCAGCACACAGGTCAGGAAAAGCTGTCCCCACCGCTGCAGCAGCCCCACCACCTGCAGAAAGCGGGAAACCGCATACAGAGAGGCTCCGTCCACAGCCACGCGCCGTACCCATTCCGTAAAGCTCCAGGGCAGACACAAAAGCACCAGAAGCAGCCCCAGCAGGGCGGTACCTGTCCAAAACCGCCGGTCCGGCTGCCGCACCCTGTCCCGGAAGGTGTATACCGTCCATGCAACCAGGGCGATGGCCAGCAGCGTCATAAGGCCGGCCAGGATGCCTGCCGCGGTGTTGCGGACGATTTGCCGCAGCATGGTGTAAAAGCCGCCCCAGGCCGTCCCCGTAAGGAACCGCAAAGCCACATCCGCCAAAAGGAACAGCGTCCAGCAGCACCACAGTCCCGGACGTCTGGTGCAGACAAAGCAGACCACGCCGCAGGCCCACAGCGGCAGGGAAAACAGCACACCGGCCAGAAGCCCGCCCAAAACCGCGCACAGCAGTACCATCAGCAGGGCAAAGCCAAACAGCACCAGTCCCACGGTTTTCCGTCGGGGATAGGGCGGATCCCGCCGCTCCACATAGACGACCCGGGGCTCCCCGGGCGCAGCTGCCTGTTCCGGTCCGGGATCGGCTTTTTCTCCCTTCACCAGTTCATCCAGTCCCACGCCGAACAGCCCGCTGAGCTTCACAAGCTTGTCCAGTTCCGGCACCGAGCTGCCGGTCTCCCACTTGGACACCGACTGGCGGGACACCTCCAGCAGGTCTGCCAGATCCCCCTGGGACATTCCTTTTTCCGTTCGCAGGCGGCAGATGTTCTCTCCCAATGTCATCGTTTCGATTCTCCTTTGCCGTGTTTGGTGGCAAAAGCATAGCATGAAACACGGGAAATGTCCACCAAGCCGCCTTGAAATCTTAGCAACCACCGGTTGCACCTGCCTTTTTCGCCGGGTTTTCCCGAAAAATGCCCAAAAACCACTGCACATCCTGCCGGGTGACGCTGCCCAGCATCCGCAGCAGAAGGTAATATAGAACACCGCTGGCCGCCGCCGCCCACAGGGGCCGCGCCGTGCAAAAGGCCGACAGCACCAGCCGCGGCAGAAACATGGCGCACATGGACGCCATCACCGGCGCCAGCACGCTGCGGTAAAAGGGCAGCCACAGCCCCGCCTGCTTCCGCAGACGGCGGAAGCTCAGCAGAAAATTCAGGGTCTCGCTGACATAGATGGTGAACAGGTAGCCCCCGATGCCCACCCGGGGGATCAGCTGCCACACTAGCATAAGACTTATGGCAGCATCCAGAATGTTGATGCGCATGCTGGCGGTCTGCAGGCCCATTCCCTTGAGCATTCCGTCCACCGCCGTGTCCAGATACATCAGGGGCACCAGGGGCGACAGCAGGCGGATATATGTTTCCGCCTCGGCGGACTTATACAGCAGCCGGCCGAGTTCGCCGCCGTACACCAGCAGCAGGGCGGAGGAAAAGAAGGAGAACAGCAGCGTCAGGTGGAGCACACGCTGCATGATGGAAAACAGCCGTGCCGTCTGCCCTTTGGCGTGGCTTTCCGCGATCTCAGGCACCAGCAGGCCGGAAACGGTGCCCAGCAGGGCGGAGGGAAAGCCCAGCACCGGCATGACCATGCCCTGAATGACGCCGTAGGTGGCCAGCGCCCCCTCGGCGCTGGCGCCGCACCTGCGCAGGCCTTTGGGGATCAGGATGTGCTTTGCGGACACCAGCCCCGACCGGACCCAGGAGCCCACCGCGTCAGGAACGGCGATGCGCAGCAGGTCGCCCACAAGAAACAGGGGCGTTTTATCCCGGCCCGGACGCTCTCTGTGGTAAAACAGCGCCGCCATAGCCGCGGAAAACAAGTCGGAAAGACAGCTGCAGCACACCAACAGCAGGCAGGCCCGGGCGGGCGTGGCAGGGGAGAACACCGCCAGTGCGCAAAAGGTCAGGGCCATGTGAAAACTGAACTCCAGCACCTGGATCACCGCCATGCGGCCGGCCTGGCGCTGGGCGGAGAACAGGCCGTTCAGACAGGAGGAAGCCGCCAGACAGGGCAGGCTGTAGGCCAGCACCCGCAGGCACGGCTCCAGCTGCGGTTCATCCAGCCAAAGCGCCGCCACCGGCCCGCTGAGGGCATAGAGCAGCGCGCCCGCGCCCAGCCCCAGGCAAAGGGCATAGCGCAGGCACAGCTTCATAATGCCGCTCCGGCTGCAGCGGTGGCGGACACTGACCTCCAGCACCAGCCGCGTGGTGGAAAGCCGTACCCCGGAGATGGCCAGAGCGGTAGCCAGGCCGTATACCGACATCAGCAGTTCAAACAGACCGATGCCCGCCGCGCCGATGCGCCGGGTGAGATAGACCTGAAAGCTCATGGCCAGCAGCCGCATGAGCAGGGAGGTAGCTGTCAGTAATATGGTGTTGTGAATAAAACGTCTCGCTTCTCTCATACAGCCATATTATGATTTTTTTTGAAAAAAATGAAAAAAAGGCTTGCATTTTTTAAAGCACTGTGTTATCATAATCAACGTTGACCGGGTGTGGCGCAGCTGGTAGCGCGCTTGACTGGGGGTCAAGAGGCCGTGAGTTCAAGTCTCGCCACTCGGACCAGCAAAAAGCACTGAAGCCGTAAGGCTTTGGTGCTTTTTTCATTTTCACGAAACGGAAATGGTTGCCCGGATGTTCTACCTTTTTCTGCCGCTGCAGGCACGCAATACAGTTTGTGTAGTTCGTTTGAGACAAGTGATTGATAAATTTGGGAAAACACATTATAATAATCCCGTAAAAGCTGTTTCGGGAGGAAACTGTTATGTATAAGAATATTGAGAAAAACGTGAAGCTGAAACTGGCGGACCAGGTGGAATACCGGCCCGGACAGGTGGTCAGCAAGACCCTTGTTCAGAATGATAAAATCAGTGTGACCCTGTTTTCTTTCGACAAGGGAGAGGAGATCTCCACCCATGCCTCCGGCGGCGATGCCATGGTCACGGTGCTTGACGGCACCGGACGCTTTACCATCGGGGGAGAGGCGTTCCTGTTGGAAACAGGAGAGACCATCATCATGCCGCAGGGAATTCCCCACGCCGTTTTCGGTGAAGAACAGTTCAAGATGCTGTTGATGGTGTCCTTCTGAACCAAACGGCTTTGGTCATTCAAACGGAATAAAAAGGCGCTTGCGATCTGTTCGCAAGCGCCTTTTTGCCTATTTTGTCAATGCGGCGTCCACATCCGCCAGAAACTGTGTCCAGGCGTTTTCGTCCTCCACAAACTGTTTGGGGCAGACCTTGCCGGTGACGTCATAGTGTCGAATAACATTGTGACTGTCAAAGCCGCACAGGTCGCACAGCCACGCGGTGAGCTTCACCAGTGCGTCATAGCTTTCGCGGTTGAAAACGCCGCTTTCGTCCGGGTGGCACACTTCGATGGAGATGGTGTCCCGGTTGCGGTCGTTGGTGGCTGAGGATTTTTCATTCAGCGGCACACACTGGAGGATCTCGCCCTGGAGGCCCACCAAAAAGTGGGAACTGACGTTGGTGGTCTCCTGGGCAAAATAATCATGGTTCTGCTGCGCGGAGGTGCCCGGATTGCCCACATAATGCACCACGATGGCGGTGATGTCCTCTAAGGGCACGCCCCGGCGGCCGGATCCGTTCACCGGGATGATCTGCACATCCACCCATTCGGGCATGGAAACATTCTGCAGCACCTTTGGGCCGCCCTCCGCCGTTCCGGGCTTTTGCTTGAAAAACAGCACTACCGCCAGCGCTGCTGCCAGCAGAAGCAGCGTGAGCACACGCCGCAGCATACGCCGCCTTTTCCGCCGCTGCCGCCGCCTGCGTGCCTCAGAGACGGGAGCATTGGTTTCACTCATGACAGATCACCGGACTTTCTTCATACATGCACAGGGGCAGGGAAATGACCGCCTTGAACAGGTCGCCGTCAATGGCCAGGGTGAACTTGCCCTTCTGCAGTTCCACCAGGCTTTTCGCGATGTTGAGGCCGAGACCGCTGCCCTCGGTGTTGCGGCTGCTGTCGCCGCGGACAAAACGCTCCATCAGCTCATCGGGGGAAAGGTTCAGCTGCTGGCGGGAGATGTTTTTCATGGAAAGGAACGCCCGGTCGCCCTGAGGCGCCGCTTCCACATAGAGCCGCGTGCCGCTCTGGGCATATTTGCAGGCGTTATTCAGCAGATTGTCCAGCACCCGCCAAAGGAGCCGGCCATCCGCCAGGACGGACAGGCCCTCCTGGGGCAGCACGATCACCGGCTCCAGGCCGGCGGCAGTCAGCCGGTCCTCGTATTCGCCGATGGCCTGATCGATGATCTCCTTCAGATTGGTGGGGGCCAGATGCACCGGCAGGTTGCCGGTGGACGCCTTGGAGGCCTCCACCAGATCCTCGGTGAGTTTTTTCAGCCGCTTGGCCTGCCGGTCCAGCACCGCCAGATATTCAGCCTGTTCTTCCGGCGCGGGCGACTTCTGCAGCAGATCCACATAGTTGATGATGGAGGTAAGCGGTGTCTTGATATCGTGGGAAACATTGGTGATCAGCTCGGTTTTTAACCGTTCGGAGCGCAGCTTTTGTTCCACAGCGATGGAAAGACCTTGTCCCAGGGAATTCAGATGCTCGCCGTGCTCTTTCAGCGCGCCCCGCATCTTTTGGGTATCCACCTTGCTGTCAAAATCGCCCTGCGCCAGCGCGGCGCCCGCGGAGCGCAGCATTTGCAGATGACGGGCGCCCCGCATGGCCGCCAGCAGTAAAAGGCCGTCGAAAGCCATGGCGACCAGCAGCCAGCCGCCGCCGTCTGTGGTCTGAAACATCAAAAGCACCAGCAGGCTTTGGAAAAACAGCAGGGCACACGTCAAAAAGGCTGTCCGCCAGACCATTGGCAGCAGGGCAAAAAAGGACCGGACACCGCTGCCGATGGCACGGCAGATGCGCAAAAACAGCCGCCAGCACAGATAAATGACGGTATTTCGCCACCATTTTCCCACCTTGAAGCGAGTGCACAGGGTCAAAAGCGTGGCAAGGCAAACCAGGAAAAAGCCCACCGCCATGACAGCCGCCAGCACGATGGTTGCCGGGTCAGCAAAATTCAGCAGGTCCATCATCAGGTACAGCAGCAGGAACCCCGCCCAAAACATGGAAAACAGATACAGGTCCAGCGGGATCTTGTCCTGGGTATTGAGGGTGATCTCCTCCTTGCCGCTGCGGTGACCCGCGGCGCAGCACAGAAAGATCAGATCGGCAGCAAAGGCAAAGACGCACACCGCCAGCAGAACAGGCGCCAGCACCCGGGTGCTGTAAACCAGACTGAACAGGCGGTGCTGACGGAAATAGGCGTCCCGGGCGGGCAGGGGATCCACCACGCCGGCAATGAACCAAACGCCGTTGATCTCCTCTCTGATGACCCGGGGCATATCGCGGCCGTCGGCCGACTGCTCCACCGTGGGGGCGGCATCCGGTTCCACGTCCGCATCCGGAAGCAGGGCAAACTCCAGATCGGAATACTGCAGCTGCAGGCTGTCATCCGAAAGCAGCTTTGCCGCCACGATCTGCTCCATGGCCCGGAGCAGATTGCTGTCGTTGGACAGATACCGTCCGGTTTGCGGGTCGTACCCGGCGAAGCGCAGGTTGCACGATTCCAGATCGCCGTAATAGCCGCCGGGCTTCGTGATGCCGTTTTTCATTTGGTTCTGCAGGGTATACAGGTCACTCAGGAGCTCGTAGTAGCAGGCATCGGTGTCGTAATAGCTGCTCACGCCAGACTCATAGATACCGAACTGCCAGGCGGCCAGGATGCCGGCGCCGGACAGCACCAGCAGAAACGCCAGGATGACGCTCAGAAAGACACCGCCCACCTTGGCCGGAAAGGAATGGGTAAGAGACCGGTTCATGTGCGCCCTTCTTTCTCCATTTTATAGCCCAGTCCCCAGACCACCTTGATGTACCGGGGCTCGGAGGGGTTGATCTCTACCTTTTCCCGCAGATGCCGGATGTGAACCGCCACCGAGTGCTCGGAGCCCAGGGAGGCCTCGTTCCAAACCTGCTCATAGATCTGGGAGGAGGAATACACCCGCCCGGGATTCTTGATGAGCAGCCGCAGGATGCCGTACTCGCTGGGGGTGAGCTGCACCGGCTGGCCGTCCACGGTGACGCTTTTGTCTACGTCGTTCAGCTCAATGCCCCCCAGAACATACCGGTCAGGCTGCTCGATCCGTGCGCCCAGCATGGTATAGCGCCGGAGCTGGGACCGCACCCGGGCCAGCACCTCCATGGGGTCGAAGGGCTTTGTGATATAGTCGTCAGCGCCCACATTGAGGCCGTGGACCTTGTCGGCGCTTTCACTTTTGGCGGTCAGCAGGATGATGGGGATGTTGGAGGTCTCCCGCAGCTTGGCGGTGACGGCGATGCCGTCCATCTCCGGCATCATGATGTCCAGCAGGACCAGCTGAATGTCGTTGTTTTTGACGGCTTCCAGGGCCTGCTTTCCCGTATAGGCCTCAAAGAGGCGGTAATCCTTCTGCGAGGACAAATAAATTTTAAGAGCAGCGACGATGTCCCGGTCATCATCGCAGATCAAAATGTTATACATAGCGCATCATCTCCCGGTATCATTGTAACAGATGGACCCCTTAAGAGAACAGAGGGAAATTCATTAAATTATTCTTAAGAACCGGCGCTTAAAGCAATCTTAAGGAACTTCCGGCGCAGTTCTTAAAAAATAACTGATATGCTGTCCTCATTGGGAAGGGAGGACGGTTTATGGAACTGTCAATGGTATTTGCCGCGCTGAGTCTGCTTTTCAAAGCCACCACGGTGTATTTTGCGGCGGTGGCGCTCCGGTGGATGTTTGCAAAACGGAAACGCTGGCCGCAGGCCGCTCCGCGCACCCGCTTTGCCGTAGTCATCGCCGCCAGAAACGAGGAAGCTGTTATCGGCCGCCTGGTAAAGAGCCTGATGGAGCAGGACTATCCACGGGAGCTGTTCGATGTGTACGTGGCGCCCAATAACTGTACCGACGACACGGCGGGCGCAGCCTTTCAGGCGGGGGCGCAGATCCTGTTCTGTGACTACCCCGTGCGGCAGAAGGGCGACGCCTTGCGCCAGGCCTTTTGCCAGCTGGACGGGCGGGGCTACGATGCGTTTGTGGTGTTCGACGCGGACAATGTAGTGGACGCGCAATACCTGCGCAGGAGCAACGATGCCTTTTGTGCCGGCGCGCAGGTGGTCAAGGGCCGCCAGATGGCCATGAATCCAAAAGCCTCCTGGGTAGCCGGCTGCTACGATATCTATTTTAGCGCCTTTGACCTGTTTTTCAACCGTCCCCGGGCCAACGGCGGCCTTTCCTCCAAACTGGTGGGCACCGGCTTCGCCGTGCACCGGACGGTGCTGGAGCAGCTGGGCGGCTGGAACACCCAGACCATGGCGGAGGACGCAGAGTTTTCCGCCCAGTGCGCCCGGGCAGGCATCCGGATCTGCTGGCAGCCGGAGGCCATTACCTATGATGAGGAGCCGGTGGAGTTTGCCGTGTCTCTGCGGCAGCGCAAGCGGTGGTGCAGCGGCGTGGTGCAGGTGGGGCGGCGGATGCTGCCCGAGTTGTCACGCAGCAGTGGACGACTGGCCTGGGATATGCTGTGCTTTTTGCTTACGCCGCAGCTGGCGCCCGTATCCGCGCTGCTGATGGCCTTCAGTCAGCTTTGCGCCGGGAACGCCGCAGTTTCCCCCGCCGCGCTGGCTGTTTCGGCGGCGGGCTACTGGATCGGCTGCACCGGGCTGGCGGCTTGCCTGCTGTTGACCGGACGGCCGGCAGGGCGGCGCAACTGGAGGGCAGCGGCCATGTTCCCGCTGTTCATGGCCTCCTGGCTGCCGCTGCAGCTGCTGGCCCTGTTTCACCGGACCACCGTATGGCGGGAGATCCCCCATACAGGCGGTAAAAATCAGGATTTTGCATAAAATCGATGAATTTCGACAAAATGCGAGACATTTCCAATTTTTCCTGCTATAATCCATGGAGCGGAGTCTTTATAACATAACAGGAAAGAGGTCAAAAACGATGAGGAACTGTCTGAAAAAGCAACTGTCTCTGCTGTTGTCCCTTTGCCTGCTGGCAGGTGTGATGAGCCCCTGTACCATCTATGCCGCAGATGAGACCCTGTCCGTGACCCTGTCCACGCCTTACCTGGTGAAAAGTGACCAGGCGCAAACGGTGGAAATGTATGTCCGCCTCCCGGCGGGAAGCGGGTGCAAGATATTCAGCTATGATATTGTCAATTCCGGTCCAGTGAAGGCGACCGCCGCCACTAAGGGAGATGATGATCAGATTAGTGGCGATAACCCATGCATTGTAGACACAGTTGCAGATGAAGATCGAACGGCAGACTATGTAAATCTTGGAACAGTGACCTACACCGTTCCCGCCGGGACCGAAGGGACCTTCCAGCTGGGGGTGTCTGGGGTTGCGTTGTATAATGGAACGGGTTACGATTTAGAGGATGGTGCGCAAGCTGTCACCTTGACAGTCTATGGAGACGCGAGCCAGCTCCCCAGCCAGGGCCGTACCGCGGTACTTTCCGGGCCGGCCAACGGGACAGTGGGGGATACCCTGACCTATCAGGTCACCGTCACCGGCGACAGCTTTGCCGCGGCTCAGATGGCGCTGACTTACGACAATACGAAGCTGGAACTTGTGAAAGGCAGCGGACCGGAGGTCACCGCTTCCGGGAACACGCTGACGGTCGCTGATTTTGGCAGTACCAAGACCATGCCCTACACCTATGAGCTGAAGTTTACGGCGAAGGCGGCGGGAACAGCCGCGGTCACGCTGAAGAGTGCCGCCTTCGGCACCCGGGAAAGCGCCGTCAGCCAGGATCTGACGGCGGCGGCTCTGAACGGGGATTCTGTGACCACCGTCATTGGGAAAAAGACTCACGCGGTAACGCTGCCGTCTTTCTTCACCGGAAATTCCGTGGCAAATGACGGCGAAGCCTATACGTTCCGCCCTGTGGACAGCGATCCCGCCCATTACAGCTACACAGCGGTAGCCGCAACTGTCAGCGGAACTACGTCGGCTGTAACGGACAACGGCAATGGGAGTTATACGGTTAACAATGTCACCGGCCCGCTGACTGTCACTGCCGTGCAAACGCCGAAGCGTTATTCGGTGACCTTCCAGACTGACACGGGTGTGGGGCTGCCTGCCAACGGAACCGCCGACTATGGCACAGATTACACCTTTACCATGCCCAAAAGGGAATATTATGCGACCAGCATCCAAAGCGTCACGATAGATGGGACCACCATTGACTATACAAGCAATGCAACCGGACTTGTGACCATCGACGGCGCGCAGATCGAAGGGAATATCGTCATCGTGATCCAGCAGGTGCAGACGGGATCCCCTGTCAGCGTGACCGGCACCGGAGCCGGCGATGCTGCCGGCTATGTGCCGCATGCCACGGTGGGCAGCTCCTATACACTGACGCTGACCCAGGATAGCAAATACGATTATACGGTGACAGCCACCATCGCCGGACAGTCTGTAACGCTGCAGACCGACGGCAGCCGCTATACCATCCAGAACATCACCGCCGGGGAGATCGTCTTCACCGTAAACAGGAGCCTGAAGACCCAGGGAATGTCTGCGGGACTGTATCTGAACTTGAACGGCACCTCTGTCTGGCTGGTGAAAAACGCGGTTGACCGACTTGAAGGCAGTACCTATACCTATGACGGGACCCGGATGTACTGGTCCGGGGCATACAGCGCCTATTGCTGTCTGGTGATCGGCGCCGCTGCGCCGGCTATTACAGCGGACAGGTTGGCCATCGCTGGCGGCGCCGCACAGGAAGTTGTTTACAGCGGCGATGTGAACCTCACCGGCACGGTGGACGCCAACGACGCCCAGCTGGTCTATAACCTGTACAATGTCAGCTATGATGACTTTTCCATTGTCAGCATGGAAAAATATCTTCGGGCTGACGTGAACGGAAGCGGCAACGTAGATACCACTGATGCCGCGGCCGTCATCGCGGCCATCCTGAGGTACTAAGGGGGCGGCCGCATGAAGAAGCATCTGCTGCGGCTGGCAGCCGCACTGCTGCTGACGGGACTGCTGTCCCTTGGCGCAGCGGCAGAGCAGGAGCCTGCCTTTTCCTTTGATCTTTCGGTGGACGGCAAAACGGAAAAAACCGTCGCCACCGGGGATATTATCACGGTGACGCTCACGCTGCGCCGCAGGGACAGCGGAGAAAACTATCCCGTGTATGCCATGCAGGACGAGATCTGCTATGACGCGGACTTCTTCCGCCTGGTGCTCGGCAGCGGCCTGACAGCCGCCAATGTGGTGACCCGGGATGTGGCCCTGCGGGACTATCACCGGGCGTATTACATGAATTACCTGTCCCTGACCGGAGGCAGGACCTGGGAGGCCGAAACGCTGGTGGGCAGCTTTCAGCTGGAGGTCATCGGCACGGCCGGCGCGGCCAGAATTTTCAGCAGCAATCCACAGGTCGCCCGGCAAGACGGCAGCGGGAGTTATCCCGCCTCCGGGCAGGATGTGACGTTCCTCCTGTCGGACCGCTGCACGGCGCTCTTTGAGACGGGAGGCGGCACCGCCGTGCCGGGTCAGACCGTGAGCCGGGGCGGCCTGCTGCAAAGACCTGCCGACCCCACCCGCTTCGGCTATGCGTTCAGCGGCTGGTACCGGGATGTAGACTGCACGGAGCCGTGGGACTTTCAGCGGGACAAGGTGGATATCAACCTGCACCTATACGCCGGGTGGAAGGCTGACGGCTCCGGACCCCGGTACAGCGACGTGGCCCCCGGGGACTGGTTTGCCGCCGATGTGGAATATGTCTCGTCCCACGGCCTGATGGACGGCACCGGAAACGGCGCATTCTCCCCTTATGCGGGGACCAACCGGGCCATGATCGTCACGATCCTGTGGCGGCTGGAGGGAAAACCCTCCGCCGGCAGTCCGCTGACCTTCCAGGATGTGCCCGCCGGACAGTGGTATACCGAGGCCGTCCGCTGGGCTGCGGAAAAGGGCGTTGTCACCGGCTATTCCGGGGACAAGTTCGGTCCCACCGATGCCGTTACCCGGGAGCAGATGGCAGCGATCCTGTTCCGTTATGCAAGATACAAACACTATAACGTGACAGCCAGAGCGGACCTGAGCGCCTTTACAGACTGCGGAAAGGTCAGCTCCTGGGCGGCGGAAGCCATGTCCTGGGCCAACGCGGCCGGGCTTATCAACGGTCTGGGCGACGGGCGGCTGGCGCCCCAGGGCAGTGCGGTCCGGTGCCAGACGGCGGCGATGCTGCACCGTTTTTGCAAAATCTCCTGAGCTTTACGGAGCGTCCTTCGGGACGCTCCGTTCTTTTTATGCATAAGATAGAGGGAAAACATCTGAAAAGGAGGCGCATTATGCCCAGGGTCTTTCTCAGCCCCTCTACGCAGGAAGGAAATTATTATGTCAACGGCGGGACGGAAGAGCAGTATATGAACCTGCTGTGCGACCAGGTCATCCCGTACCTGATCGCCAGCGGCATCAGCTACACCCGCAATGACCCCAACCAATCGGCTGCCGCGGCCATCCGCCAGGCCAACGCGGGGACCTATGGCCTGTATGTGGCCATGCACAGCAACGCCGCGCCGGAAGGGCAGTACGGAACAAAACGAGGCTGCGATGTCTTTTATTACCGCTACAGCCAGAACAGCCGCCGGGCGGCAGAGCTGTTCGCCGCCAACCTGAGGCTGATCTATCCGCTGCCGCAAAAGGTGCGCATCGTTCCCACAGAGACATTGGGAGAGGTGGCGCGCACGCGCGCTCCGGCAGTGTTGCTGGAGATCGGCTATCACGACAACGTCAGTGACGCCAACTGGATCAAGGAAAACCTGCCCCGCATCGCATGGGCCATTGCAGACGGTATCGCACAGTTTTTCGCGGTGCCGCTGGCCCAGCCACAGCAGCCGCAAAGCGCCCGGGTGGACATCACCTCCGGGACGCTGAACATCCGCAGCCGCCCGTCTCTGAGCAGCCTTGTGCTGGCCTCTGCGCCCGACGGCGCCGCGCTGACCGTGGTGGGAACGCTGGAGGGCTGGTATGTGGTCCACTACGGCAGTGTGATCGGTTATGCGGCCAGCCGGTTTGTCAAACTGGCCTGACAGCGCATAGGATAAGGCAAAATCCTTAGAGAGGAGTTTGAACCTTGAACCGAACTGTTAACCGACCCCGTACGCAGCAGGGGCGCTGCGTACGGCCGTCTGTCCCTGTCTGCCCCAATGTGCAGCTGACGGAGTTCAACCGGGAGCTGCAGGAGCTGCCCCTTGCCATGGCATATGTACCCATTCAGTCCTGGGGTGATACTTATCCGCCCTGCCGGGCGCTGTGCCGGGGGACGCTGTTTCCTCAGCTGGACTTGCCCTTTTGTGAGGTGAACGTATGCTGAACGCGGGAAAATGTGAGGCACTGCAGGCCGTCAACGAGACCGGCTTTGTGGTGCAGGAGTTGATACTATATCTGGACACGCACCCCGGGTGCAGCGCGGGCCTGACCCGCTATCAACAGGCAAAAAAGGCGCATCGTGAGGCGATGGAGGCCTATGCTGCACAGTACGGGCCGCTGCTGGCGGAGCAGGCCGACTCCTGCAGCTGCTGGCAGTGGGTAGAAGCTCCGTGGCCCTGGGAAATGGAGGATTGAACCATGTGGAATTATGAACGCAGACTGCAGTATCCCGTTCGCATTAAAAATCCAGACGCCCGGGCCGCCAAGATCATCATCACGCAGTATGGTGGACCGGAGTGCAGAAAGTGATAGAATGAAAAAAGGGGGTCAGATGGTGAGGCGGTAGGTGATGGAGAGGGTGGGATCCGGCTTGCGGTTGAAGGTGCAGGAGGACAGGAGGGTGGAGGCGGCGGAGAACTTTTCCCCGGTGGAAGAATGGGGAGAGCGCAGGGTCTGGAGGGTGGACAGGATGGCACGGCGCAGAAGGAGCTGCGGATCCTCGGGCGGGGGCGGAGATTGGGCTTCCAGCTGGCGGCGGAGGTCTGCAAGGCGGGCTTCCAGGGAGCGCTTTGCGGCGGCGTAATCCTCTACCGATTCGGCGCCGGCAAGAAAGGCTTCACGCAGGCGGGAGATCTTCCGGGAAGTGAGGTCCAGCTGGCGGCGGAGGTCTGCAAGGCGGGCGTTTTCCGCAGAGGGGGCGCGGACGGTGGTAAACTGCAGGCCGGAGGAGGGGAGGGTGTCATCCTGCAGGCGGCTGAGGAAAGAAGCTTCCAGCAGGTCCACGCGGATATGCTGCTGACTGGTGCAGGTGCCGTGGGTATAGCCCAGACATTTGAAATACAGCTGGCCGGATTTGCGGTCCGGGTAGGCGACCAGGGTGCTGCCGCAGGCGGCGCAGCGGACCAGGCCGCAGAGCCAGTGCTTTTTCCCCTGGGCAGAGCGTGCCCGGTGGGGGGTGGAGGCCTTCAGCAGGAGGGCCTTTTTTTGCGCCTGCTCCCAGAGCTCCTGAGAGATCAGCGGCTCGTGCTGGCCGGAGACGGTGATGGTATCCGGATGGTGATAGTCCCGGCGGGCGCGGCCGGTGGGGGTCCAGCGGAGGGAGCC
This sequence comes from Clostridia bacterium, assembly GCA_029099685.1. Lineage (GTDB taxonomy): Bacteria > Bacillota > Clostridia > Oscillospirales > Butyricicoccaceae > UBA4644. The sequence goes on from JAQXOO010000033.1 coordinate 95,324, forward strand.
GATATAGACGGGATTTTGCAGGAGGTATTCCACCGTCCTGTTTTCAAACGGATTGCCCCGGTGGGTGCGGACGCCCTGGGAATTGGCCCACTTGGCGAGGTCCAGATAGCCGGCGCCGGCAACAAACCGCTCAAAGAGCTGGCGGACAACGGCGGCTTCCTCTGGGACGGGGACAAGGCGGTTTTCCCGGGCGCAGTAGCCGAAGGCGGGGGAGGACTGCAGGCCGCCGCGGGCGGCTTTTTCCGTCATGCCCTTTTTTACCTCGTCGGACAGGTTGATGGAGTAGTATTCGGCCATGGCTTCCAGCATGGCCTCGAGAATGACGGAAAACTTGTCATCCTCGATGGATTCCGTAATGGAGATGACCCGGACGTTGCATTCCCGCCGGAGCATGGATTTATAGACAACGCTGTCTTCACGGGAGCGGGCAAAGCGGTCGAACTTGTGGACCAGGATGACATCGAAGGGGTGTTCCCGGGACTTTGCATGGGCGATCATGGACATGAAGCCGGGGCGCTTTTCCGCCTTGCGGCCGGAGATGCCCTCGTCAGAGAAGATATAGCGGTCATCCAGAACCATGTTGTTCTGGGCGGCGTAGCGGCGCAGGGCCTTCAGCTGGGCTTCGGGAGAATATTCCGTCTGATCTTCGGTGGATACGCGGATGTAGGCCGCGGCGATGAGGGGGAGGGATTCAGCCGGCATAAGACAAAGCCCCCTTTACTGCACGGGACTGGTGAAGGCAACGGCCAGGCCCAGGATGCGGGCGCGGGACATTTCTTCTCCCCAGAGGACGATGGGACGGTAGCGGGGATTTTCAGGCTCCAGGGAAAGGTGGTCCGGGTAGAGGCGGACGCGCTTGAGGGTGGCCTCGTCACCGATGAGGACGGCGGCGATCTGGCCGTCTTCCACCTGGTTCTGGCGGCGGATATAAACGATATCGCCGTCGAAGATGCGGGCGTTGATCATGCTGTCACCACGGCAGCGGAGGGCGAAGTCGGCGTGGACGTGGTCCGGAAGATCCACGTCCCCCTCCAGATTCTCCTGCGCCAGGATGGGCTCGCCGCAGGCGATGCTGCCCAGCAGGGGGATGCGGCGCATGGTGGGCATGGGGATGATATTGTCGGATAGTACGCCCAAAGACTCCAGATAACGGTTACGGCAATCGGATTTACCGAGAAGATAGTCCATATCTACATTGAAAAAGTCGGCAATCGCTTCGAGGGTAGCAATGCCGGGCTCGCGTTCTCCGCGCTCATACATATTTACGCTGCTTTTGGACAGTCCAAGAGCCTTTGCAAACTCATTTTGGCTCATATCAACAGACAGGCGCAGCTCTCGAAGACGTGTATTGAAAGAAGACATAAAATCACCTCAAGGCAAGAATACACGAAAAGTGCACAAAAGGCAACAACAAAAGTGCACGAAATGTGAAACGCATTTTTGTGCAAAATCATATATTGACAAGAGAGCACCATATGTGCATAATAAAAGCGAACACAAAATGTGCTCGAAAGGAGATGTAAACATGAGCGTGAATCAGAAGCTGAGAGAACTGCGCGGGAATCAGACGCAGATGGAGGTTGCAGCAGGGATTGGAATCACAAAGTCCTCATGGGCCATGTATGAACGTGGAGAGCGTGTGCCCAGGGATGAAGTCAAGAAGCGGATTGCTGCTTACTTCGGAAAGACTGTGCAGGAAATTTTTTTTGCATAAGTCGAGCACATAATGTACTCACAAGAAAAGCCCCGCATTGCGGGGCGGGGGAACACAGGCAAAGGTCATTCACCGGAAGAGGCAAAACTTACAAGCAGAGAAAGCAGGATCGGTGTGGCAACGGCAATAACGGCCAGAACAACCGGATGTACTTTCAGATGCCGGAGGAAAAACACGATAAGAGCGCAAATCCCGTAAAGGATCGCAGCACCGGCAAAGTATAAAAAAATCAAAAGCAGGCCGGGAAGGCTGAAACCGCCGGAAAAGATACTGCCGGCGGTGAAGGCCACCACGCAGGAGGCGGCGATCAGAGGGCTGAGCAGATTCATGGTGCGGTTCTCTAAAATTGTTTCACGGGCTTCGTTCTCGGTCATGTCCTGGGGAAGATCGTCTTTGTAATGGGGATCACTCATAACATCGTCTCCTAACGCATCATTTTTTGGGTTATGTGGGCGGCTTGCACCGGGAACACGGACCGTAACCGCTGTTTACAGCATCTGAAAGAGAGATGGAATAGCAGCTATTTGCGAGGTAGGAACAGCTGTAACGGTGGTATTTGTGGCCGGTGGCCGTAATGTAAACCGTTGTGGTTTTGTTTTGATCCGAAGGCAGCTGGGCAGAGGCGGGAAGCTTCGTCGGAGAGGAAATACCGGAAGAGGATCCGGAGGAAGAACCGGAGGAAGCGCCGGAGGAGCGAACGGAAGCCCGTCCGGCGTCATAGCCGCTTTGATAACCCAGATTGTAACCGGTCGATTGGGATGAAGATCCGGCAGCGGGAAGAACCACTAAACAGAAAAACAGGGTAAGCGCTGCGGCAAACAGCAAAAAGAATCTGAAATATTTGGTGGTTCTGCGGTGCAGCTCCTGGACAGCGGCTCTTTCGCAAAGGTCGTGATACAGCTTTTCGCGGAGATAACGATCATAGTCATCGGGGGAACGAATGACTGTCTTATCGTATGGATTATGCATCCCGAGATAATCCGGCCGGTACGGGAAGGTCTTGCGGTAAAGATCCAGCTGGCTATGAAACTCATCTTTCTGAGGGGAAAGAGGCGGGGATACCATCGCATTCATGAAATCACCACACAGTCCTTTGTTTGTATTTTCTGCTGAACTTGCAAGAAACCCTTACAGGCTCAGCATAGCACAAAGGGGCCGGGAGGGCAAGAGGAAGGAATAAGGACAGGCCGGGAGGCAGTAAACATTTGAGAAAGGAGGCAGGGAGAACATGGGGAAACGAAAGGACATCAAGATCAAGACTGTGAGCTATGTGCATGTAAACGGTGTTTTGACCAATACAGACGACCTGACGCCGGAGCAGAAGGTGAAGCTGGCAAACTGGATCAAGCTGACCTGGTGCAGCGCGCTGTACCAGGGGAAGGCCGAGTTCTTCCTGGCGGAGGATGGGAAGCAGCAAGCAGAAGTGGAATGAGCTGGCGCTGGTGGCCGGGGCGGCCATGGAAAACGGCATGAGCTACGGCCAGTATGTGGCCCGGGGGATGCCCAACCTGGAAAGGTTCAGGCGGGAGGCCCTTTCCGGAGAGCTGGAGCGGAAACGGAAGGAGGCGGAGGCGAGACGGGCGGAGCAGCCGGCCGGTGACGCCGGACCGGCAGGAGAAGGAAAGAAACGCACCGGGGCGGGAAACGCCTGGACAAGCCGCCGGATGGCCAGAATGAAGAAAAACGGCGGCGTGTGCGCACGGTGCGGGGAGCGGTTTTTCCCGCCGGAGGGAGCGGGGCCGATCCCGAAATATTGCGAAGGATGCAGAAAGACCGTCCGGTCGGAGCAGAAAAAGGCCCAGTATGCAAGGCGGAAGGAGCGGAGAAAGCATGAAAAAGAATGCGGGACATGAGGCGCTGTGCAGGGTGCTGCTGGGGTGCTTATGGGCGGTTTGCCTGCTGTTTTTCGCGTTTTTCGCCGGGACGCTGTGCGGGAACCGGACAGGCCCGGAGGAGGCGGTGGTGGAGATCGGAGCGCCGAGGATCCGGGAGACGGCGGCCGAGGACAAGCCCCGGGCAGCGCGGGGACCGGCGGCGAAGGAGCGGAAACCGGACCTGTGCGAGGACACCTATCTTTCCGACGGGATCCCGCTGCGCTATGAGGAGCAGGCGGCGCTGTACGGGGCGTGCCTGGAGTTCCGGGTGCCCTATGATCTGGCGCTGGCGGTGATCGAGCAGGAGACGGACTTCCGCAACATCACAGGGGACGACGGAGCGTCCGTTGGGTACATGCAGATCCAGCAGCGCTGGTGGGGCGGTCTGATGGAGGAGATCGGCGCCAGGGACCTGACCGTGGCGGAGGATAACTTCCGCACAGGGTGCGCCATTTTGCGGCAGCTGCTGGACCAATACAGTCTGGAGGACGCGCTGAGCGTCTACAACACCGGGGCGCCGGGGCAGACCCGGTACAGCCGGGAAGTGATGGAGAGGATGACCGATGGGACATAAAAACGCATTTTTAAAAAGGATGCAGGCCAACCACGAGCGGGAGGCCAAAACGGGGATCATGCTGGCGGAGAAATGGACCAGGCAGGCGGCCTGTGACGCGCTGGTGCTGCTGCTTGGCTATGGCGCGTGCATGGGCAGGACCAAGTGGGGAAAGAAACGGATCCTGCGGGCGGTGGAAGAGTGGACGGAGCTGTTTTTGTGGGTGCTGAAGGGGCTGCAGGGCGCGCCGGACTCTGACGCGGTCCGGATCCAGGCAGACCGGCTGCTGAAGGAGAAGGTGCCGGAGGATCTGTACCGGGAGTGGGACGGCCGGTACCCGGGATGGGAGAGCGAGACCCTGGAGCAGGAAGCGGAGCGCCTGCGCCCGGCATGGAAACGGGAGGGCGCGCTGGCGGCGGACACGGTGACCGGGAAGCTGCTGAAGGGCGTGGGTGCGGAAGGAAAAACAGGAAGCGGGAAAGGAGGAGGAGGACTTTGACTGCTTCAGAAAGGAGAACAGCCGTGGGGCCTGAAAAGAGCAGGTGGTTTGAACTGAAGGGGCTGCCGGTGTGCACCTGCGGACAGAGCCTGCACCGGAAGGGTATGGTCCGGGCGCTGCAGAGCGACAAGAACCACCGGCCGGGGCCCAGGGCGGGGCTGATCGCAAGCTCGGTGGCCACCATCCGTCTGGACTGCCACTGCTGCGGGAGAAGCTGGGACGCCCGGTTCCTATGCGTGGACCGGTACGAGCGGACAAGCCACCGGGCGGTGCCCACGGACTGCTGGCCCATCCGGTGGAACGAGCAGGCGGAGGACGCACTGAGCGCCATCCTGGAGAACCGGAAGCGGGAGGAACGGGGAGAAGAAACCCGGCCGCGGTTCGCGCCGGAGAAGCCGGAGACGATGACCCGGGAGGACGCGGAACGGGCCAGACGGAACATCGCGGCCATCCGGGCGAGGATGGGATGGGCGTAGGGGATGGAGATTTCGCAACACACAGGATCGGCCGGGGCGCCGGGCGGGTTTTAACGTTTCTTCCTGCCCGAACCCTCCTTTTTCACGGGCGGCGGCGGAGAAGGTTCGGCAGCTTCTCCGCCGGCCCGTCCGGCGGCCCGGCCGATCTCACTCGACATGATGACAGCATCTGACCCTTTGGCGGGCGGTGAAATGCAGACGCCCGGACTCACCTTCTTTCAGCGGAGGCGGAAAGGACAGACTTTCCGCCGTCCGCCAAAGGGCCGGAGACGGCAAAAATATTGAAAAAGGAGCGAACAAACATGACACTGCAGGAACGCATGACGGCGGTCTACCTGCGGCAGGCGAATCTGCCGAAGGAGGAAAAGGACAAGCTGCGGCTTTTTCTGGGGCTGCTGCTGGAGACTATGGATCCGGAAGAGGACTGGGAGAAAGAGACGCAGGACCCTATCGCCGCAGGGGACCGGGCGGATCTGAACCGGGAGGAAACGGCGGCCGCGGAGCCGGAAGCCGGGGATGGGGCTGCAGGCACGTTGTCCGGAGATGCCCATGGAAAAGAAGAGAAAGGCCGGGAAAAGGTCATTGACCCTTTAGCAGACCGGCTGCTGCGGCTGATGGAGCGGGAGGGCCTGAGCCAGGGCGCGGCGGCAAGGGAGATCACAAAAACCGGAACCGCCGTGGGCCAGAGCACGATCAGCGACTTCATCAACGGGGTGCGGACGCCAAAAGGGAAGAAGCTGGAGGCGATCTCCCGGTGGTGCTGCCAAAAGGAGCGCGATGCCGGAACTGCAGGAGCGGACGAACAATAAGCGGAGACCAATGCTGCCTGTATATCCTGTTCCACAAGCGCAGGCGGCCGTGGCCCTGGGCGGATCCCTGCCCGGGGTGGGAGCCGCGGGAAAAGGGGGACAGGGATGCGGAAGCGTGGAAATAAGAAAAAGGAGGAAAAACGCGGATGTGCCGGGGATGCCATCCGGCGGGGACCTTAAAAGGAGGAGATCTGATGAAGGCGATCAGAAAGAAGCCGGGGAAGGCGCCGGAGGCCTGTGAGGTCGAAAACAGCCTGGAAGCACTGCAGGCGGAGGTGGGAGGATATATCGAGTCCTTTCAATTCAAGAGCGACTGCACGCTGCTGATCAATGAGGAGGGCAAGAATCTGGGGCTGACGCCAAACCTGTATGTGCTTGGGGAGCTGCTGGTGGGAACGGTGCTGGCGGTAGGCGTAAAGGGCGAAGAGTTCTGCGACCTTCCGGACAACACGGCCCATGTGCTGATGCGCATGCTGGGAAAGGAGACGTTATGGGTAAGCTGACGGCGGTGCGGATGAACGGCATCCGGAACGGGTATTGGAGCCCGGAAAAGAAGGAGGCCCTGACCCAGCGGCTGGGGGACCTGGAGCACCGGGGGCCGCGGCTTTTGAACGACCTGTGCGACCACTACTGCAAATATCCGGAGCGGGGCGACCTGACACATGAGGAGCGGATGGAGATCTGCAACGAGTGCCCCATGAACACTTTGATGAGAATAGTGGGTGAAAGCTGATGGCGGCATGTATCGGGAAAGACGGCAAACGCTGCCCGGCCTTTTACGAGTGCAGCCAGGAGGGCCTGGACGCCACCGGGGCCGGATGGGAGACCGTCACCATGGGGGACCGGGAAGTCATACGCTGCCGGCCGGCAAAAAGCCGGGGGAAAAAGCGCACCATGCAGATTTTCTGCTATTATTGCCTTGCCTGCGTCAGCGGCAGGAAAATCGGACATAAGGCCCAGTGGACCGGGCGGACGCCAAAGTGGTGTCCCCTGGGACGGGGGCCGGAAACGGAGGAACATACATGACGAATGAACGGAGAGACTGGATGGAGCGGGTGGCCGCCAGCACGGCCATCTGCAGCGACCCCACAAAGGGATGCGGCGGGTGCGTCTATGACCACCTGTGCGGGACAGACAGCGAACAGGCGCCGGATCTGCTGCGGGAGGCCGGGGGCCTGATCTGGGAGCTGCTGGGCGAGCTGGACGGGATGAAGCTGATGGGCGAGCTGGACAGGCGGGAGAACGGGCAGCTGTCCGGAAAAACCGAACAGTCCGAAGACCAGGCGGGCCCTGTGCACGGACAGGACTGGGAGATGGCACTCTATGAGCGGGCCATCCGCACCTATGGCGAGGGGGCCCAGGTGACCAAGGCGGTGGAGGAATTAAGCGAGCTTTCCGCAGAACTGGCCAGGTACGCACTCTGCGGCGGAAAGCCGGATGACCACCTGCTGGCCCACATCCGGGAGGAGCTGGCCGATGTGGAGATCATGTGCAACCAGCTGGAGCTGATCTTCGGCGATGTGAGCCACTGGGCCATGTGCAAGCTGGAGCGCCTGGAGCGGCGGCTGGAGGCGGGCGTATGATGACCCATGGGCAGATCCGGCAGATCGCCGAGAACATCCGGGACTGCTGCGACAAGGAGCGGGCCATTGAATGCAGATCCTGCAAGATCAAGCACCGGGACGGATTTATGAAATGCCGGGACAGCACAAGCCTGATGGTGGCGGAGGCCATCGAGCAGCTGCTGGAGGAGGCGGAGCATGGGAAATGATCTGGTGGTCCCTTCTTTGAGGTGGCTGTTCGAGCATTATGAGTTTTAGGAGTTCTGACGATGAATGAACTTCTTGCCGTCCCTCTTGAATTGAAGCAGGCAAACCAATTTGTTTCCGAGCTGCACAGGCACCATGATCCGGTGCATCGTGATAAGTTCCGAATTGGTTGCAAGTTGAACGGTGCATTGGTTGGCGTTGTTCAGCTTGCAAGACCTGTTGCAAGAGGACTTGACGATGGTGAAACAATCGAGGTTGTAAGGCTTTGCACCGATGGAACACCAAATGTATGTTCCTTTCTTTACGGCAGAGCCGCAAGGGTAGCAAAGGATATGGGATACAAGCGAATTGTGACATACATTCTGGAAAGCGAAACCGGGGCAAGCCTTAGGGCGTCTGGTTGGCAATTTGACGGAATGACAGAGGCGAAATCGTGGAACTGCAAATCAAGGCCAAGAGCAACTACTGCACCGACTTGTGCAAAACAACGGTGGATCAAAACATGGAGGGCTGACGATGCGTGAAAAGCATTCGTTACAAGGCCGTTGCGGAAAACCATGGAGGAGGTGAGCGAGAAATGACGGGAACATGCAGGTTCTGCGGGCAGATGCGGGAGCTGAACGCCGGGAGCCAGGCGGATGCGGATGAGCAGGCATCCCGCAGCTGTGATTGCGCTGCCAGCGGGGATTATGCCCGGAAGATGGCCACCCAGGAGGCGGTGGAGGAGATCTGCGAAAGCTATGACATCACGGACGCCCAGGTGACGCTGCTGCAGGCGGTGGCGCTGAGCGTGGATGACGGGATCGTAGACAAGGCCGGGCTGACGCTGGCGGGCCTGAAGGTGACTGTGGGCAGCAAGTCCAACGGAAACACCTATCTCAGGATCGTCCAGAGCGAAGAGGAAAACCGGGAGATCACCCGGAACGGATTAAAGTAAAGGAGGAACCATCATGGAAGAACTGAGCACCATCCAGACGGGAGACGGGATGGTGTGACGTTTCGCCGAAGGACGGGGAGGATGTTCCTTTCCTCCGGCGGAAAGGAACCAAAGGCCGCTGGGGCACTTTCGATGTGCCCCAGACCCCTGACGACCGACTGCTTAGGGGGCTGCGGCCCCCTGGCCGTGGAGGACATACCCCCGGGGACGGGGGATCCGCTGAAGAAACATCTTACCGGGAAAGTACGAGTTGCGAGCCCTCCGGCGCTTGAGGAGCCGTTAGGGGATCCGGGGGGATTCGGAACACCCCGGCGCGCTTTGGTGACTTTCCCGCGGTGGAAAGTCACGCGGGGTCCGGGGCGCAGCGCCCGCAATGGTCACGCTGGGGAAACGACTTTCGCCCGGTCGAAAGTGCCAGAAGAGACAAACAGACAAACAAACCGTGCCCGGCGGAGATCCGGGCAAAATGCCGCTGTGGTGCAATGGCAGCACACCTGTCTCCCATACAGGAAACGCCGGTTCGATCCCGGTCAGCGGCTCCAGGGAAGTCCCCTGCCTGAGTGTGGGATATGCCGGAGGCCTTTTGCATCGTTAGAGCGCCGGATGAATCCGAACGACCGGGAGCCGTTACCCGAAAACCGGTGACAGCCCGAAAAGACGGGCAAAGCCAGGGGCGCCGGCATCAAAATGACGCCCCTGCCGCCATTGGACAAGGTAGAATGGTACTTACAGAAGTCCTTATAAAAGTCATTACATTTAACCGGACAGAAAGAATGCATACGGCGTATGCCGACCGGAGGCTATGAAATTCTGAGGGGCCCCCCGGTGCAAACCAAAGGGGTGTTTGCAGCAAAGAATGCATACGGCGCTTCTGCGCCGCGCCGGTGGTCCGGCGTAGGCCGGAGGAAGGCTATGCCGACCGGAGGCTATGAAATTCTGAGGGGCCTCCGGTGCAAACCAACGGAGTGTTTGCAGTGGGGACGCGCGTGCGCGCGCGTTCTTTGCGCGTACTTTACAGGCCTATGTTTGGCGCAGGACGGAAGGAGAGCGGATGAAAAAGGTGAGACGGGTCTATCAGACAGGCAATTTCCGGGAGGTCAGGGACGTGTGGGTCACTGACCGGTATGTACCCAGGGGACCGCGGCTGAAGGGTAACGCCCGGAAGAGCCAGATGGATGCCAACATGAAGGCGGCCATCCGGGAGAGCACACGGATCCTGAACGGAAACTTTTGCTATGAGCACGGGGATCTGCTGTGCACCTACACCTTTACCCGGGAGCCGGAGGACCGGAACGAGGGGTGGAAGCTCTTTGCGAAGCACGGACTGGACAAGCTGCGGAAGCTGGCCAGATCAAACGGACGGGAGCTGAAGATGTACGCGGTGGTATCAGACATGGACGGCAGGACAAAGGCGCCGGAGCGGATCCACATCCACGCGGTGCTTTCTGGCGTGACCATGGAGCAGGCGCGGGAGGTCTGGAAGCTGGGCGTGGTGGACTGCAGGACCATCCGGAAGGAAAAGACCCATGCCAGGCTGGCCCGGTATCTGCTGGAGCAGTGCCGGTGCGCGCCAAACGAGAAGAAATGGCACACAAGCCGCAATCTGGAGCGGACGAAGCTGCTGTCTGAGACAGAGGTACATGGGAACCCGCGGTACCGGCTGCCCAAGGGGGCGGAGCTGATCGCCCAGGGAGAATACAGCCCGGAGGAGGGGAAGCTGCTGGACCTGCAGATCCTGATGCCGGAGCGGGATGCCCATACACAACGCCCGGCAGACCGGCCGGGGACGCCTGAAAAACGAAGGAGGAAGAAAACGTGAAGATCGGTGAAAAGGTGAGCCTGCGGCCGCAGACATTCGGAAAAGGGGCCATGGAGGGGACGGTCACCTACATACACCCGCAGGGACGGTTTGCCATGGTGGAGTTCCAAGTGCGGATCAAGGCGCCCTGGTGGGCGGAAGCCAGGCCGGCGGTGCTGCGGGAGTGCTTTCAGCTGGCGCGGAAGTGAGGGAACGGGGGACGGGAGGATGTGACTTTCCACCGAAGGACGGGGGACGGACGGATGTGACTTTCCACCGAAGGACGTGGAGGATGTTCCTTTCCACCGGCGGAAAGGAACCAAAGGCCGCTGGGGCACTTTCGATGTGCCCCAGACCCCGGACGACCGACTGCTTAGGGGGCTGCGGCCCCCTGGCCGTGGAGGGCATACCCCCGGGGACGGGGGATCCTATGCAGAGGCGGGACCCAGCGGAGCGGTACCGGTGGGCGGCGAGCAGAGCGAGACGACGGCGCTTCTGCGACGCGCGGCGGGTGCCGTGCAGGCCGGAGGAAGGCCCTGCCGACCGGAGGCTATCAAATGCAGAGGGGCCACCGGCGGGACCCAGCGGAGCGGTCACGGTGGGGAGAGCATGATGTTGAAAAGGATTGACAGGACCCGGGTGCAGGGGCGCGCGGGATCTTTGTCTATGCGCGGGCGCGCGCATGGGGGAAACAGCGTCAACAGAAAGTCACAAGGGGGAATGGCATGAAGTACAAGGAAAGTCTGCCCAGGGATGTGCGGGAGCTGTGCACCGCCCATGTGCGGGGATATGAGCGCAGGCTGGAGGAGCTGAGCCGGAAGCGGGAGGCGGTCTATGGGTCCGGCCGGCCGGAAAAGGCGGCGGAGGAGCTGGAGGCTCTGAACAAAAGCGGAGACAGCCGGAGCGTTCGGGCGGTGGAGACGGCGCTGCTGCTGGCCTGCCACGGGATCCGCAGCAGGACGGTGTGCGAGCATCTGCGCAGGGGCCTGGTGCGCAACCTGTGCAACCGGCGGCTATGGCCCTATGAGCGGCTGAACCTGCCGGGGATCGGCAAAAAGGAGTTTTACCGGCGGAAGCAGGATTTTTTGGTGGCGCTGGCGGAGGAGCTGGGATACCTGTGAGAGACGGGGGAGCGGTCACGCTGGGGCAAAAAAATGAAAAATGGCACCGCTGCCACCATTGAATGTGCGATAATAGAACCATGGAGCAGTCCGAAAGGGCTGCTTTTTTCTGTTCCGCCGGGACACCAACGGCGGAAAGCCATTTTGAAACTGCCGGCGGGACACCAACGCCGGGAGGAAAGGAGAACGGATCATGTACGGAGACACCCATCCGGAAAATGACAACCAGGACGCCGGCCTGGAAGAGGAGCTGCTGGCGGCATTTGACGACGGACAGGACGTGGACGTGACGGTGGACGGCGAGGAAGAAGGCGAAGGCCGGGAAAACGGATCCGGCAGGGAGCCGGAAGCCGGGGACGCCGGCAGCACGGACACGCAGGAGGACGGCCAGCCAAACGGAGCGCAGCCGGCCGGGGCGGAGACCTTTACCCTGAAGTACAAGGGGCAGGAGGAACAGTACACCCGGGAACAGCTGATGGAGCTGGCACAGAAGGGCCGGGACTATGACGGCCTGCGGGAGGACCGGGACCGGCTGCGGGATCATCACCCGGCGCTGGAGCTCATCGACCGCTACGCCGCCCGGAACAACATGACCCGGGAGCAGTATCTGGAGTTTGCCCAGCGCAGGGCGGACGAAGATGAAGCCGCTCCGGTGGTGCGCCAGCTGATGGAGGCGGGCACGCCGGAGGCCGTGGCCAGAGAGCTGGCCCTGCGGCGGCTGCAGGAGACCAGGGGACAGGCCCGCAGGCAGCAGGAGCAGCAGGCGGCACAGACCCGGGAGGAGCAGCAGCGGAACGCGGAGGCGGAAAAGCAGGCGGGCTACCGGGCGCTGGTGGACTATGCCAACCAGAACGGCATCGACCTGTCAAAGCTGCCCCAGGAGGTCCTGCGGGACATCAACGCAGGTATGAAGCCCCTGGAGGCCTATCTCCGCTATGAAAACGCCAGCCTGCGGCTGGAGCGCTCCCAGCGGGAGCAGAACGAGAGGAACAAGGACAAGAACCCGGGCAGGGTGAACGACAAGGCGCCGGCGGCGGTGAAAGACCCCTTTGACGACGCCTTTGACGAAGTGTTTGGCCTGTAAGCCCGGGCAGGAGGAAAGGAGCGAACATACATGGGCATTACCGCGCATGTGGACTACAGCAAAAAGGCCATGCAGGCCTACAAGGTGGGCAGCCTGCTGGCAGGCCGCCTGAGCCAGGAGTACAAGTTCGGCGACTTCAAGAGCGTCATCATCTCCAGCATCATCACCACCCCCTATAACGACTACACCCGCAGCGGTGTGAGCCGGTACGGCACCCCCACCGAGGTGGAGGACGAGACCCAGGAGCTGATCTGCACCCAGGACAAGGCCTTTGCCAAGACCATCGACAAGGGCAACGCCAAGGACCAGCAGTACCTGAAAAAGGCCGGCCGGGTGGTGGCACTGATGCTCAAGGAACAGGGCATCCCCATGACCGACAAGTACGGCTTTTCCGTGCTGAGCCGGAAGGCGGGCCGGATCGTGGGCAACACGACCGCTCTGAGCAAGAGCAACATCTGCGACCGCATCTCTGACGGCACGGTGTATATGGACGATCAGGAGGTCCCCCAGGACGGCCGGACCCTGTTCATCACCTCCGCCGGGTACAAGATGCTGCGGCTCAGCGATGAGTTCACCAAGGCAGACGACCTGATCAAAAAGAGCCTGGTGTCTGGCCAGGTGGGCGAATATGACGGGATGCCGGTGGTCAAGGTGCCCGCCGGCCGCTGGCCCAAGAACGTCAACTTTATGATCGTGCACCGGTCTTCTGCCTGCATGCCCATGAAGATCAAGGAGACCCGGATCCATCAGGATCCGCCCGGCATTTCCGGCAACCTGCTGGAGGGCCGGCAGTATTATGACTGCTTCGTCTTCGGGAAGCGGGCATGCGGCATCTATGTGGACGTCAACACCGGCTCCGGCGGCGGAACGGTGACGGCGGCGCCCACGGTATCCACTGCGGGCGTGGTCACCCAGTCCGGCGCAAGCGCCATCTGGGCAACCACCGACGGCTCTGACCCCCGGTACAGCAAGACCCGTGTGGCCGTTGCCTCCGGCAGCGCGCCGGAACACAAGACGGGCGACACGGTGCGGGCCTATGCCGAGGGCAGCGGGGATGCCTTCCCCAGTACGGTGGCGGAGGCCGTCACCGCGTCCTGATGAGGGACAACTGAACACAGCGGCGCCAAAGTTTTGAGGTGCTGCGGCACCTGCGAAACGCGACCCAGAGAGCCTGAAAAAGGCCCTCTGGGTCATGGTCGTATTTTGGGGGAGGGAGCAAATGGGGCCGGAGGAGCGGAAACGGCTGGCGGAACAGGCAAAACGGGAGCTTTTGCGCAGGCGGGCCGGGGAGGATTATTACAGCTATGTCCAGTATGTCCACCCGCGGATCTACAAACCAAACCGGGCGGCGGAGCTGGTGTGCAGGACGGCCCAGGACTTTCTGCAGAAGGAAACGGGAAACCCCTATGACATCCTCATCGTCACGGAGCCGCCCCAGCACGGAAAAAGCATGAACCTGACTGAGACGCTGCCCAGCTGGTACCTGGGAAACAACCCGGATCAAAGCGTTATCGAGGTGAGCTACAGCGACAGCTTCGCCGAGAAGTTCGGCCTGCTCAACCGCCGGAAGATCGAGGAATACGGGCGGGAGCTGTTCGGCATCGCCCTGTCCAGGGACAGCCGGAAAAAGACGGACTTTGAGATCCTGGGACACAGGGGCGGGATGCGCAGCCGCGGCGTGGGCGGAGGCATCACCGGCAACGCCTGCCACCTGATGATCATTGACGACCCTATCCGCAACCGACAGGAGGCGGACAGCCCCACCATCCGGGCGCGGATCCTGGGAGAATGGAACGACAGTATGAAATCCCGACTGGCGGCGGGGGCAAAGGTGATCCTGATCCTGACCCGGTGGCACGAGGAGGATCTGGCTGGATGGCTGCTGAAAAACGATCCCTATGTGACCCTGCTGCGCCTGCCCTGCCAGTGCGACAGCGCGGAGGACCCACTGGGACGGCCCATCGGGGCGGCCCTGTGCCCGGAGATCGGCAAGGACGACCGGTGGCTGGAGGGCTTCAGGGCGACCATGGTGCGCACCGAGGGCGTGCGCAGCTGGAACGCCCTGTATCAGGGTACGCCCAGCTCGGAGCAGGGCAACCTGATCCTGCGGGAATGGTGGCGCTGGTATCGGCCTGGCACACTGCCGGAGATGGCACAGAGCATCCTTTCCATTGACGCCAGCTTCAAGGGGGCGGAGGACAACGACTTCGTATGCATCCAGTGCTGGGGCAGACGGGGCGCAGACGCCTATCTGCTGGACAGCGACAAGCGGCACATGGACTTCCCAGAGACGCTGAAGGCGGTGCGCAGGATGGCGGCCAGGTGGCCGGGGGCAAGGCCCATCTATGTGGAGGACAAGGCCAACGGTCCGGCGGTGATCGCCATGCTGCGGCGGGAGATCCCGGGGATCGTGGCGGTGAACCCACAGGGCGGCAAGGCGGCGCGGGTCAACGCCATCTCCGGCTTTATCGAGGCGGGCAATGTGTGGCTGCCAATGGGCGTGGACTATGCCGAGGAGCTGGTGGAGAGCTGCGCGGTATTTCCCCTGGGCGCCCACGATGACGATGTGGACGCCATGAGCCAGGGACTGAACAAGCTGTATTACTTCTCGGGAGAGCTGCCGGAGCCGCCGGACCCGGACGACGGGCCCAGCTGGGAGCAGCAGGTGGAGAACATGTTCGGATAACAACGCGGAACAACGCGGAATAACACGGAATAACACGGAATCACACGGAACAACGCGCAAGGAACAGAAAGGAGAAAACGGTATGAGCAAAGCGGAGATCTTCAGCGCCTATGTGCTGCCGGTGATCGTGGCGATCGCCACGGCGCTGGCGGGGTTCATCGGGACCCAGCTGAAGGGCATCTACAACAAATACGTCAACGACAAAACCAAGGAGGCGGTGGTGCGCACCTGCGTCAAGGCGGCGGAGCAGCTGTACCACGACCTGAGCGGCCCGGAGAAGCTGAAAAAGGCCCAGGAGGGCGCGGTGGAGATGCTTAATGAAAAGGGCATCCCCATCTCGGAGCTGGAGCTGAACCTGCTCATTGAGAGCGTGGTGAGCGAGTTTAACTATGGCTTTGCAAAGGCCGGGGAGTCTGCCGTGGAAATACCTGAAGTTCCTCCTGACGGCGAAGATGATGCGTGCGCAGAACCGGCAGAAGGCTACAGCGAGGAGGGCGGCGGACGATGAAAGCAATGGCCTTTGAACGGATCCGGGTGCTCAACGGGTACGGGCTGCCGGACGGGGGCAGCTATATCGCGGCCGGGGACCTGTGCGAGATCCGGGAAAAGACGGCGGCTGGGCTGTACCCCGTCACCTATCCCACCCGGAAGGGCAGCAAGACCAGGTGGCTGCGGACGCTGGACGGATTCCTCTGCAACCAGAACGATTACCCCAACATCTCCTACCCGGCGGCGGGGTATGAGAAGGCTACCATCAAAAGCGGGGGATGCGGCGTGTGCGCCGCCGTCAACGCGGTGGGGGCGCTCACCGGCAAACGGGTCCCCGTGGGGGAGATGCGGGATCTGGCGGTGTCCGGTCTGGCCAGGGTTCCGGGAGGAACCAACATGGCCCAGCTGTGCCTGCTGCTGAAGCGGGAATACGGTCTGACAAGCAGGACCACCAGCAGCGTTTTGGAGCTGCAGGCCCATCTGCGGCAGGGCGGCGCCGCCATCTGCAACGCGGCGGGCAAGGGGCTGCTTTCCACCGGCGGGCACTATGTCACCGCCCTGGGAGAGCTGGGCGGCAGGATCTGCATTGCGGACCCGGGGCTGTATGCCGGGAAATATGCCGCAAACGCCCGGCGGAAGGCGGCCGTCACCGTAAGCGGGGACCTGATCTTTGTCAAAGCGGGGGACCTGGACGGGGACTGCAGCGGCCGGTGGCCGAAATATTACCTTTTGCGCAAAGGAGGCTGACCATGGAGGGACTGGAGGAGCGGGTAACGGCGGTGGAGCAGCGGTGCAAAAGCAACGGCCACCGCATCGACAAGGTGGAGCAGGAGCAGGCGGTGATCCACGAGCTGGCCGCCAGCATCCGGGTGATGGCCAGCGAGCAGAAGCACACCAGCGACACCATCAGGGAGGTCAAGGAGGACGTCAGCCGCCTGGACGGAAAGGTGGACGCCCTGGAGCTGAAGCCGGGGAAGCGCTGGGAGAGCATCGTGGAAAAGATCATCTGGTCCGTGGCGGGGGCCGTCATCGCCTTTGTGCTGGCGCGGATCGGCATCGGATAAGCAAAGAGGGGTGACACCATGGAAGTCAAAAAGAAACCGGAGGAGATCTTCCGGGAATATGAGCGGGGCGTCCAGTACAACCAGCGGATCGGGGAGGACGGCCTGTACGAAGCGGTGGAGCGGTATGAAAACTTCTACATCGGGCGGCACTGGGAGGGGGTCAACGCCCCGGAGATGGAAAAGCCGGTGCTGAACTTTACCCACCGGGTCATCAGCTATCTCATCTCCATGCTGGTGGCGGACGATATCGGCGTCAACCTGACGCCCTTCCGCAAAAACAGCCGGCGGGAGGCCATGTGCAGGGTGCTTTCCCGGGAGACGGAGCGGGTGATCGAGCGAAGCCGGCTGAAAACCGAGGCACGGGAGGCCCTGCGGGGCTGCGCCGTGGACGGGGACACGGCCATCTACTTTTACCTGGACGGAGACCGCAAGACCGGGGAGGCGGCCCGGGGCGAGATCGCCTGTGAGATCGTGGAGAACACAAAGGTGCTCTTCGGCAATCCCTTTGAAAGCAGGGTGGAGCGGCAGCCCTATCTCCTCATTGTCCGGCGGCGGCTCATCGAGGAGGCCAGGCGGGTGGCGGAGGAGGACGGCCGCAGCCGGGAGGAAGCACAGCGCATCCGTCCGGACGGGGAGAGCCGTTACGGCGAGGACGACCAGGACGACCGGCTGGTGACCTGCATCGTCAAGCTGTGGAAGGAGAACGGCACCGTGCGCTGGATGGAGACCTGCCGGGAGACCGTGATCCAGAAGGAGCGGGACACGGGGTACCGGCGGTACCCGGTGGCCTGGATGAGCTGGGAGGCGGTGCGCTCCAGCTACCACGGACATTCCGCCATGGAGGGCATGATCCCCAATCAGATCTTTGTGAACAAGCTGTGGGCCATGATGATGATCCAGGTGAAGAACATGGCCTTCCCGAAGATCTTCTACAACCGGTCCATCATCAAAAAATGGACCAGCCGGGTGGGTGACGCCATCGGCATCGAGGGAAGCCCGGACACCGATATGCGGAACATCGCCCAGAGCCTGCGGGCGGGGGACTTTTCCGCACAGGCCATGGATCTGGTGGAAAAGACCATCAGCTACACCAAGGACTACATGGGGGCCAACGATGTGGCCCTGGGCGATGTAAGGCCGGAGAATACCTCTGCCATCATCGCCGTGCAGAAGGCCAGCTCCGCACCACTGGAGCTGCAGCGGCTGGCCTATTTTCAGCTGATGGAGGACTGCGTGCGGATCATGCTGGAGATCATGCGGTGCGACTACGGCGTGCGCACGGTGACGGTGGATCAGGAGACGGCACAGGCCCTGGGGCTGCTGGACAACTGGCCGCCGGAGATGGCGGCGCCGGACAGCCTGGACCTGCAGCTGGACTTTTCCGGCATGGACCTGGAGGAAATGGAGCTGAATGTGGATGTGGGCACCTCCAGCTACTGGAGCGAGATCACACAGCAGCAGAGTGCGGACAACCTGCTGAAGGCGGGCATTTTGCAGGATGCGTCCGATTACGTGGAGCGCATCCCGGACAAGTGGGTGAAGGACAAGGCGGGACTGCTGAAAAAGCTGAAGGAGCGGCAGCAGCAGCTCCAGACGGCCCGGCAGCAGACACCGCAGGATCAGCTGGGGCTGAACCCCATGGAAAACGGAGGGATGCTGTAAATGCTGAAGCCAAAGGTGCAGCGGTTCTGCGAGGAATATCTGAAAAACGGGTCCAACGGGACGGAGGCGGCCCTGGCGGCCGGGTACGGCAGCCGGGAAAACGGAAAGGGGCGGCACGTGGCCGCCCAGACCGCCAGCCGCCTGCTGCGGCAGGATCAGGTTTTGGGGTACATCCGGGACCGGGCAAAAGAGATCTATGAGCAGATGGGGCTGAGCCCGGAGCGCATCGCCGCGGAATACTGGAAGCTGTACCAGCGGTCCGCCGAGGGCAGCGAGATCCTGGACAGGGAGGGCAACCACACCGGGGTATGGGCCTATGACGGCAAGACTGCGGCGGCCTGCCTGAAGGCACTGGGGGAGAGCATGGGCATGTTCCAGAAACAGGTGCGGCTGGACGGCAACATCAACGACCCCCTGCAGCGGATGAGTGAGGAGGACCTGCGCCGGCTGATCGGCGCGCTGGAGAAAGGAGAGGACGCATGACCGGAAACGAGGTTTTGAAGCTGGCCTATGACCTGATGAGCGAGGAAGAAAGCTCCAACACGGAGTTTACCGGGTACGCGCCGGGGATCCTGACGGTGCTTTTGGCAGAGACCTTTCCCCTGAACAACGGCCTGCGGGAGAGCCGGGGGCTGGCGCCCATGGAGGAGATGCCCACGGTGACGGCGGAGACCATGGACCGGGAGCTGACCTATGAGCCGGAGGTGCAGCGGACGGTGCTACCCTATGGCCTGTGCGAGAAATACGCCGACGGGGACGGGGATTCCGTCAAGACCGGGTACTACAACAGCCTGTACACCAACGCCTGCAATGCCTGCCTGCGGGGCATCCCACAGGAGGACGGCGTGGTGGATGTGTACTGAAAGGGGGAAGGGGCATGGCAATGTTTTTCTGCGGCGCGGCGGTGACGGCGGCGCTGTTTTTCGCGGCGGGGTGCATCGTGCTGCTGCTGGCGGCGGGGAAAAAGCCCGATGACCGGAAGGGCCTGCGCCGCAGGCGGGAGCTGCAGCGGCAGTGGGACAACCTGATGCGCTATGACGGCCGGGACCAGACACCGGGGAGGGACGACGATGAAGAACTGGATTAAACAGGGGGACGCCTATGATCTGGAGATCGACCTGACGCTGGAGGGGGCGCCGGTGACAGACAGCAATCTGTCCCTCATCCAGACGGCGGAGTTTTGCCTGGGCGATCTGCGGCAGGAGTACAAAAGCGACGGCACCGGGACGGTGACCTTTTCCGGCGGAAAGTTCCGCTTTCCTCTGAGCCAGAGCCAGACCTTTGCCCTGCGGGAGGGGCCTGCGATGCTGGACATCCGGGTGAAGGACGTTTCCGGCGCGGTGCACGGGCTGGAGAACATGATCCAGGTGACCATCAAGGACGCCATATCCAGAAGGGAGCTGTGAGACATGAGCATCAAGGCGGAAATCACAGGAGCGGAAGCGGCCCTTTCCGCTTCGGCGGGAAGCGGCGGGAGCGTGCCCGCCGGGTGGAGCGTCTGGAAGGACGCGGATATATACAAGCCCCTGCAGAAGGTGAGCCGGAACGGATCCGGCTATGTGTGCCTGCGGGAGAACACCAACACGGACCCGGAGGCGGACGTGAACGCAGGGGACGGCGTGGAGGGCAGCTGCTGGCTGCTGATCGCGAAGAAGGGGGACACAGGCGAAAAGGGCGCGACCGGAGACCAGGGGCCAAAGGGCGACACCGGTGACACCGGACCCAAGGGAGACAAGGGCGAGAAGGGCGACACCGGGGCAACAGGCGCAACCGGCGCACAAGGCCCAAAGGGTGACACCGGGGACACCGGGCCAAAGGGGGACACGGGTGCAAAGGGCGACCCCTTTACCTATGCTGATTTCACGCCGGACCAGCTGGAAGGGCTGCGAGGGCCCCAGGGACCCAGGGGGGACACAGGGCCGCAGGGGCCGAAGGGCGATACCGGAGAAACCGGTGCCACAGGCCCGCAGGGTCCAAAGGGGGATACAGGCGCTGCCGGCCCGCAGGGGCCGAAAGGGGATACAGGCGCTACCGGGCCACAGGGTCCGAAAGGCGACACGGGAGACACCGGCCCCCAGGGGCCAAAGGGAGACACCGGTGACACAGGTCCGCAGGGCCCGAAAGGAGACACCGGAGCTACAGGACCACAGGGACCGAAGGGAGACACAGGCGCAACCGGCCCCCAGGGCGAAAAGGGCGAGACGGGTTCCGGATTCAAGGTGCTGGACTATTACAGCACACAGGCGGCGCTGGAGGCTGCGGTGACCGGACCGGATCCGGGAGACGCCTACGGCGTGGGTACGGCGGAGCCCTATGACATCTACATCTACAGCCCCACCAAGGGCTGGGTGAACAACGGCCCGCTGCAGGGTGCCAAGGGTGACACCGGTCCCCAGGGACCGAAGGGTGACACCGGCGATACCGGAGCCCAGGGACCGAAAGGTGATACGGGCGCGACCGGGCCGCAGGGACCCAAGGGCGACACCGGTGCTGCAGGACCCCAGGGCCCCAAGGGGGATACCGGAGCGACCGGCGCGACAGGACCCCAGGGTCCCAAAGGGGATACCGGCGCACAGGGTCCCAAGGGAGAAAAGGGCGACACGGGAGCGCAAGGCCCGAAGGGTGACAAGGGAGACCCCTTTACCTATGCAGACTTCACAGCGGACCAGCTGGCGGCACTGAAGGGCGAGAAGGGCGACACAGGCGCACAAGGACCAAAAGGAGATACCGGAGACACCGGTCCCCAGGGACCGAAGGGTGATACAGGCGCTACCGGTGCGCAGGGGCCGAAGGGGGACACGGGAGACACGGGACCCCAGGGCCCGGCTGGAGCAAACGGGGCCGCGGGAGCCAACGCCACCATCAACGGGGTGAACGCGCTGACGATTGAAGCAGGGGACGGTATTGAGGCCACCATGAGCGGAACAACGCTGACCATCAAGGCCAAGACGGTGGAGGAGTGGACATTCACCCTTGAGGACGGCAGCACGGTGACCAAGAAGGTGGTGCTGGTATGATCTTTTCCGGAATCAAGGGCATCACCATCCCGGAGGGCGTAGTGCAGCAGATCGCGAACGGCGCGGGGAGCATCCTGTGGAAGGGCGGCTTGGATGTGGCATCGATGGCAATCAGATACACAGGTGCCTATACAGACCAGCTGGATGTGGTTATGAGCGGGAAGACCTACCGGCTGCTGACCCTGACAGGGTCCGGGACGCTGACGCTGGAGGGAGACGTCACGGCGGATGTGTGGATGTGCAACGGAGGAAACGGTGGAGATGCCGGTGGATTCAGTACGACTGCAAGCCGTGGTGGCGGCGGAGGTTATCTTCTGCAACAAACCATGCAGTTAGTTGGAAGTATTGTATGTCAAGTAGGTGCGGGCGGTGCTGCTGGTGCAAGTAAAGGAGCAAGCGGCGGCCCAGGAAGCCTTACAGCATTTGGAAACATGAGCCCGGATGCACAAAGCGCAGGAGCAGATGGAGCGTCAGGTGGTGGGCATGGCGGGTATTATAGAAGAAATAAATATTATGGAAAAGGAACTGGAATAGAGACAACTCCGTTTGTTGAAACATCATTGTTTGCAAAGCACTCCGCAGGAGGTGGTGGTGGAGGGTGGAATGATGTTTCAGGATCAAAACAATATTCCGGTGGAAATGGAGGGTCCAATGGAGGAAACGGAGATTATACTGGAACGCTAACAACTTCTGGTGGGTCAGGAGGACAAAAAGGAGGAGGCGCTGGCGGGGCAGGAAATAAAACAGCTGGAAAAAGTGCAAGTTTCTACGGAAGCGGAGGAGGCGCTGGCGGGTCTGGATATAATTCATCTGGAAACAGTCAATGGGGTCTTGGCGGTTCCGGCTACCAGGGCGTGATCTATGTGCGCATCCCCTATGAGCAGTGAGGGAGGAGAACACCATGCGATATGCAGTGAATAAAGATGGATTTATTACCAACGTCATTGTGGCGAAGGAGGAGCAGAAAGCGGAGCTGGAGGCGGCGCTGGGATGCGTCCTGGAGGATGCGTCTGAATACGGCCTGCAGACCGGCGACCTGTGGGTGGATGGCAAGGGATGGACCAGGAACCGGGACGGGGAGCAGTACACCCTGGAGCCTCTGAGTCAGGAGGACTGGAGCCAGTATCAGGCGCTGAGCCAGGAGCTGGAGCAGGTCAAGGAGACATCCGTCACGGAGGAAGAACTGAACAACGCCTATGTGGAAGGAGTGAACAGCCTGTGATGACCAAGGCCGAATCCCTGGAAAAGATGCGTGAAAAGGGCGCTTATGATGCCCAGCAGCTGCAGACCAAAGCCGCCGCAGGAACCGTGACCCAGACAGAGATCATTGATGAGGAAATCGCCGTGCCTGCCTTTGACCCCAAAAAGGATTACAGCGCATGGCCCGTCAATTCACCGGTCTCCGATGAGGGTCAGGTCTGGCTTCTGATCCAGCCGCACAACGCCGCAAACTATGAGGGCAGACCCTCTGCGCTGAGGGCTTTGTGGGGACTGGCCCATACCAAGAATCCCGCCAAGGCCAAGCCCTTTGTGGCTCCCTATGGCACGTCCGGAATGTACAGGAAGGACGAGTGCATTTTGTGGACGGACGGCAAGGTGTATGTCAGCGCCATTGAAAACAACGTGTACACCCCGGAGGAATACCCAGACGGGTGGACCCGGTTTGACGGGTGAGGAGGCAGGCAATGGAGAAGGGAAAGGTGACGGCGGATGAAAACGGCGAAGATCAGCGGGAGCAGCCCGAAAACCTATGCCGCGGTGTATGACAAGCTGAGGGGAGTGGACTTTTCCACCGACCCGGGGATGATCGCCCAGGAGCGCAGCCCATGGGCGCCCAACCTGGTGAGCGGGCCGGGAGGCTACCCGGAGAAGCGGCCGGGGTGGCGGACGGTGGGGACCATGGAGGGGGCTGTCTACGGACTGTACTCCGGGCGGATCGGCGGGGAGGACGTCTTTTTGGTGCACAGCGGCAGCACTATCTACCGCTGGAAGCCCTATGACCCGGACTTTGCGCCGGTGAGCCTGAAAACCGGCGTGAAGGAGGGGTACAGCACGGGCTTTGCCTACGGAGAGAAGATCTACATCCTGACAGGGGCGGAATACCTGGTGTGCGGGATGTTCGGGACAAGCGGCAGCGGGACATTGCAGATCGTCACCGCCGGGAGCCTCGCAAGGGTGCCCACCATCGTGATCAGCGCGGGAGAGGGCGGGGGCGGGACGCCCCTGGAGCCTGCAAACCTGCTCACAGACCGGCGGAAGGTGAGCTACCTGTGCACAGGAAATGAGGACCTGCT
The DNA here is from genome assembly GCA_029099685.1 of Clostridia bacterium. Taxonomy (GTDB): domain Bacteria; phylum Bacillota; class Clostridia; order Oscillospirales; family Butyricicoccaceae; genus UBA4644. The sequence continues at coordinate 119,170 of JAQXOO010000033.1, forward strand.
GGTGCTGCCGGAGAAAAGAGTGATGACGGCGGGGCTGACGGTGCGCATCAAAAACCAGAGCACGGGAGAATGGGCTGAAAAGACCTACAGCTCCGTGAGCAGCGTTTCTCCGGTGAGCCAGAGCACGGTGGAATTGAGGTATAAAGAATATAAGAATGACTTGAACCAGGATGAAGAAGGGCTCGGATTTTCGGCATGGTATAACATACACTATGTGAAGGCGAAGGGGACCAACTGGGAACGGAATGCGTATTTTACAGGAGACATGGGGATCAACACGGGATACGGCGTGGTGTGGCTGAGCAACAGCCAGAAGAATGCCCTGTGGGACGCCACGGGAAGCGGTGTGGACAACCTGGAGATCGAATACCGAAAGGCGGCGGAGGCGGGAAAGGACGACCTGAGCACCCTGAACGCCTGCGACACCTTCGGCCTGTTTGAAAACCGGGTGTTCCTGACGGGGAACCCGGACAAGCCCGCCTATGACTGGCACAGCGGACCGGACGACCCAACCTATTTCCCGGACACGGGCTATGCCAAGGTGGGAGCCGGAGGCAGCGCCATCATGGGGTATCGGGCGGTGGGATCCGCCCAGGCCATCATCAAGGCGGAGAGCCGGCAGGACGCAAGCGTTTATCTGCGGACGGCGGCCAAGCTGGGGGAGGAGACGGTGTTCTCCCTGCGGCAGGGAGTGAGCGGTCAGGGGGCCATCGCAAAGCGGGCCTTTGCAAACATTCTGGACGACCCGCTGTTTCTCACCCGGAACGGGGTGTACGCCATCACATCCAACCTGGTGACCGAGGAGCGGACGCTGGCGGGGCGGAGCCGGTTCCTGGATCCCCGGCTGACCAGGGAGCAGAACCTGGAACAGGCCGTGGGGTGCGGGTGGAACGGGATGTACCTGCTGTCCATGACAGACGGAAACGTGTATCTGCTGGACGGAAAGCAGAACAAGGTCTATCTGGAGAACAGCATCACCGGGGCCAACTACAATTACGAGGCCTATCACTGGACGGACCTGCCGGCGACGGTGTGGATGCCGGACGGGGAGAACCTGTTCTTCGGCACGGCGGACGGAAGGCTGTGCCGGCTGAACACCGACATCCAGGGGGTGGAAAAATACAACGATGACGGCGCGCCGGTGAAGGCGGCCCGGGCCACCCGGGTGGAGTTCTGCGGGGACTTTCTCCGGTACAAGACCATGGTGAAAAAGGGAAGCGGCCTGCTGCTGCAGCCCTACAGCCGGGCCAGCGTGCGGGTATATGTGCGGACGGACAAAAGCCCGGCCCGGAAGTTCTTTACCGGGGCGCTGGATGACTATGACTGGCAGGGGGATGAGCTGGGGGCCGACTTTTCCGCATGGGAGGGCAGCCGGGTGGTGCCCTTTAAAAAGAAGGTCAAGAAATGGAAGTGGATCCAGATCATCGTGGAGAACGACCGGGTGAATGAGGGCTTCGGCATTTACGGGATCATCATCCGGCATCAGAAGCTGGGACTTGTGTAAAGGAGGAAGGATATGAACACCATCCAGGACGTGCGGGAGCAGGTGAAAAAGAACGGCATGGCATCGCAGCTGACGGGACAGCCCAGGCAGCAGGCTCAGGGCGGAACAGACATGACGCAGCAGGTGGCAGACGCCATCCGGAAGGGGCGGCAGGATCTTGAAGAAAAGAGAGAGACGCTGCGCCAGGGCGGGGAGCTGGAGAACAAGACCATTTACAGACCGGAGGAGGACAAAGCCGGGACCCAGACAGCGGAGCAGAAGGAGCCGGGGGACGGGCTGCAGACCATGATCCGCCAGGCGCAGCTGCAGACCCAGCAGCTGACGGCGCAGAAGGGCCTTTTGGGCGGAGACGCCGATCTGGCCGGGGCTGGGCTGAAGCTGAAGCAGGCGGCCATGCTGCAGGGTACGGCGGGCATCCCGCAGACACAGGTAGGAGAGCAGGAGGACGCCGGGTGGACGGATACCTCTTACACCACCTTCCGCCCCACCACCGGGGAGACCAGGACGGGCCGGTATGTGGACCCGCGGGCCGGGGAGCTGGTAGAAAAGGGCGGAACTGCCTGGATGGTGGGCCGGGACGGCGAGCTGACGGACGTGCAGCAGAAAACACAGGCGGAGATCGCGCAGATGCAGCAGCAGGCCCGGGACAACCGCTATCAGGTGACCGGCAGGGTCTACGGTCTGAACCCGGACGGCTCCACGCCCCAGTGGCTGAGCGTGGGGGACCAGGTAGTGACGGGCGGCGGCACCTACATCATCACGGGGCACAGGCCGGAGGGCGGCTATTATTCCGAGCTGTATGACCCAAAACAGACCACGGGCAGCTTTTCCGGGCAGTACAACACCGGGACCTACGGGAGCATCATCGGGGAGCGGAACGGCTTTCAGGACAGCTTCAGGGGCAACCGGGAGAGCAACGGCGCCTATACCGGATACGGCGGGTACAGCCAGAACCGGAAAAACGGGAAAATGCAGTTTGACACCATGGCATTCACCTTTGACGGGGAGCAGGTGCGGACGGCCATCCAGGACGGGCAGGCCTTTGCCCTGGCGCTGGACGGGAGCCTGGAGCCGCTGGAGGCGGGCAGCCTGGTGCAGGACGCCAGCGAGCGCTACTGGGTGGTGGGCGCAGACGGGCGGATGATCGATGTGACGCCGGAAAACTGGAAGGACAACCCGCTGAACAGCGGCATGACACAGAAGATCCAGCAGGATGAGGCGGAAAAGGCGGGGCTGAATCTGAACCGCAGGGCGCTGGAGGAGGCGCGGAGAGCCGCAAACCAGCCGGTGGACGCGGCCACACAGGCCCGGATCGACCAGCTGAACCTGCAGCTGGAGCGGGAAAAACAGGCGGCCGCGGCGGCAAACCAGGAGCTGTACCGCCAGTACCGCAAGGGCCAGCTGCAGCTGGGAGATCAGCTGGTGGGGGCGGGACTTTCCACCACGGGAGCCAGTGAAAAGGCACAGGCCGGGCTGACGGCGGACTATCTGGCGGCCATGAATCAAAACCAGCAGGGGGTGCGCACCAGCGAGGAGGACACGGCCTATCAGATCCAGCTGGCACGGCTGCAGGCCCAGCAGGAGGCCCAGGACAAGGCGCTGGCACAGCAGCAGCAGAAGGCGGCCACGCTGGCCGCCTACGGCGATTTTTCCGGGTACGGGGCGCTGGGATACACCCCGGGCGAGATCCAGGGCATGACGGACGCCTATGCCCGGGAAAACGCCCAGGACAACACCTACGGCGGGCTGAGCAGCTACGCAAAGACCCTGCTGGATGTGTACCGGGCTAACAAGGACTATGACATCAGGGGCGGGCTGCAGCAGGCGCTGGAAAGCGGCCTGATCACCCAGCAGGACTATCTGGCGGCGCTGCAGGCGGCGGCCGGCATGAACAGCTGAAAGGAGGGGGCACATGGCGACAGAGGAAGAGATCCGCAGGAGCATCACAGACGCGGGGACCCAGGCGGCGGTGGCCGCGCTGGAAAAGCAGGTGGAGCAGAGCCGCAGCGCCTACGGGGCCATGAACCGGGACGCGGACGCAGCTGCGGCGGCGGGCGCCGGATATATCCAAGCCGGCATGCAGGACGCGGGGCTGGACCGGCCCATGACCGGCACGGCCGCGCTGACCATGGAAACGGCGGCCGGGGACGCCAGAAACAGCAACGCCAGGCTGCAGCAGCTGGGCGAACAGGGAATGCGGGCCAACATCCGCTATACCCAAAACAGCGGGCAGGAGCGGGCGGAGGAGCTGGAGCGGCAGAAGGCAACACAGAAGGCGGAAACGCTGGCAAAGTACGGCGACTTTTCCGGCTACGGAGCCCTGGGATATACCCAGGAGGAAGTGCAGAGCATGAAGAACGCCTGGGACGCCCAAAACAGCAAGCCGGAGGAATACGGCGGGCTGGGCAGCTACGCCAGGACGCTTTTGGACCTGTACGAAAACAACGCGGGCTTTGACATCGGGCAGAACCTGCAGCAGGCGCTGGAAAACGGCCTGATCACCCAGAGGGACTATCAGGCGGCGCTGATCGCGGCAAGGGGCATCGTTGCCGGCAGCGGGGCGAAAAAGACGAAGGGAAGCACGGGCGGTACGGGCGGTACGGGCGGCACGGGCGGTACGGGAGACTATACCCCGGAGGAGCAGGCGGCTGCGGGCCGGGCGAAGATGCTGCCGGACGGGCGGTTTTCCGTGAGCGACCCGGGAGACTGGCGCACGCTGATGGGCTACTACAGCCGGAACGGGATGCTGTCCTCCTTCGCAAGCAAGTTCGTTTTTGAACCGGTGAACAACAGGGAACAGGTGTATGTCCCAGGATACGGAAAGATGAGCTATGAGGAGGCGGAGCGGCTGGTGGCCGAAGGCGCCGTGACGGTGACGGGACAGGACGAAAACGGGGACCCGGTATTTGCAAGGACTACGGGCGGCGGGATATACGCCGTGACGAAGTAAAGGAGGACAAGGTATGGCGATGCAACTGACGGCCAGGGACCGGCTGCGGGCCCAGGCGGCGGCGGTACAGCAGCAGCAGGAGCAGACACGGCAGCAGACGGCGCAGGAGCCCGGCATGACGGACCGGCTGCGGGAAGAGGAGGCGCTGCGGCAGGAAAACAACAGGGCCCAGGCGGCCAGAGACCGCAGAACGCCGGACGCGGGCACGGAACAGGTGAACCGGACGCCCATGCAGGACCGGGCCAGAATGACCCGGGAGAAGTCTGCGTATCAGCTGGGGGACATCCGGAACGAGATCGGACGGGTGGGCAAGGCCGTGCAGAGCATCGGGCTGAATACCATGGGCTCGGTGCAGTTTCTGGGAGACACCCTGAAGCAGAGCCGGGACAACGCGGAAGCCTATCAGAAAAGCGGGCTGCAGGACAAGGCCAACCAGGCGCTGGAGCAGATCAGGCTGGCAAAGGCGCTGCATGGAGAAGGATCCCCGGAGCACCTGCAGGCCCAGAAGGATTATGACGACCTGCGCAGGACCATCATGCAGTGGAACAGCGAGCCCAACAAGGCGGTGAAGCAGGACACCCTGGGATACCGGATGCTGGAGGAGAGCGGCCGGCTGCAGGAGGAGGCGCTGGAGGGGACCCAAGGCGCGGGGCGCTTTTTGGGCGAGGCGGCCATTTCCATCGCGGACAACCTGGGCACCGTGCTGGCCACCGGCGGAAACCCGGTGGCTGCCGCGACGATGATGGGCGCAAAGGCTGCGGCGGGAAAGGCCAAGGAGCTTACGGAGCGGGGCGTGAGCGCATCTGAAGCACTGGTGCGGGGCACGGTGTCCGGCGCCATCGAGGCGGCCACCGAAAAGATCCCCCTGGACAATATGCTGGACGTGGTGAAAAGCGGAGGGCAAAGCGCCCTGAAAAACATCCTGAAGCAGGCCGGGGTGGAGGGCGCTGAGGAGGGCTTCTCCTATCTGTTCAACTATCTGGCGGACAAGGCGGCCAGGGATCCTAATGCCGTGTTCAGACCGGAGGAGCTGCTGGAGCAGATCGCCTCCGGCGCGTTTTCCGGCCTGGCATTCGGCGCTGGCAGTACGGCGGTCAACCGGATGGCAGCGGCCGAAGCGCCGGAGGTGATCGGTCAGAACTGGAAGGAGCGGAAGGCGCCGGCAGAGACCAGCCTGCACACACAGGACGGGCAGGTGCGGGGGCTGCCCATGCTCACGGAGGAGGAGCGGGAGACCGGGATCATCCGGGAGACAAAAAATGCCGCCGGGCAGAGCCAGGCGGCGGGAAAAGCAGACATTGTAGTAAAAAACAGAGAACAGAGCAAGGGGGGAGATTTCTGGGAGCTTGATAGCGATGTGATAGAACTCAACGGAGGAACAGGAAAGAACGGAGAACCTGCCTATATCATGAACATGTGGTATAAAAACGCAGACGATCCAACGAACAAGGATAACCTTCCGAAAGGAACGACAGGAAAAGGAACAGCAGAAAAGGCGATAAATAAGTTCATAGACTATCTCATAGAAAATGGAAGAGATGAGTTTGTCGCGATGGATCTTTCTGAAGATGCGGAAGGTTTTTTCAATCACCTTGTTGAGAAGGGCGTGCTGGAGGATCGAGGAAAGAGAACCTTCAGTTATTCGCCGAAAGATCCTCAGCGTGTGTTTGGATTTTATGAACGGGCAAGGTCAGAGAGTCATCCAAGAGAGGCAGCGCTGAGCAGCGGAGACCGGTACACTGTAACGGAAAAGCAGGAAAAGAAGGATGCGGTAAAAATATCCCAACCCGCAGGCACACCAACGGGCGAAAGTGGATACAAACCGCAGCCTTCCAGTCAAAGAGTAGCACAGAAAGAGCCTGATGTCAAGCCGGTGGACTTTCCAATGTATGGACAGGGGGAAAACAGCCGGATTGACACAACAAAGCCCGGCAGTGCACCGCGAGTCGAAAGCGGAGACAAAACGAAATCAGCCTTGGCCGGCGGGGGTTTGGTCAATGACCAACTTCCGCCCAGTGGCTCATCAGCTGATTTCAATGCCAATATACAGCAGGAGGGGACCGCTGTCAAGCCGGTGGACATGCCCATGCTCACGGCGGAGGAGCGGGCAAAGCAGGGGATCGGAACGGCGCTGGAGGCGAGCCTGACCGGGGCGGAGACCATGGGTCAAAAGGAACAGCGGACAGGATCTCCGCTGCCCAGCGTGGTGGAGAGCCAGCTGGAAGCGCTGGCGGCCATGATGCAGGATTATCAGGAGGACCTGATGGACACGGCGGAGACCATCCGCAAATACCAGGGCGAGGAAGCGGCGCTGGCCTTTCTCAAGCAGCAGCGGGAAGGACAGACGCAGGAAGCCGGGACAGAGCAGAACCTGCGGCCCACGCCGGAGAACAGCGGAGCCGTAACAGACGAACAGGGAAACGTGGTGGGCACAAGGGCCACACAGAAGATCGGTCTGAAGGTGGAAAGCCCCATTGCGGATATGACCGCCGTGCAGAAGGCCAGGGAAGCACAGTGGGGGCTGGACGTCACCCAGAAGCAGATCCGGGAGGCGGAGAAGCGCACAAGGGCCAGCGCTGCGGAAAAGCGCATGGCGGAGCGGATCGCGAAGGGCGAGGACAGCCTGGACAGCTTTGTCTACGGCTGGGACGGAAAGGACAACCGGAGAAGGACCGTGGTGGAGGAGCTTTCCGCCCTGTACCGGCTGCGGGACACCTATGACGCGAAAGCGGTCAAATCCCTGGGAAAGCGGAACCGGGATATCTTTATCGACACGCTGAACCGGGAAGTGCTGAACCGGATGGACCAGGCGAAGCCGCCAAAGGCAGCAAGCCTGCACACCAACACCTGGGAGCGGAACAACCTGCGCACCTGGGGCCGGGAGCTGGGGCAGAAGGTGAACCAGCTGCTCTTTGACCCGGTGAAGCAGAACGAGGCACAGCGCATCCGGTGGCTCAATGACCAGGCGGAGGAGATGGCCTTTCTCTCTCAGCTGACGGAACGGGAGAACGCGGCCGTCTTTCAGATGCTGGATGATGGGAGATCCGCAGACAGCTTCGGCGGGGATGTTCGTCGGGACCTGGTGCAGAAGGCGGCGGACAAGCTGCGGCAGAAGTACAGCGATTATTACGACGCCATCAACGATGTGCTGGTGGCCCACGGCTATGAGGAGATCGGCTTCATAAAGAACTACACGCCACATATGCAGGAGGAGCAGATGCGCAAGGCCATGAGCATCTTTGAGCGGCTGGGCATCTCGGAGCAGGTGGCGGAGCTGCCCACGGAGCTGGCGGGGCGGACGGACATGTTCCGGCCGGGAAAGAAATGGGATCCACATTTCCTGCACCGGACCGGGGAAAAGAGCGCCATGGACGCAGTGGGCGGCTTTTTGAGCTATGCAAACTATATGTCCGAGGTGCTGCACCACGTGGACGACATCCAGAAGCTGCGGACCTTTTCCGATCAGATCCGCTATGAATACGCGGACGAAGGGCTGCGGGCGGATTATGACACCATCCGGGAAAGCACGGACATGACCCAGGAGCAGAAGGACGCGGAGCTGGAGAAGCTGCGGGACCGGAAGGACAACAACAGCAAGATGGGCGCCTATGTGACGGCGCTGGACAACTACACAAACATCCTGGCTGGAAAGCAGACGCAGCTGGACCGTGCCGTGGAAACGGCCATCGGCCGGAAAGGGCTGAACCTGATCCAGAAGCCCATCCAGACGCTGGTGAAGAGTTCCATCCCCGGGAACCTTTCCAGCGCCATCAACCAGACGGTGCAGCTGCCCTGGCTGACGGCGGAAGCCGGAGAAGGAAACGTGATCCAGGCAGTCTATGAGCTGGCCAGGGGCAAGCTGAAGAAAGAGGGCTTTGTCCGGGAGAGCGACTTCCTGACCGGGAAGCGGGGCGCGGAGGAACTGCAGAAGCTGAAGCAAAAGACCGCTGGGGAGAAGATCCTGGACGCGGCCAGCATCCCCTTTGAAGCGGTGGACGATGCAGCCAGCCAGGTGATCGTCAGGGCTTTTTACCTGAAGAACGTCAAGGCCGGAATGGACCACAAGGCGGCGCTGCGGCAGGCGGACGCCCAGGCGGAGCGGCTGGTGGGCAGCCGGATGAAGGGGGCAAAGGCAAACATCTTCAGCGACAAGAGCCTGAAGCTGCTGACCACCTTTCAGCTGGAGGTGGCAAACCAGTATGAGCATCTGAAGCATGACCTGCCCCAGGAGATCCGGGAGATCGAGCGGACACGGGGCAAGGGAGCCGCAGCGGCAGAAGCGTCAAAGCGCATCCTAAAAGGCAGCGTTTACGCGGCGGTGCTCAACGGCATCATCAAGAGTATCACGGGAAACGAGCCGGTAGGATTTGACATCATCGGAACGGTGTGGAATTATATCCGGGCGGGCCTGCCGGAGGATGACGAAGAAGAACAGGGCTTTGACTGGACGGCCGGCCTGGAGGATGTGCGGGACAGCGTGCTGGACGATGTGCCCTATGTTTCCACCATTGCAACGATGCTGGGATATGGAAACGGAAGGCTGCCGCTGCCGCAGGCGGATGCAACAAATATCAAGAACGGCGTCAAGAAGATCTTTTCGGCAGAGGATGACGCGGAAAAGGATGCGGGCATCCGGCAGCTGCTCACCGGTGTTTTGAAAACGGCCGCAGCGGTGACGCCCATGGGCAACCAGGTGCGCAAGACCATCGAAGGCGGAGAAACCGCCATCCGGGGCGGACGGTACAGTGCGGACGGGTCCCAGCTGCTCTATGAGGTGGAGAAAAGCCCGCAGAACATTGCACGGGGGCTTCTGTTCGGCCGGAGCGCTCTGCCGGAGACGGATGCGTATTATGAAAAGGGCGGAAAGCCTGTCCTGAGCCAGGATCAGACCGGAATGATGGAGCAGGCGGCCGGATACGGCGTGGATCAGGGGACCTATGTCCAGTTCATCCAGGAGGCCAAAAAGCTGAAGGGTGACAAGGACGAAGCGGGAGAGACCGTTACCGGAAGCCTGGAGCGAAAGAAGATCGCGCTGCTGGACGGAATGGATCTGGATGGGCAGCAGAAGCTGAACCTGTACCTGGACAACGTGGCCAGCGACAGCCGGAAGGAGGACGTGGAGGCACTGCAGGCGGCGGGCATGACCTGGGAGGAGATCGCGCCGGCGCTGGACACCTATCTGGGCCTGAGCGGGAGCGAGGGTTCTGCATCAGAGAAGGCAACAAAGCTGGCAGCATGGGCCGATGAGAATCTGACGGAGGACCAGGCTGCGGCCGTCAAAGACAGGCTGGACTACTGGCAGATGATGCGGGCGGAGGCGAGCACCTATGAGAAGCTGACCGAAGCCGGGATGAGCGCAGACAAAGCATCTGCGGTCTATGACCTGTATCAGAACCTGGAGCCGGAGGACGGAAAAACCACGGTGAGCGAGAGCCAGAAGCTGCGGGCTGTGGCCGGGAGCCGGGATCTAAGCGAGGAGGACAAGCGGAAGGCGGTAGCCGCCATGCTGTCTGACACGGCATTGGACAAGTTCAACACCTGCGTGAAGGCGGGGGTGAACGTCAGCAGCTATGTGGGTGTCAAGGAGTATTACGGCAGCACATCGGCGGACAAGGACGCAAAGGGAAAGACGGTGAGCGGGTCCAAACAGAAAAAGGTCGTGGCGTACATCAACGGCCTTCCCATCAGCGAAGGGCAGAAGGACGCGCTGTACCTGGTGTACTACCAGCCCAGCGGACTGAAGGACACACCGTGGCATAACGGGATCGTGGGGCTGCCGGTTCTGCCGGAGGCGGAGAGAAAAAGCCCGCTGGAGCTGCCCAATGTGGAAGAACCAGCGTGGAAAACGGTGCTGAATTTGCCGTAATGCGTTCTATGACATAGAACAGGCAAAACGAAACGGCGCTCCCGGAGACGGGGGCGCCGTTGTTTCTATCGCTTTATGATGTATGGCGGACCGGACGGGGAGCTGGGCGCGTCCCTGCGCTATCTCTCCCAGCGGTATTCCATGCCCTACCGCAATGTGGCGGGTATTTTGACCGATGTGGGGACGGAGGAACTGGCCCATTTGGAAATGATCTCCGCCATGGTCTACCAGCTCACCCGCAACCTGACCGTGGAACAGATCAAGGAGCAGGGCTTCGCGCCGTATTTTGTGGATCACACCACCGGTGTCTACCCCGTAGCCGCATCCGGCCCGTCTTTCACCTGCGACTATTTCCAGTCCAAAGGCGATCCCATTACCGACCTGCACGAGGATATGGCCGCCGAGCAAAAGGCGCGCACCACCTACGACAACATCCTGCGGCTGGTGGACGATCCGGACATATTGGATCCGATCCGATTCCTGCGGCAGCGGGAGGTCGTACATTACCAGCGCTTTGGTGAGGCGCTGAGACACGTGCAGGATCAGCTGCACACCCGGAATTTTTATGCCTGCAACCCGTCTTTTGACAAATGCTGCGGGAACTGAGCCCGCTGAACGCGACAGCACCCCGGAGTATTTCCGGGGTGCTGCTTGCATGGATCACAGCTGATCCAGTTCCTCCTGCCAGGGGGTGCGGAAGGCGTCTGACGGCATACGCCATGCGCCTCTGGGGGACAGGCTCAAAGGTCCGACCATGGGTCCGTCGGGAGAACAGGATCGTTTGTACTGCTGGGTGAAGAACCGGCGGCAGCAGGTATTCAGCCAGTATTTGATGGTATCCGCGTCATATTCCGTTCCGAAGGCCGCGCAGGCCAGCCGGAAGATCTTTTTCGGGGTAAAGCCGTAGCGCAGCAGATAATACAGGAAAAAGTCATGGAGCGCATAAGGTCCCACCAGATCCTCGGTCTTCTGGGCGATCTGATCGGCCGCCGCGGGAAGCAGTTCGGGGGAGACGGGCGTGTCCAGGATATCACGGAGCACAGCGGACAGCGATTCCTTGCCGCAGCTGCGGGCATACCAGTCCACGATCCGGCGGATCTGGGTCTTGGGGATGCCGGCATTGACACCGTACATACTCATGTGGTCTCCGTTGTAGGTGGCCCAGCCCAGAGCCAGCTCGCTGAAATCGCCGGTACCCACCACGATGCCGCCCAGGTCATTGGACAGGTCCATCAGCACCTGGGTTCGCTCCCGGGCCTGGGCGTTTTCAAAGGCCACGTTGTGACTGTCGGGATCATGTCCGATATCCTGAAAATGCTGGGTGACGGCCGCGTCGATGGGAACGCAGCGCAGGCTCAGACCCAGCTCCTCGCACAGGATCTGCGCATTGTTTCGGGTCCGGCTGGAGGTGCCGAAGCACGGCATGGTGACGGCCACCACGCCCTCGGGCCCTTTGCCCAGCAGCCTCATGGCCTGTTCGGCCACCAGCAGAGCCAGGGTGGAATCCAGACCGCCGGACACGCCGATGACGGCGCAGGAGGCGTTGATATGCTTCAGCCGGCGGGCCAGGGCCTGGCTCTGGAGGGCAAAGATATGGGAACAGTCCTCGTCCCGGGTGGAAGCGTCGGGCATCCAGGGGTCCTGAGGAACGGCGCGGGTCAGTTCGGTCTCAAGCAGATCCATGGAAAAGGAAACGTAGGCCGCATACGCATCGGCACCCGGATAGCTGTTGGTTTTGCGCCGGTCGATGAGCAGGCGCTGGACGTCGATCTCCGCCACGGCCATGGAGGGCAGGGCAAAGGGCGCACATTCCGACAGCGTGACGCCGTCTTCCGCAATGAGCTGCTGGCCGGAAAACACCATATCCGTGGTGCTCTCGCCCATGCCGGCGTTGCACAGGATATATCCGCAGCGGCAGCGGCGGCTGTTGGCCTCCACCAGGGTGCGGTGGGCCCGGGGATAGCCTGTTCCGTCATGACTGGCGCACAGGTTGGCAATGATGGCGGCGCCGTTGCGGCACATATCCACAGAGGGCGGCGCGGGGACCCACAGATCCTCGCAGATCTCGATGCCTACCGTAAAATCCGGCAGCTCTTCGCACTGGAACAGAAGGCCCGCTTCAAAAGGCACCGGACGGCCGCAAAGCATGACGGTCCCCTCTGCACCGGGACCGGGCTCAAACCAGCGCAGCTCCTGGAACTCATCATAATTGGGCAGGTTGCTCTTGGGAACCACGCCCAGGATCTCGCCGCGATACAGCATGGCGGCGCAGTTGTACAGCTTGCCGAGATAGCGGATGGGCAGGCCTACCGCCAGCAGCAGGGAAAGGGACCGGGTGGCGTCCAGCAGGTCACAGAGCGCCTTCTCGGCGCTGTCCTGCAGACGTTTCTGGAAGAAAAGGTCTCCGCAGGTGTAGCCGGTGAGGGACAGCTCCGGGGTCACCAGCAGCCTGACGCCTGCTTCGGCGGCCTGCCGGGCGCAATCCGCGATGCGGGCGGCATTAAAGGCGCAATCCGCCAGATGCATTTCCGGCGCGGCGGCGGCAACTTTGATAAATCCGTCTTTCATATGTTCGTCTCCCTTAAAAGGATTCTTATGCTCCCATTATAACTTTTTCGGTGCAAAACGCAAGAACATCTGGCGGAAATCTCTGCAATATGTTATGATAGGCGGGAGGTGAGCAAATGGAAGGATGTACCCTTTGCCCGCGCCGCTGCGGTGTTGACCGGAGGCTGCAGGCGGGCTATTGCGGCGGCGGCAGCCTGGTCAAGGCCGCCAGGGCTGCAAAGCACCTGTGGGAGGAACCCTGCATCAGTGGGACAAACGGTTCCGGCACTGTATTTTTCTCGGGCTGCACGCTGGGCTGTGTGTTTTGCCAGAACCGGGAGATCAGCCGGGGCGGCGTTGGAAAAGAAGTAACGGCGGAGCACCTTGCGGACATTTTCCGCAGACTGGAGGCACAGGGCGTCCACAACCTGAATCTTGTAACGCCCACACACTTTACACCTCAGATTTTACAGGCCCTGGAGCTTGCAAAGCCCACGGTTCCGGTGGTGATGAACACCGGCGGATACGAGCGTGTGGAAACGCTGCGTCAGTGGGAGGGCGCGGTGCAGATCTATCTGCCGGATCTCAAGTTTTTCAGCCCGGCATTGTCCGGAAAATATGCCGCGGCACCGGATTATTTTGAAGTGACATCCAAAGCCATCCTGGAGATGCACCGGCAGCAGCCGAAACTGGTATGGGACGGCAATATGCTCAAACGGGGAATGATCGTCCGCCATCTGGTGCTGCCCGGATGCGTCAGGGATTCCCTTGCGCTGCTGGATTTTCTGGACAATAACCTGCCTAAGGACAGCTTTTTGCTCAGCCTCATGAGCCAGTATACGCCCACGGCGGCTTGCGCCGCCTATCCGGAGATCAACCGGAGGGTCACCACATATGAATACCGCAAGGCGGCGGACCGGGCAGCTGAGCTGGGCTTTTCGGGCTTTGCCCAGGACCGCAGGTCCGCCCGGGAGGAATATACGCCGCCCTTTGATCTGGAAGGAATTTAACACAAAAATAGAAGCATAAGGAGGACAAACCAATGTACCGCGAAAAAATCGAGGCTTATTTTGCAGACAAGCAGGAGCAGATCGTTGCGGACATCTGCCGTCTGATCCGCATCAAAAGCGAGCGCGAGGAGGCCAAACCCGGTATGCCCTTTGGCGAAGGGCCCTGCGCCGCGCTGCTGGAAGGCAAAAAAATGGCTGAGGAACTGGGCTTGCGCACGAAAAATTTTGACAACTATGTGGTCACTGCCGAGCTGAATGACAAGCCCGCCTATCTGGGCATTCTGGCCCATCTGGACGTGGTCAGTGAGGGCAGCGGCTGGACTTTCCCGCCCTATGAGGGAACGGTGCAGGATGGCCGAATCTACGGCCGCGGTTCCGCCGATGACAAGGGCCCCGCTGTGGTGGCCATGTGGGCACTGAAGGCCGCCGCTGAATTGAATCCTAATCTCTCAAAGGGCTGCCGGCTGATTCTGGGCAGCGCTGAGGAGACCGGCAGCGAGGACCTGGAGCACTATCTGCCTCTGGAGCCTGCGCCGCCCGTCAGCTTTTCTCCCGACGCGGAATATCCGGTCATCAATATCGAAAAAGGCGGCTTCAAGCCGGTGTTCGGCGCCCACTGGGAGGAAGACAAGGCTCTGCCCCGGGTCACCGCCATTCACGGCGGAACCACCACCAACATCGTCACCCTTGAATGTGACGCTAGTGTAGAGGGGATGTCCCTTGCGGATGTTGAGGCCGCCTGCGCCGGACATCAGGAAAAGACCGGCGTGACCTTCACTTGCTGGGAAGAAAACGGAACGGTACACATTCATGCTGTGGGCGTCAGCGCCCATGCCGCCTCGCCCGAGACCGGGAAAAATGCGCAGATCGCCATGGTAGGCCTGCTGTCGGAGCTGCCCCTGGCAGAAAGCCGCGGCAAACAGGTTATCGCCGGCCTGGCACGGTTGTTCCCCTTTGGCGATGACCACGGCACGGCCTTGGGGGTGGATATGCAGGACGAGATCTCCGGCAGGCTGACCCTGGTGTTCAGCAAGCTGCAGTTCGGCCTTACCGGCTTCGAGGGACAGTTTGACAGCCGCTGCCCCATCTGCGCCAATGATGACAATATGCGCAAGGTGGTGCTGCGCCGTTTTGAAGAGTGCGGCTTTACCGTGCTGTCCCGGGACCGGATGTTCGCGCCCCACCATACGCCTGCTGATTCTCCCCTGGTGCAGACCCTGCTGCGGACCTATGAGCAGTATACCGGTCTGAAGGGTGAGTGCCAGGCCATCGGCGGCGGCACCTATGTTCATGAGATCGAGGGCGGCGTGGCCTTTGGCTGCGCCATGCCAAGCACCGACAACCGGATGCACGGCGCAGACGAGTTCGCCGTTATTGAAGAACTGATG
>JAQXOO010000034.1 GCA_029099685.1 Clostridia bacterium
CGTGTCCGAAAAGAAGAAGGTGCTGGAGGTCTACGACCCCTCCTGCCACCACTACGAGACCGACAAGCCGGCCTGGACCGAGATCGAGGAGGGCCATTTCATCATGGCCAACCAGGAGGAACTGGCGGCCTACAAGGCAAAACTGGCCCAGTAACATCCAAAAGCCAAAAGACCACCCCGTTTGGGGTGGTCTTTTAAAAATTTGCAGGAAAAAACCATCCTTTCGGATGGCTTTTTCCCGGAGATGATAGAATGCGGGGACCGTGGACCGCTTACTTGATCCGGCGGCCCTCCAGATAATAGCGTTTTTCGCGGCTGTGGCCCATGGAGAAGGTCTTGCGGGGCAGCACGCCGTCAGCGATAACACCGCGGAACAGCTGGCTCTTTTCCATGGCGGGCAGCAGGAAGCCGATGGCGTTTTCCTTGGCGGCCAGGCTGATGAGGGCGTCGTCGTCATGGATATAGTCGATCTCGCCGGGGTTTTCCTTCAGATATTCATCCAGGAAGGTCTGCAGCACGCCCACCGCCAGCTCGCTCTTGGCCCGGTCCAGATAGATGGTGCCGCTCTCAGAGCCGATGTACCACCGGACGGGGTAGCCGCCTTTGGCACAGCAGGTGCTGCGGAGGGTGTCCAGCAGCTTGCGGGTGTCGGTATTGAAGATCACCCGGTGAATGGGCTCAAAGGCCTGGGCGGGGTCGTGGATATTCTCCAGCTCCACCAGGGCGTAGCGGGCGGGATGATTAGACAGGTCCTTGCCGGGATTGTTCTTTTTCAGCTCCTCGTAGCAGCTCTTGGCGGTGGCCAGGGAGTGGTTGCCGTCGCCCACGGCAAAGACCATGGGCACGCCCTTCAGGCCCTCGTACTTCTTGCCCACGTTGGCGGAATAATCCGCCAGAACGGTGTTGAAGGCATCCACGTCCTTGCCGTCCACCAGCCAGCCGGCGATGTGACCGCCGCCCTCCATCAGGTCGAAGTCATACAGCTTCTTCATGCTGTCCTTTTTGGCGCCGATGGGCTCGATGAGCATCTTTTCGTGGTCATCGCACAGCATCAGGATATGGGGCAGCTCGATGGGGGCGTCCCGGCGGACCCGCTGGCGGGGGGGGATGCGCTCGGTAACGGTGCGCTCGGTGGCACGGATGGCGGAGGAGGCGCCCACGGTGTAATCATAGGCGTCCAGGTCCACCATGCCGATGAGGCCCTTGCGGATGGAGCCGTTTTCCAGGGTGCGCTCCACATAGACCAGGCTGTTGGGATAGGTCTCAAAGACGTCGTTTTCCATATATTGCGCCATGGTCTTGTTGATAGCGGCGGTGTGGGCGGCTTCCTTCTCGGTGCCCAGCTCCGCCTCGGGCAGGATCAGGTTGATGGTGGAGACAGAGCCTTCCGCGTTGGCGCGGACGCGCTCCCAGTAGGCCTGGTCAGAGGTGAACTGGTCGCAGGCGATCACTGCCCACTTGGACATATCGCAGTTTTTGGGCAGCAGGATGTCGGCGGGCAGGAATACGTTGTTGTTCATAGGAAGCTCCTTCTTTCTTGACGATTTCGGGGAAACCGGAGGCCGTTACTTGCAGAGGGACTGGATGATATCCACTACCTCGGCGCCGATGCGCTTCTGGGCCTCCACGGTCTGGGCGCCGATATGGGGCGTGCAGGACACATTGGGATGGCTGTACAGCTCGTGGTTGGGAGAGGGCTCCTCGAACCAGACATCCAGGCCGGCGGCGCGGACCTTGCCGCTGTTCAGCGCGTCCAGCAGGGCCTGCTCGTCCACGTTCTTGCCCCGGGAGGTGTTGATGAACACCACGCCGTCCTTCATCTTAGCGATCAGCTCAGCGTCCACAAAGGGCTTGTCGCCCAGAGCGGGGGTGTGCAGGGAGATAAAGTCGGAACTGGCCAGCAGCTCCTCCATGGAGACATAGCGGACGCCGTACTTTTCCTCCAGCTCAGGCTTGACGGTGCGGCCGGTGACCAGGACGTTCATGCCCAGGGCCTTGCACATCCGGCCCAGCTCCTGGCCGATGCGGCCGAAGCCGATGATGCCCACGGTCTTGCCGCAAAGCTCCATGCCCTTGGCATAGGCCTTTTTCTCCCACGCGTCCTGACGCATGGTGAAGTTGGAGATGGCAACATAGCGGGCGCAGGCAAACATATGGGCCAGCGCCAGCTCCGCCACAGAGGCGGAGGAGGCCGCGGGGGTGTTGCGGACGGTGATGCCGTTTTCCTCGGCATACTTTACGTCGATGTTGTCCACGCCCACGCCGCCGCGGATGATGAGCTTCATCCGGGAGCCCTTGGCCGCGTCGATGTGGGGGGCGCGGACCTTGGTCTTGGAGCGGACCACCATGGCGTCGAAGTCACGCATGGCTTCGCCCAGGGCGTCGGCCTCGTAGAACTGTTCCACGACCTCGTGACCCAGCTGCTGCAGCTTGGCGATGGCGGTTTTATCCATACCGTCGGTGATGAGAATACGAGCCATATCAGATCATCCTCTTCCTGTCATTTGTAATATTGTAATGTAATATTGTGTGTGAGATTGTGGGATGCGGGGGCTGACGGGGGAGCTTACTTGCGGCTGTCCTCGAAGTCCTTCAGGAAGCGCACCAGCGCCTCCACGCCCTCCTTGGGCATGGCGTTGTAGATGGAGGCCCGCAGACCGCCGGTGGAGCGGTGGCCCTTCAGGTTGTCGAAGCCGGCCTTCTTGGAGGCGGCAACCACTTCAGCGTCCAGCTCGTCGGAGCCGGTGTTGAAGCAGACGTTCATCAGGCTGCGGTCCTCGGGGCGGGCAGTGGCCTTGAACAGGGTGGACTGGTCCAGGAAGGCATAGAGCAGGGTGGCCTTTTCAATGTTGCGCTTCTGCATCTCCTCCAGGCCGCCGATGCTCTTCAGGTACTTGAACACCTTGCCGCAGCAGTAGATGGCCCAGCAGTTGGGGGTGTTGTACATGGAATCATTGTCGGCGTGGGTCTTGTAGTTCATGTAGACCGGGGTCCTGGGGTCCAGGTCCTCGCGCAGCAGATCCTCGCGGATGATGACCACGCTCATGCCGGCGGGGCCCACATTCTTCTGGACGCCGGCCCAGATCAGGCCGTAGTCGGACACGTTGCAGGGCTTGCTCAGGAACATGGAGCTCTGGTCGGACACCAGGATCTTGCCCTTGGTGTTGGGCAGGGTGTCGTAGGCGATGCCGTTGATGGTCTCGTTTTCGCAGATGTAGACATAGTCGCAGTTGTCGGGGATATCCAGGTCGGAGCAGTCGGGGACATAGGTGAAGTTCTTGTCCTTGGAGGACGCGACCACCTTGACCTCGCCGAACTTCTTGGCCTCGGCAATGGCTTTCTTGGACCAGGTACCGGTCTCCACATAGCAGGCGACGCCGCCCTTCATCAGGTTCATGGGCACCATGGCGAACTGCAGCGTGCCGCCGCCCTGGACAAACAGCACCTTATAATTGTCGGGGATGCCCATCAGGTCCCGCAGGTCCTGCTCCGCCTCGGCGGCGATCTGCATAAAGACCTTGGAACGGTGGCTCATCTCCATGACGCACATGCCGGAGCCGCGGTAGTTCAGCATCTCATCCCGGATCTCCTCCAGAACGGCCTCGGGCATCATGGCAGGACCGGCAGAAAAATTGTAAACGCGATCGTATTTCATTTTAAATCTCCTCCAGCTTTTATTCGTTTCACAGATGAAATCACGGAAAAAACCTTGTCTTTCCATTAAATATATACTATCATTATTGACAAAGAGGCGCAATTCCTTTTGCGTAAAATCCCAAAAATCGTCATTTTCGTGCGTTCTTTTGTTGGTTTTTTAGGGATTTGTGCAACAGGCTCCGGAATGATTCCCAGTTATTGTAAACTGTATGGAAAGGAGCACAAATTTATGGCCGAAATTTTGGATAGTTTGCTGGATCTCATCGGTGAAACGCCGGTTTTGCGGCTTTCGCGGCTGTCTGCGCTGCACCGCTGTGCCACCCCCGTCCTGGCAAAGCTGGAGTGCCTTTCCCCCGGCGGCAGCGTCAAGGACCGCAGCGCCCTGGGCATGGTGCGGGCCGCCCTGGACCGGGGCCGGCTGGCCCCCGGCGGCACAGTCATCGGGGCCAGCGCCGGAAACGCCGGCCTGTCCCTGGCCATGGTGTGCGCCGCCATGGGGCTGAAGTGCGTCATCGTCCTGCCGGACACGGTGCCGGAGAGCCGGCAGCGGCACCTGCTCCGCTACGGCGCCCAGGTGGTCTCCGTCCCGGCGGAGGAGTGCCAGGCGGCGGCGGAACGGCTGGCAAAGGAGCGGCCGGGGGCCTTTCTGCCCGATCAGTTCCGCAATGAGGACAACCCCGCCGCCCACCGCCAAACCGGCCGTGAGCTGCTGCGGCAGGTGGGGAATATGGACTACTTCGTGGCGGGGGTGGGCTCCGGCGGCACCATCACCGGCTGCGCCGAGGCCATCAAGATGGCCTGTCCCGACTGCCGCGTCATCGCGGTGGAGCCTTACGCCTCCCCGGTGCTCAGCGGCGGCTTTGCCGGCGGGCACCCCCTGGCGGGCATCGGCCCGGGCTTTGTGCCGGAGGTGCTGAACACCTATATTCTGGACGAGGTCATCAAGGTCAAGACCCCCGATTCCCTGGCGCTGATGCGGGAACTGGCTTGCTGCGAGGGACTGCTTTGCGGCCCCTCCTCCGGCGCGGCCCTGGCGGCGGCGGTCTCGGTGGCCCAGCGGCCCGAGGCGGCGGGAAAGACCGTAGTCACCGTCCTGCCCGATGTGGGCGAACGCTATCTCAGTGAAAATTTGTAAGCGAGGTTTTGCATCATGACACAGGAAAAGATCGACCGGATCAACGAGCTGGCCCGGATCGCCAGGGAACGGGGCCTCACCGCCGAGGAACAGGCCGAGCGCACCGCCCTCCGGGAGGAATATATCGCCGCCTTCCGCGGCAATCTGGAGGCCCAGCTGAAGACCATCACCATCCAGTATCCCGACGGCCGCCGGGAGAAGCTGAAAAAGCGCGACAAACCCCTGAACTGACGGCCTTGACCCCCTGTTTGTTCACCATTCGTTTTCTTGACACCCGCTGTAAAAAGCGATACTATTATTGGTAACAACCCTGCCTTCTGAAAGGTGGTCCTATTATGTCCAATCCTCAGACGCCCCCCGCCGGTATGCGGGCCGTCACCAAAAAAAGCGCCCTTCCCATCTATGCCGCAGGCGTGGTCTGGCTGGTGTGGGCGCTGCTGTTTCCCCTGTATTCCCTGACCCACTACGCCCTGTGCCTGGCCCTCAGCCTGGCGGCGTTTTTCCTGCTGGGAAAGGTCATCCCAGACACCGTCACCTATGAGCCCATCCCCCTCCAGGCCACCGGCGATGATGAGGCCGACGCCCTGCTGCAGACCGGCGCCGGGCATCTGCAGCGCATTTCCGCCACCGCCGCGCAGATCGAAAACCCCGCCATCCGGCAAAAGGCCGACAAGCTGGGCGGCACCTGCCAGCGCATCTTTGACTATGTGCGACAGAACCCCAAAAGCGCCCGCAGCCTGCGGAAATTCCTGAATTATTACCTGCCCACCCTGCAAAAGCTGCTGACCACCTATGAGCTGATGGAAGAGCAGGGGGTGGAGGGTGAGAACATCACCGCCTCCAAGGCCCGCATCTCCGAGATGCTGGACACCATGGACCAGGCCTTTGAAAAGCAGCTGGACGCCCTGTTCGGCGACACGGCCCTGGACATCGACACCGACATCACCGTGATGGAGGGTATGCTGGCCCAGGAAGGCCTCACCGAAAACGGCAAAATGCCCGGCGCGGAGCAGCAGGACATCCGCCTGGAGCTGTGACATACATCTGACAACAAGAGATAAACGGAGGAAGAAACCATGACTGACAACGAACTGAAGCTGGAAGAGCCCATGCCTACCCTTACCCTGACCCCCGACCTGGAGGCCGAAGCCGCCCCCGCCCAGGAGGAGGCCCCCGCCGTGGAGCCGGTTTTTCTGGATGAAAGCGCCTATACCGAGGCCGAGCGCAAGGTCATCCAGGATTTTTCCGAAAAGATCGACATCAGCAACGCCACCATGGTGCTGCAGTACGGCTCCGCCGCCCAGAAGAAGCTGTCTGACTTTTCCGAGAGCGCGCTGAGCAACGTCCGCACCAAGGACCTGGGCGAGGTGGGCGACCTGGTCACCGACCTGGTGGGCGAGCTGAAAGGCTTTGACGTGGACGAGGACGAGGGCGGCATCCGGGGCTTTTTCAAAAAGAGCGCCAACAAGATCACCAACCTGAAATCCCGCTATGACAAGGCGGAGGTCAACGTCAACAAGATCTGCGGCGTGCTGGAGAACCATCAGGTCCAGCTGCTCAAGGACATCGCCATGCTGGACAAAATGTATGAAAAGAACCTGGCCAACTACAAAGAGCTGGGTATGTACATCCTGGCGGGCAAAAAGAAGCTGCAGAACGTCCGGGAGCAGGTGCTGCCCCAGATGATCGAAAAGGCGCAGCAGACCGGCGACGCCGCCGACAGCCAGGCCGCCAACGATATGGCCGCCTTCTGCGACCGGTTTGAAAAGAAGATCCACGACCTGGAGCTGACCCGGATGATCTCCCTGCAGATGGGTCCCCAGATCCGCCTGGTGCAGAACAACGATACCCTGATGGCGGAAAAGATCCAGTCCACCCTCACCAACACCATCCCCCTGTGGAAGAGCCAGATGGTGCTGGCTCTGGGCATGGAGCACTCCGTCCAGGCCACAAAGGCCCAGCGCGAGGTCACCGAGATGACCAACCAGCTGCTGCGGAAGAACGCCGAAAAGCTGAAGATGGCCACCGTGGAGACCGCCAAGGAATCCGAGCGGGGCATCGTGGACATCGAGACCTTGAAAAACACCAACAAAATGCTCATCGAGACCCTGGACGAGGTGGTCAAGATCCAGAACGACGGCCGTCAGAAGCGCCGGGAGGCCGAGCAGGAGCTGGGCCGCATCGAGGGCGAGCTGAAGCAGAAGCTGCTGGATATCCGTCAGTAAGGCCGGCACAGCCGGGCGCTTTAACGGGCCGCCGGGGCGGAGGGGTTTGCCCAACGCCCCAAGCCTGCGGGTCTCGCTGTTTTGGCCGCTGACGGGCGGACAGCATCCCGCCGCCTTTTTTGGGATGCCCTTCTCCGCCGGACTTCGGCTCCCGCGGGCGCCCTTGTTCCCTGAGGACGGCACCGGCGGCCCATTGGAGCGGGCTTTGGCCGCCCCTTCACCTTCCGCTCCAGAAAGGAGTCCTTTTATGAAACACAACCGTACCCTGGCCCTCATCCTCTCCCTGGTGATGGTGGCCGCCGCCATCCTGCTGGGCCTGCAGGGCAAACCTGTGGGCCGCGACAGCAGCCTGTATGTCACCGACGCCGCCGGGGTGATCTCCCCCGCGGCGGAGAGCAGGTTCAACGCCCTCCAGCAGAGCGCCAGTCCCCGGCTGAGTGTGGCGGTGGTCAAGTCCACCGGAAAGCTGTCCACGGCTTCCTACTGCGAAAAGCTGTGGGAAAACTGGCGGCTGGGCACCGCGGATATGCTGCTGCTGCTGGTCACCGGCAAGCAGGATTATTACTTTGGCTATGACACCTCGGCCTCTTATGCTCCCCTGCTGGACAGCCAGTTCAACACGCTGCTGGAGCGGTATCTGGAGCCGGACTTCGCTGCCGGCAATTATGAGCAGGCCATCCTCACCTTTGCCGAGGGGATCCAGACCGTGCTGGCCGGGGCGTCTCTTCCGAACGTTGATTATAATACGTATTATCCTGCTGAAGATTACGGAACGTATACATCTGCCGGCTTCGGCCTTGGCGGTATGCTCCTTTTGGTGATCGTGGTCATTCTCATCGTGGCGGTGTTTTCCGCCGGCTCCATCGGCCGCAGGCGCCGCCGGACGGTGTTCCGCGGCCCCCGTCCGGTGGTCCCGCCCCCGCCCCGCGCGCCCCGGCCCAGGACCACCACCGTGCGCCCGCCCTCCGGCGGCGGCCGTTCTTCCGGCGGTTTCGGAGGCGGTGGACGCTCTTCCGGCGGTTTCGGAGGGGGCGGACGCTCCGGCGGCTTCGGAGGCGGTGGGCGCTCCGGCGGCTTCGGCGGCAGAGGCCGTAAGTGACCGCGCTCCCGCAGACATTTTCCTTTTTCACAGAAAAGACCACTCCTTTTGGGGTGGTCTTTTTTGCGGGTTTGATCCGGGGCGGCACCCGGTTATGGGGTTTTTGCCCGTGAAACAGCCACTTATCGAAAAACCGTCACTTTGCCACGGATTTTCGTCTATATAACTAAATCTATATAATTAAATCTAGTTATATTTTTATATTACTGACATATAATGGAAAGTGTAAAAATAGAATCTGTATAATTTGCATAAAATCAAGCGCGATTTTCAATATAAAATGCTGTATCCCGGCGGCGGAAGGTCTTGCTTTTTTTGCCATGCCGTGCTAAGATGCCAACCAAACTTCACATTTGAAAGGGTGAAAACGATGATCCGGATCTTGGTCACGGACGGTATGGACAAAGAAGCCATAGATCAGCTGAAAAAACAGGGATTTGACGTCTCAGAACAGCATTATGCTCCCGAGGAACTGGGGGCAGCCATGAGGGAATACGACGCGCTGGTGGTACGCTCCTCTACACAGGTGCGGGCCTGTCACATCGACGCGGCCAAGGGATCACGGCTGAAGCTCATCATCCGGGGCGGCGTAGGCACCGACAACATCGACGTGGCCTATGCCGAGGCAAACGGCATCACCGTCCGCAACACCCCCCGGGCGTCCTCCCAGTCGGTGGCGGAGCTGGCCCTGGCCCATATGCTGTCCTGCTGCCGGTTCATTTCCGCGGCGGGCTATACCATGCGGGAGGGCCGGTGGGACAAAAAGGCCTATTCCAAGGGAATGGAGATCGGCGGAAAGACCCTGGGCATCATCGGCTTCGGCCGCATCGGCCAGCGGCTGGGCTGCATGGCAAAGGCACTGGGCATGACCGTGCTGGCCTATGACCTGTATCCCGTGGAAGGGCTGGAGCAGCGCCTGGGCATCCCCTATGTTTCCCTGGAGGAGCTGCTGGAGCGGTCGGATTTCATCTCGGTCCACGCCCCCGCCCAGGACGGCCAGCCCATCATCCGGGCAGAGACCATCGCCCGGATGCGGGACGGTGTGGTGATCATCAACACCTCCCGGGGCAGAAACGTGGATGAACAGGCCCTGCTGGACGCGCTGAACAGCGGCAAGGTGTGGGCTGCCGGCCTGGATGTGTACCTGGAGGAACCCACCCACAACCACGACCTGTACAGCCACCCCAGGGTGTCCTGCACGCCCCACATCGGCGCCCAGACCGCCGAGGCCCAGCAAAAGGTGGGAGCCGAGGTGGTGGAGCTGCTGACGGCGTTTTTCAAACCGTGAGCCGCCGCTGCCGGAGGATAAAATCTTTCCCGCCCCCTTGCTATTTTTCGCGGTTTGGCGTAAGATGATACCGTTGGTATTTACACCGGCAGCACCCATGAATCTTACCTTTTACAGCCCTGAAGGAGGACTCCGCCTATGAAACCGCTTCACATCGTCGACCTGCACTGTGATACGCTGATGCCCATTTACATCGATGGACACACCCTGCGCAACTGGACCGGACATATCAACCTGGAAAAGCTGCAGCAGGGCGGCTCCATGGTGCAGTGCTTCGCTATTTTCATACCCACCAACCGCTCCGCCGAGTATCACCATGTCCATGAGGAGCCCTATGCCTACTTCCGCGGCTGCGCCGACGCTTTTGACCGGGAGATGGCCGCCAACGCCGATGTCATCCGCCCCGTGCGCTGCATGGCCGACATCGAGAAAAACCGGCAGGAGGGCAAGCTTTCCGCGATGCTCACGGTGGAGGACGGCGTCCCTGTGGACGGAAAGATCCAGCGCGTCCAGGAGTTTTATGACCGGGGCGTCCGCATGGTGGCCCTCACCTGGAACTATGAAAACTCCATCGGCTTCCCCTGCTCCGACGATCCGGAGAAGCATATGCTGGGGCTGAAGCCCTTCGGCCTGGAGGTCGTTTCCAAAATGGATGAGCTGGGCATGGTCATCGACACCAGCCACCTGTCCGAGGGCGGCTTCTGGGATATCGTCAAGCACGGCAAAAAGCCCTTTGTGGCCAGCCATTCCTGCGCCCGCGCCCTGTGTGACCACCGCCGCAACCTCACCGACGAGCAGCTCCGCGCCCTGGCAAACAAGGGCGGCGTGTGCGGTGTCAACTTCTGCAGCGGCTTCCTGCGCAAGAATGCCGAGACCACCTCTGTGGAGGATTTGATCCGCCACATGAAGCACATGGTCAATGTGGCTGGTGTGGACACGGTGGCCCTGGGATCCGACTTCGACGGCATCGAGGACAATCTGGAGTTCAAGGATTTCGCCGGCATGCCCCAGGTGGTGGACGCCATCGAAAAGAATTTCTCCGCCGACGCCGCCGACAAGATCTGCCACGGCAACGCCCTGCGGGTCTTCAAGGACGTCATCGGCTGAAAAGCGGTCCAACAAATATAAAAACGCGGCAAAATGCCCGGGAACAGCCGTTCCCGGGCGTTTTTTGCGATAAAGACAGGGCGTTTTCGGTTGGGACCCACGCTCAGGGGCGGCGGACGGTCTTGTGCTCCCGGACGGCCTTTTTCCAGCAGCGGTGGCACATGGCGATATAGGCGTCGTTGCCGCCCAAAAACACCTGCTCGCCGGCGGTGACCACCCGGCCCTGGCCGTCGATGCGGGCGTTGACGATGGCCTTTGCCCCGCAGGCGCACACGGTCTTGATCTCGGTGATGGAGTCCGCCACCTCAAACAACCGGGCGCTGCCCGGGAACAGGTGGGTGAGAAAGTCGGTGCGCAGGCCGAAGCACAGCACCGGCACATTGTCCTCGTCCACCAGCGTCCGCAGCTGGTCGATCTGCTCCGGGGTGAAAAACTGGCACTCGTCGGCGATGATGACGTCGGTTTTTTCCATCCCCCGGTACAGGGCGCACAGGTCGGCCTCCGGCGGGACGGCGTCTGCCTGCTGGTGCAGGCCGATGCGGCTGCGGATGACGCTTTTGCCGTCCCGGGTGTCCACCGAGGGCTTGATGAGCCACACCCGCATACCCAGCTCTTCATAATTGAACTTGGTGATGAGCGCCTGAGCGGACTTGGAGCTGCCCATGGCGCCGTATTTAAAGTATAATTTTGCCATATGTATCATCCTCTCCCCCGTCAGCATACCACACCCCCGGGGGAAAGGCAAGGCGGAAGCCGGTTTTCGCGGAAGGAGAACCGCCCCGCCGGGTCGGATTTTTGCACCGGCCGGTTCTTTTGTTTGACATTTTTCACAGCCGCATTATAATGAGAATGGTGAAAATTTTGCAGAAAAGAGGCTGTTTTTATGCACCATACCATGACCATTGCCGGTCTTCAGCGGGACCTGCCCCTGTGCCGGGTTTCCGACGACCTGTACATCGGCGCCTTCGTCATCTTCGGCGACGCGCCCCTGACAGAGGCCTGCGCCGCCGAACTGCTGAAAAAGGCTCCGGAATACGACTACCTCATCACCGCCGAGGCAAAGGGCATCCCCCTGGCCCACGAGATGGCCCGCCAGCACGGCGACGCCGACTATTTCGTGGCCCGGAAGCACACCAAGCTGTATATGCGCGAGCCCTTCGGCGTGGAGGTCCGCTCCATCACCACCGACGCGGTGCAGCACCTGTACCTGGACGGCGTGGACGCTCAGAAGATGCGGGGCAAGCGCATCCTCATCGTGGACGACGTGATCTCCACCGGCGAATCCCTCCGGGCGGTGGAGGCCCTGGTGGAAAAGGCCGGCGGCGTTATCTGCGGCCGGATGGCCATCCTGGCAGAGGGCGCGGCCCAGACCCGGCCCGACCTGATCTATCTGGAAAAGCTGCCGGTGTTCAACCCCGACGGCAGCATCAAGGGATAAGGCGTCCCTGACCCGGAACGGGGCCGGAAGGCCCCGCCCTTTCGGCACGGAACGCCCGGCCCGCCGCCGGCGCCGCTGTAAGAAGCTGTGTATCTGGCAAATTCCCGCAAAAGCGGCGGGGGCTGTTGTTTTTTGCCGAAAAACTTGGTATGATACTTTTACCCGGTAAATTTTTATCCCGAGAGGAGAGACCAACCATGAATTACGATCTGCAGGCACTGGACGCCGCTCTGGCAAAGCGCATCCAGGAAAAGAAGCTGCCCGGTGTCACCGTGGCCATCCGCGGTCCCCAGGGCGTCATCTTTGAAAAGGGCTACGGCTATGCCGACGAGCAGCGGACCCGGCCCATCAACGAGCACACCATCATGGGCGTGGCTTCCATGAGCAAGTCCACCGTCACGCTGGCCCTGTGCATCCTGGCCGCCGAGGGACGGTTCAGCTTCAGCGATCCGGTGACCAAGTATTTCCCCACCTTTGAACTGAAGGGCAGCCCCAGGGACGCCGTCACCGTTCACCATCTGGCCACCCACACCGCCGGCATCCCCCCCATGGAGCCGCTGGAGTGGTCCATCGCCGTCAACACCCCCGGCCGCGACAGCGACTGGGCCCGCCAGATGAAGGCCACCGCCCCCAACAAGATGGAGACCATCCAGCAGATCGTGGATTATATCTCCGAGGGCCGCTATCAGACCCTGGGCGGCCCCGGCGAATACATGAGCTATTCCAACGAGGGCTACGCCATCCTGTGCTACATCTTTGACCAGGCGGCGGGAGAGCCTCTGGAGCAGTTCCTGCAGGAGCGGGTCTTCGGGCCCATCGGCATGACCCGCACCGTGCTGGACGAGGACGGCAGCGAGGCCATCAAGCTGGCCGCCGACGGCAACATCACCTCCCTGTGGGAGCGTGACGAGGAGGGCAATTTCATCGTGGATGACCAGTGGTCCATCCTGCCCCCCTTCCGCAGCTGCGCCTGCGTCAAGTCCACCGCCCACGACTATGCCCGCTACTACCAGTGCCTGTCCAACCACGGCGTCATCGACGGCGTCCAGGCCATCCCCGCCGCCGCCGCCGACATGATGTGCGGCGCCCAGTTCCCCCTGACCGAAAAGCCTTATTACTGCTACGGCCTGAACAAGCGCCTGTGGCAGGGCCATGTGATCTGCGAGCATTCCGGCGGCCTCCACGGCGTTTCCACCCACGGCTGCTACCTGCTGGGCGAAAACTACAGCTATGTGGCCTTCTGCAACGAGGGCGACCAGGACACCGACGACCTGTGCTGGATGATGGGCAATATGCTCATGGGCCGTCCCCTGGAGGAAAAGCAGCTGTGGCTGCAGCCCACCGGCCGGCAGTTCTCCCAGCCCGAGATGCTGGAGGGCAAGTACCTGTGCCACGAGGGCATCCCCACCGACTTCCGGGTGTTCACCGAGGACGGCAAGCTGAAGGTGGAGCGCCCCCTGGGCGTTTACGACCTGGTCCACTGCGGCGAGACCTGGTTCCAGCTGTTCAACAAGGCCGGCGAGCTGTGCGGCCGCTGCCACTTCTGGGTGCGGGACGGCAAGGCCTGGGGCGTCCAGGTCTACACCCGCGTCTATCAGCGGGTGGAATAAGCCGGAAGGGCCGGTTTTTACACAACATCCCATGAAAAAAGCCACTCGAAAGAGTGGCTTTTTCTGATTCTTCGGCGGGTCACCGCTTTTTGCCCACCCGACTCCAGAAGGGGAAGGTCCGGGGCCAGAGGAAGCCCGCGAACACCACCATCAGGAAATACCGCAGCCCGTCGGCAAAGCCGCCGGCGCCCAGCAGCGGGTACAGCACCGCCTTGCCCGCGGACTTTATGGCCAGCAGCAGCGCCAGGCCCAGCACCAGCTTGAGCGCCTGACCCGCCAGCGGCGCCCGTGTGTCAAAGCCCGCGCGGAGATCCGCTTCATGGGACAGCCAAAGCCCCAGCATACAGCCCAGCATGACGTGGGCGTTTTTCACGCCGAAGGCCAGGTTGACGGCGTCGGTATCGGCAGGGAAGGGGTACAGGCTGACAAAGGCCAGGAAGCCCGCCGCCAGAAGGGTCATGGCCGCCAGCACCGGCCGCAGGGCGCCGGGGCGGCCCGCCGCCTTGCGGACCACCGGATAGAGCCCGAACACCAGCGCCAGGGCAATGACTGCCGACAACCCCACGTCGGCAGGGGTGTGTACCCCCAGATACAGCCGGGACAGGGGCACCAGCACGCACAGGGCGGCGCACACCGCCCGGAGGGCCTTGTGTCCGCCCCAGCGCACCACGCCGCCAAAGACCGCCACGGCGTTTTGGGTGTGTCCGCTGGGGAAGGAGTAGCCGCC
The DNA here is from genome assembly GCA_029099685.1 of Clostridia bacterium. GTDB lineage: Bacteria > Bacillota > Clostridia > Oscillospirales > Butyricicoccaceae > UBA4644. The sequence continues at coordinate 14,287 of JAQXOO010000034.1, forward strand.
GGCCTGGGCCAGGGCGCTTTCCACCGCGGTGAAATTCGGATCCCGCACCCAGGGACGGGGGATGCGGAACCACAGCTTGAGAAACTGGTTGATGACCGTGCCGGAAAGGCCCGCGGACAGCAGGTAATAGCCCTCCCACTTGTCCAGGCACCAGAAGATCAGCAGGCCGAAAACGATGAACAGGGTCTCCTCGCCCAGGTGGGTGATGAGGGAGAAAAACGCATCGCCCAGGGGCGTGCGCAGCCGCTCGAACATGTACAAAAGCTCCATAGGATACCTCCGGGATGTGTGGGATCGCCTAAATTATAGCGCCGGAGGGGCAAAAAGTCCAACGAAAAGCCCCGCTGTTTGACAGGGCCGCCCCGCGGGGGGTATAATCCCTGTAAAAGCTGCTTTGAGGAGGCTCCGCCATGCCCAACATCATCGAGATCACCGACTTCAGCGCCCCGGAGCTGGACGTGTTCGCCCGGCTCACCGAGGGCCAGCTCCGCCAAGACACCCAGGCGGAGCGGGGCCTGTTCATCGCCGAAAGCCCAAAGGTCATCGGCCGCGCCCTGGACGCGGGCCTTGTCCCGGTGTCCCTGCTCACCCAGCGGGACCACATCCGGGGCCAGGCCCGGGAACTGATCGCCCGGTGCGGCGACCTGCCGGTGTATACGGCCGACGACGGCCTTTTGGCCCGGCTCACCGGCTTTCCCCTGACCCGGGGCGTGCTGTGCGCCATGAAGCGGCCCGCCCTGCCCACGGTGGAGGACCTGTGCGCCGGCGCCCGCCGGGTGGCCGTGCTGGAGGGCATCGCGGACCCCACCAACGTGGGCGCGCTCTTTCGCTCGGCGGCGGCGCTGGATGTGGACGCGGTGCTGGTGACCCCCACCTGCTGCGACCCGTTGTACCGCCGGGCGGTGCGGGTGAGCATGGGGACGGTGTTCCAGGTGCCCTGGACCCGCATTGGGGAGACCCCCGCAGACTGGCCGGAGCAGGGTATGGCACGGCTGCGGGCCCTGGGCTTCAAAACGGCGGCCATGGCCCTGAGCGACCAGTCGGTGAGCCTGGAGGACCCGGCCCTGGCGGCGGAGGAGCGGCTGGCCATCGTGCTGGGTACCGAGGGAGACGGCCTGGCCCGCCAGACCATCGCCCGCTGCGACTACACCGTGCGCATCCCCATGGGGCACGGGGTGGATTCCCTGAACGTGGCCGCCGCGGGGGCGGTGGCCTTCTGGCAGCTCCGGGTCCGGTGAGGACAAGCCCCGCCCCGGAGGCGGCGCCGGCTTGCGCAAAAGGGAAAGTCTGCCTGCAGGCGGAAAAACCTGGGATTTCCCGGGCGGATGTCCCCCGGAGAGGAAAAATTCCGTCGGGGATACGCATAAGTATGTCACAGTGATTCGGCAATGTGCCCCGCAAAAGGGAGGAGGCTTCTGCTGCCGAAAGCACTTTGTGAAAAATGTTGTACTATTATGAAAAAATATTCACAATGCAAATGGCTTTCGGTCCTCTGCGGTCGGCTGTTCCGGAAGCGTTTTTTCCTTAAAGTCCTGCTTTTGGGGCGCAGATTGATGTATACCATTGACAAGACACCCGCGAAATGGTATAGTAATTTTATAAAAATGCATAAAAGATCTGTTTTTTGATTCAGGCAGCCTTGGGAGCGATATGAGCAATTATCTGCGAAAATTTCTGAAAAAAGCCATCCTCATTACGGTGGTGTCGGCGTGTTACGCCTTGTGGTTGTGGCGGGATGCCGGCTTTGGTGTCGGTCGGTTGTGTGCCAACGTCCTGTCCGTTGTGGGAATGGTATTTTTTATTTACGGTTTGATCGGTCTGGTGCACAACACCCACGCATTGGCTGCCTTTTCCTACAGCTTCCGCTATGTGGCCCACATGGTGCGCAACCTCCGCAACCGGGACGCGGTCACTGGAAAGGACATCATTACCTATCCCGACTATGTGGCCTCCTATACCAAGTGGAAGGATGTGCACCTGGTCTTTGCCGCCGCCGCGGTGTTCACTGTTTTGTCCCTTGTCATCTGGGCGCTTACCTGAGTTTGTATTATTGCCTCACGGCTTTAATAAATTCCCCCGCGAATATTAAAAGGAGATGAAAACCATGAAGAAGTCCCGCCTGTTCGCACTGCTTCTGGCTGCGGCATTGGTCCTGTCCATGCTGGCCGGCTGTGGCAACAACAACAACACCACAACGCCTCCCGCTGATGACCAGAGCAACACCACGCCCGACAACACGCCCACCACCCCCGATGAGCCTGTCACCACCGGCGAGAAGGTGTACCGCACCTATCTGGCCTCTGAGTGCTCCATGCTCAACGCCCACGACAACGTGGACACCAACGTTTCCACCCCCTATTCCTACACCAACTCCACCCTGTGGCGCGCCGTGCCCAATGATGACGGCAAGGGCTACCACTACGTCGGCGACCTGGCCACCGATCTGCCTGTGATCGTGGACCAGACCAAGGGCACCGATGAAGAGGGCAACGAAGTGGTGGAGACCACCACCTGGGAGTTCAAGATCCGCGAGGAAGCCAAGTGGCACAACGGCGACCCCATCAACGCCGACACCCTGGTCTACTCCTACAAGATGCAGATCGACCCCGTCCTGGTCAACAAGATGGCCAACTTCCTGTATGACTACTCCATCACCATCGTCAACGGCGAAGCCTATTTCAACGGCGAGTGTGACTGGGAGGATGTGGGCATCAAGAAGATCGATGACTACACCATGCAGATCATCACCGTGGGCGAGCCCACTCTGAACGACTTCTGCTCTCACTTCACCGACCGTTCCTGCTATCCCGTTCACGAGGCCACTTATGAGGCCGGCATGAACGCCGACCGCACCGAGACCACCTTCGGTACCGATCTGGATTCCTATGTGGGCTGCGGTCCTTACTTCTTCGACAGCTGGACCCGTGACTCCGTCCAGGTCTACAAGAAGAACCCCGACCACTGGCTGGCCGACCTGTTCAACTATGACACCGTCGAGGTCTACATCATCCCCGAGATGAACGCCCGCGTTCAGATGTTCGAGTCCGGCAAGCTGGATGACCTGATCCCCGACTCCAACACCATCGAGACCTACATCGACGATCCCCGCATGGTGTCCTATGCTTCCACCACCATCGAGCACATCGACATCAACTGCCTGAACACCAACAACCCCATCTCCACCTCCGTCAACTACCGCAAGGCCATCTATCACGCCATCGACCGTGAGACCCTGGCTGCCAGCGCCTTTGGTTATATGGAGCCCGCCGGCCACTATGTCAACGGCATGGCCGGTATCCTGTCCGAGAGCGGCATCCCCTATCGTGAGACCAAGTACGGCAAGGCCACCACGGACCTGATCGCCAGCTGGTCTGCCGAGGGCCATACCACCGGCTACAACCCCGAGCTGGCTCTGGAGTACCTGAAGAAGGCTTATGACGAGTGCAACGTCTCCTATGACACCAAGATCGAGCTGATCATGGCCTTCGACGCCTCCAGCTCCTCCTGGAAGGCCTGCGGCGAGTTCCTGCAGCAGGAATTCCCCAAGATCTTCAACGATATGCTGTCCATCAAGATCGTCAACTACTCCGGTATCTCCACCACCGAATTCAAGAAGGGTAACGAGACCGGTTGGGACCTGTCTCCCAACGACTGGAGCCGCGGCGTCTCCCGCAACTATCCGCACACCTGCTTCTACTACTATCTGAGCACCTACAGCAGCCATCCCAACAACTACTTCTCCCCCGCCTTTGAGGAGCAGTATGCTGTTTGCGAGAGCCTGCGCAACGACTACGAGGCTATGATCGCCGCCACCCAGGTTCTGGAAGAGCTGTATCTGGCCGAAGTCATCCAGTGCCCCGTTATCCAGGACGTCAACTACCAGATGTTCTCTGACCGTCTGGAGGTTCCCGTGGACAACTACATTCCCGGCTTTGGCTGGGGCACCATGTACGGCGACATCATCGGCGAATAATTGCCGGCACCGTCCCACAACACCCCTACACATTCGCACGGCTTGAACGGGCAGGCGTGCTGCGGCTTCGGCCGCGGCACGCCTGTTCCAGAAAAATTTGATTTCTTGGCTCTGCAAGAAATAGGAGAATGTCAATGTTTAAATACATCTTGGAACGGTTCGGCGCCATGCTTCTGACCTTGTTTTTGGTCATGGTCCTGTCTTTCATGATCATTCGCCTGATGCCGATGAACATTTTTGAAAACCCCGAAACGCCCCCGGAAGTCCAGAAAAAGCTGGAGGATGAGCTGCATCTGAACGATCCCATCCCGGTCCAGCTGTTCTACTTCCTTAAGAACGTGATCACGGACCTGAACTTCGGTACCTCTGTCAAGATCCGTCCCGGCGCCGATGTCTTTTCCGTTATCGCTGACCGTATTCCCCCCACCGTCATGCTGAACCTGCTGTCGCTGTTCATCTCGATCCCGCTGGGTCTCATCTGCGGCACGGTGGCGGCACTGAAGCGCAACACCTGGGTGGACAATTTGATCTCTTTCCTGATCGTCATATTCATCTCGGTGCCGTCTTTCGTGTTCGCGTCACTGATGCAGTACAGCCTGACCTATATCTGGCCCATCTTCCCCACGCTGTATGACGCCACCTCGCCTCAGCTCAGCATCCGCCTGTGGTCCATGGTGCTGCCCATCCTGGCTCTGGCCCTGGGTCCCATCGCCACCATCGGCCGTTATCTCCGCGGCGAGCTGATCGAGAATCTGTCCTCCGAATATCTGCTGCTGGCCCGTACCAAGGGCTTGACCCGCGCCCAGGCTACCGTCCGTCATGCCTTCCGGAACTCCCTGATCCCCATCTCCAACACGCTGATCTCGCTGTTGACCGGTATCATGGGCGGTTCTCTGGTCATTGAAAAGATGTTTGCTGTTCCCGGCATGGGCGGCCAGCTGGTAGATGCCATCAAGGCCGGTGACCATTTTCTCACCGTGGCTCTGCTGCTCTTCTACTCCGCAACCTCTCTTGTCACCATCCTGATCGTTGACCTGTCTTACGGCATCATCGACCCGCGTATCAGAGTAGGAGGCACCAAATAATGATTGACCTGAAAAAACCGCTCCCTCAGGAGCTTATCGATCTGCCGGAATCTGATTTCCAGATGGTCCAGAGCGAGGAGATCCACGACGAAAAGTTCCAGACCAAACCCATTGGCTTCTTCAAGGACGCCATGATCCGTCTGAGCAAGAGCGCCGTGGCGGTCACCTCTTTCACCATCATCGTGCTCATCATCCTCAGCTCTCTGATCGTTCCCAACATCACCGGCTACGGCTACCGCCAGCAGAACATTGCCGCCAAGGACCTGCCGCCCCGCATCCCCCTGTTGGAGGACATCGGCATCGCCGACGGTACCCGTGTTCTGAAAAACCGCAAAAAGGAAGCCCTGTCCGACACCAGCCGCTATCCCGAAGGCTCTGTCCTGGAGATCGTCCGGGAGTTTGAGGCCAAGGGCGTTGCCATGGTGGACGTAAAGGTGGACGCTTATGTTTACGCCGGCGTGCCCACCGATGAATACCACTGGTTCGGCACCGACTATCTGGGCCGTGACCTGTGCACCCGCCTGTTCAAGGGCGCCCGTGTATCTCTGATCATCGCCTTTGTCTCCGTGGTCACCAACGTTATCATCGGCGTTATCTACGGCGCCATCTCCGGCTACTACGGCGGCAAGGTGGATATCGTCATGACCCACTTTGCCGAAGTGCTGGACGGCCTGCCCTACGTGGTGGTGACGATCTTGTTCATGCTGCTGCTGGGCGCAGGCATCACATCGCTGATCCTGGCCATGTGCGTCACCGGCTGGATCGGCACCTCCCGCCTGATCCGTGCCCAGTTCTTCCGCTTCAAGGAGCGTGAATACGTTCTGGCGGCCCGCACCCTGGGCGTGGGCGATATCGCGCTGATCTTCCGCCACATCCTGCCCAACTGCGTCGGCCCCCTGATCACCCGCGCCATGATCGCCATCCCCGGCGCCATCTTCTCTGAATCCTTCCTGGCTTACATCGGTCTGGGTATCGCCCCGCCCGAGCCTTCCATCGGTATTCTGCTCTCTGACGGCCAGAACGTTCTGCTGCAGTACCCCTATCAGACCTTCTTCCCCGCCGTGCTGATCTCTGTGCTGATGATCGCCTTCAATATGTTCGCCAACGGTCTGAGAGACGCCCTGGATCCCACCAAACGCGGAGAGGAGTAATCACATGGCTGCTGAAATGATGAATAACGATGTGATCCTGTCGGTCAAGGACCTGCGGATCAATTTCCGTGCTTACGGCGGCCTGGTGCAGGCTGTCCGCGGCGTCAGCTTTGACCTTCACCGGGGCGAGACGCTGGCCATCGTGGGCGAATCCGGCTCCGGTAAGTCTGTCAGTATCAAGGCTATCCTGGGCATCCTGGCCAACAATGCCATCATCGAATCCGGCGAGATCCTCTATGACGGCATGGACCTGACCAAGGTCACCGAGGATGATTTCCACCAGATCCGCGGCAAGCGCATCGGCCTGATCTTCCAGGACCCCCTGTCTGCCCTGAACCCCATTATGAAGATCGGCAAGCAGATCACCGAGGTGCTGCATCTGCACACCAAGATGACCAAGGAGCAGGCCCGCGCCCGCGCCATCGAGCTGATGGAGGCCGTGGGTATCCCCGACGCGCCCCGCCGCTTTGAGCAGTATCCCTTCCAGTTCTCCGGCGGTATGCGCCAGCGTATCGTCATCGCCATCGCCCTGGCCGGCGACCCGGAGATCCTGATCTGCGACGAGCCCACCACCGCTCTGGACGTCACCGTCCAGGCCAAGATCCTGGAGCTTATCAACCAGATCAAAAAGGACCGCAACCTGTCGGTCATCTTCATCACCCACGACCTGGGCGTGGTGGCCAACATGGCTGACCGCGTCAACGTCATGTACGCCGGCAAGATCGTGGAGACCGGCACCGCCGAGGAGATCTTCTTCGAGCCGGCCCATCCCTATACCTGGGCGCTGCTGTCCTCCATGCCCGACCTGCAGACCAAGGAGCGCCTGATGGCGATCCCCGGCACTCCGCCCAACATGATCTACCCGCCCAAGGGCGATGCTTTTGCGGCCCGTAACCGCTATGCCATGAAGATCGACTTTGAGAAGGAGCCTCCCTTCTTCAAGCTGTCCGACACCCACATGGCCGCCACCTGGCTGCTGCATCCCAAGGCAAGCGCCGTCAACAAGATCGAGATGCCTGAGATCCTGCGGGCCCGTATCGAGCGCATGAAGAAGATGGGGGAGGCTAACAATGGCTGATTCTAATTACGATTCCAACTACATTCTTGAAGTAAAGCACCTCTGCCAGTCGTTTACTTCCGGCAGAGGCAAGAAAAAGATCACCGTTCACGCGGTGGACGACGTCAGCTTCGGCGTCCGCCCCGCCGAGACCTTCGGCCTGGTGGGCGAGTCCGGCTGCGGCAAGACCACCACCGGCCGTACCATCATCCGCCTGTACAACCCCACCTCCGGCGAGATGTATTTCAACGGCAGGGACATCGCCGGCAAGATGGACAAGGACCTGCGCAAGTATCTCACCGATAACATCGCCATGATCTTCCAGGACCCCATCGAATCCCTGAACCCCCGTATGACCATCGAGGAGATCGTGGGCGAGGGCCTGAAGATCCGCGGCGTCACCGACCCCAAGGAGGTCCGCAGCCGCGTGGTTTCCATGCTGCGGAAGGTGGGCCTTACCGAGGAACACGCCACCCGCTATCCCCATGAGTTCTCCGGCGGCCAGCGCCAGCGTATCGGCATCGCCCGCGCCATCATCACCGAGCCCAAGCTGGTCATCGCGGACGAGCCTGTGTCTGCTCTGGACGTGTCCATTCAAGCCCAGGTCATCAACCTGCTGAACGACCTGAAGGAGGAAATGGGCCTGACCATCCTGTTCATCGCCCACAACCTGTCCGTGGTCAAGTACTTCTCCGACCGCATCGGCGTCATGTACTTCGGCAAGCTGGTGGAGGTGGCCAACGGCGACGACCTGTACAAGCATCCCCTGCATCCCTATACCAAGGCCCTGCTGTCCGCCATTCCCGAGCCCAACCCCCTCACCGAGCGTACCCGTCAGCGTGTGGACTACGATCCCAAGCGCGACCATGACTACTCTCAGGAAAAGCCCAGCATGGTGGAGGTGGAGCCCGGCCATTTCGTCTATTGCTCTCCCTCTGAGCTGGAAAAGTACAAGGCCGAGATCGCCGCAAGGTGATCGTTGCCCCACGCCGAAAACAAGCCCCCGGTTCGCCGGGCGTCACCAAGCAACGAAGCATCCGTATGATCCTGTCATACGGATGCTTTTTTGTCCCGGGACGCCGGGGAAAGCCCTCCGCCCGGTGAAGAACCCTATAAAATGAACACATTTTTCTGCATTCACAGCCTATCGCTTTTGCGGAAAAAGAGCGATAATCAACAGCAGAGGCCTGGAGTGGCACTTGACCTGTCGCCGGAGAAAACGATAATGGAAGCACAGGCACGCCTGCGGAGCTTTTGCCCGCACGGGCGCGGCCAATGTTTTTCTATTGGAGGATCTGTATGAACTATGATATCATGACGGAACAGGATGTGCCCATCATTGCAAAGAAATACATGGAATATTACAACGGCCATGAAGACAGCTGCTGGAAGTATGACAAGGCCTGCAAAAGAATTCACCAGATGGTGACCATCGAGGATTCCCTTTGCCTGGTCCAGAGGGATCATGGTGAGATCACGGGATTTGTCATCGGATTTTTTAAGGAATACGATGACCTTACAGAATACACCCTTGAAGAGATCGTCGTCTTTGCGGACGATCAGAACCAGGGTTATGGAAAAGCGCTGCTGCAGGAGGTGGAGCGGCGCGCAAGGGAGCATGGCGCGGAACATCTTGACCTGATCAGTGTAAACGACGAGCACCATATCCATTTTTACACGTCTTTCGGTATGTACCAGGCGAACAATCTGAAGATCATGGGGAAACACTTTTCCCCATGACCGGCGCATCGCTTGAGCCGCCGGGTAGGAATGCTCCAGACGTAGAGGGAGGAAAAACATGAGACAGAGCATCATCGCAGAGCTGACGTCCATGGACGACCGGGCTGCCTGCGCTCTCGCGGATCAGATCATCGCAGAAAGCCGGGAAACAGACAAATGGTACCCCTGCTTTGATGCGTTTGCCCGGCTGCTGGACCATCCCAAATCGCTGGTCCGGAACCGGGCACTGCATATCCTGGCGGCAAATGCCCGGTGGGATACCGAAAACCGCTTTGATGCCTTGCTCCCGGCCTTCCTCTCCCATATCACCGATGAGAGGCCCATCACCACCAGACAGTGCGTCAAGGCCCTGGCGCAGGTGGGACTGGCGAAGCCCCGGTATATCCCCGCCATTCTGTCGGCCCTGCGCGGCGCAGACCTGTCGGGTTACAGGGACAGTATGCGCCCGCTGATCCGGCAGGATATGGCGGAAACAGAACGGATACTGACCCGTCCCGGTGAACAGGGGGCAGGCGGGCCGGGGCAGGAGAAACCACACGGAAAGAGGGAAGAAGCATGAACTGTACTCTGAGAAAATGGCGTCTGTCAGACGCCGGGGATCTGGCGACGGCGCTGAGCAACCAGAAGGTCCTCAACAACCCGCGGGACGGCCTGCCCTTCCCTTATACGGAGCGGGACGCCCGGGATTATATCACCGCCATGCTGGCAGCGGATGAAAACGACACCTTCGCCTATGCCATTACCATAGGGGACCGGGCCGTGGGCAGCATCGGCGCCTTCCGTCAGAGCAATATCCACCGCCGGACCGCGGAGCTGGGCTATTACCTGGCGGAGGCGTACTGGGGCCGGGGCATCATGACAGAGGCCATCCGGCAGCTCTGCGGCATCGTTTTTGAAACCACCGATATCCTCCGCATTTATGCCGAGCCCTTCGCTTACAACACAGGCTCCCGGCGGACGCTGGAAAAGGCCGGCTTCACCTTTGAAGGCACCCTGAAAAACAACGCCGTGAAAAACGGCAAGGTCCTGGATATGACCATGTATTCCCTGACCAAAGAGCCGTATACCCTCCGCAGGCTGACCGAGGCGGAGATCCCCGCCGCCCTCTCACTGGCCTGGGAAGTGTTTTCCCGGTACGAGTCTCCCGTGTATTCTCCGGAGGGGACGGAGGAATTCCGCAAATGCCTGCAGGATGAGCGCTATCTGGAGGGGATCGCGTATTACGGCGCCTTCGACGGACAGACGTTGATCGGCCAGATCGGTATCCGCCCCGGAAAAAGGCACATCTGCTTTTTCTTTGTCAAAGGCAGCTACCACAGGAAAGGCGTGGGCACCAGGCTGTTCCGGCAGCTGCTCCGGGATCTTCCGGACGGGACGATCACGCTGAATTCTTCTCCCTACGGCCTGCCGTTTTATCAGGCGCTGGGCTTCCTGCCCACGGATCAGGAGCAGACCGTCAACGGCATCCGTTTTACGCCCATGGAACCCCGGGACTTGTCCCAACAGGCCGGACGCTGATAGTTTCCGGGGCCGGACCTGTTTGCGGATGCCCATGGACAAAAGACGCCGGCAGCTTTTGGTCATATCCTAAAAAACGGCCCCCAAGGACGCGGAATGCGTGCAAAAATGCGGTTCCCGCCAGTTACGGAAGTCTGTGAAACAAAGGCATCGGCTTCGTCATTACCGAAGGCGGCGCAGATAAGTATGTGCTTTGCCCATACCGATGGTTCGAGTCTACATTCGATGATGACTTCGGCTGCGTAATCAACAGTGCCATGCGTCATGAGCTGACCGGTGGAACCGAAAACCTGGAAGCAGTAATGCAGTTTGTCCGGAATCATTACACAACATTCAACGACAAGACGCTCCACGTTGCCGTAAAGGACATCGAATTAAGCACCACATGGCACTCTGGAATGAGAATACCTTGAGCATTCTGATTCGCGATATCCGCGAACACTTAACTGACTATGCGGAGCATGAACCATACCCCGAAACATGGCGCAGCTTGCTGCTTGCGCTTGAAACTCGGCTTAATGAACTCAAGGGGGAACTGAAATGAGCCAAACAACCTACCCGCAGCCTCTCGCCCAAATGGAACGTGTGGAGCAATCGCTCATCAGTGAAAAGCTGGACGAGATGCTTGACCGCATTGATAAAGAAGATATTCTTCATGCTGGTCAGGTATTCATCTGGCCAATATGCATGTTCAGGGACAGGATAGTACAGAGCATCCAGCATCATTTGTTCGTGATTGCCTAAGAGAAGTTTTACATTAGGCATCGCCATGAGCTGCCGCAGGATCTTGATGCCGTCAGGATTTCGGTCAATCACGTCGCCGAGCACATACAATGTATCCTCGGGCTGGAGATTGATTTGTTTCATAATAGAGTCAAAACGTCTGCGCTGACCGTGAATGTCGGACAGTACGTATATCATGGGATGTCACCTCTTTCGTAACACGAACAAATACCATAACTCGCTCTGAAAAGCCAGGGAAACTTATGGCTTAGCCGTAATCGATAATAATTCTGTTTTCGACCTTGTAATCTGGGGCAAGCAACTTGCTCGTTTCATAAGGAATTGAATACCGGAACCACTTCAGCTCTTCCCGAGCAATTTCCACTGCTCTTTGTAACTGGGCTCTATTTATCGGGGTGTCGTATGGATCTTGAATCTCCTTCTCCAGCAGTTTTTCAAGGTCTTCTAACTCGCCCCAAAGGAAATAGTCGAATGTCTCAAATGCTTCGACACGAAATGAGGGGTTTTCTGCTTGTATGATTTCTCTGGTTGTCGTAGCCAACTCGTGAAAGTAAAGCCGACTCTTGATATGTGCGAGTTCGTCGTAATCGCAGCTAAACAGATCCCGTTCTGAAGCCGCCAGCAAGAACTCATGCGCCATCGATCCATGAGGAGCAAGCTGCCGCATGCGGCGGCAGGGTCCAGATCCTTTTGTGCCTGAAGACACCAATAAAACGCGCCCGCGGAGTTAACTCCGCGGGCGCGTTTCGCTTATTTCATTTTCTCTGATTCAGTCCTTGAACAGTGCGGCGTCCTTGGAGGAGACCACCTCGCCGGGGCTGCGGGAGGAATCATACTCCGACCATTCCCGCTCCAGAGCGGTCCAGTCGCGGACAGGCAGCAGCTCGTTCCAGACCTCATAGGGTTCGTCCTCCTCATCCCGCAGCATGTCAAAGCTGTGGGAGTTGGTGGCTTCCTGCACATCCGCATAATAC
>JAQXOO010000035.1 GCA_029099685.1 Clostridia bacterium
TCAAGTACGACGGGCTGGGTTTCATCCCACTGAATGAGCTGATGAAAGAGGAAACGGCGTGACCGAAGTCACGCCGCACTCCTTGAAAACTCAAGGTTTTCACCATTTTTTGTTTTTACTGTTTTACGACCACCCGGCTAACGGGGTGCTTTTTTATTCGTCGATCTTTACGATCCGCATGGCGGACTCCAAAAGCAGGTTAATGAGTTCATTCCGAGAACGGTTGGTCTTTATGGACAAGTCGTCCAGTTGGGCAATGGTTTCATCTCTCATACGCACTGAAACGATTTTAAAGCCGTCATCCCCTTTTCGGGGGTGTTTTTTCGTGATGTGGATCTCTTGTGCCATAATTTCACCTCTCTCTGATTATAGTTTAGCTTGACAACAGGTTGAAAAATATACTATAATTTATAACAATTTAATAACTATAAAAATATAGTCAAAAAGAGGAGGAAAAACTATGGCCGCTGTGACCCGAGAAGAAAAGATTTGTCCAAAATGTAAGAACGAAGTTTATGCGGGTGCCAAACACTGTCCGATCTGCGGCGAACCCGTTTCCGCGGATTGGATGGCTGCGGAACTGAAAAAACAGGACGCAGGCAGTCCCGCACCGGCAGGAAACGGCTGGGCCGGATTCCTGCGAACCTTCGTATGGTGCGAGATCATTCTTGGCATCATTTGCTGTATTGCGCTTGGTGCGATCATCAATTTTTGGGTGACCGTTATCGGCGTATTGGTCATCCTTTTAAGCACGGCCACTATCATGGTCGTGCTCGATATCGCGGACGATCTGCGGAAGAGCCGATTCTATCTGTCTGAGATCAACAGAAAAATACAGTAACGGGTAGCATGGTCCGTCCCGCACACGAAAATACCCCCTATGCAGGCTTGTTGTCTGCATAGGGGGTACTTTTTTACCGTTCGGTTTTTCTTACACTTTTTCGATCCAGCGGAGGTCGTAAGGCTCAAAAACCACCTTGCGGTAGGCGTCCACATCCAGCTTGACCCCGGTCCAGTCGGAGTGCAGCTCTCCGGTCTGCTTGATGAGGATATCATACAGGATATCATAGGTGACGCCGTCCGCCCCGGTCTCCACAATGGTGGAATAGGGCAGGGTCTTATGATAAGTCAGCTCCAGGCCGTCATAGTCAAAGTGGAAGCCGCAGCGCATACGGCAGCCGTCCAGTCCGGTGTAGCGGGCCACCCGGCACAGATCCTGATAGATCATGTCGTGCTCCCGGTCATACAGGTTGTCCGGCGTGGTGTCGGTGTAGTCGAACCGGAACTGGATGGGCCGGCCCAGGGCCTTGATGCGCTCAATATAGGGCACCAGCTGCTCCTTGGGATAATTGCGGAACAGCACGCAGTTGATGCGCACCGGCACGGGCATTTTGGCGATGAGGCCGTCGCCGGACTCCTTTACATATTTCACCAGATGGCGGGACACGTTGACGCAGGTGATCTTGTCCCGGTTCCGCTCCGCAAAGGCCAGGATATCCTCCTCGGTGACGCCGTTCAGCAGGGGCAGGGTGGTGTTGATATAGACCTTGTGGGTCCGGGGAATGGTGTCCAGCATGGTCTGCAGGGCGTCCAGGTCGGCAAAGGGCTCCCCGCCGGTAAACACAAAGTCGCATTCCGGCGTGATGGCATCCATGGTGCGGATGCTGTCACAGATCTTTTCCGCGCTGAAGCCGGTCATATCGGCGTATTCTTTTTTATTGATACAGAAGGGGCAGTTGTTGCCGCAGTCGTAGGGAACAAAGATGGTGACGGTGGCGCCTCCTGCCCTGGTTTTATACGGATTGCTCATGTTTTCGACATCTACCTTTTCTTTTGCATACATGATTATTTTATCCGGACAAGGTGGGAAAGTCAAGGAGACTGACGGGATTCTGTCAGAAAAATGAACAAGTTTTTCATTTTTTTAAAAAACAGCGGGCCGGATCCCGGCCCGCCGCGGCTCTATTTGGGCAGTGTTACGGTAAAGGTGCTGCCCCTGCCCGGGGCGCTGGAGACCGCGATGCCGCCGCCGCAAAGCTCCGTGATGCGCCGGGCCAGCGTCAGGCCCAGGCCGTTGCCCTCCTGTCTGCGGGAGGGGTCTCCCTGGTAAAATTTATCAAAAATGTGCCGCTGCACATCGGCGGACATCCCGGGGCCCCGGTCCGTCACCGAAAAGACCACCGTCCCCTCGGCCTCCGCCAACGTCACCGTCAGCGCGCCGCCCTGAGGGCTGAACTTGACGGCGTTGCTCAGCAGGTTGGACCACACGTGGTACAGCAGGCTTTCGCTGCCCTCGTACCGAAGCGGCGGCAGTTCCAGCTCCAGTTCCAGCTCCTTGGGTCCCCACAGCGGCTCCAGCTCCACCATCACCTGCCGGATCTGCTCGTCCAGGCGGAAGGGGGCCTTTTCCACCGAGGCGGTCTGCTGCTCCAGCTTGGACAGCAGCAGGATATTGCTCACCAGGGCGGACAGCCGTCCCGCGCTGTCCAGGATGCGCTGGGTGCAGTCGGCCCGCTCCCCCTCGGTCAGGCCCCGGTCCTGCAGCAGCATGGCGTAGCCCTCGATGGCGGTGAGCGGCGTCTTGAACTCGTGGGATACATTGGCGATAAAGTCCGCCCGCAGGGTCTCGATGCTCCGCAGCTCCCGGGCCATGGTGTTGAAGCTGCGGTAGGTGTCCCGAAACTCCTCGATGGCGCCCTCATAGGTGAGATTCAGATCAAAATCCCCCCGGGCGATCTGCTGGGATGCCTCGCTGAGGCGGCTGACGGGCTTGAGTACCACCCGGCTCATGACCATGGACAGCACCACGGCCACCGCCGCCACGCCCAGGGCGATGCACAGAAACACCACGGCGGTCTCTGACCGGGTGATCTTGAAGGCGTACAGCAGCACCGACGCCAGGGCCGCCACCGCCGCCACCGCCAGAACGATGACGCACGCCAGGAACACATAGCGCAGGCGCTTGTTCCGCCACAGGGGATTAGTCATTTTTCCGCACCGCCTTGTAACCCAGGCCCCGGACCGTGACGATCTCCAGGTCGGGGTTGTCCCGCAGGCGCTCACGCAGCCGGCCGATGTGAACATCCACCGTGTGGGCGTCGGTCTCGGAATCCACGCCCCAGATGTCGTCCATCAGCTGCTGCCGGGTAAAGATCTGCCCGGGAAAGGAGCTGAGCTTGTACAGCAGCTGAAATTCCTTTTGTGGCAGGACCTGGCAGGCGCCGCCGCTGCGCAGGGTGAAGCTGTCATATTCCAGGGTAGTGCCGCCCACGGTCTGCCGCCGGTCCGAGATCATCCTTGCCCGGCGCAGCAGGGCGTTGATGCGCAGCACCATCTCGTTGACGTTCACCGGCTTGACCATATAGTCGTCGGTGCCCGAAAGAAAGCCCAGCTGCATATCCTGAAAGCGGTCCTTTGCGGTGATCATCAGCACCGGCACCTGAGAGCCGCTGTCCCGCAGGGTCTGGACCAGCTCGTAGCCGTCCACCCGGGGCATCATAATGTCGGAAACGATCAGGTCCACATACTCTTTTTCCAGCAGGTCCAGGGCCTCCTGGCCGTCGGCGGCGGGAATGGGATCAAAGCCGGAGCGCTGCAGCACCCGGCAAAAAAGCTGGCGAAGCTGGTTGTCATCCTCGGCCACTAAAATTCGAAACATAGGCACCTCCATCCGCGCTTCCGGGAAAAGGGATTTTTTCCTATTGTACCATATTTCCCGGAAATATCAACGAAAGTTGAAGTTGTGTTGATGAAAAGTTGATGCGACGCCGGTACAATGACAAGCGTTGAAATTTCTGTTTACGGAGGCGCGGTATGAGCAAAAAAGCCATTCGGGTGAGCGCGGACAGCACCTGCGACCTTTCTCCCCAGCTGCTGGAGGAATATGATATTGAGACGCTGCCCCTGTATGTGGTGATGGAGGGCCGGTCCTATCAGGACGGCGTGGACCTGACTCCCGACGGTCTGTACCAAAAGGTGCAGGCGTCCGGAAAGATCGGCAGCACGGCCGCCATCAACGTGGAGGAATACCTGTCGTTTTTTACCCATATGAAGGACACCTGCGAAACGGTGATCCATTTCACCATCAGCAGCGAGATGTCCTCCTGCTGTCAGAACGCCCGCATCGCCGCCGCAGAAGTGGGCGGCGTATATGTCATCGACAGCCGGAACCTTTCCACGGGCATCGGCCTTTTGGTGCTGCGGGCCTGTGAGCTGGCCCGGCAGGGCATGGCCGCGGAGGTCATCGTCTCCTATATCGAGAACATGGCCGGCCGTGTGGACGCCTCCTTCATCCCCGACAGCCTGGAGTATCTGAAAATGGGCGGCCGCTGCTCCTCCCTGGCGGCGCTGGGGGCCAACCTGCTGCGGATCAAGCCCTGCATCCAGGTGCGGGACGGCGTCATGGGTGTGGGCAAAAAATATACCGGCAGCCAGGAAAAGGTGCTGCTGAAGTATGTGGGGGACCGGCTGCTCCATCTGGAGGATGTGGACCTGTCCCGGGTGTTCATCACCCATTCCGGCATGGACGACCCCGCCCTGGTGGGCAAGGTGAAGAACGCGGTTTTATCTGCGGCCCCCTTTGAGGAAGTGCTGGTGACCCGGGCGGGCTGCACCATCTCCAACCATTGCGGGCCCAACACCCTTGGGGTGCTGTTCTGCCGGAAATGACCCGGCGTTCCCGTTCCGCTGAACCGGTTTGACAAGGCCGCAGCCTTTTGGCTGCGGCCTTATTGTATGCTTTGCAGGGGGACACAGGGAACAGGAGGGCGCGGCCTGCGCAGGCCCGGCCCGCCGCCAAGTCTGTTTCTCAGCCGTTTTCCCCTGTCCGGGACTCCAGGGACAGCAGGTATTCCTTGCGCTCCAGGCCGCAGGCGAAGCCGGTGAGGCTGCCGTTTTTGCCCACCACCCGGTGACAGGGGATCAGGATGAGGATGGGATTGCGGTGGTTTGCCATGCCCACCGCCCGGGCGGCTTTGGGCCTGCCCAGGCGGGCGGCGATGTCCCCATAGCTGGCCGTCTGCCCGTAGGGAATGGCCCGCAGCTCCCGCCAGACCGCCTGCTGAAAGGGGGTGCCCTCCGGCGCCAGGGGCAGATCAAAGGTCCTGCGGGTCCCTTCAAAATACTCCAGAAGCTGCCGCCGGGCTTCCGCCGGCAGTGTGCCCTCCTCAGGAGAAAGCAGTGCCTCCTCCGTCAGTCCCAGGCCGGTGACGGCCCGGCCGTCTGCCGTGACGCGCACCCGGCCGATAGGCGTATCAAAAACGCAGCAGGACGCCTCTGTCTGCCGCGGCGCCAGGGTCTGCTGGACGGAGGACACCACGGGATAATTCATGCCGGCCTCCCACATGGGGATGGCGTCCTTGCCCTTGCTGTCCAGAATGGAAGAAAAATCGTATTTCATAGCGGTTCCCGTCTTTTTTGTGGTTTGGTTGATCCTATCATAGCAAAACCGGATGATTTCTTCAAGGCTGTTCCTGTTTCTTTTCGCCTTCGATCGCTATGAATGCAGCATCAGCTTTGATTTCCATTAAAAAAAGTTTTTTAAGCGTCTATTGTGCAATGCGACTAATTTTATCAGGTTGATTTCATAGAATTCAAGAATTGATTCGTTTTCAGTCTTTTGCTATACTTTTATATAAGCACATTGGAAGCTTTATCCATTATGAGCGCAAACCGGAAAGGAGTATTTATGCGAAAACTTGTTTGCATCGTCTTAACAGTGGGGGGGTGTCCTGTATGAAGCGCTATAATATAGTTGCACTCTTGTTGTGTTGTCTGCTTTTTTTGAGTGCCTGCAGTCAGAACGCGCAGACACCATCCCAGGACCTCCCACCGCAGACTGCGCAGCAGCCGGAAGCGCCGCCTCCCAACATTGCTGATCCCGCGAAGACCAGCGCTTCGTATGAAGCAGACGGGTGGACGCCGATCTCTTCCACCGTTTGCCAGCATGGCGATCCTTTTAATTTCACCGACGTGACCTATCAAAAGACTGCTGCGGACGGCACCACAGAAACCGTCTGTTTTTGTCACTACCGCCAAAGAGAATACACGCCGCAATAAACCAAGACCACCCTCTCGGGTGGTCTTTGATTTTTTATTCTTCTTCCTCGCCGTGGCCGTGGTCGTGGTGGCAGGCGACGCAGTCGCCGGAGCAGCCCACGATGGGTTCGGGATCGATGCCCTGGCGCTTATAATAGTCGATCAGGGCGGCGCGGATGGCTTCCTCCGCCAGAACGGAGCAGTGGACCTTTACCGGGGGCAAACCGTCCAGTGCCTCCATCACGGCCTTGTTGGTGAGCTTCAGGGCCTCCTGGATGGTCTTGCCCTTCACCAGCTCGGTGGCCATGGAGGAGGTGGCCACGGCGGCGCCGCAGCCAAAGGTCTGGAACTTTACGTCCACGATGACGTCATTTTCGATCTTCATCATCATCTTCATGATGTCGCCGCACTTCTGGTTGCCCACCTGGCCCACGGCGTTGGCGTCGGGCAGCTCGCCCACATTGCGGGGATGGGCGAAGTGGTCCATAACTTTCTTGGAATAGTCCATATATATCCTCCTTTTACTCGTGCCAGATGGGGGACATGGCACGCAGGGTCTTCACGACTTGTTCCAGCCGCTCCAGGATGTAGTCCACATCCTCGGGCGTGTTCTGGGGGCCCAGGGTCAGCCGCAGGCTGCCGTGGGAGATCTCATGGCTCAGGCCGATGCCCAGCAGCACGTGGCTGGGATCCAAGGAGCCGGTGGAGCAGGCGCTGCCGGTGCTGGCGCAGATGCCGTTCATATCCAGCATGAGCACCAGGCTCTCGCCCTCGATGGCGTTGATGCAGAAGGAGCAGGTGCCGGGCAGGCGCTGGGTGGGATGGCCGGTGAGGATGGTCTGGGGCAGCTTGAGCACACCGTCGATGAGCTTGCGGGACAGGCCGCCCACATAGCTGGCTTCCTCCGCCATATGCTCCCGGCGGATGCGGGCAGCCTCGCCCAGGCCCACGATGGAGGCGATGTTCTCCGTGCCGGCCCGGCGGCCCTTTTCCTGTCCGCCGCCCGCGATCAGAGGGGTGAGCATAACGCCCTTGCGGATATAGATGGCGCCCACGCCCTTGGGGGCGTTGATCTTGTGGCCGGAAAGGGACAGCACATCGATGTTCATGGCCTTTACGTCCACGGGCACATGGCCATAGGCCTGCACCGCGTCGGTGTGGAACAAAATACCCTTTTCCCGGCACAGCCTGCCGATCTCCGCGATGGGGTTGACGGTGCCGATCTCGTTGTTGGCGAACATGACGCTGACCATGGCGGTGTCGGGCCGGATGGCCTTTTCCAGCGTGTCCAGCTCCACCATGCCATGCTTGTCCACCGGCAGATAAGTGACCTCGAAGCCCTCCTTTTCCAAGGCCTGGGCGGTGTGGAGGATGGCATGGTGCTCAATGGCGGTGGTGATGAGATGCTTTTTGCCCCCGGCCTGCTTGGAATGCATCCAGCCGCGGAGGGCCATGTTGTCCGATTCGCTGCCGCAGCCGGTGAAATAAATCTCGGCGGGGTCGGCGTTCATCAGGCGGGCCACCTCCACCCGGGCATTCTCCATGGCGTCATGGCTGGCGTGACCCAGAGAATACAGGGTGCTGGCGTTGCCGTATTCCGTGGTGAGGAAGGGCATCATTTTTTCCAGAACGCGGGGGTCGATGGGGGTGGTCGCCGCGTTGTCAGCGTATACAAAACGGTCTTCCATAAGGGATTTATCTCCTTTCAGCCGGACAAACGGCCCGGCCGATGATTTTCCGCTCTTAATATACACCTTTATAGTGCATATTACAACCCCCTGCAAAAAATTTTCCCAAAAATATCGGCAAAAAGGGCGCCGCAAACTGCGGCCTTGTCACTGCGAAGGCCGCAAGGCCTGTGGCAATCCGTTTTCCTTTGGGGCGTACGGATTCCCGCGCCGGCGCAAGCATCGGCTCGGAATGACAGGGCGGCGCGCAGTTCGCGGCGCGTATTTTTGCTTATCCAACCGGTTTGACTTCGGGAGCAATGGGCTTGGGCGCGCCCAGAGCGGCGATGTTTTCTTCGGTAAGGGGGATCAGGCCGATCTCCACTTCCTGCGAACCATTCAGGTAGCTCTGCCGCCATTCTTCATAGGCAGGGCCGTCCATCATGCGTTCAGGCTCGTAACGGCTGCCGATGGTCCAATCAGCATCGGCGGAGCGCACATCGTACACCAGACCGTCGCCGTCGGCGTCAATGTCATCAGGAAAGCCCTCGCTGACCACCTGTTTGTCCCAGCCCTCCACAAAGCCGACCTGCTCATAAAGATCGCTCTGGGGGTTGTAACGATAGGCATAATGGGGCCAGAAGCGCCCGGACCAGCCCTGATTGTGGGACCAGTCCTCTTCGATGGCGGCGTTGTCATAGAACCGCAGAGAGGGGAAGCCGCTGAACTGGGTATAAACCGCGCCCTGCCGGCAGCCGAAAATCACAAAGCTGTGGCCGGCCATGCTGGCATTGGTCCAGGAAAGCAGCAGTTCTTCCTTACCGTCGCCGTCGATGTCCGTAACGGCAAAGTGGTTTTCCGCCGCGTCCTTGGAGCTTGTCCAGTCCAGCTTGCTGCCGTCGGGCAGTTCACCCTTGAGGTAAGCATTCCAGAGAATCTCGCCGAAACGCTTTCGGCTGTCTTCCGGGTCATTCCACGGGAGAATGTACGCATCAAAGACGATGTCCTCCCGCCGGACCCAGAAGGCGTTGTCTCCGCCGGGGAGGGTGACGCAATACCAGTTATCCTTCCGCTTCTCTACATTCGCCACACCCGACACGGCCGCGCCGGCGAACAGGCCCTCATTGGGGCCGACCCACTGGGGAGCGTTTTTCAGGATCACCTGATTGGCGTTCTCCAGTTCCGTCTGTTCCACACTCAAAAGGCGCACATCCAGCGTCCCCCGCGCCCGGGGCGGCTCGCCCGCCAGCACGGTGACGGCGCAGGCGCCGCCCTCCTGACTTTCCACATAGACCAGGTCGCCCTTGCGCAGGGTCAGCGCCATGTCCATCACCACCGTACGGCCCTCGGCGTCCACCGTTTCCGCAAAGGCGTTGTCCAGAGGGGCGTTTTCGATGAGAACGGCCACCCGGCCGGTGAGGTCGAGGACAGCTATCTGGTTAGGGTCGGCAGGTTCAGTGGGTTGGGCTTGGGCCGCCCGGTCACCGTCGGTGAGCACCACCAGCCAGACGCCGTTGTCCCCCAGGTCGGTGACCGTCACATGGCCGCAGTAGGTGCTCATATCCAGTTGCGACAGCTCCATCCGGGCGGGTTCTCCCCCGTCCAGAGGGAATACGGTGATCTGGGAAGATGCGGCAAGCAGCAGCTCGGGCTCCATTTGATAATACAGGATACAATTGTCCCGATCCAGGGGCAGCTCGGCAAAGGCCCAGGCCTCCACCCGGGCACGCAGCGCGGGCAGGTCCCGGCCCCGGAACACATAATCGTCGCCGCTGTGATCCTTGGGGGCAAAATGCACGGAGGCTACCTCCGTACCGTCGTGGTATTCGGCCTTCCAGTTGCGGACGAAGGTCTCCTTCTGATCCGCCTGGATCCACAGGTCGTAGTCGGCGGCCTGGGGCAGCTCCCGCCGGGCGGCATTGGGTCCCAGAACGGCGGCGCAGCCTGCCACAAGCAGGGCCAGCAGGCAGGACAGCAGCAGGATGGCGGCGGTGACCTTTTTGTGCTTCATGATGCCCACCAGCCGCTCCTTCAGCTGCGCTTTTTCTTCGCACAGGGTGGTGGCGGGAACGGTGCGGGGCAGGGCGTGGACGGCGGCCAGGGCCAGCAGCGTCTCGCCGTAGGCCTGCCGCTGGCCTTCGGTCATGGTTCTGATGACTCCCTCGTCACAGGAAAGCTCGCAGCAGCGGTCGATCTCCCGCCGCAGCCAGGGCATGAAGGGGTTGAACCAGTGGAAGGAGGTGACCGCCACGGTAAACCACTTGTACAGCAGATCCCGGCGGCGAAGATGGGTCAGCTCGTGGCGCAGGATGCACTCCAGCTGCAGGGTGGTGATGGCTGTTTCAGGCAGGATGATCCGGGGCCGGATAAGGCCCACCAGCATGGGAGTCTGGGCCAGAGGACTGCGGCAGGCCTCTACCCGCCACTTGCCCCGCAGACCCTCCAAAAGGGCCTGCTCATGCTCCCAAAGGGGCAAGCAGTCCTGCTTCAGGCTGCGGCAGAAGCGGAAATAGCTGACGGCAAACCATAGAAAGTGGATGGCCGCGCCGGCCAGCCAGATATGCAGGAAGTTTTCGCAAAGAAAGGTCCAGACGGATCGGTACCAGAGGGTCTTTTCCTGCTGAAAGGACAGCTCCAGCCCGTTACCGGTGATGACGGTATCGGCCGGAACGGTCTGCACGTAAGACGGGTCAAAGGGAATGGGCTGGCCCACCATGCCGTCGGGGGCAGCCTGTACCGAGACAGGCGGTGTCACCGCCTCCGCCGACCTGGGCTCGGGCAGCGTCAGCTCCAGTCCGGGCACCGGAAGGGCCACGGGCAGCGCCAGACGCAGCAGCACCAGCAGCCACAGGTAATAAAACAGCGCCTTGGGCAGCCGGTTTTTCAGCAGGCGGCGCAGGACGGCCAGCAGGACGGCCAGCGCCGTACCGCACAGGGACAGCAGCAAAACGGTACGCATGATGTCAGGCATCGGGGTCCTCCTTTCGGAACAGGGCGGTCAGCTCCTGGATATCCTCGGCGGTCAGGCGGCCCTCATGGACCAGGGAAGCCACCAGGCTTTTTGCGCTGCCCTGGTAGAGCTTTTCCAAAAAGCTGCGGTTGGCGGCCACCTGGTAATGCTCCCGGCGGATGGCGGCGGCGTACACCCCCCGGCGGGGCAGGGTCACCGCCCCCTTTTGCTGCAGCCGGCGCAAAAGCGTCTTCACCGTGGAATCGGCCCAGCCCCGGCGGGCCCGGAGGATCTCCAGAATACGGCTGAGGGGCAGCGGCTCCTCCGCCTCCCACAGCACCTGCAGGATGGCCAGCTCCGCGTCCTGGATGGAATCGGTATCGTGATCGTGGTTCATAGCGCGCCTCCAAAGTTTACATGAGTAGCTTTTGATTAAAGTTTACAGCAATAAACTTTTCTTGTCAAGAAAAAACCGGCTCCTTTGGGCCGGTTTTAAGATTTTTTAAGAAACCGCCTGGGCAGCCGGGCGGCTCACTGGATGCTCCGCAGCAGCTCCCCGGCGTCCACGCCGTAGAGCTTTGCCAGGGCCAGCAGGTTGGAGGTGCTGGGCTCGGCGGCGCCGGTCTCCCACTTGCTCACCGCCTGGCGGGACACCCCCAGGTTTTCGGCCACGAACTCCTGGGTCATCTGGCACCGCTGGCGGTGGTCCTTCAGCACCTCGCCCAGGCTTTTGCGGATGACCTGCTGTTCAGGAGTGGCCTTTTTATCCCCCAGATACTTTAGCAGGGCGCGGATGAGCAGGACCGCGATGACGATGAACACCACAATGCGGGCCAGGGCCAGCAGGACCATGAACAGCCAGACGACAACGGTCCGGGTCACTTCTGTAGATGCGATTTCCATAAGCTTCCTCCTTTGCTTTTCTGCCGGAATTCTATCAAAAGTGCCCGGTTTCCTCCAGCAAGTATCCCGCAACTTTGGGTTGCAGCGGCATATTTTTAAAAAATTCGTCCTCAGGCCATGTGCTTTTTGGTCTGGGCCACCGCCAGCTGGTCGCAGCGGTTGTTATAGGGGTTGTCGGCATGGCCCTTTACCCAGACGAAGGTCACCTGGTGGCGGGAAAGCTGTCCGTCCAGCGCCTCCCACAGCTCCCGGTTGAGCACCGGGGACTTGTCGGCCTTTTTCCAGCCCCGCTTTTTCCAGTTTTCCAGCCATTTTTGGTTGATGGCGTTGACGATGTACTGGCTGTCGGTATACAGGGTGACCCGGCAGGGCTCTTTCAGGGCGGACAGGGCCGAGATGGCGCCGGTAAGCTCCATCTGGTTGTTGGTGGTCTGCCGCGCGCCGCCGGAAAGCTCCTTTTCCAGCCCCTTATACAGCAAAATGGCTCCCCAGCCCCCCGGCCCGGGGTTGCCGCTGCAGCTTCCGTCGGTATAAACATCCACTTGCTTCATGCGTGCTCCTCCTGCTTCATGTGCTGTTCCGCCCAGTCGCTGAGCTGCTCCAGAATGGGGATCAGCGTCTTTCCTTCCGCCGTAATGGCATACTCCACCCGGACGGGCACCTCCAGATACTCGGCGCGGCGCACCAGTCCGCCCTGCTCCAGCTCCCGCAGGGCGTCCGCCAGCACGGTGTTGGACACGCCGCCCACCCGCTTTTTCAGCGCGTTGTAGCGCAGGGAGCCGCCGGTGTTCAGGGCGCACAGGATCTGCACCTTCCACTTTCCGCCGATGAGGCTCATGGCATAGTGCAGGGGACAGTGTTCCAGACAGGGGCAGTCATAATGGGGCCGCTGTTCCATAAGGTCCGTTCCTCCTTACCTGGTGGCAAAAAACTGCGCTCTTGCGCTTTCTTTCCGATGATGTTAGTATAACAGGTAGCAAAACCGGAGTAAAGATGAAAAAGAGAGGTTTTTGTCATGCATGTTTATCTGCGGGGCCTGACCATGGGCCTGGCCTATGTGGCCCCCATCGGTGCGCAAAACCTGTTTGTCATCCAGTCGGCCATGGGGCCGTCCCGCCGCCGGGCCTTTTTGACGGCGCTGATCGTGACCTTTTTTGATGTGACCCTGGCCCTGGCCTGCTTTTTCGGCATCGGCGCGCTGATGGAGCGCTTTCCCCTGCTGGCCAGCCTGATCCTGCTGGCGGGCAGCCTGGTGGTGATCTGGATCGGCGTCGGCCTTTTGCGCAGCAAGGCGGCCCCCGAGGGCGGCTCCGCCGCGGTCAAGCCCTGGGGCCGGGTCATTGCCGACGCCTGTGTGGTCACCTGGTTCAATCCCCAGGCCATCATCGACGGCACCATGCTGCTGGGGGCCTTCCGCGCCACGCTGACGGCGGGGGAAGCGCCCCTGTTCATTCTGGGCTCGGCCAGCGCCTCCTGCCTGTGGTTTTTCGGCCTGACGGCGGTGCTCAGCGTCTTCCGTGGAAAGCTGAACGACCGCATTCTTTTGTGGATCAACCGCGTCTGCGGCTGCGTTATCATCTTTTACGGCCTGAAGCTGCTGTGGAGCTTCCTCAGCCGGTTCATGGGGTGACCGCCGCAGGCGGCTTACATCGAAGCGCGCCGGGGGCTTTGGGTAGGTTCGCCCGATCGAAAGTACCATCTGGTCCGGGCTATGCCTTCCGATGGGTTTCAATGTAAGCAGTTGATGCGAGTTTTCACAGGGCGCTGCGCCATCTCGGCCTAAGACCGCCTGTGGGCTGCTTTGGGGCGCTGCGCCATCTCGGCCCAAGAGCCGCCTGTGGCGGTTGGCCTCGAAACGCGCCTGCGGGCGCAGCCCGAACCCCCGCGTGACTTTCCACCGCGGGAAAGTCACCAAAGCGCGCCGGGGGCCCTCCCCGGAAAGGCAGGAAGCCCCCGGACCCCTGTCTGCCCAAAAGACGAAACAAACCGGCCCCGCCGGCGGGTACCACGGAAACGACTTGTGGGAGCGAAAAAGCATCCGTTTGCGGCGCGCTCAGCAGGGGGTCCGGGGGAGTGCGCCATAACGGGACAGCTCCCCCGGCCGCCCTTTTCTCTTGTACCGTCAACGGCACGTTCTCTTTTCGGCGGGACGAAAAGAGAATGTGGGGTTGAGACGGTGGGTTCTTACGGATAAGCCGAGCTGACTGACCGGCAATGACACAGTTGGGAGGCGCTGCGCCATCTCGGCCTAAGAGCCGCCTGTGGGCTGCTTTGGGGCGCTGCGCCATCTCGGCCTAAGAGCCGCCTGCGGCGGTTGGCCTCGAAACGCGCCTGCGGGCGCAGCCCGAACCCCCGCGTGACTTTCCACCGCGGGAAAGTCACCAAAGCGCGCCGGGGGCCCTCCCCGTAAGGGCAGGAAGCCCCCGGACCCCTGTCTGCCCAAAAGACCAGGCAAGTCGGCCCCGTAGGCGGGTACCCCGGCAAATGGCCTGGACCAGAATGCACGAAAAAACAAAGCCTCCCAAACAATAAATCATAAGCGCCTTGCCACCGGGCAAGGCGCTTATTTATACTTTATTTCTTATTCCTGCTCCGGAAGGTCGATCTTGATATGCAGCTCGTCCAGCTGCTTCTGGGTGACCTCGGAGGGCGCGCCCATCATCACGTCCTGGGCGTTTTTGTTCATGGGGAAGGGAATGATCTCCCGGATGAAGTCCTCGCCGGCCAGCAGCATGACCATCCGGTCAATACCGGGGGCGATGCCCGCATGGGGCGGCGCGCCGTAGGTGAAGGCATTGTACATGGCGGGGAACTTGGACTTCACGTCCTCCTCGCCCAGGCCCACCAACTCAAAGGCCTTGATCATGATCTCGGGGTCGTGGTTCCGCACCGCGCCGGAGCTGAGTTCCACGCCGTTGACCACCAGGTCATACTGGTCGGCGGTGATGGTCAGGGGATCGATCTCGCCCCGCTCGGCCTGCAGCAGCACCTCCAGCCCGCCGGAGGGCATGGAGAAGGGGTTGTGGCAGAATTCCAGCTGGCCGGATTCCTCGCCGATCTCATACATGGGGAAGTCCACGATCCAGCAGAACTCGTAGCGTTCCTTATTCATATGGTTGGGGCAGAAATTGCCCAGCTTGTTGCGGAACACACCGGCGGTCTTCTGGGCGGCCAGCTTTTTGCCGCAGGTCAGGCCCACGAAGCAGTTCTTCTCCAGGCCCAGGGCAGCCACCACCTGCTCCTTGATGGGCTGGACGAACTTAGCGATGCCGCCCACGATCTCGCCGTTTTCATCATAGCGGAACCAGTAGGGCTTGTTGCCGGACTGGACCTCCACCTCGGCGCACAGGCCGTCGATCTGCTTGCGGGTACCGCTGAAATCCGTGACCACGATGGCCTTGACCACGTTGCCCTCGAAGGGGCCGAAGCCGCAGCCGGACAGCAGCTCCGTGGCGTCCTGCACCGTCAGGTCGATGCGCAGGTCGGGCTTGTCAGAGCCGTATTTTTCCATGGACTCGGTGAAGGGGATGCGCACGAAAGGCGCGCTGGAAGCGATGTCATAGGTGCCGTATTTGGCGAAAATGGGGGGGAACACGTCCTCGATGATGGAGAACACATCCTCCTGGGTGGCAAAGGCCATCTCCATGTCCAGCTGGTAAAACTCGCCGGGAGAGCGGTCGCCGCGGGCGTCCTCGTCCCGGAAGCAGGGGGCGATCTGGAAATAACGGTCAAAGCCGGAGGTCATCAGCAGCTGCTTGAACTGCTGGGGCGCCTGGGGCAGGGCGTAGAACTTGCCGGGGTGCTTGCGGGCGGGGACCAGATAGTCCCGGGCGCCCTCGGGAGAGGAGGCGGTGAGGATGGGGGTGGTGATCTCCAGGAAATCATGCTCCATCATGGCCTTGCGGATGGCGGCCACCACATTGCAGCGGAGGATGATGTTGTTTTTGACGGCGGGGTTGCGCAGGTCCAGATAGCGGTATTTCAGACGGGCGGTCTCGTCGGCCTCCCGGCTGCGGTTGATCTCAAAGGGTAGCTCGTTATGCAGGCAGCGGCCCAGCACCTTGATCTCAGAGGGCACCACCTCGATGTCGCCGGTGGCCTGCTTGGGGTTTTTGCTGGAGCGCTCGCGGACCACGCCGGTGACCTGGATGGTGGTCTCCTTGTTCAGCCCGCGGATCACCGACAGGATCTCCGGGGTCTCGGCCACCAGCTGGGTGGTGCCGTAAAAGTCCCGCAGGACGATGAAGGCCAGGCCGGCGCCCACCTCGCGGACATTTTCCATAAAGCCCGCCAGGGTGACGGTCTGTCCCACGTGTTCCAGCCGCAGCTGGCCGCAGGTATGGGTACGGGATTGCATCATGGTTGGTTACTCCTTTTATTTTAAGATTTTAATTACTTAGTTATCTTCGTAAAGGCCATAAGTTTGCAAAACAGCGGTGATTCGGTCAAATGTACCCTCTTCCACTACATAGGCAGTGTAATATCTGCCTCGGTATATCCGCGCCGTCTTTTTGCTGGCATCCATCTCGAAATCGTACCGATCTCCATTAGCAAGCCAAGAGATAACAACGTCACCGTATCTGTTAGAGTAAATCAGTTTCCCTGCAAAAGGATTCAAGCTTCGGCGACAGCGAATGGTTTTCAATTCTGCCGAAAGGGTTTGTGCCGCTATGTCTTCCGTATCGGCCGCAAACCGGTACACGTGTTGTTTCACCCAGTAGCCGTCGTTATGGGTATCACCCATGGGTTCGTAATATGGGATGGTCAGCATAAAATCCACTAACTGACCATCATCCACAGGCAACACCTTCGACAAAGGCATAGGATGTACAGCATAAATTCCAACAGCCAGCAGAATCGCAAGAAAAACAGCCCATTCTACGCCCCTTTTCTTCATAAGCGGCTCCTTTCCGTCAGAAAACAGCATGCCACCGGTTTGGTCGGCCCTACGATTATTTTTCCAGGATCACCGTGCCGGCATTCTTCCGGGCAAGGCCTTCCTTCAGCAGGGCGACGGCATCGGCCGCGGGCAGGGTCTGCTGCTGACCGGAAGCCATGTCCTTCAGGGTGATGACGTTGTTGGCGATCTCGTCCTCACCCAGGAACACCACATAGGGGATGCCCAGCTTGTCGGCGTAGCCGATCTTGGCCTTGAACTTCTTCTTTTCCGTATAGAGCTGGGTGCGGATGCCCGCGTCCCGCAGAGCGGTGGCCACCTCCACGGCCTTGACGAAGTCCTCGGACATGGGGATGACCAGCACGTCGGCGGGGGCTGTGGGCTGGTTGGGATTAAGCAAGCCCTGCTCCTCCAGCACATAGAACAGGCGGGTGACGCCGATGGAGATGCCCACGCCGGGCAGCTTTTTGTCGGTGTAATACTCCGCCAGGTTGTCATAGCGGCCGCCGGAGCAGATGGAGCCGATCTCCGGATGGTCCAGCATGGTGGTCTCGTATACCGTGCCGGTGTAATAATCCAGGCCCCGGGCGATGGTCAGGTCCACGGCGAAGTTATCCTCCGGCACGCCGAAGGCGCCCAGGCAGGACACCACCGCCCGCAGCTCCTCCAGGCCCCGGTCAAACAGCTCGTTTTTGCCCTGGTAGGCCGCCAGCTTTTCCAGGATCTCCCCATTGGAGCCGCGGATGGCGATGAAGGCCAGGATCTCCCCGGCCTGGGCTTCGGAAAGGCCCAGGTCCTCGGTGAGGATGGCCTTCACCTTGTCGGGGCCGATCTTGTCCAGCTTGTCCACGGTGCGCATGATGTCCCCGGACTGCTCCGTAAGGCCGAGCATGGCATAAAAGCCGTTGAGGATCTTGCGGTTGTTCACCCGGATCTGGAAGCGCCGCAGGCCCAGGGCGGTGAAGGTGCGGTAGATGACGGCGGGGATCTCCGCCTCGTTGAGGATGTCCAGCTGGCCGTCGCCGATGATGTCGATGTCGGCCTGGTAGAACTCCCGGAAGCGGCCCCGCTGGGCCCGCTCGCCCCGGTAGACCTTGCCGATCTGGAACCGGCGGAAGGGGAAGGACAGCTGGCCGTAGTTCAGGGCCACATATTTGGCCAGGGGCACGGTCAGGTCAAACCGCAGGGCCAGGTCGCTGTCACCTTTTTCAAAGCGGTAGATCTGCTTTTCCGTCTCGCCGCCGCCCTTTGCCAGCAGCACCTCGGCGGCCTCGATGACGGGGGTGTCCAGCGGGGTGAAGCCATACAGGGCATAGGTCTCCCGCAGGACCTGGAAAAAGCGCTCCATCTGCTGCTGCTTGGCGGGCAGCAGCTCCATGAAGCCGGAAAGGGTGCGGGGCTTGATTTTGTCCATAATTGTGATTCCTTTCGGTATATTTTTATCAAATTATTACTTTTTTAGCCTTTTATT
The DNA here is from genome assembly GCA_029099685.1 of Clostridia bacterium. Lineage (GTDB taxonomy): Bacteria > Bacillota > Clostridia > Oscillospirales > Butyricicoccaceae > UBA4644. The sequence continues at coordinate 17,925 of JAQXOO010000035.1, forward strand.
TGTACAAAAAGCACTCTCATCCCCTCAATGGGACGAGAGTGCTGAAAAAACACTTCGTGGTGCCACCCATGTTCGACGCATGCGCGTCCTTTTGTCGTCCGATTCCGGCCGGACGGGGCCGCGCTTTCGGCAAAAAAGCCTTATACGCCCGCTCCGGAGCTGTCTTGGGCAAAGCCTGTCTGCCGGGCGCTTCCAGTCAGCGGCGCCCTTCCCTGTCGGCACGGTGTTTTGCTTACTCCTGCTCCATCTCCGCAGAATACCGTTATTATGTCACCGAATGGCGGGAAAGTCAATGCCCTTCCGGCAAAAAACCGTCAAAAACTGGCGTTGGGATTGATCTCGCGCCAGGCCAGGTCGCCCCTGGCCAGACCCTGGATCAGCATTTCGGCGGTGGCCACGTTGGTGGCAACGGGGATGCAGTTCTGGTCACAGGAACGGAGCAGGTCGTTGATCTGCGTGTCGTTCTGATACTTTTCCATAGGATCCCGGAACATCAGCACCAGGTCGATCTCGTTATAGGACACCCGGGCGGCGATCTGCTGCTCTCCCCCGGTGGAGCCCGGCAGCAGGCAGTCTATGCGCAGGCCTGTGGCGTCGATGATCATTTTGCCGGTGGTTGCGGTGGCGCACAGGTTATGCTTCGCCAGCAAACCGCAATATGCGATGCAAAACTGCACCATAAGTTCTTTCTTCCGGTTCTGCGCGATGATCGCGATGTTCATGGGGACTCCTCCTTCATTCTCATTTCTTTCCGCATCTATTGTGTATTGAATTGGTTCAGCACTTCCATTCCCGGCCGGGCACCTGGCTCAGCAGCCGTACCCGCTGCCCACGGAGCCGGCGGGCGATGTTCAGATAAGCCTGGGCGGCGGGGCCGTAGCTGTCCAGGGCCATGACGGTGCCCCGGTTGCCGCTGGCGATGACCGCCTGATCCTCCGGCACCACCCCCAGCAGGGACAGGCCGGAAGCGTCCATGGCCCGGTCGATGTTGGCGGCCGCCCCCTCGCGGATCAGGCCGGGCCGGAGACGGTTGACCACGATGGCGCAGTTTTCCTGCCCGATCTGGCTGAAAACCCCCGCAGTGCTCTGGGCGCCCCGCAGGGCAGTATAGTCAGAGGTGGACACAATGACCGCCCGGTCAGCGGCGGCGGCAAAGGACAGCACATCCGCACCCAGGCCCGCCGCGCAGTCCACCAGCGTATAGGTGAAATGGGCCCGGACCTTTTTCAGCAGGGCGCTGATGTCCTTGGGGTCATAGATCTCCCCAACCCCCGGCTCGCCGGGGGCGGTGAGCACCCGCAGGTTCCGCACCACGGGGTGGGCCACGGCGGCCTCCTTCAGCGAGGCGTTGCCGCGGATCACATCGCCGTAGGAAAACAGCAGGCTGTCGGTCATGCCCAGCACCAGGTCCAGGCTGCGCAGGCCGGAATCCGCGTCGATGAGCAGCACCTTTTCTCCCAGAGCGCACAGGGACACGGCGGTATTGGCGCAGAAAGAGGTCTTTCCTGTGCCGCCCTTTCCCGAGGCAACTGCGATCACGGTGCCCATGCGCCCGCTCCTTTCCCATATTCCCATCTTCAAAGAGAATAGTTATTTCTTAGTATAAAACTTCTTGTCAAAAAACTCAAGAGGAAAACACGAAATCCTGCGGGCCGGCCCGCAGGCGGAAAACAGGGCCGTCCGGCTCCGGATCTTCAGTCCGCTGCTTCTCCGTCGGGGGCATCGGACAGGCCCAGGCCGAAATACTGGTCATAGGCGGCGATGGCCACCGGGGCCAGGCTGCCGCCGGAGGAGGCGTACTCTCCCACCACGCAGACGGCGATCTCGGGCTTGTCATAAGGGGCGAAGGACACGAACACGCCGGTGGCACTGTGGTTGGTCATCTGGGCCGAGCCGGTCTTGCCGCCCACCTCGATGGGAAAGCCGGCAAAGTAGCTGCTGGCGGTGCCGTCCTCGGTGACCACGCCCTTCATGCCCTTTTTGATGGCTTCCAGGGAGGCGGGAGAGATCTCCACGGTGTTGAGCACGGTGGGCTGGGTCTTCTCGTACACCTCGGTATTGGTATAGTCCATGACCTTTTTCAGCAGGTGGGGCCGGTAGCGTGTGCCGCCGTTTACCAGCGTGGCCACATAATTTGCCAGCTGCAGGGGAGAAAACTGGTGGTCCGACTGGCCGATGGCGGCCATCAGGGTGTCGGCGGCGTACCATTTTTCGCCGTTGTTGGCCGCGCGGGATTCTGGGCCGGCCAGGTTGCCCGCCGTTTCGCCGGAAAGCTCCACGCCGGTCTTTTCCCCCAGGCCCAGCTGCCGGGCGTAGCCGCTCAGCGTCTCGATGCCCAGCTGGTAGCCCATCTCATAGAAAAAGTAGTTGCAGGAATATTTCAGCGCCTGGCTGACATTGACGCTGCCGTGGGTCCTGCCGTACTGGCGGTAGATCCAGCACCGGGGCGAATAGCCCACATCGGCATAGCGCTCATAGACGCCCTTGTCCAGGATCTTGGTGTTGGGGGTGATGCAGCCCTCCTCCAGCGCCGCCAGGGCGGTGCACATCTTGAAGGTGGAGCCGGGGGAGTAGTCGCCCTTGATGGCCCGGTTATAGAAGGGGTGCAGCTCGTTGGCCTGATTCATGCTGTAATCCGCGCTGAAGGTGGCCAGGCTGTAGGTGGGCCAGCTGGCCATGGTCAGGATCTCTCCGGTGTTGACGTCGATGACCACCGCCGCGCCGCCGGCCACATCCGCCCCGGCGCCGTCCTTGCTGGCTTCACCCTTTTCCTTGATGGCGGCCAGGGTGTCCGCCAGAGACTGCTCCACCCGCTCCTGCAGGGGCAGGTCCAGGGTCAGGTAGCAGTTTTTGCCGGGCTGGGTCTCCTCCACCATATATTCCGCCACCACCTGTCCGGTGCGGCTGTCCACCTCCACCGCCCGCAGGCCGTCGGTGCCCCGGAGATACTGCTCCAGCGCCTGCTCCATGCCGTCCTTGCCGATGGTGTCGGTGAGGGCATAGCCCTCGTCCTTGTGCGCCTCATATTCCTCCCGGGAGATGGCGGCCACCCGGCCCAGCACATGGGCCGCGGCGCCGGTGTTGTATTCCCGGCTGCCGGTCACCTGGATGGTCACCCCCGGCAGCTCGCCGGACTGCTCCGAGACCCGGGCCACCGTGCGGATGTCCACCTCCTCCGCCAGGGTGACGGGGGTGTTGTAGGCAGAAAACTGGTAATCCTCCAGATAATAGCGCACGCCGATGACTGCCCGGCGCTGCTCCAGCGTCAGATCCGGATCCACCCCGTACCGGCTGCACAGCAGGCCGAACAGCCGGTTGGGGGTCAGGTCCTCCACCCGGCCCCATTCCCGGGCGTCGGCAAATTTCTGCAGTTTTTTGCCGCTGCCGCTGTCCAGGGAGGTCCAGGTATAGGCCAGCGGCGCTTCCCAGGACAGGGGCAGGATGTCGCTGCAGGCGATGCCGTTTTGCCGCAGCGTCTCCCAAAGCTGCAGGATCACCTGGTTCTGCTGCTTTTTGTCCCATTCGTAATAGTCCAGCTGCACCGAAAAGCTCAGGGCGTTGTCCACCATCACCCGGCCGTCCCGGTCCAGGATCTCCCCCCGGGAGGCCAGCTCGTCATAGTTGCGGATGATGTTGGCGTTGAGGCTCTCGGCGGTCTGGCCCCCCTGAATGAGCTGCAGCTGAATGAGCCGGTAGATCAGCGCGCCGAAGATGGAGAGCATACACAGGCTCAGGGCGATGACACGGGTAGTCCTGGTCTTCATGAGGCGTCCTCCGTAAAGCGCCGGTGGATGGCGCGAAGCAGCAGATAGGCCAGCGCGCCCACCGGCAGCGACAGCAGAAGCCGCGTGCCAAAGGCGGCGAGCGCCTCTGCCGGGCCCATGCCGTAAAACAGCAGGTCATGGAACACATACCGGAAAAGGGACTGCAGCGTCATGCACAAAGCCCCGCCGCTCAGGGCGGAAAACAGGATGTTCCGCAGGTAGCAGGCCCCGAACAGGCCGAACAGCACGCCGAACAGGCTCAGGTACAGGGAGGAAAAGCCCTCCACCCCCGGGGTGTTCAGGCTGGCCAGCACCCCGGCGGCAAAGCCGAAGGCCCCGCCGGCATAGGGTCCGTCCATCAGGGCCGTGGCCGCCACAAAAAAGGGCAGCACATCCACCGAGGCGCCCCACAACCACAGAGCGGTGCCCCGGGAGGACTGCAGCAGAAACAGGCCCAGCATCAGCAGGGCGTAGCTGCCGTATTTGAGAAAGGAATAGCGGTCGGATCGGATCATAGCAATCACACAGGTCAGTTTTCCACGTTGAAATCCTTGACGACGAACACGGTGCTCAAACGGGTGAAATCCACGGCGGGGCGGATGGCGGCATAGCTGCTGATGCCGTGGCTCTCCTGGCGGAAGTCCTCCACCCGGCCCAGGATCAGGTCCGGGGGATAGGCGCCGCCGTTGGTGAGGATCACGTCGCCCCGTTTCACGTCGGCGTCGTTTTCCAGATAGGCCACCTTCAGCAGCCCGTCGGAGGCCAGTTCAAAGCTGCCGCAGGCCACCACCGCTTCCCGGGTGCGGGAGACGGTGGCGGAGGCGTTGAAATCCATATGGATCACCGTCTTGACCACACAGTGATTCAGGCCCACCTGGTCCACAAAGCCCACCATGCCGTCGCCGGTGATGACGCAGTCTCCCGCTTCGATGCCCGAAAGGCTGCCCCGGCTGAGGGTCAGGCTGCTCTGAAAGCCGTTTCCCGTCACCGACACCACCGAGCACAGCTCCAGCTCGAAGTCGGCCCGCCGGGCCTTGATGCCGGCGGCCTCCCGCAGGGCGGTGTTCTGGTTAATGGCGGCGTCATAGGCGATCTCCAGTTTTTGATACGCCCGGAGCTGTTCCTTCAGCTCCTCGTTTTCCCGTTCCAGGGCGTCGTAACGGTAAAAATAGCCGAACAGGTCGGTGAGCCGGTCGGTGACGGAGGCCACGCCGTTTTGCAGGGGGGTGACCACCGCACCGGTGAGGTTGCGGACAAAGGTGGGCTTTCCCGTGACGGCGGAGCTGAGGATCAGCGCCAGACTCACCGCCACCAGCAGAACGGCAAACCAGAACAGCTTGGAACGCGTCAGCTTCATCGGGCCGCCTCCTTTTCCAGGGGCACGCCCATCTCCACCAGCAGCCGGTACAGGGCTGCCACAGGCAGGCCCACCACGTTGCTGTAGTCCCCGGCGATGTCCCGGACCAGCAGCGCCCCCCGGCCCTGGATGCCGTAGGCCCCGGCCTTGTCCATAGGCTCTCCGGTGGAAACATACCAGTCGATGAGACTCCGGGAAAGGTCATAAAAGGTCACCCGGGTCTGCTGGCTCAGGGTGCGGGTCCCGCCCCGGAAGGCCACGGCCACGCCGGTGCACACCGTATGGGTCCGGCCGGAAAGGCGGCTCAGCATGGCGGCCGCTTCCGCCGGGTCCCGGGGCTTTCCCAGCAGCAGGCCGTCCAGATACACCACCGTGTCGGCGGCGATGACGGCGTCCTCCGGCCCGGCCTCCGCCAGGGCGGCGGCGCACTTGCGGCAGGCGATCTGCAGGGCGTGCTCCGCCGGGTCGGCGCAGTCCAAAGTCTCGTCGCAGCCGGTGGGGCGGACGAGAAAATCCCGGGTGATCAGCCCCAGCAGCTCCCGCCGCCGGGGGGATTGTGATGCGAGAATCAGCATAACGTGAAACCTGCTTTCAGGTTGAATTTTTTAAAACCGGGCGTTACCGGACTTCCGCGCCGCCCCACTCCACCAGGGTAAAGCCCCGGCGTTCAAAGCCGGGAAGGGTCTGGGCGGGAATGTCCACCGGCCGGGCCAGGGGCTTCCAGGCCATAAACACCCGCAGGACGGAATCGGGCTGAGGGCTCACGGTGAGCTTTGCCGATTCGGTGTACGCCTCCTGCTGGAAGGCGATCAGATTATAGGGGTTGTCCTGCATCCGGGGCAGCCAGTAGACGAGAAACTCATTGGCCTCCCGCCGGGTCAGGCCCAGCCGGTCCAGGGCGTCCTCCAAAAAGGCGGCGGTGTCGCTGCCCGC
>JAQXOO010000036.1 GCA_029099685.1 Clostridia bacterium
TAGGGGTTGTCCTGCATCCGGGGCAGCCAGTAGACGAGAAACTCATTGGCCTCCCGCCGGGTCAGGCCCAGCCGGTCCAGGGCGTCCTCCAAAAAGGCGGCGGTGTCGCTGCCCGCCACACAGAAGCCTTTGGAAAAGTCAAACTCGTTGGCCACCTCGCCCTCCCAGTAGAGGTAATTGTAGGTCTGGCCGTGTTCATCGGTCAGCGTGCCGTCGGGAGCGGCGGTGACCACCCAGCCGCCGTCATAAGCGGGATAGGCGCAGGTGAATTCGCCGGGGAGGTCCAGTTTGACAGTCACCCGGGTCTCAGTCTCGGGATACAGATAGATCACAGGCTTCATGCCCACACAGTAGGTTTCGATGGGCAACTGCCGCATCAGCAGAAATACCAGCGTCACGATGATGAAAACATACAAAACCGCTTTCAGAATTCGTTTGATCATCTGCTTACCCATAAAGACGCTCCTTTCTGGCAGAACGGGATGTGCGGACGTTTTACACCCCGGTGCTGCCGAAGCCGCCCTCGCCCCGGGCGGTCTCGCCCAGCGTGTCGGACAGGAACACCTCCGCGGGAGGGGTGCGCAGCAGCAGCAGCTGGGCGATGCGGTCGCCGTCATGAACGGTAAAAGGCTGGTTTCCCTGATTCATCAGGTTGACCCGCAGCTCTCCCCGGTAATCGGCGTCGATGAGACCCACGCCGTTGGTAAGGCAGACGCCGTATTTGGCGGCCAGACCCGACCGGGCCAGCAGAAAACCGCCGAAATACTTTGGGATGGCCATGCACAGGCCGGTGGGGATCAGCTTCCATTGGCCGGGAGCGATGGTCACTTCTCCCTCCTCAGGCAGGAAGGCGGCGATATCCATGGCCGCCGCGTCCTGGGTCTGATACTGGGGCAGGGGCGGCTTTTTGCCGCAGCGCTCCAGCTGCCTGATGAGCAGCCGGGGCCGGAGATCTGCTAAACTCATTACTGAACACCTCGATAATACAGGCCGCGGGTTGCGCGGTCAGGCATGGCGCCCCCGGTGCGGTAGGCACGGATGACCGCCTCGATCTCTTTGGAATTCTCTGTAGTGAAATTCAGCCGCAGCCACCGCAGGCCCAGATCCTCCAGGTCGTCCAGCTTGTCGGCCAGCCACAGCTTTTCGGCGTTGTACAGGGTGGAGCGGCAGTGCTCCTCCCGCAGGACGGGAAAGGCCCGCCCGGTCTTGTCCACGATGGCGTTGGTGCTGCCGGCGCAGGCTTTGCCGTCCCGGCTGCAGCCGTCGCCGTGGCGTCTGGTGATGCAGTTTTCGGTGACCATCAGGGGCAGGCGGCCATAGGCCAGGATCTGGCTGTCCAGCCCCAGGCTCATGTCCCGGATCTGGGCCAGATTCATTTCAAAGGACAGGGTGCAGGACTGCAGGCCCAGCTTTCGCAGCTCCTTGACGCTCTGGGAGTTCATGATATTCAGGCCGAAATCCCCGTGGAGCGTGAAATCCAGCTTGTCCACCAGGGGGATCTGGCCCAGGTTGGTCACCGCCAGATCCCGGACGCCCGCCTCCCGCACCTGCCGCAGCTGCTCCAGCACCCGGGGCCACTGGCTGTCAAAAATGATGCGGTCCGGCACGGCGGTAAAGCGCAGCCCCTTTTCCATCAGGGCGCGGATCATGGGCAAATGGGCGGTCAGCTCCCCCAGCGGCAGCCAGATCATGTCCGGCCGGGAGCTGAGGATGGGCCCGCTGAACTGGTCCACCGACCGGAAGGAATAGATCCGGCCGGGCTCGCCCTGATAGGGCAGGCGCTTAAGCCCCGGCTGCCAGTCGCCGGTCCTGCGCTGGGGCGGGCGGCGGCGCACCAGGGCCAGCCCCTCCAGACACTGGCGGCGCATGGCGTTGACGGCGGCGGAGGAGGCCCGCAGGCCCGGCTCCAGCCGAATGTGCAGCTTTTCGGCCCGGAACACCGTTCCGCCGGTCTTGCTCAGGGCAGAGGCCACCTCCTCTTCGGTGGTAGCGCGGCTGATGGCCGGCTCCGGGGGCAGGCCGGCGGTCTCATACCGATTGCCGTCCCGGTCGGTGACCGCAAGGGTCATCTCCTGGCCGGAGCGGGCGGAAAAATGCAGCTCCACCGGCACAGAGGGCGGCTCGGGCTGGGACTGGTAGATGGCCTGGGCCTGCTTGTACAGGGCGCGGGCCTCCCGCCCGGAATCTTCGCTGCGGGTGCCGAACATCCCGCCGCCGCGCTTTCCGGTGAAATAGCCATCGGTGAAGCCGTCCCGGGAAAACACGGCCCGGAGCTGCTCCAGCTCCTCGCCGGTGGGCTCCCGCTTTTCCAGCAGGGCGCGCTTGTAGACGTTGGTCACCAGGGCGGTATATTCCGGCCGCTTCATGCGGCCCTCGATCTTCAGAGTGTGGACGCCCGCCTGCTCCAGCTCCTCCAGGTGCCGGGCCAGGCTCAGGTCCTTCAGGCTGAGGGGATGGCCCGGAGAGGCGCCCCGGAAGCTGTAGCTCATGCGGCAGGGCTGGGCGCAAAGGCCCCGGTTTCCCGACCGGCCGCCGATGGCGGCGGACAGGTAGCACTGGCCGGAATAGCACATGCACAACGCCCCGTGGACAAAAACCTCGATCTCCACCGGGCTGCGGGCGCAGATGAACTCGATCTCCTTCAGCGGCAGTTCCCTGGACAGCACCACCCGGGAAAAGCCCAGCTTTTCCGCCGCCAGCACGCCCCCCAGGTTATGCACCGTCATCTGGGTGGAGGCGTGGATGGGCAGGTCGGGGGCCACGGACCGGATCAGCCGGGCCATGCCCAGGTCCTGCACGATGAGGGCATCGGCCCCCAGCTCAGACAGCCGGAGCACCAGCTCCTTTGCCCGGGAAAGTTCCCGGTCGGTGACCAGGGTGTTCATGGTCACATAGGTCCTGACGCCCCGCAGGCGGCAGTAGCGGAAGGCCTCCGCCAGCTCCTCGCCCTCCAGATTTTTGGCGTTGCGGCGGGCGTTGAAATCGCCGGTGCCGAAATAGACGGCGTCGGCCCCGCCCCGGACAGCGGCAAGGATGCCCTCCATGGAGCCCGCCGGGCTCATCAGTTCCATCGGCATACGCGTTCTTCTCCCCCCGCTGTTTATTGGGCCTTTTTCGCCTCTTTGGCCTCTTTGACTTCCTTTTTCAGGCGGGCCACTTCCGCCCGCAGGCGGGCGCATTCCTCGGCATAGTCCTTGATCTGCAGCCGCAGGCCGTCGGTGCCGGCCTGGGCCTTGTAATATTTATCGGCGATATTCATGCCCGCCAGCACCACAGCGGTGACGGTGGACAGGGTGGTGGAAGCCTTGACCTCCTGGATGCTCTTGTCCACCAGGGCGGCGCTCTTTCGGATATGCTCCTCAGGGTCCTCGGACACCACGGTATAATCAAAGCCGTCAATGGTCACAACTACACGGTTCAGCATCGTTCTTCCTCCCCAAATTTTTGTATTTGCGGTAAAATTTATTTATATTATATTATTTTTTATATTATAGCACGATGTTCGTCCGAAGAAAAGGCAAAAAGGGCGGTTTTCTTCTGAAGAATCTCTTAATTTTTTGTTTTGCATTGCCCCCGGGGCCGGAGCGTGTTACAATACAAAAATCCAAAGGAGGCGTTTCCATGGAGACCGAGATCAAGCTGGGCCCGCTGACCCGGGAACAGCAGAACAGAATATTTGAGGACACCGTCCGCCTGCCCGCCCTTTCCCCGGCGGAGACCATCCGGATGGAGACCGTCTATTACGATGACCCGGAGGGCTTTTTCTCCGCCCGGCGGTACACCCTGCGGCTGCGCCGGGAAAACGGCCGCTGTGTGGCGGCCTTCAAGTCCGCGCCCAGGGGACTCTCCCGGCTGGAGCTGGAGTGCGAGACCCCGGATATGGCGGCCGGCGCGCAAAAGCTGGCGGCCATGCCCGATCTGCCCGAAGACGCCAGGGAGGCGCTGGCCCGGCGGACTCTGGTGCCGGTGTGCGGGGCGCGCTTTACCCGCCGGTGCCGCCTGTGCCGTGGGGAGGGCGCTGTTCTGGAGGTGTGCGCCGACCTGGGCGTGCTGTACAAGGGCGATGTCCGGCAGGATCTGTGCGAAATAGAGCTGGAGCTGAAGCAGGGTGAGCCCGCGGCGCTGCAGGCGCTGGCCCGGACGTTGAAAGACGCCTGCGGCGCGGAGGTGTGCCCCCGCTCCAAGCAGCAGCGGGCCATGGCGCTGAGCGGTGAGCGGGCATGAGGGCCGTAAAGCTGCCCGCCCTGCCGGCGCTTCATCCCAGGCGGGACCCCCGCCGCGCCAGGGGCTACCGGGGCTACCGGGGCGTCCGCTGGCCGGTGCGCTGGTTCTGGTGGCTGGCGCTGGGGGCGCTGCTGCTGGCCCTGGCCCTGCTGGAATGGAACCTGTGCCGGGCCTTTCCCCAGGTGAGCGTCCTGTGCCGCGGGGCGGCCGCCGCCCTTTCCCGGGGGCTGGCCCTGGTGACCGGGCTTGTCCCCTTTCCCCTGTCCGAATGGCTGCTGGTGGGTCTGACGGCGGGCTGGCTCCTGTGGCTGGCCGTCCGCCTGTGCCAGCGACGCTGGGCCGTTTTGGGCCGGGGCCTGTGCCGGCTGGCCTGCATGCTGTGCGCCGCGGTTTTTCTGTTCGTGGCGCTGTACGGCGTCCACCACACCGCGCCCTCTCTGGCTTCCTCCCTGGGGCTGGAGGTGGCGCAGTACACCGTGGAGGAGCTGGACCGGCTGGCCGCCCGGACGGTGGAGCAGGTAAATGCCCTGGCGGCGCAGGCGCCCCGGGACGGCAGCGGCAGCTGCGCCTTCGGCTCCTTCCGGGAATTGGCGGAGCAGGTGTCCGCCGCCTATGGGGACCTGGCGGAAAAATATACGGTGTTTGACCGCCCCGGCGCCGGGCGGGTGAAGCGCAGCCTTTTGGGCGGACGGGCTATGTCCTGGGTGGATCTGGCAGGCTATTACTGTCCCTGGACCGCCGAATCGGTGATCAGCTCCGACGTGGTGCAGAGCCACATCCCGTTCAACATCGCCCACGAGACCGCCCACGGCCTGGGCATCGGGCCGGAGGCCGAGTGCAACTTCGCCGCCTGGCTGGCCTGCAAGGACAGCGGTGACATCCGCCTGCGCTATTCTGCCTGGCTGTGCGCCTATGTTTACGCCAACAACGCCCTGTACGCCGTGGACCGCGAGACCTCGGCAGGGCATTATTCCGCCCTGTGTCCCCAGGCCCGGCACGACCTGCAGGTGCTCAATGACAGCCTCAAGCGCTTCGAGGGCAGGGTCAACGACCTGGGTTCCGCCGCCAACGACGCCCTCATCCGGGCCACCGGCCAGAGCGACGGCGTCCGCAGCTACGGCCGGGTGGTGGATCTGATGCTTGCATATTATTCCGCGGAAATGGAATAGTTATCCTGTATCGTCCCTGCTTTCCGGCGGTTTTGCCCGCTCTTTTTGGCGTTTGCCATGAAAAACGCCAAATTCTCCTTCAAATATTTGGGCATTGTCACTATTGAATATTCATCCGTGATTATGTATGATTATCCCATCAAATCAAACTGATGAAAAGAGGCTTTTCTTATGAAGAAATTCGTCAAGCTGGCCGCCGTTTTTATGGCCGCCGCCATGCTGCTGGCTCTGTGCGCCTGCGGCAGCAAGCCCGCCGACGACGGAAAAAAGACCATCACTCTGGGCACCTCCGCGGATTATCCTCCCTTTGAGTTCCATATTCTGAAGGACGGCAAGGACGAGATCGTGGGCATCGATGTCTCCATGGCCAAGGCCATCGCCGCCGAGATGGGCGCCGAGCTCCAGATCAAGGACATCGCCTTTGACTCCCTGCTCATCGAGCTGGGCCAGGGCACCGTGGATTTCGTCATCGCCGCCATGGAAAAGGATGACACCCGCGACGCCGCCGCCGATTTCTCCGACCCCTACTACACGGACGTTCCCCCGAAAATCGTCACGCTGAAAGACAACGCCGCAAACTACACCTCTCTGGATGACTTCTCCGGCAAGACCGTGGGCGCCCAGACCGGCACCACCAAGGCCGACATCGTCGCCGATCAGATGGCCGGCGCCAATCCCCTGCTGCTGCAGTCGGTGAACGAGCTGGTGAACGGCCTGGTGAACAGCAAGTGCGACGCCATCGTGCTGGACGGCGCCGTGGCCGACAAGTATGTGGCCTCCAACGACGCTCTGGCCGTCGTGGACATCTCTCTGGGCGAGGCTGCCGAGCCCTACCGCGTGGCCGTCAAGGAGGGCGACCCCGACAAGCTGCTGGACGCCATCAACGCCGCCATCAAGAAAGCTGTTGAAAACGGCGATATCACCACCTGGATGGAGGAGGCCGACGCCCTGTCCTCCGAAGCCATCGGCCTGGAATAAGTCTCCTTTTCTTCAGCAAATCCATACTGCCGCAGGGCCGGTCCGCCGGCCTTGCGGCCTGTTCATCTTTTGAAAAATCTTTAGACCGGAGGGATCCCCCATGGATCTGACGCTGCTTCTTGCGGGAAACGGCCTGATGGAAGCCTTTACCGCCCCCCACGGGTTCTTCAACTTCTCATTTTTGCCCAAATACCTGGTGTATTTCGGTCAGGGTGTGGTGTATACCCTGCTTTTGTCCGTGGTGTCGGTGGCGGTGGCCGTTATCCCCGCCCTGTGCCTGGCGCTGATGCGCCTGTCCAAAAACAAGCTGGTGCGGGGCCTTTCCGGCGCATATATCGCCGTGTTCCGCTCCACCCCCATGCTGGTACAGCTGTATATCATCTATTACGGCCTGTTCGGCGTGGGCGGCATCCAGCTCCCCAACGTCTACATTCTGGGCTACATCAACCTGGCCCAGTTCATTCCCGGCGTGGTGGCTCTGGCCATGAACAGCTCCGCCTATGTGGCGGAGATCTTCCGGGGCGGCATCCTGGCGGTGGACAAGGGCCAGATGGAAGCCGCCCGCTCCCTGGGCCTGACCCAGTGGCAGGGGATGCGGTTCGTGGTGCTGCCCCAGGCCATCAAAAACATTCTGCCCGCTCTGGCCAACGAAGTGGTCACCATGGTGAAGGAATCCTCCATCTGCTCGGTGATCGGCATGATGGAGCTGATGTGGGGCGCCAAGACGGTGGCCACCACCACCTATGTCACCCTGGGTCCCTATGTGTTTGCCGCCGTCATTTATTTCTGCATCAATTTCCCCGCCAGCAAGGCCATCGAGGCCGTCGAAAGGAGGATGCGCCGTGGAGACAACCAGTAACGCCCTGATCCGTGTGGAGGATGTGGTCAAGGTCTTCCCCAACGGGGTGCGCGCCCTGGACCACTGCAGCCTGACCATCCACAAAGGCGAGGTGGTGGTCATCGTGGGGCCTTCCGGCTCCGGCAAATCCACCATGCTGCGTTCCCTGAACCTGCTGGAGGTGCCCTCCTCCGGCCGCATCTTCTTCGAGGGCAATGACATCACCGACAAAAAAACCGACCTGAACCGCCACCGGCAGAAAATGGGCATGGTGTTCCAGCATTTCAACCTGTTCCCCAATATGACCGTGCTGAAAAACCTGACCCTGGCCCCCATGAACGCCAAGGGCGTCTCCCAGCAGGAGGCCGAGGCCACGGCCCGCCGCCTGCTGGACACGGTGGGCCTGGGCGACCGGGCGGATTCCTATCCCCAGCAGCTTTCCGGCGGACAGAAGCAGCGCATCGCCATCGTCCGCGCCCTGTGTATGCAGCCCGACGTGATGCTGTTTGACGAGCCCACCTCCGCCCTGGACCCCGAGATGGTGGGCGAGGTGCTGGAGGTGATGAAGCAGCTGGCCCGGGACGGCATGACCATGGTGGTGGTCACCCATGAGATGGGCTTCGCCCGGGAGGTGGCCAGCCGGGTGCTGTTTATGGAGGCGGGAAAGATTTTGGTGGACACCGATCCCCAGCGGTTCTTCCACAATCCCGAAAATCCCCGGCTGCAGGACTTCTTGTCCAAGGTTCTGTAAAATAAAAGACGAAAAGACGGCTCACATGAGCCGTCTTTTTCTTTGTCATTCTGAGGCCAGCGGCCGAAGGATCTCACGGTAAGCCCGCCTTGGGATCCCCGGCAGGACCGGGGTGACAAAAAACCACATCGGGGTCTCCTTTTTGACAAAGGGCATCCCACAGGGTCCGCCACCCGTTTTTGCCCCCACCGTCTGGCCGGCATCCCAAAAAGGCAGCCGTAAAGGGCCTGTCCAAAACCGCTTTCACTTGGCTGCCGGTCCGGTTTCCGTCCTGCTTTACCAGTCCCACCGATGCCTCTTCAGATCCACATGGCCGTCAGGCTTGAAGGTCACGCCCTCGTCCTCCAGCAGCGCCCGCTGCTCCGGCCAGCCCGGGGCCGTCCTTCCAGCATGGTTCACCACCCGGTGACAGGGGTAGCGGCCGTAATACTCCGCCATAGACAGCACCCGGCCCACCAGGCGGGCGTTTTTCTCCCGGCCGGTGAGCCGGGCGATTTGTCCGTAGGTGGCCACACACCCCTCGGGGATCTCCTCCACCACCGACAGGATCTCGTAGATCAGGTCCTCGTTCAGCACGGCCATGTCAGTATTCCACTTCCATCAGCGTCAGGCCGCAGGCCGGGGCCAGGGGACCGGCCTGCTTCCGGTCCTGTGCCGCCAGAATAGAAGGGATCTGCCCGGGCAGCAGCCGGTGGGCCCCCACTTCCGCCAGCGTCCCCACCATGATGCGCACCATGTGGTAGAGAAAGCCCTCGCCCCGGAAGTCGATCACCAGATCGGTCCCCTCCCGGGAAAAGGTGATGGAATCCACCCGGCGGACGGTGGATCTTTTGCTGTTTTTCTGGTCACAGAAGGACCGGAAGTCCAGCCGGCCCACCAGGTGGGCGGCGGCGGCCTCCATGGCGGCTGTATCCAGAAGCTCCGGGCAGGGCCAGCTGTACCGGCGGCCGAACACATCGGGGACCGCCCCCTGGTGGATGCGGTAGCGGTACCACTTGCTCCGGGCGTTGAGCCGGGCGTGAAAGCGGGGCTCCGCCTCCTCCAGCGCCGTGACGCCGATATCCCGGGGCAGATACCGGTTGAGACAGGCCATCACCTCCGCCGCGGGGAGCGGATGCTCCAGGGCAAAGGAGGCCACCTGCCCCCGGGCGTGAACGCCCGCGTCGGTACGGCCCGAGCCCCGGACCTCCACCTCTGTGCCGTCCAGCTTTTGCAAAATGGCCTCCAGCCGGGCCTGGATGGTATTGGGGGTGTTGCCCTGCTTTTGCCAGCCGTTGTATTTGGTGCCCTCGTACTGGAGGGTCATGCGGTAATTCTGCTTCACGTTGCGCCTCCCTGCCAAAAGATACGATCATTATACCCTATTTTTCCGTTCTGTGCTATACTGTCTTTGAGGTGATACCATGGACTATACCCTGATCCGTTCCCGGCGCAAGACGCTGGCCATCGAGATCACCCGGGAGGCCAGGCTGCTGGTGCGGGCGCCCCTGGGCTGTCCCCAAAGGGACATCGACCGTTTTCTGGCGGAAAAGCAGGACTGGATCGCGGCCCACACCGCCCGGATGCAGGCCCGGCGGGAAGCCCATCCCGAGCCTTCTCCGGAGCGGGAGGCCGCCCTGCGGAAGCGGGCGCGGGAGGTGCTGCCGCCGCTGGTGGAGCGCTATGCCCCCCGCATGGGCGTGCAGCCTGCGGGCATCACCGTCACCGGCGCCCGCACCCGGTTCGGCTCCTGCAGCCCCAAAAACCGGCTGTGCTTTTCCTTCCGCCTGATGGAATATCCCCTGCCGGCCATTGAATATGTGGTGATCCACGAGCTGGCCCATATCCGCCACAAAAACCACGGGCCGGATTTTTACCGGGAAATCTCCCGGGTGCTGCCCGACTGGCAGGCGCGAAGCGCCCTTTTGAAGCGTTAAAAAGCTCCGGGAATACCCGGAGCTTTTGGCAGGATGCAGCTTATTCGAGGCCTTCGTTGTCCTCGCTGTAGTCCACGCCGCCGTTCTTTTTCCGGAAGTAGAAGTAGAAGGGGACGCACAGCACGGGGATCAGGAAGCCGATGATGGAGCCCTTGAAATCGGACACCAGGTTGTTGATGAGCAGCACCGCAAAGAAGATGATGGTCAGTATGATGGTGGGAACACCGCCCCAGACCTTGTAGGGCCGCTCCATATCGGGATACTTTTTGCGGAAGATAAGCACCGCGATGACCGCCATCATATTCAGCAGGGCGCTGGTGGTGATCAAAAGATCGGTGAGGGACTGCAGGTCGTTGAAGATCACCAGGACGATGGCGATGGCAGAGGACCACAGCATGGACACCTGGGGTACGCCGTTGGCGTTCAGCGTGCCGAAGGATTTCCAGAAATAGCCGCCCTTGGCCATGGCATAGTAGGTACGGGGGAAGACCAGGCAGTCGCCGTTGACCGTGCCGATGATGCCCACGCACATACCGATCATGACGATCCACTTGCCAAAGCTGCCCATGACGCGGAAAGCGGTCTCCTTGCCCAGATAGATGGAGCCGCCGGAGATCATCTCGCCGATCTCCGCACCGGGGATGACCCGGTAGATGGCAAAGTTGAACAGGGTATAGACCAGGGTGATGAAGCCCATGGAGAGGATGATGGCCAGGGGCAGGTCGCGCTTGGGCTTTTTCATTTCACCGGCCACGGTGTTCAGGTTGGTCCAGCCCTCATAGGCCCACAGGGAGGCGAAGGTGGCGAACCCGATGACCTTGATGCAGTTGGTGATGGACAGGTCGCCGCCCATGGCGGGGGCCACGCTCATGTCCACCTTCTGGGTGCCGAAGAAGATGCCCAGCAAGATCACCAGGATCAGGGGGATGACCCGGACCACCATGGTGAAGTTCTGGAACCGGGAAGCGCCCTTGACGCCCCGCAGATTGAACCAGGTAAAGAACAGGATCAGGGCGATGGCGATGACCTTGGTCCACAGCTGGCTGAGCTGGAACTCCTCCTGGAAGGGGATGACCGCCGCCATGGCCAGAGAGGCGATGGAGCCGGAGGCCGTCAGCAAAAAGCCGCTGAAGCCGTTAATAAAGCCCACGCAGGGATGGTAGGCACGGCTCAGGTAGGTGGTCATACCGCCCTGCACCGGCATTTCAGCGCCCAGCTCGGCAAAGCACAGGCCGCCCAGGATGGAGATGATACCGCCGATGATCCAGCACAAAAGCGCCGCGCCCTGGGTCATGTTGGTGCGCTCCAGGACGTAGCTACCCAGATAATAGATACCGGAGCCGATGGTCATGCCGGCCACCAGGCTGACGCCGCCGAAAACGCCGATCTCCTTCCGCAGTTTTCCTTCTTGTTTCTGACGCATTGCTTTCACTCCTTTTGAATTGGAACATGGGTCGTGTTCTTTACAATTTCTTCACATTTGGCAGCTTCATCTTACCACTTTATGGCAGAAAAAGCAACTGTTTTGCCCCAAAAAAGAACGCTTCCTGTCCCGCCCGGGACAGACGCCGCGAAAATTTGTGTCTTCTGTGCAATACAGTGAGAATTTTTGCGAGGAGACAGGTGAAAGGGCTTTCAAAACAACGAACGGAGGTGTCAGGATGGACGATGACCGCATCGTAGCTTTATACTGGAGCCGGTCTGAGGCGGCGATCACGGAGACCGCCGCAAAATACGGCAGCTATCTCCGCAGCATTTCCTTCAGCATCCTTGGCAGCCGGGAGGACGCCCAGGAGTGCGTCAACGATACCTATCACGACGCGTGGAACACCATGCCGCCCCACCGTCCTTCCGTCCTCTCCGCCTTTTTGGGAAAGATCACACGCCGCATCTCCATCGACCGCTGGAGAAAACGGAACGCGGAAAAGCGGGGCGGCGACGAACTGCCCCTGGTCCTGGAGGAGCTGGAGGAGTGTGTTTCCGGCTCCGGCGGTGTGGAGGACGAGGTCCAGCGCAAAGAACTGGAACAGCTGCTGGACCGCTTCCTGGACGCCCTGCCGGTCACAGAGCGCCGGGTGTTTCTCCGCCGGTATTGGTATCTGGACTCCGTCCAGTCCATTGCCCGGCAATTCGGCTTTTCCCGGAGCAAGACCGCATCCATGCTGCACCGGACGCGGGCAAAGCTCCGGACGCTGCTTGAAAAGGAGGGCTATTGAATGCGATCCGATGACTTGATGGATCTGATCGGCGAGGCGAATGACGCCTTTGTTGAAGACGCAAACGCAAAGCAAAGGCCAAAGCGGTTTCCCCGGTGGGCAAAATGGGCTTCCGCCCTTGCGGCCTGTCTGGCGCTGGCGGTGGGGATGGGAGGTTTTCTTCTGCCAAAGCTGGGCGCCGCCTCCGCGCCCGGAAACAGCGCCGCCGGCGGCGGGCACGATGAGGGCAGCGTGTTCATGTCCTATGCCGGGCCGGTGTTTCCCCTGACCCTGCGGGAGGAAAACAGCGCGGTCTCCGCCCGGCGGAGCGTCACCCTGGATTTCGCGCCCTGGGTCCCGGTGTGGGTATCCAATGAGGAGCAAGCCGCCGCGTGCGCCGGTCTGACGGAAGCGGAGCGGCAGGAGGCTCTGGAAAGCTTCTATCAATGTTATCCGGAGGGGGATATTACGCCTCCTCGTCCAGCATCCTGGTGTCGGATGCCTACACCCTGGCCACCAGTGACGCCCGGCCCCAGACCGTCCGTCTCCTCTATCCCTTTGTGTCCAGCCTGAACAGCCTGGGCAAAAACCGCCCGGTCCTCACCCTGGACGGTGAAACACTGGAAACCGAGCTTCACGCGGGCAGCTATGCCGGCGGCTTCCAGGGTGCGTGGGAGAACTGGCCGGAGACCCATGAAAATCCGGGCAGCCTGAACCTTCTGGCGCTTGACAGCTGGGAGGGGTACCGGGACCTGCTGGCCGACGGCACCTATCTCCGGCGGGCGCTGGGGGATTTTGCGGACCTGTCCCATATTCCGGTGACGGTCTATGAATTCACCGGAGCCTGGGGACCGGAAGCAAACAGCAATGCAGGCATCCCCAACCCCACCATTCGGGTGATGTTCCAGCTGGATTATGAGAAAACCACGGTGCTTTCCTATGGGTTCCATGCCAGTTATTACGACCGGGAAGCCGGCGTCATGGGCAAGGGCTTTTCCATCCGGGAAGAAGGTGAGCGGGGCTACGGCATTCCGTATTATCTCATCGTGATGGGCGACGATGTTGAAGACATCCGGTGCCAGGGCTGTGCCACCGGCGGCTGGGACACGAAAAAAACCGTGGAGGCCGGGGTGACGGTCACCCGCCGGGAAAGCGACCTGGAAACGGCCCTTCGGCAGGCGGCAGGCTTCCTGTATCAGGAGATGGTAGAATCCGGGAACTATTTTGAAGAAGAACCGGACGATGGCTTTGAGCTGTACTTCGGGCTGCTGAAGGAGCATTTGACGGCCTACGGCGTCCTTTCGGACAACGGTGCCGCCCGGTATGACAGCGGCGGGATCGAGGAGCTGGATGTGACCGGCGTTGCCCGGGTGTTCTGGCTGGAGGCGGAGGTCACCATCCCGGCGGAGGGAAGCGTGACCGTATGCGCTGCCTTTGAAAAGGACCCCAGCTTTGATTTCTGCTGTGCCGCCTCAGAAAACAAAGGGGTCAGCGGATATGACCTGGTCACTTCCCTGGGCAGCAATCTGGCCTTTACCCGGCAGACCGCCGTGCTGGAGGACCGTGGACAGGTGGAGATCGTCCGCCAGAACTTCGGTTTTGACCCGGAAAACGGCATTACCCGGGTCACACTGGACGGGGACCAGCCCCATTACTATTTGGAGGTCAGAAAAGCGCCCGCAGACTGATCCTCCGGCAAAAACGGCAAACGGCATGGCCCAAGCCATGCCGTTTTCGCAAAAATGTGCTGTAGGATCGCCCCCGGAGAAACCTCCGGGGGCCGGTTTTTTCTGTTTTTGTTTATTCCGCCAGGGAGATCATGCCGGCCTGGACGCCCCGGTTTTCGCCCTGACGGCGGTGGGACCAGAACAGGCTCTTGTCCCCGCAGCAGGGGCAAATGTTGGAGATATCGATGTTATAGGCCAGGATATCCGCCCGCAGCAGCATGGTGTAGGTGATGTTCTTCAGGTCCACACACCACTTGTCCCCTTCCCGGTACATATATTCCTGCACCATATCCCCGAAGGTCTCCCGCATTTTTTCGGGCACATCGTCATCGGTGACGAAGCAGGAGCGGCAGATGGAGGGACCTACCGCCGCGATCATCTCATTGGGGTTGGAACCGTAGCGCTGCTGCATCCGCTCGATGGTCTTGCGGACGATCTCGCCGGCAACGCCCCGCCAGCCCGCGTGGACCAGGCCGCAGGCCTTGTTCCGGTGGTCATACAGCATCACCAGCTGACAGTCGGCGTAAAAGCCGCACAGCACCACGCCGGGGGTGTTGGTGATCAGCGCGTCTACCCCGTCGCCCACAGAGGTGAAGCCATTCACCCCGGTGACCTCCACGATGTTGTCGGTGTGCTTCTGGGTGGTGCGGGCCACATGGCTGGCGTCGCTGCCCAAAAGGCGGGCGGCGATGTCGAAGTTTTCCATGACATTCTCCCGGCTGTCCTCCGAGGAGAAGCGGAAATTCAGGCTCTCATAGGGGCCGGCGGACACACCGCCCCGTTTGGTGAAAAACGCGTGCCGCAGCCGGGGATAGACCGAAAGCTGGGGCGAGGTAAAATAAACCAGGTCGTCTTTTGTTTGTTTGCGAAGTTCAGACATACTCTGCGGTGGCTTCCTTTCTGTTACCGAAGCTCGACGCGGCGCGCGCCGATGCATTTTCCCTGTTGGTCGATCTCAAAAACTGCGCCCTGGACGCGGCAGTCCCGGTCCGAGGGCTTGAACCGCTCGGTGAGCTCCCCCCGGAACATCCGGACGCTTTGCTCCCAGCGGACGCCGATGACGGACTCCACTCCGCCGGTCATGCCCAGGTCGGTGATGTACCCGGTGCCGCCTGGCAGGACGCGGACGTCGGCGGTGGGGACATGGGTGTGGGTGCCCCAGACGGCGGCGGCCCGGCCGTTGAGATGCCAGCCCATCGCCTGCTTTTCCGAGGTGGCCTCCCCGTGGAAGTCCACCAGATACAGGTCCGCCTTCACGTTTTCCAGCAGCCAGTCGGCGGCGGCAAAGGGGTCGGAGGGGATGTAGTTCATGTCCACCCGGCCCTGGAGGTTGCAGACGCACACCTGCCTGCCCCGGCACTCCACCACCGTGTAGCCCCGGCCCGGCTGGCGGGCGGGGTAATTCAGCGGGCGCAGGATATTGGGCTGCTCGTCCAGATAATCGCAGATCTGACGGTTGGCAAAGGTGTGGTTGCCCAGGGTGATCACGTCGGCCCCGGCGTCAAAGATCTCCTCTGCCTGGCTGGGGGCGATGCCCCGGCCCATGGGTGTGGCGTTTTCGCCGTTGACCACGGTGAGGTCGGCGCCCACCTGCTTTTTCAGCGGGCGAAGGCAGCGGTACAGGACGTCCATCCCGGGGTCGCCCACCACGTCGCCGATGGCTAAAACGATCATAGTTCCTCCCTTTCCCGGCGGCAGAAGCCGCGCGCGTCCGGCGGGCCGCAGACGCGCTGCCGGCCCTGTGTCCCAATGTTATTCATTATAATCGTTTCGGTGCGAAGATACAACAGCAACCGTGACCAAATTTTCAGGAAAAAAACGGTTATTTTGCGGGAAGCCCCCGCTCACGCAGCCGTCAGTTTTCGCTGTAGCGCTGAAGGAACTGGCGGGTGCGAGCCTGCTGGGGATGACCGATGACCTGCTCCGGGCTGCCCTCCTCCACGATGACGCCGCCGTCCATAAAGATGACCCGGTCCGCCACGTCCCGGGCAAAGGCCATCTCGTGGGTGACGATGACCATGGTCATCTTTTCCAGAGCCAGCTCCCGGATGATCCGCAGCACCTCGCCGGTGAGCTCCGGATCCAGAGCGGAGGTGGGCTCGTCAAAAAACAGGATCCGGGGGTCCATGGCCAGCGCCCGGGCGATGGCCACCCGCTGCTGCTGGCCGCCGGACAGCTGGAAGGGATAGGCGCCGGCCTTGTCCGCCAGGCCCATTTTCTCCAGCAGGGCCATGGCTTTTGCTTCCGCGTTCTCCCTGGGCCGGCCCAAAACGGTGATCTGGGCGTCGGTGAGGTTTTTCAGCACGGAATAATGGGGAAACAGGTTGAAGTTCTGGAACACCAGGCCGAACACCGAGCGGGCCTTTTTCAGCCGGGCCTTGTCCGCGTATACCGCCCGGCCGCCCACGCTCTGGGCCGCCGGCTCCCCCAGATAGCTGAGGCTGCCGTCGGTCATCTCGGTGAGCAGGGTGGCGCACCGCAGCAGGGTGGATTTTCCCGAGCCGGAGGGACCGATGATGGCCAGCACCTGGCCCTCCTCCACTGTGAGGCTGATGTCCCGCAGCACCTCTGTGCCGCCGAAGGACTTTTTTACATTCTTCATGGTCAAAATGTTCACAGGGGACACCTCCTCACTGATAATAGGACATCTTTTTTTCCACCCGGGCCATGACCACCGTGACCACCAGGTTGAACACCCAGTAGATCACGCCGGCCACCACAAAGGCCAGCATACCGGGGGAATCGGGGGCGCTGTTGATCTGCTTGGCCCGGGTGAACATCTCCACCACGCCGATGACATAGGCCAGGGAGGTGTCCTTCACCAAGGTGATGACCTCGTTGGTGACGGCGGGCAGCACCCGTTTGACCATCTGGGGCAGAATGATCTTGCAGAACGTCTGCACCCGGGTATAGCCCAGCACCTCGGCGGCCTCGTACTGGCCCGCCGGGATGGATTCGATGCCGCCCCGGTAGATCTCCGCGAAATAGGCGGCGTAGTTGATGATAAAGCCCGTGATCACCGCCCCGAACCGCCAGTTGGCCGGCGGCAGGACGCCGAACAGCAGGTTGGGGCCGAAATAGACCACCATCAGCTGCAGCATCAGGGGGGTGCCCCGCATGATGGAGATGTAGGCGTTCACCACCCAGCGCAGCGGCGCCAGGCGGCTTTTTTTGCCGAAATAAACCAAAAGCCCCAGGGGCAGCGAGCCGATGAGGGTGAGAAAAAAGATGGACAGGGTGGTGAGAAAGCCCTGTCCCAGCAGTCCCAGCATGGTTTGTACGCTCATAGCGGAAACCGTCCTTTCGACAGGAAGGGCGGAGACAGCCCAGGCTGCCTCCGCCTTTCCCAATTAGTAGAAAAGTGAGGTCTGTTTACAAAAACAGGGGTCAGCCGGCCAGCATGCACAGGCTCTCGATCACCAGACCGGAATCCACGTACTTCTGGGCGATCTGCAGCATGGTGCCGTCCTGGGCCATCTTCTTCAGCTCGGCGTTGACGGCGTCCCGCAGCTGGGTGTTGCCCTTGAGGAAGCCGACGGCGTACTGCTCGGTGGAGATGGCTTCGTCCAGGATCACATACTCGCCCTCGTTGTTGGCGATCTGATAGGCGGCCACGCCCAGGTCGGCGGCGATGGCGTCCACAGTGCCCTGCTTCAGCTCCATGAAGCCGGTGTTATAGTCCGCCAGCTCCACCACTTCCTTCAGGCTGGCCTTGAAGGCGGCGTTGTCCTCGCCGTTCAGGGCATCCACGGCAGAGGAAGCTGCCTGGGCCATGACGGTCTTGCCGGCCAGGTCCGCCTTGGAGGCGATGCCGGAGTCCTTTTTCACCACCAGCACGATGCTGTTGTCCACATAGGGGTCAGACCAGGTGTACTCATCCTCGCGGCCGGTGTAGGTAAAGCCGTTCCAGATGCAGTTGATGTTGCCGGAGGCCAGCTCGGTATCCTTGGAGTTCCAGTCGATGGCCACTTCCTTGTACTCCCAGCCCAGGCGCTTGCACAGCTCTCTGGCCATGGCCAGGTCGAAGCCGTCGTAGCTGCCGTCGGCGGCGATGAAGCCGAAGGGCGGGAATTCCGCGTCAAAGCCCACGATGAGGGTCTGCTTGTCGGAGCCGGAGCCGCAGGCGCACAGGGACAGGCAAAGAAGGACGCACAGCATCAGGGCAAATATCTTTTTCATAAGGGTCTCCTCCGTTTGAGTTGTATTTGATGAATAGTATTTTATCACTTTAGCGGAATAAAACAAGTGGAGGAATTGCCAAATTTACCGGGTCCGATTTGTGCAAAATTCGGTATGTTGTTGCCCGCCGGACAAAAACAGGATAAAATAGAAATAAACCGTCAGATTTTTCCTGTTTTCCGGTCCTTTGATGGTGAAAGGAGGCGGTACCTTGCAGGATGACCGTATCATCGAGCTTTATTTTTGCCGGGACCAGCGGGCCATCGCGGAGACCGACGCCAAATACGGCGCCTATTGCCGGGCGGTGGCCCGGAACATTCTGGGCCTGCCCCAGGACGTGGAGGAGTGCGTTTCCGACACCTGGCTGCAGGCCTGGAACGCCATCCCGCCCCGGCGTCCCGCCCGGCTGAAGCTTTTTCTGGCCCGCATCTGCCGCAACCTGGCCCTGAACCGTTGGGAACGGGAGCGGGCGCGCAAGCGGGGCGGCGGGCAGACGGCGCTTTTGCTGGAGGAGCTGGGGGAATGCGTCGCTCCCGGAGGCGACCCGGCGGACCAAGCGCAGGCCCGGGAGCTGGAGCGCCACATCGGCGTTTTTCTCAGCCGGCTGCCCGTCCGGGACCGGGACCTCTTTCTCCGCCGGTATTTCTACGCCGAAAGCGTAAAGGACATCGCCGCCCGGTACCGGCTGGCGGAAAACCAATGCTCCGCGGCCCTGAGCCGTACCCGCAAAAAGCTGCGGACCTATCTGGAACAGGAGGAACTGCTATGACGGAAACCGATCTGCTTCGCGCCGTAAACGGCGCTTCTGACCAACAGCTGAGCCACAGCGAACGGGCCCGCCCCGGACGGCGCCTGCCGGTGCTGCTGGCCGCCGCTGCCTGCGCCGCGCTGTTCCTGCTGTTCTGGCCCCGGGGCGGCACGGAGCTGGCCCCCGGCGTCACCCTCCGGTACGAGGACCCGGATGTTTCCATGTCCGCCGCCTTTGATCTGGCATATTTTACCGAAGAGGAGCTGCTGTTTCCCCGGCGGTGGGAGCAGGCGGTGTTTCAGGGACGGGTGACGTCCGTCCTCAACCTCTCTCTGGACTTCAACGGAAGCAAGGCCTGGCGGGCGCTGGCGGACATCCGGGTGAGCCGGGTGTGGCAGGGAGATGTGCAGGCAGGCGAGATCGTGTCCGTTCTGCTGCCCTGCCCCGTGGCGGAAGGGGTCTGGGTGGAGGACTGCCAGGTGGCGGCCCGGATAGAGGTGGGAACGGAGGGCATTTTCCTGCCCATCCAGTACGGCCCGGACGCTTTCTGGGAGCAAAACGGCGCTTCTGTCCGGCTGCGGGACATTGCTCCCTTCGGCCTGGCGGACGGGGTGCGCTTCGCCTTTCTGGACGGCGGAGACGGCCTGATCTATGAACCCAGCGCCTGGCCGGGCCTGGAGGGCGCCTCTTCCCTGGAGGATGTGGCGGCCTTTCTGGACCGCCGGCTGGCCGTCCGGCCATAAAAAAAGCGCCCGCAGGGCGCTTTTTTTATTTGCAGGTCGGTTTTACATTCAGCACCAGCGTGGTGCGGGGCATATTCTCCGTGACCTCCAGGGTGCTGCCGGGCAGCTCCCGCCAGTCCGGGCGGAGGTCCAGAAATTCCTGCAGGGGCTGCAGCACCGGAAAGCCCATCTCCCCCCGGCGGTAATGCATGGGGATGACGGTGCGCACGTCCAGCCGGTCGGCCAGGGCAGATGCCTGCCCGCAATCCAGCGTATAGGTGCCTCCCACCGGCAGCATCACCACGTCCAGCGGCCCCAGCTCCCGGACCTGTTCCTCCGTCAGGTCGTGGCCCAGGTCGCCCAGGTGGGCCAGGCGGAGGCCCCGGTATTCCAGGATATGAATGGTGTTCCGCCCCCGCAGAGCGCCCATCCGGCCGTCGTGCCAGACCTCCATGGTGCTGACGGCAAAGGGGCAGGGCACCTCGTTCAGCAGCACGGGCGCCCCCTCCCAGCAGTGGTCGGCGTGGTCATGGCTGCACAGCACCCGGTTGGCTGAGACCGCCGGGCGGTCCAGGCCGGGCACGTAGCCGGGGGTATAGGGGTCCAGCAGAAGGCGGTAGCCCTCCGCCTCCAAAACAAAGCAGGCGTGGCCGAGATAGGTCAGGGTCAGCATGGAAAAAAGCTCCTTTCTGCGCCGGGTGCCGGCGTCGGGTTGTTATTTTCTGTTTTTTCCATTATAATGGAAAGTACAGATAGATTTCAACAGATTCTTTCAGGAGGTGCCTATGATCACACAAGCCCTTGCTTCGGCTGTGCTGGCCGCCGCGCTGGAGACCGGCGGCGACTTCTCCGAGCTGTTTCTGGAGGACACCGAGAGCAACAATCTCTCCATGATGGGCGGCAAGGTGGAAAACGCCGCCTATTCCCGCCGCCACGGCGCCGGCGTCCGGGTGCTGAAGGGGACCCGCTACGCCTATGCCTACACCGCCGACACATCCGAGCAGGCCCTGCTGGCCACCGCTCGGGCGGCTGCCGCCGCCATCTCCGGTGACGGGCGGTATGGCTGCAAGCCCTTCTCTGTCACCGACTGCCGGCGGGAGCCGGTCATCGCCGCCGCCTCTGTCAACAACGACCGCCGGGTGCGCTGGCTGCGGGAGGCTTCCGCCGCCGCAAAGGACCATTCCCCCGAGATCACCCAGACCATCGCCGGCCTCAGCGATGTGGACCAGCGGGTGCTCATCTGCAATTCCCAGGGCGTATTCGCCTATGACCGCCGCCCCCGCACCCGCATCGTGGTGCAGGCGGTGGCCTCTGACGGCAACCAGGCCCAGACCGGCCGCAGAAGTCCCGGCCGGGGCTGCGGCTATGAGCTGTTTGACACGGTGGACCCCAGCGAGTTGGGTGCGCAGGCAGCAAAGAGCGCCGTCACCATGCTCCACGCTGTCGACTGCCCCGCGGGCGTGTTCCCGGTGGTCATCGACGGCGGCTTCGGCGGCGTTATCTTCCACGAGGCCTGCGGACATTCCCTGGAGGCCACCTCGGTGTCCCGGGGCAACAGCGTTTTCTGCGGCAAGCTGGGCCAGCCCATCGCCGCCCCCTGCGTCACCGCCGTGGATGACGGCGTGATGCCCGGCGAATGGGGCACCATCGGCGTGGATGACGAGGGCACGCCCTCCCGCCGCCGGGTGCTCATTGAAAACGGCATCCTCAAAAGCTACATGGTGGATATCCTGGGCGGACGGAGAATGGGCATGGAGCCCACCGGCTCCTCCCGCAGGCAGGACTACACCTTTGCCCCCACCTCCCGCATGACCAACACCTTCATCGCCCCCGGACAGGACGACCCGGAGGAGATGGTCCGCACCATGGGCGACGGCCTGCTGGCGGCCTCCATGGGCGGCGGCAGCGTCAACCCCCTCACCGGCGAGTTCAACTTCTCCGTGGATGAGGGCTACTGGGTGAAAAACGGAACCATCCTGTGTCCCGTCCGGGGCGCCACCCTCATCGGCAAGGGCCATGAGGTGCTGCTGAACATCGACCGGGTGGGCCGGGATATGTGGATGGCCCCCGGTATGTGCGGCTCTGTTTCCGGCAGCGTGCCCACCAACGTGGGCCAGCCCCGCATCCGTGTTTCTTCCATCACCGTTGGCGGCAAGGGAGGTGCCTTATGACTTATGAAGCATACCGCGACGCGCTGCTGCGCATCGCTTTGGAAAAGGGCTGCGAGGCAGCCGAGGTGTACGCCCAGGAGGGTTCTGAGTTCTCTGTGGAGGTCATGGAGCAGCAGATCGACAGCTATACCGTCAGCCGGTCGCTGGGCCTGTCCATCCGGGTGTGTCTGGAGGGCAAAAACGGCTATGCCTACACCGAGCTGATGGAGCAGCCCGAGGTGCTGGTGGAGCGGGCCATGGACAACGCCCGCGCCAACGAAAGCACCGACGTCCACCCCATGCAGGGCGCCTGCGCCTGTCCCGCCGTCACCCTGCCGGAAAATCCCCTGGCCGCCCTCACCGACGCCCGGCGCATCGACCTGGCCATGGAGCTGGAAAGGCGCGCCCTGGCCGCCGACCCCCGGTGCGTCCGGGTGGCGGGCAACCAGGTGGCCTTTGCCCAGGGCAAGACCCACATCGCCAACACCCTGGGCCTGCGGGCCAGCCGGGATGCTTCGGCAGCCCTGTGCTACACCTCCCCGGTGCTGCAGGAGGGCGGAACGCTGCAGGACGGCTTCGCCTTCCGCTGGGGCGGCGAGGTCTTTGACCTGGAAGGCTGCGCCCGGGAAGCCGCTGCCGACGGCGGGCGGAAGTTCGGCGCCGCCACCATCCCCTCCGGCCGGTACCCCGTGCTGCTGGAAAAGCACGCCGCCGCCGACCTGCTGCGGGGCTTTTTCTCCCTGTTCAGCGGCGAAAGCGCCCAGAAGGGCCTGTCCCTGCTGGCAGGCAAGGAGGGCCAGGTCATTGCCGCGCCCTGCGTGTCCATCGCGGACGACCCGCTGCTGGAATGCAATCCCCGGCCCTTTGACGACGAGGGCGTGCCCTCGGTGCGCACCGCCGTTGTGGAACAGGGCGTGCTGCGCACCCTGCTCCACAACCTGAAGACCGCCGCCAAGGCGGGCTGCGCCTCCACCTCCAACGGCGGGCGCTCCTCCGCCGCCGCGCCTGTGGGTGTGGCGCCCTCCAACTTCTTCATTCTCCCCGGCGGGCAGTCCTACGAGCAGCTGCTGGAGGATCTGGGCGACGGCCTGGTCATCCGGGACGTGTCCGGCCTGCACGCCGGCCTGGACCCCATCTCCGGCGACTTTTCCCTGCTGGCGGCGGGCTGGCTGCAAAAGGACGGCAAGCTGCAGCCGGTGGAGCAGATCACCGTGGCGGGCAACTTCTTCACCCTGCTGAAAGAGGTGGAAGCGGTGGGAAGCGACCTGTGGCTGGGCATCCCCCAGGGCGCGGTGGTGGGTTCTCCCTCCCTGCGCGTCAAGGGCCTGATGGTGTCCGGCTGCTGACCCATCAAATTTTACGTAAAAAACCGATTTTTATCGAAAAACTGCCGGAAGGTTCTTCCTTTCGGCAGCTTTTTTATCTTTTTTCGTCAAATTGCCCAAAAATAATCACATATTCGCCAAAATTTTAACTTTTCCACTTGCGTAACAATCTGTTCATAATGTATAATACTGTCAAACGGTAACATCCTCCGGTAAGCGTCATACGTCGGAAGATGCCCTTTTAATTTCACAAAGGAGGAAAACTGTATGACACTCATGGAAAAGCTGTTCGGTCACACCCTGATCGCGGCTGACAACACCATCGCCCTGCTGGCCGTCATGTGCCTGGGCGTCGCGTTCTCCATCTGGCTGGAGCAGAAGTATAATTGGGCTTCCAAGATCTCCGGTGCCATCATCGCCCTGATCCTGGCCATGGTTATGGCCAACCTGGGTATCATCCCCACCAGCTGCGTCCTGTATGACGACGTGGTCTGGGGCATCGTGGTCCCCGTGGGCATCCCCCTGCTGCTGCTGCAGTGCAACCTGAAGAAGATCTGGTCCGAGACCGGTCGTATGCTGGTCATCTTCCTCATCGGCGCCGTGGGCACCATCGCCGGCGCGTTCCTGGCTTACGCCCTGCTGGCCGGCCCCTTCGGCGATGCCCAGGGCCTGGCTAAGGTCGCTTCCATGATGACCGGCTCCTACATCGGCGGCGGCGTCAACTTTGCTGCCATGGCCTCTCAGTTCGACGGCAAGGAACTGACCTCTGCCGCCACCGTGGCCGATAACCTGCTGATGGCCGCTTACTTCTTCGTGCTGATCGCCTTTGCCGGCATGAAGTTCTTCCGCAAGCACTTCAAGCACCCCCTGATCGACGAGGTCGAGGCAGGCACTTCCAAGGAAGCTGCCCAGACCCAGGCCGCTGCCTTCTGGAGCCGCAAGGACATCTCTCTGAAGGACATCGCCGTCAACGTGGCTTATGCCGTGGCCGTGGTCTGGATCTCTCAGATCATCGCCGGACTGTTCAAGGGCCTGGTCCCCGAGAACCCCAATGCCTTTATGGACTTCGTGGGCAAGTTCCTGGGCTCCCAGTACGTGTGGATCACCACCATCTCCGTGGCCTTTGCCACCCTGTGTGAGAAGCAGGTCAGCAAGATGGCCGGCTCTCAGGAGATCGGCACCTATCTGATCTACCTGTTCCTGTTCGTCATCGGTGTTCCCGCCAACATCATGGTGGTCCTCACCGAGGCTCCCCTGCTGCTGGTCCTGACCTTCATCATGGTCGTGGTGAACATGATCTTCTGCTTTGTTTCCGCCAAGCTGTTCAAGTTCAACCTGGAGGATGCCATCATCGCCTCCAACGCCAACATCGGCGGCCCCACCACCGCTGCCGGTATGGCTATCTCTCAGGGCTGGTCCGCTCTGGTCGGTCCCGCCATGCTCATCGGTACCCTGGGCTATGTGATCGGTAACTACGCCGGTACCATCGTGGGTATCATCCTGGGCGCCTGAGTTTTTCCAGCCCAAAGCGGCTCCCTTCCGGAGCCGCCGGGGCACATGAAACACTGTCTGAAACGGGCAGGTACCGTCTTTGCGGTACCTGCCCGTTTTTCAAATCTCTGTGTCCCGCGGCGGCGCGCCCGGCAGAAAAAAGCCGCTCAGACAGCTCTGAGCGGCACTTTATTATCCGTTGTCGGTGGCGGCGAAATAGGCGCCGGCGGCCATGATGGCCAGCGCCAGCCAGAAGGTCAGTCCCGGCAGCTGGCGGAAGATCAGCAGTGACAGCCCCGCCCCGATAAAGGGGGACACCGCGTACCAGGCGCTGGTTTTGGCGGCGCCCAGGTCCCGCTGAGCGTAAATGTAGAAGAAGATGCTCAGGCCATAAGCCACAAAGCCCAGGCACAAAGCCCCCGCCCCGGGCAAAAAGCCGGGCATCCCTTCGCCGGAGGCCAGGGCGATGACCAGCGCCCCCAGGCCCGAGCCGAAGCCCTTGACCACCACGATCTGCAGGGGGTCCTTTTCCGACAGGGCGCGGGTGCAGTTGTTTTCCAGGCCCCAACAGCAGCAGGCCAGCAGCACCAACACCGACCCCAGGGAAAACCGCAGGCTGCCGCCGCCCTCCAGCGACAGCACGATGCTGGACACGGTCACCAGCCCGATGGCTAGCCACAGCCGCCGGGAGATCTTCTCCCCAAACAGCAGCAGGGCGATGAGGGCCGTGGCCACAATCTCAAAATTGTTCAGCAGGGCGGCGTTGGCCGCCGTGGTCCGGGTGAGGCCCAGCATCAGCAGGATGGGCGCGGCGATGTCCAGCAGCACCATGCCGGCGGTATAGGGCAGTTCCTTCCGGGTGAGGGGCGCCTCGCCGGAGGGCTTTCCCGCGGCCCGGCGGCAAAGCCGCAGGGCCAGCATCCCGCAGCCTGCGCCCAGATAGAGCAGCGCGGCCATCATCTTCGGGGAGACGTCCTCCAGCAGCAGCTTGGACAGCGGCGAGCTGAGGGCGTACAGCCCCGCCGCCAGGACGGCAAACAGGGTAGCCCGTTGTTGTGTGCGCGTCATGGTGATCCCCCCGGTCTTTGTCAGATGTTTCGACATGATAGCACGGATCCGGGGACTTGTCAAGGCGCGGGACAGATGAAAGGGACGGCCCGGGGGCCGTCCCTTTTCTTTAATCCTGTTTCTTCTGTCCGCACCGGGCGCCGCAGCAGGCGCAGTTCCCGCCGCAGGTGAGGGATTTTCCCTGCTTTTTGCGCTTTATCATGGCGCGGACGGCCCACACAGCCCAGAGGGCCAGGGCCAGTACAACCACCGCTTCCATATCACAGCACCGCCATCAGCAGCTGATACACCGCGAAGGAGGCCAGCCAGGCGATGCAGCACTGGGTCAGGGCCACGCAGGCCGCCTGCAGCCCGCCCCCCAGCTCCCGCTTGACGGCGGCGATGGCCGCCACGCAGGGGGTATAGAGCAGGGTGAACACCAGATAGGACCCGGCGGCCAGCGGGGTGAACAGGGCGGCGATGTTGCCCTCGCCTCCCATGAGCACGCCCAGGGTGGACACCACCGACTCCTTGGCGATAAAGCCGGAGATCAGGGCGGTGGCTGCCCGCCAGTCGCCGAAGCCCAGCGGGGCGAAGATGGGGGCGATGACCCGGCCCACGGCAGCCAGCAGGCTGTCGGCGCTGTCCGCCACCACATTCAGCCGGGCGTCAAAGGTCTGCAGGAACCAGATGATGCATACGGCGAAGAAGATCACGGTAAAAGCCCGCTGGAGGAAGTCCTTTGCCTTTTCCCAGCAAAGCTGCCACACACTCTTGAGGGAGGGGAAGCGGTAGTTGGGCAGCTCCATGACAAAGGGCACTGGCTTGCCCCGGAACAGGGTCTTTCCGAACAGCAGGGCGCACAGGATGCCCATGAGGATGCCCCCCACATAGAGGCCGATCATCACCAGCGCCTGATATTTTTCAAAAAAGGCCGCGGTGAACACGGTATAAATGGGGATCTTGGCGCTGCAGCTCATAAAAGGGGTCAGCAGGATGGTCATTTTCCGGTCCCGGTCGGAGCTGAGGGTGCGTGTGGCCATGATGGCGGGCACCGAACAGCCGAAGCCGATGAGCATGGGCACGATGGACCGGCCCGACAGGCCGATCTTCCGCAGCAGCTTATCCATGACAAAGGCCACCCGGGCCATGTAGCCCGTATCCTCCAGAATGGACAGGAAGAAGAACAGCACCACGATGACGGGCAGGAAGGACAGCACCGATCCTACGCCCTCGAAAACGCCGTCGATGACCAGGCTGTGGACCACCGGGTTGAGGCCGTAGGCGGTAAGGGCGGCGTCCACCCCCTCCTGCAGCCAGCCGATGGCCCCCGCCAGCAGGTCGGACAGCACCGCGCCGAACACGTTGAAGGTCAAAAAGAAGATGGCCAACATCACGGCGATGAAGATGGGGATGGCGGTGTATTTGCCGGTGAGCACCCGGTCCATCTTCATGCTGCGCTGGTGCTCACGGCTCTCACGGCAGCGGACCACCGTTTTCCGGCAGATCCGCTCGATAAAATCATAGCGCATATCCGCCAGGGCGGCGTTGCGGTCCATGCCGTGCTCCTCCTCCATCTGGAGGATGGAATGCTCCACCAGCTCCAGCTCGTTCTGGTCCAGTGTCAGGCTCTCCCGGATGGCGGGGTCGTCCTCGATGAGCTTGGTGGCGGCAAAACGCACCGGCAGGCCGGCCTTTTCCGCGTGGTCCTCGATCTGCACCGACACCGAATGGATGCACCGGTGCACCGGGCCGGGGCCGCAGAAGTCGGTGACGGCGGGGCGGCGCTGCTCCCGCACAGTCTGCACCGCCCGGTCGATCAGCTCCTGGATGCCCTGGTTTTTGGCGGCGGAGATGGGGATCACCGGGATGCCCAGCAGGCGTTCCATCTCCTGCACGTCGATGGAGCCGCCGTTGGCCCGGACCTCGTCCATCATGTTCAGCGCCAGCACCATGGGGGTCTCGCACTCGATGAGCTGCAGGGTCAGGTACAGGTTGCGCTGGATGTTGGTGGCGTCCACGATGTTGATGATGCCGTCAGGCTTTTCCCCCAGCAAAAACTGGCGGGTGACGATCTCCTCGGCGGAATAGGGCCGGATGGAATAGATGCCCGGCAGGTCCACCACCGTGCAGTCCTTTTGCCCCCGGACCTGGCCGCTTTTCTGGTCCACGGTGACGCCGGGGAAGTTGCCCACGTGCTGATTCATGCCGGTGAGCTGGTTGAACAGGGTGGTCTTTCCGCAGTTCTGGTTTCCCGCAAGGGCGAAGATCATGCGTTGTCCACCTCCCGCAGCTGAATGTTTTCCGCGTCCTCCTTCCGGAGGGTCAGTTCATAATCCCGCAGGCGGATCTGGATAGGATCGCCCATGGGCGCCACCTTTTGAACGGTGACGGCGGTGCGGGGGATCAGCCCCATGTCTAGCAGGCGGCAGCGCAGGGCCCCTTCGCCGCCCACCGCGGTGATGACGCCGGACTTGCCGGCAGGAAGTTGTGCCAATGTCATAACAGTCGCTCCGTTTCCACGCAGTTAGTCATTACTAATCTGAAAACAGTATAGGCGAAGCGCCCGGGCGTGTCAACGGCAGATTTCACAAAAAACGGAAATCAGATTGCATTCTATGTAGTTAGTTGCCACTAATTCGTGCCGAAGCTGCCCTGCGCCCGCTCAAAAAAGCATCCGTACAATTCTAATGATACGGATGCGTATCTTCAATTTTTGCCGAAGGCGCAGGGTTTCTCCCCACAATGTGCAGGCCGCGGCCGTTTGACCGGCCGGATCCTTACGCCGGCAGTCCGCCGCAGGTACCGCCGGCTTCCCCCCAGCACAAAATGGTCGTGCAGGTCCGCTTTGGGGCACGCCCGGATCTTCTTCAGGTCCTTCTGCTTCAGCGAGTCAATAAAGTCATCCATTCCGCGGTTTTCCTCCTTTCGTGCTGCCGTTTGAGGCTTATAACGCCGTTCCCTGCCGGGGAAAAAACCGTCCCGGCAGCTGCCGGGACGGAAATCTGATCCTTATTCTTCTGTGCGGATGCCGTCCCGGATGCCCTGAATGTCATAGGGCGTGGTCTGGTACACGCAGTAGTTCAGCCAGTTGGCGTACAGCAGGTGGGCGCAGGAGCGCCAGTTGACCACAGGCTCCCGTGCGGGGTCATCACCCGGGAAATAGTTCCGGGGCAGGCGGATGTCCACCCCGGCGGCCAGATCCCGCAGATACTCCTTTTTCAGGGTGTCCCGGTCATATTCGGCGTGACCCATCAGGAACACCTGCCGGCCCTCCGGGCTTTTGACGGCATAAACACCCGCCTCCGGCGAGGCAGCCAGCACCTTCAGCCCGGGGACGGCCTCAATGTCCGCCCGCTCCACGGTGGTATTGCGGGAGTGGGGCACCCAGAACCGGTCGTCGAAGCCCCGGAACAGGATGTAGTTGGGGTCCTCCACCGTGTGCTGGAACACGCCGAACAGCTTTTCCGGCAGCAGGTGCTTTTGGATGCCGTAGTGGTAATACAGCCCCGCCTGGGCGCCCCAGCAGATATACAGGGTGGAGTGGGCGTGGGTCTTGCTCCACTCCATGACAGCGCACAGCTCGGGCCAGTAGTCCACCTCCTCAAAAGCCATCAGCTCCACCGGCGCGCCGGTGATGATGAGTCCGTCAAAGGTGCGGTCCTTTACCTGGTCAAAGGTTTTGTAAAAGGCCAGCATATGCTCCCGGGAGGTGTTTTTGGACACGTGCCCCGCCGGGGCGATCAGCTCCAGCTCGATCTGAAGGGGGGTGTTGCCCAGCACCCGGGCCAGCTGGGTCTCGGTGTCGATCTTGGTGGGCATCAGGTTCAGCAGCAGGATCTGCAGGGGCCGGATGTCCTGGGTCATGGCCCGGGTCTCGGTCATGACGAAGATATTTTCAGAGCGCAGCGTGCCGGTGGCCGGCAGCTGGTTGGGGATCTTGATCGGCATTCAGTTCATGGCCTCCAGTGCTTGCTTGATGTCCGCGATCAGGTCATCCTTGTGCTCCAGGCCGCAGGAGATGCGCACCAGGCCCACGGGGACACCGGCGGCCTTCAGCTGCTCCTCGGTCATCTGGCGGTGGGTGGAGGTGGCGGGATTGAGGCAGCAGGTGCGGGCGTCGGCCACGTGGGTCTCGATGGCGGCCAGCTTCAGCGCCTTCATAAAGGCCTCCACCGCGGGACGGCCGCCCTTCAGCTCAAAGGACACCACGCCGCAGGAACCCTGGGGCAGGTATTTTTCGGCCAGGGCGTGATAGGGGTCGCCCTCCAGGCCGCAGTAGTGGACACACTCCACCTGAGGCTGGCGGGACAGGAATTCCGCCACCGCCTGTCCGTTTTCACAGTGACGGGCCATGCGCACGTGCAGGCTCTCCAGCCCCAGATTCAGGTAAAAAGCGCTCTGGGGCGAGGGGGTGGCCCCCAGGTCCCGCATGAGCTGGGCGGTGCACTTGGTGATGAAGGCGCCCGCCTTTCCGAATTTTTCCGCATAGGTGATGCCGTGGTAGCTTTCGTCGGGGGTACACAGGCCGGGGAACTTGTCCGCGTGAGCCATCCAGTCAAAGTTCCCGCTGTCCACGATGGCGCCGCCCACCTGGACGCCGTGGCCGTCCATATATTTGGTGGTGGAATGGGTGACGATGTCCGCGCCGAAGGCGATGGGCCGGCAGTTCACCGGCGTGGCAAAGGTGTTGTCCACAATGAGGGGCACGCCATGGCGGTGGGCGGCCGCAGCCCATTTTTCAATGTCCAGCACGGTGAGGGCAGGGTTGGCGATGGTCTCGCCGAACACCAGCTTGGTGTTGGGGCGGAAGGCGGCGTCCAGCTCCTCCGCGGTGCAGTCGGGAGAAAGGAAGGTCACATCCACCCCCATCCGGCGCATGGTCACGTCCATCAGGTTGAAGGTGCCGCCGTAGATGGTGGCGGAGGACACGATGTGGTCGCCGCAGCCCGCCAGGTTGAACAGAGCAAAGAAATTGGCCGCCTGGCCGGAGGAAGTGAGCATACCGGCGGTGCCGCCCTCCAGCGCGGCGATCTTGGCCGCCACATAGTCGCAGGTGGGGTTCTGCAGGCGGGAATAGAAGTAGCCGTCAGCCTCCAGGTCAAACAGCTTGCCCATGTCCTCGCTGGTGGCATATTTGAAGGTGGTGGACTGGATGATGGGGATCTGGCGGGGCTCGCCGTTGCCGGGGGTGTAGCCGCCCTGGACACAGATGGTCTCCTGCCGGTAATCGTTCATATACAACGCTTCCTTTCTCTGTGGGGGATAACGGAGCCGGTGCTCCGCCGGACCTTGGTCAATATTTTTTTATTATAAAGTGTGAAAGCGCCCCTGTCAACCGTCCGCCGGGGAAATCCGCCGCCCCGCCGCAGATTTTTTAGGACGGGGGCTTGACAAAGGATAAAAACCGTGGTATTCTAATAAAGCAATCGAGAAATGCATATCGCGGAGTAGAGCAGCCTGGTAGCTCGTCGGGCTCATAACCCGGAGGTCGTAGGTTCAAATCCTGCCTCCGCAACCAAATCAGTTACCGTTGTTGATACAATTTCAACAACGGTAATTTTTTGTTTATTCCCGTTCCGGGGATGTTTTTGGAAGGAAACCGGGGATAATCCGAACATTTCCGGCCATAAGCAAATTGTATGCCCGAATTTGATGCGGCCATGGTCTGAAAAGACAGGGGTTGGTAAAATGACAATCGTTATAAGAATATAAACGATAAATTATTATTTTCTATATACACAGAACCGTCCATGGCTGGGAGTAACCCCGGATATGGACGGTTTTCTAATGATACCCATGGGACAGAAAGGACAAAAAGGACAGAACCGAGTCGGCAGGATTATCCTTGCTGATCCAGTTCTGTCTTTGTAATATTTCATAGCCTTGTTACGATTTCATTCCCGTCCTTAAAGTGAAACACCACCCGTTCATCGGCGTGGACGGTGACATGGTCGATGGTGCCGTGCCAGAGTTTTTCGTCGAAGACTACGGGCAG